>JAKAGZ010000020.1 GCA_021815365.1 Bacteroidota bacterium
GTAATTATATATTGGAACGAAGAGGATCAAACTTACATCGCTGAGGTTCCTGAACTTCCAGGTTGTGCCGCTGATGGTGCAACGTATTTGGATGCATTAAAAAACGTTGAAGTTATAATTCAAGAATGGATTGAAACAGCTCAGGACCAAGGGCGGGATATTCCGAAACCAAAAGGGCGCTTACTCTATGCTTGATACGAAATATTCAGCTCCTAATTACCCAACAATAGGCTACAACATTATAACTTATAGATAATATAAAAGTATGAGCAACACTAAGAGTAATAAAAAGATTAGCCAGCCGGCGAGGCAGGAGTTGTCACCAGAACAAAGTGAAAAACTTCTCAGAGTATTGAAAACACGGTTTGAGAAAAACATGAATCGCCATAAAGGTCTTGAATGGGCAAAAGTACAATCCCGCTTGTGCGGGATGGAATCAAATATTGAAAAATTATGGTCACTCAATGAAATGGAAAGAACCGGCGGTGAACCGGATGTTGCAGGTTATGATATAAAAACAGGTGAATATATTTTTTATGATTGTTCAGCGGAAAGTCCTTCGGGGCGCAGAAGTTTTTGCTACGACCGTGAAGCTCAGGAATCAAGAAAAGAGCATAAGCCAAAAAATAACGCTGTTGATATGGCTGCTGCAATGGGCATTGAACTTTTAACGGAAGAACAGTACCGGGAGCTGCAGAAACTTGGAAATCCTGCCGGGTTCGATTTGAAAACATCAAGCTGGGTGAAAACTCCTGCCGAAATTAGAAAACTCGGCGGCGCCATATTTTGTGATCGTCGCTACAACCATGTTTTCGTTTATCACAACGGTGCGGAATCTTACTATGCCGCCAGGGGTTTCCGCGGCTTGTTAAAGGTCTGAGCTTCGAGTTTGAATTGTAGTTGGGAAAAGCGGTTGAGAAAGAAATTACAGAAAGTATTGGAAGGCATAACAAATAAATAACCAAAGCCACCTTTGCAAAGTCTCTCAATTCACCCTCCGGCATTGGAAGGCATAACAAATAAATAACCAAAGCCACCCTACCACCCACAAACTCTTAGCAGAAATTGTTTTTGCTTCTTATCAGTAAGATTCGTAGTTTTTCCGTGAAAGGTAAGGATAAAGTGTGCAATACAACTTTGAGTGGGATCCGAAGAAAGCCAAAGAAAATCTCGGGAAACACAAAGTCTCTTTCGAGCAGGCCGCTGAGATTTTTCTTGATCCCTTTATGCTATCCATTTACGATACTAAACATAGTTCGGTAGAAGATAGATGGATTACTATTGGTAAAGATCGAAATGATATAACTGTTGTTGTAGTTCATACATTTCGTGAGATTGTTCCTCAAAACTCGAGCATTCGAATTATCTCAGCTCGAAAAGCAACAAAGAAAGAAATCAAACAATATTCAAAACGGTGAGAATGATGAGAAGAGAATATGATTTTTCTAAAGGTATACGGGGAAAATTTTATCGACCTAACGTTCACTTAAGACTTCCTGTTTACCTTGATGAAGATGTTTCGCAATTTGTCCAAGAATTTGCCAGACGTAAGAGAACTGACCCGCAAACAGTTGTCAACAAACTCTTACGTAGTAATAAGGAAACTCTTCAGGCTCTATAGCCAAAATATTCTGCGATTATTTTTGCAAACCCACAAAAGAGCAGGTAATGGATTTTACAATAAAAAAATCAATAGAAATTCTTGAACGGACACCAGACGTACTCGATACAATGCTGAGAAATATTTCAGTTGACTGGACTAAAAACAATGAAGGAGAAGATACCTGGAGCGTCTATGATATTATTGGTCATCTTATTCACGGAGAAAAGACGGACTGGATCCCAAGGACTGAAATTATTCTTTCT
Organism: Bacteroidota bacterium; assembly: GCA_021815365.1. Lineage (GTDB taxonomy): Bacteria > Bacteroidota > Ignavibacteria > Ignavibacteriales > Ignavibacteriaceae > JAKAGZ01. Next base: position 1,867 of record JAKAGZ010000020.1, read on the forward strand.
GATAAACCTGACAAAACTTTTGTGCCGTTTGATCGTTTTGCCCAATTTAAAGAAAGTCAAGGAAAGTCATTGAAGCAGCTTTTAACTGAATTTAAAAGATTGCGTAAGAAGAATATCAGGCTACTGCTTTCAAAAAAAATTACAGACAAAAATCTTGAAGAGAAAGGTATTCATCCTGCTTTTGGAGAAGTTACCCTATCACAGCTTCTTTCTACGTGGGTTGTACACGATCTTAATCATATTGCTCAAATCTCCCGTGTGATGGCTAAACAATATAAAGCAGAAGTCGGACCCTGGGTAGAGTATCTGAAAATACTGCGACAATAAATGGGTTGTTTAAGAATTGGACAAAGCTGTATTTTTATAATAATACAAAATTAATTTTGAGAAAGCCGTGAGAATTAAATATCTATTATTCTCAGTGAGGTTACCATGAGAAATATGATTATCCTTTTTACCATAGCAGTTTTAGTCTCGTGCAACCAGCCAACTTCTCCGCCAAATAACAATCAAAGTGTTTTCTTTAATGGATGGCTCGTACTTTATGATTCCATTGGAAACAATCCGGTCTCAGGCACTATGACTCTTAACTTGAGCACTTCAAAAAAAATTACAGGAAACTGGGATTTGGGAAATGGAAATAGCGGAAAGCTCACTGGCTCGATAGATAACTACGGTCTGAGTATTAATCTCAATCCTGATATGATAGATAATAATACTATTCTCTTCGGAACAACTGACGGAAAGACAATCAAGGGCAGGTGGTATCATTCCAGCTACGTAGGTATAACGAACAAAGGAACATTTATGGCTTACAATAATGTCCATCCTCTTTGAAAAAATTATTCGCCTCAATCAATCCGTTGTTGAATTTATAGTTAGACGTTGAAAATTAAATTTCAAACTTAATTCCCTGAGCAAGAGGCAGATCAGTTCCAAAATTAATTGTATTCGTCTGCCTTCTCATATAAGCCTTCCAAGCATCTGAGCCTGACTCCCGCCCGCCGCCTGTTTCTTTTTCACCGCCAAAAGCTCCTCCTATTTCAGCACCGCTTGTACCTATATTCACATTTGCAATTCCGCAGTCTGAACCTCTTGCTGAAAGAAATTCTTCCATCTCTCTCATGTTAGTTGTAAATATTGCAGAGGATAATCCCTGTACAACATCATTATGGATTTTAATTGCGTTCTTTACATCACCATTATATTTAATTAAGTAGAGAATCGGCGCAAAGGTTTCTTCCTGCACTATTTTATATTCATTTTTTGCTTCGACAATAGCGGGTCTAACATAGGTACCGGCTTCGTAGCCTTTGCCTTTGAGCACTTCCCCGCCGTACAGGATTTTACCTCCTTCTTTTTGAACTCTTTCAAGTGCAGCAGTAAACATTTTAACAGCATCCTTGTCAATCAGCGGACCAACGTGATTTTTCTCATCAAGCGGGTTGCCTATCTTTAATCCTTTATAGGCTTTTATTAAGGAATCCTTCACTTTATCGTAAATTGATTCGTGAATGATTAATCTTCTCGTTGTTGTACATCGTTGCCCGCAGGTTCCCACAGCACCGAATACTATTGCCGGCATTGCTGTTTTCAGATCAGCATCGGGAGTTAAGATAATTCCGTTGTTGCCTCCCAATTCCATTATTGCTTTTCCAAATCTTCCGGCAATTATCTGATTTGCATGTCTTCCGACTTTTGTTGAACCGGTAAGAGAGATAAGCGGGACTCTTTTATCATTCAGCAGCTTTTCACCGATAGTTGAACCTCGCCCGATCACAAGATTAAAAATTCCTTCAGGCAGATCATTTCCTTTCAGTACTTCAGAAATAATATTTTGCACTGCGATTGCAGACAGTGGAACTTTTGAAGAAGGCTTCCATAAGTTTACATCGCCGCAGACTGCAGCAAGCATTGCATTCCAGGACCAGACAGCAACCGGGAAATTAAATGCAGAAACTATTCCTACAATTCCAAGCGGGTGATACTGATCATACATTCTGTGATTCGGTCTTTCCGACTGCATTGTAAATCCATATAATTGTCGTGACTGCCCGACAGCAAAATCACAGATGTCTATCATTTCCTGAACTTCGCCCAAACCTTCCTGCAAAGATTTTCCCATTTCAAAAGAGACCAATTTCCCCAGATATGGTTTATAATCTCTCAGCCTGTTACCGATCTGCCTGACAATCTCTCCTCTTTTCGGAGCAGGAATATCTCTCCAAACAGGGAAAGCCTTTTCTGCCTGCCTGATTACATTTTCATAATCTTTTTCAGAAGCCTGGTAAACTGAAGCAATGAACTCACCTGTTGCAGGAGAGTAAATTTTTAATTCTCCTTCGGAAACAGTTTTGTTCCATCTGCAGCCGGTTGACGATCCGTAGTTTTGTTTCTTAATACCTAATTTTTTCAGAAATTCCATAACACGCCTTTAATTGCTTTACTAAATTTTCAATTTTTGGTTACTCAAAATTACATAAAATAATCAAGATATGATTGGAGAATGGCGGACAAAGAAGGTCTATAATCTTAAAACCTGATAGTCGGTAAAAAATCTGCGCGGCCAAAAACTAAATACAATTTGCTAATCCACACCCATTTAGGTAAATTATCACTGCAAAAAGAAAATTTTTTATGATCAATTATATAATCTTTTCAAAGCAAACGGGGTTTAAAAATCTGCGAAGCTATTTAAGCTCCGCATTTGAAAACGTATTCTAATTATCCCTCCTTCACATTCCGCATTATTTAAAAATACATCTTCAGTACTGAAGAAAATTTTCAATAATAAATTCCGGTTCTAAAGGAGGATAACATTATGGAAAAAGATATTAATATTACTGATGAGAAAATTATGACTGCAACAGATAAAATATCAGCAGAGAATGTTCACTCAACACTAAAAAAATATATGCTGGCAGATGGCTTTAGTCTTGTTCTCGATCTGAAAAAAAGTCAGGGTTCGAAAATCGTAGATGAAAAAACAGGCGAAGAATATATTGACTTCTATACTTTCTTTGCATCAAATCCATTGGGCATGAATCATCCGAAATTAAGCAGCCCTGAGTTCAGAGAAAAATTATCGGAGAGCGCTGTTGTCAAACCTTCGAACTCTGATATTTACTCCCGAGCTATGGCGGAGTTTGTTTCAACCTTTGCAGAAATTGCAAAGCCGGATTTTATGAAGCACCTGTTCTTTATTTCAGGCGGGACATTGGCGGTTGAGAATGGTTTGAAGGTTGCTTTCGACTGGAAAGTTCAGAAGAATTTTCAGAAAGGATACAAAGAAGAGAAGGGACAACAGGTTCTTCATTTCAGGGAAGCTTTTCACGGAAGAAGCGGCTACACTATGTCTCTTACGAATACTGATCCGGTCAAAACAAAATATTTCCCGAAGTTCAATTGGCCAAGAATCATAAATCCGAAAATTACTTTCCCGGTTGAACAGCATCTCGATGAAATAAAAAATCTTGAAGCAAAAGCAATAGATGAAATTTATTCTGCAATAAAAAATAACAAAGATGATATTGCCGTTATGATAATTGAGCCTGTACAGGGCGAAGGCGGCGATAATTTTTTCAGGAAAGAGTTTTTTATCAAGCTAAGAGAAATTGCAGACGAAAATGAAATACTATTAATGTTTGATGAAGTTCAGACTGGCATAGGTTTGACCGGAAAGCTGTGGGCTTATGAACATTACGTAAAGCCTGATATAATTTCATTTGGGAAAAAGACACAGGTGTGTGGAATAATGGTCTCAGACAGAATTGATGATGTCACTGAAAATTGTTTCAACATTCCAAGCAGAATAAATTCAACCTGGGGCGCTAATCTTGTTGATATGGTAAGATCGAAAAGGATACTCGAAGTGATAAAAGAAGAAAGTCTTGTTGAAAATGCACGAGTGCAGGGAGAATATTTGAAAGAGAGCCTCCTAAATATTCAGACTGAATTCCCGAATTTAATTTCAAACGCAAGAGGGCTTGGGCTTATGTGTTCCTTTGATCTCCCGAATACACAGCAAAGAAATGATTTCAGAAAATTATGCGAGAAAGAAAAACTGCTGATACTTGGCTGTGGAGTAAAAACTATCAGGTTCAGACCTGCGTTGAATGTTAAGAAGCAGGACCTCGACGAAGGTTTGAAAATAATCAGGAAAGTTTTAAGTTTACTCTCGTCAAATAATTAATCACAAACAAATCCGGCTTTGATATGTTGAACCAGCAAGCCGGATATTAACTACTTGCACAGCGGCTCCAAGGTTGGAGCCGCTGTTTTTTTAAATGGATGATTTTGAGTAATTTTATTTCAATAATCAAAAGCAATAAAGATGAACGGTTCACTATTCATTGTCAGCACGCCAATAGGAAATTTAAAAGACATCACTCTTCGTGCATTAGAAACTTTAAAGGAAGCCAATTTTATTGCCTGTGAAGATACACGAGTGACTGCGAATCTCCTTAATCATTACAAAATAAAGTCTGAACTGATCTCACTAAATGCAGTAAATGAAAGTTCAAAGACAAAGTATATAATAAGCAGAATAATTTCGGGTGAAACGTGCGCACTGGTTTCTGATGCAGGTACGCCAGGTGTTTCAGATCCGGGTGTAAGACTTGTTTCTGCAGCTATTTCTGAAGGAATCAACGTAGTTCCTGTGCCGGGCGTTTCAGCAGTAATTACGGCACTGACATTCAGCGGTTTGCCGACTGACTCATTTGTATTTGAAGGCTTCCTGCCTCAAAAAAAAGGCAGACAAAAATTGCTCAAAGCTTTATCTGAGGAAAAAAGGACGATTGTTCTTTACGAATCTACTTACAGAATTGAAAAACTGCTGAATGAGTTAAATGAATTTATGCCTGAAAGATTTGTGGTGGTTTGCAGAGAACTGACAAAAAAATTTGAAGAAAGCTGGAAAGGAAAACCCGCGGAAATACTTGAAAATCTGCACAACAAAATTACAAAAGGAGAATTTACAGTTGTAATTGCTCCGTCAGGTTGGGGATTAAACAAACATTAATCTTCGCTGTCATATTTAACAAGCGAGTGAACATTATAGCCCTTAAGCTTTTCCCTTCCCTTAAGAAAAGACAGCTCAATAATAAATGACACCTGTATGATTTTCCCGCCAAGTCTTTCAATTAATTTACAGGCAGCCGCTGCAGTTCCTCCGGTTGCGAGAAGATCATCGTGCAGCAGAATTTTATCTCCCGGCTTTATCGCATCTTTGTGGATCTCGATTGAATCAGTGCCATATTCCAATGAGTAAGTTTCTCTAACGGTCTCCGCCGGAAGTTTCCCGGGTTTCCTGATAGGAATAAATCCTGCGTCCAATCTCTCTGCGAGTATCGAACCAAAAATAAATCCGCGGGATTCAATGCCAACAACTTTATTCACATCAAGATTTTCTGCCTGTTCAAATAATCTTGCAGCGGTTGTTTTGAAAGCAGCAGAGTCTTTTAAGATAGTAGTAATATCCCTGAACATAATTCCTCTCTTCGGAAAGTCTTTAACGTTCCTGATATATTTTTTCAGATAAGAAGACATAACAGCTCCTTATTTCCTGTTCAGAAAATTATTTAATCCTTTCTTAAAATCTTCAGATGAACGGCTGATCGCATTTAACCTGATACAATAATCCACAGCCTCATCAATATTAAGATCTGAAACTGAATTTATCATCTGCTTTGTCAGGCTCATGCTGAATGATGAATTTTGCATCAGCTTTTCAGCAAGCCGGAAAGATTCTTTTACAGCATCATCAGCAAGATAATTTACAAAACCGATTTCGAATGCTCTTTTGCTTTCGATAATTTCACCGGATAATAAAAGCTGCTTTGCAATTCCTTCGCCTGTTCTTTTAATCAGAAATATTGAAACAATAGCAGGCAGAAATCCGATCTTAACTTCAGAATAACCGAACTTTGCATTTAACTTATCAGCAACAATAAAATCACAAAGGCTTGCCAGACCGCAGCCTCCTGCTACAGCAGGGCCATTTACTGCAGCTATCACCGGCTTCGGGAATTTGTAAATCTGAAGAAATAACTCCGCAAGGTTTTGAGAATCCTTCTCATTTTCGGTTATTGATAATTTGCGAAGCTGATTTAAATATTCAAGATCGGCGCCCGCACAAAAGCTGCTTCCCTCTCCTGTAATGATAACTGTTTTTACTGAGTCATCGTTTCTTAGCTCATCAAATTTTTCTTTTAACTGAGCAATCATTTCGGGATGAAGTGCATTTCTCTTTTCAGGGCGGTTCAATGTAATAAGTCCGGTTTTATTTTTATTAAAATATTTTATCATGATAATGCCCTGTACAGAACGGATTACAAATTACCCTGTAAAATAATGAATTATGAGGAACATTTGTAAGTATGTCGAAAAAAATCCGAGCACAGCTCCAGCAATAACCTGCTGAACTGTGTGAAGACCCAGCCTCACTCTTGCCCACCCAACAACAGCTAAAATAATTGAAAAGATTAAACCGGTCGGACCGAGATAAAAAGTAACAGCAGCCAGGGGACCACCTGCACCCATAGCATGTGCGCTTATCTTCCATTTCCTGTTTATCAGAAAAATAAACAGTGTGTTTGAAATGTAGCAGAACCAGAATGCAATTGAAATAATATTTATCTTGAAAAGTATTAAAACAGCCAGCCCGCAAACATAGAAGAATATTGCAGCGAGATAAGGAACGTTCCTTTCTTCTTTGATGGATGCCTCAACATCTGCCAGCGATCCTTTCTTTCGTAAATAAAAAAATAAAATAATGTGAAAGGAAAAACCGAATGTAAGGGCTGTTCCTATGAGGATAATTTTATTTAAAACAGTATGCTCTAAAACAACAACGAAATAAGTGAAAACTAAAATTGTAAATGACGGCGGAACAAGGAGAATTGAAATGAAACGTGCAATTTTATGGGGCTTTGCGTTGTTCAATAATTGCAATGCGAATTTAATGAATAAAATTAATCAGACAGCAACCTTGAGCTGAGTGAGATAATCAAGATAATTTAGTAAAATGTCTTCCACTTCGTCATATTCTGTTGGCACCATCAAAGCTTTCTTGATTTCAGAAACATTGTGCAGCCCTCTCAGATAACCAGCATAAAATTTCCTGTGCTCTAAAATTGCACGTCTGTTCCCTTTGACTTCTATAGCCAGCCTGAGATGACGCAAACAGGTTTTTATTTTTAGTTCTTCATCAACTACAGTTGAAATGTAACCATCCCTTAATAATTCTTTTGCTTCAAGAAAAATCCATGGATTGCCGATTGCACCTCTCGCTATCATAACAGCGTCTGCATTACTTTCATCGAAGGCACGCTTTACATCTTCAGATGACATTATGCTGCCGTTAACAGCAACAGGAATTTTTACAGTCTCTTTAATTTTAGGTATCCAGCTCCAGTCAGCTTCGCCTTTATGCCCCATCACTCTTGTTCTGCAATGCACAGTTAAAGCCTGCACACCAACGTCTTCAAGTCTTTTAGCGACCTCAAGAATTTTAATATTGTTGGTGTCAAGTCCAAGTCTTGTTTTAACAGTAACAGGCAAAGAAACATTATCAACAACTTCTTTGACGAGCCTCTGCAAATAAACCGGATCTTTTAACAGCCCGGCTCCGGCTCCCTGCCCGAAAACTCCTTTTACCCAGCAGCCCGCATTAATATCTATTATGTCCGGCTGTTTTTCCTCAGCAATTTTTGCAGCAGCAACCATTGACTCAATACCGCTTCCGTAAATCTGAATTCCAACCGGTCGTTCTTCTTCAATGATCTCTAACTTCTTATGAGTTCTTTCTGATTGACGCACCAAACCTTCAGAGTTCACAAATTCAGTATAAACGATATCAGCACCAAGTTCACGGCAGATCAGGCGGAAGGAAATGTCCGTCACATCTTCCATCGGTGCAAGAAGAACTGCGTTTTCTATTTCTATTTTTCCTGCTTTAAACATTACTAAGTTTTTAATTTATAGTTTTAACATACAAATTTTTACAGAATTTTGTCAGAAATAATTTTGCTGCTTTCAGATTGCAACTTTAACTTACCGGGAAGATAAAAAATACTTGCAAGCACAACTATGGCGGTAAAAGCTGCACCGGTTAAAAAGGGCCATTGATAGCCAAGAAACTCGAACGAGAATCCGCCCCAGAAAGGACCGAAGACTCTTGCTAAAGAGGACAATGACTGGTTCACTCCCAGTGTTATGCCCTGTTCGCTGTCAGGAGTTACAACAGATAGCAGACTCAATATTGTCGGCTGTAATATTCCTGTACCAAAAGCAAGTATAATAACTACTAAAACTAAACCAAAGAAATTTACACCATAGGGAAGCAAAGCAAGACCTGCCATCATTAATATTGAACCCAGAGTGATCAGCTTTTTCTGTCCGATAAATTTTTCAAGACGATTGATCAAGCCGCCCTGAACAATAGCGGAAAAGAGACCGAGTATTCCATACATATAGCCGTTCTGAAGATTGCTGAAATGATAAATCTTATAGCCAAGAAGAGAAAACGTTCCGTAAATATTAGCCATCGAAAAAGTAAGAACAAAAAACAGAGCTATCATCAAAGCAGATGCAGGATTATCAAAAACTGCTCTTAAACTTTTTATATCAAGTATTTTCCTTTTCCCATCCCAAGGGGATCCATTCGGAAAGGAATCAACTCGCCTCGCTGCAAAGCGGGCTCTGACAGGCTTATTGAATTCTTCTTTTCTTAAGTGAGATTCAGGCAGAAAGAATAGGGTTAACAAGCAAGCGGAGAATGAAAAAAATGCGCTTCCGTATCCGGTAACGGCATAACCAAAGCCCGAAAGAAAACCGCCGATCAAAGGACCGAAAACAAAACCCAGTCCGAATGCAGCACCTATTATTCCCATTCCTTTGGAACGGTTCTCCTTTGTGGTGACATCTGCTATATAAGCCTGTGCAACTCCAATGCTGCTTCCGCCAATCCCTGCGATAACTCTTGAAGCAGTCAGCATAATGAATGAATGTGTAAACGCAAAGACAATGTAACCAACTGCGTTCAGGAAAAGACTAACAATAATCAGTGGTCTTCTTCCATATTTATCCGAAAGTCTCCCGAAAATCGGATTAAAAATAAACTGAAGCAAAGAATAAACGGCAACAATAAATCCAATGGAAGTTTCATCTAAATGAAGCTCTACTGTTGCAAACGTCGGAAGTATCGGAATTAATATTCCAAATCCGAGCAGATCTATAAATACAGTAAGAAAAATTAATGTTAAAGGTGTTCTGTTTTTCAAATCATTTCTCTAATTCATTAATAACAGCATCTGCAAATTCTTTTGTGCCGACAAAGTTCTGATGATTCAAATCTCTCGTAACAGTTTTACCTTTCGCAATAACAGATGCAACAGCCTGTTCAATTCTTGCAGCGGCATTAGACTCACCGACATGATCAAGCATCATTACAGAAGCTAAAATTATTGCGGAAGGATTTGCAATATTTTGACCGGCAATATCAGGTGCAGAACCATGAACAGCTTCAAAAACGGCGATGCCGTCACCGATATTTGCACCCGGTGCTAAACCTAATCCTCCAACCAGCCCCGACGCAAGGTCTGATAAAATATCTCCGAACAGATTAGTAGTAACAATTACATCAAACTGGTGAGGGTTCATCACCATCTGCATCGCCATATTATCTACAATCTTATCCTCGAATTTAATATCAGGATAATTCACTGCAATTTCTTCGGCGGTGTTCAAAAATATTCCGCCTGTAAATTTCATAATGTTTGCTTTATGAACTGCAGTAACTTTTTTCCTGTTATGTTTCTTCGCATATTCGAAAGCAAATTTTACAATTCGTTCACAGCCGCGTTTGGTTACAATGCCAATAGTTTCAGCCGCTGATCTTGAACTGTCAATATAATGTTCAATGCCTGAATAAAATTCTTCAAGATTTTCTCGTACAATTACAATATCAAGATGATCGATATGAACTGTTTTAACGCCTTGAAAAGTTTTTGCGGGTCTTAAATTAGAATAAAGATCAAATTCTTTTCTTAAGGCAACATTAACACTTCTAAAACCTTTTCCGACAGGTGTAGTCAAAGGACCTTTCAAAGCTATTTTATTTCTTGCAACTGAATCCAATAATTCCTGGGGAAGCGGGTCGTGATATTTGTGAAGTGCTGTCATCCCGCCGTCTACAACCTCCCAATCTATCTTCACTCCTGATGCAGTAATAACCCTTACCGCTGCTTCCGAAATTTCAGGGCCTATTCCATCTCCTGGTATTAAAGTAAATCTGTGGTTCAAAATTTCTCCTTCCTTTAATGTAATTTTTTTTTCGAAGACTGTAAATATATGAAGATTCGCCGACTTATTTGATGCAAAAGCACAGTATAAAATCATTCTATGCAGCCCATCAACCACCAGCCCATCAACCGCTTCCATAATTTCCTCTTGACATAAATACAATAATTTGCTATGTTGTGCACCATCTTAATGAACAACGCGCATAAAAATATTACCACAAGTATTAACGCTGCCTCACCCCATGGCATCGGGCGGGTTAGTTCATCTATTTCCATTAATAATTTACTATCAGATATTACCCTTCTAGGGATTATTATTAGCATACTATCGCTAATTATTCTTTGCTAATAATTAAGTCAATCCCTAAAAGCAAACCAAATAGAACCAAAAATTAAAGCTGCATAGGGGTTGACCTAAACCCTGAAGTCTGTCTGATGATTTGTATTTAAATCAATCAGAGGTAGCAGTGAGATCAGATTTAATCAAAAAAGGGTTTGATAAGGCACCGCACAGAAGCTTGTTAAAAGCTACCGGTGTTATAAAATCGGACGAGGACTTTAAAAAACCTTTTATCGGTATTTGCAATTCTTACATTGATCTTATCCCCGGTCACGTTCATCTGCAGGAGTTCGGGAAAGTAGTTAAAGAAGCCGTGCGCAAGGCAGGCGGAGTTCCGTTTGAATTCAACACAATCGGCGTGGACGACGGAATTGCTATGGGTCATCTCGGAATGCGTTATTCACTTCCCAGCAGAGAACTGATTGCCGATTCAGTTGAAACGGTTGCAGAAGCTCACCGGCTGGATGGACTTGTTTGTATTCCCAACTGCGACAAAATAGTACCCGGGATGTTAATGGGTGCAGCAAGAATAAACATTCCGGCAATATTCATTTCAGGCGGGCCGATGAAAGCCGGTCGAACTTCGAAAGGAGAAAAGAGCGACCTGATAAGTGTTTTCGAAGGAGTTGGCAAATATCAAAATGGAGAGATGTCTTCCGAAGAATTGCTGGAGCTTGAAAACGTAAGCTGCCCGACCTGCGGCTCGTGTTCGGGAATGTTTACAGCAAATTCAATGAACTGTTTGATGGAAGCGCTTGGAATAGCATTGCCGGGCAACGGTTCGATACTTGCGGTTGATCCGAAAAGAAAAGAACTTGCACAGCAGGCAGCACAGCAGATTTTATACCTCGTAGAACATAACATTAAGCCGTCCGATATTTTTACAAAACAATCTTTCAGAAATGCTTTCGCTCTTGATATGGCAATGGGAGGAAGCACAAATACAATTTTACATTCACTTGCAATTGCTCTTGAAGCCGGGTTGGATTTTAATCTTGAAGAGCTGAACGAAATTTCTTCAAAGGTTCCTTACATCTGTAAAGTAAGTCCGGCTTCAAAAACAGTTCACATGGAAGATGTTGACAGAGCCGGAGGAATCCAGGCAATATTAAATGAGCTTTCAAAGCTTGAAGGTGTTATTGATCCTGCTTGCTTAACAGTTACCGGAAAAACCATCAGCGAAAATTTTAAAGATGTAAAAGTAAAAGACCGCAGTGTAATCCGTTCCTGCGAAGATCCTTATTCGAAAACCGGCGGACTGGTTGTTCTTTTCGGTAACCTTGCACCGGAAGGAGGAGTAGTTAAAACCGGCGCCGTTGATCCTGATATGATGGTGCATAAAGGACCTGCAAGAATTTATGAATCTCAGGAAAGTGCTCTTGCCGGAATTTTAAATCGCGAAGTTCAACCCGGTGATGTAGTTGTAATTCGTTATGAAGGTCCGGCAGGCGGACCGGGAATGCCGGAAATGTTGAGTCCAACCAGCGCAATAATGGGAATGGGGCTTGGAAATAAAGTTGCTCTCATAACAGATGGAAGATTTTCCGGCGGAACCAGAGGAGCCTGCATCGGCCACATCTCTCCCGAAGCCGCAGCAAGAGGTCCGATCGCTGCAATAAATGAAGGCGATATAATTTCAATAGATATTCCAAACAGATCAATAAATCTTGAATTATCACAGGAAGAAATAAATCAAAGACTTGAAAACCTGCCGGAGTTTGAGCCAAAGATAAAGAGAGGTTATCTATCGAGATATTCCAAAATGGTTTCGTCTGCAAGCAAAGGTGCTGTGTTAAGATTATCCGAACTTGAAAAAAATACAAAGGAGCCTGTATGAAATCTGAAAATGTTAGGTTGTCCGGGGCTGATATCCTTTTCGAATGTTTAAAGCGGGAAGGTGTTGACACTATCTTCGGTTACCCCGGAGGAGCTGTATTAAAAATTTATGAAAAACTTTACGACGTAGATTTTCTTCAGCATATTCTTGTTAGACACGAGCAAGGCGCAGCTCATATGGCAGAAGGATATGCAAAGGCAACAGGAAAGGTCGGAGTGGTTCTCGTTACTTCAGGACCCGGCGCAACAAATACTGTTACAGGAATTGCCGATGCATATATGGATTCAGTGCCAATCGTGGTTTTTACAGGGCAGGTTCCTTCACACTTAATTGGAAATGATGCTTTCCAGGAAGCAGACATTATCGGCATAACAAGACCGATTACCAAACATAATTTTTTGGTTCGCGATGTTAAAGAGCTTGCATCAACAATCAGAAAAGCTTTTCGCATTGCATCAACAGGAAGACCTGGTCCGGTTGTAGTTGATCTTCCGAAAGATGTAATTGCCTCCGAATGCGAATTTGTTTACCCGAACGATGTTGATATAAGAGGCTACCGCCCGGTTTACCGTGGTCATTCAAACCAGATTAAAAAAGCTGCAGAGATGATCAGCAATTCTAAAAAGCCTTTGCTTTATGTCGGCGGAGGAGTTATAATGTCAGGCGGTTCACGCGAACTTGCTCTTCTTGTTCAGGAAAATAATTTACCTGTTACAATGACCCTACAGGGACTCGGTGCTTTCCCCGGAACAGATGAACATTCACTTGGAATGCTTGGCATGCACGGGACTTACTGGGCAAACCAGGCTGTGCAGAACTGCGATCTATTAGTTTCACTCGGTGCTAGGTTTGATGATAGAGTGACCGGAAACACAGAAAGCTTTGCGACCTCCGCATACAAAATTCACGTAGATATTGACCCGGCAAGCATAGATAAAAATATTGTAGTTGATCTTCCGATAGTCGGTGATGTAAAACACGTTCTGGCAGAACTGGCTGCTGAAATTCAGAAGCCGCCGGAAGTGGAAGAATGGTGGGAATCTATTACTAAATGGAAAGATGAATGCCCGTTAACCTATGAAGGAAATGACGGAAGACTGAGAACTGAATTTGTAATTGAGAAACTTTCTGAAAAAACAAAAGGCGAAGCAGTTATTGTTACCGATGTCGGTCAGCACCAGATGTGGACTGCACAATATTATAAATTCAACAATCCACGCTCAAATATTACCAGCGGTGGATTAGGAACGATGGGTTTTTCAGTTCCTGCTTCAATCGGCGCAGCATTTGCAATTAAAGACAGACCGATCGTTTCAATCAGCGGAGATGGTGGATTTCAAATGAACATGCAGGAATTAGTTACCGCTGCTGCACATAAACTCCCCATAAAATTTATAATTATTAACAACAGCTTCCTTGGTATGGTAAGGCAATGGCAGGAATTATTTCATGCAGAAAAATTCAGCTTTACAGATCTCGGGCAAAGCAACCCTGATTTTGTTAAAGTCGGAGAAGCATTCGGCATAAAATCTTTCTCAACGGATAACCCGAAAGAGGTTGATGGTCTGCTTGATAAAGTTTTTAAATACAACGAGGGACCATCTCTTATTGAATTCAAGGTTGTGAAAGAAGATATGGTCTTCCCTATCATTCCTTCGGGTAAATCAGTCGCAGATATGATAGTTAAAAGATTAAATCCAAAAAATATGATGTAAAAATATGAAACAGGTAATCTCAGTTTTAATAGAAAATCATTTCGGAGCTTTTGACCGCGTTGCTACTATGTTCAGCGGCAAGGGATTTAATCTTAAAAGCATAACAATCGGTGAAACGGAAATTGCAAATGTTTCCCGGATGACAATTGTCACAGAAGGCGAAGGAAAAGATATTGACAAAGTTGTAAAGCAACTGAACAGGCTGGTTGACACGATTAAAGTGATAGACCTTTCAGAAACAAACCATGTTGAAAGAGAGCTTGCTTTGATAAAAGTTGATCTTCAGAATACATCATTGGATGAAATGAAAAACGTGTGCGATATATTCCGCGGGAATGTTGTCGACATAAATAATAAATCAATAATGCTTGAGATAACAGGACCTCCTGATAAAATTGATGCAGTTGTAAATGTTCTCATGCCTTTCGGCATTTTAGAAATGGCACGCTCGGGAAATGTTGCACTGCGCAGAGGCGAGCAATTAAAAATTAAGAAAAAAGAATATCCATCAAATTAAGAGGTGAAGAAATGTCAGAATTGATCCACACAGTGGTAAACGTTACGCAAAAAGTTTATTATGATCAGGACGCATCGTTCGATTATTTATTGAACAAAAAAATTGCTGTGCTTGGTTTCGGAAGCCAGGGCCATGCTCATTCTTTGAATTTGCATGAAAGCGGGTTCAATGTTTGCGTTGGCTTGCGGAAAGAAAGTGCTTCCTGGCAGAAAGCTGAAAAAGCCGGACTTGAAGTTAAACAGATTTCTGAAGCATGCAGATGGGCTGACGTAATTATGGTTTTGCTGCCCGACCAGCATCAAAAGAAAGTTTACGAAGAATCTATTCAGCAGCATTTAACTGCCGGTAAAACGCTTGCATTCGGTCATGGTTTTAATATCCATTACAAATGGATCGTACCTCCGAAAGATGTAAACGTAATGATGATCGCTCCGAAAAGCCCGGGACACTTGGTCCGAAGAACTTTCCTCGAAGGAAAAGGTGTTCCCTGTTTGATAGCAGTACACCAGGATTTTACAGGCAATACAAAAGAGCTTGCTCTTGCCTGGGCAAAAGGAATTGGTGGAACACGTGCCGGGGTTATCGAAACAAGTTTCAAAGATGAAACTGAAACAGATCTTTTTGGCGAACAGGCTGTTCTATGCGGCGGATCAGCTCAATTAATTAAAGCGGGGTTTGAAGTTCTTACAGAAGCCGGCTATCCTCCTGAGCTTGCATATTTTGAATGCATGCACGAGCTAAAACTGATAGTTGATCTTTATTATGAAGGAGGTCTTTCAAGAATGAACTATTCTGTAAGTGATACTGCAGAGTACGGTGGAATGACAAGAGGAAGCCGTGTAATAACTGAGCAAACGAAAAATGAAATGAAAAAAATTCTGAAGGAAGTTCAGGACGGAAGCTTTGCAAAAGAATGGTACGATGAAAATTTCAGCGGTGCAAAAAAAATGAAACAACTGAGAGAGGAAAATTCTCAGCATCCGATTGAACAGGTTGGGGCAAAATTAAGAAGCATGATGTCATGGCTGCTCAGGAAAAATGAAAAGGAGGAAGTTGGAGTATGATACCGAAAGTTGTTCTTCTGCCCGGTGATGGAATAGGAGTTGAGGTTACTGAGGCGGCTAAGCGTGTGCTTAAGTACGTAACGGAGAAATTTAATGTTGAATTTGAACTGGTAGAAAAATTAGTCGGTGGTGCTTCTTATGATAAATTCGGAACACCACTGACCGATGAAACATTACAGGCTTGCTTTGATTCTGACGCTGTGCTGCTTGGAGCGGTCGGCGGCTACAAATGGGAAAACCTTCAGCATAATCTGAAGCCGGAAGCTGCGCTTTTAAAATTGAGAAAAGCCCTGGGTTTGTTTGCAAACTTAAGACCTGCAAAAGTTTATCCCCAGTTGATTGATTCATCATCATTGAAGAAAGAGGTTGTGGAAGGAACCGACTTTGTTGTATTCCGCGAGCTTACTGGCGGAATTTATTTTGGTGAACCCCGCGGGTATAACAAGGAAAAAGGCTGGAACACGATGGTCTATACCAGATTTGAAATTGAAAGAATCGCCAGGCTTGCGTTTGAATCAGCCGCCAAAAGAAAAAGAGAAATAGTTTCTGTTGATAAAGCAAACGTCCTGGAGTGTTCACAATTGTGGCGAGAAGTTGTGAATGATGTGAGTAAAGATTTTCCCAATGTAAATCTGAAACATATGTACGTGGATAATGCAGCAATGCAGATTGTCCGCGATCCAAAACAGTTCGATGTAATTCTCACTTCAAATTTGTTCGGAGATATTCTCAGCGATATTTCCGGAATAATAACCGGAAGTATCGGAATGCTTCCTTCTGCAAGTTTAGGCAGCAAGTATGCACTTTATGAACCTGTTCATGGAAGCGCACCGGATATAGCAGGAAAAGATCGTGCTAACCCGATAGCAGCAATATCATCTGTTGCAATGATGCTCGAACATTCTTTTGAAATGAACAAACCGGCTGAATTGATTTATTCGGCAATAAAGAAAGTTATCGCTGATGGATACAGAACGCAGGATATAAATAACGGAGATTGTAAGTTAGTCGGAACGAGGGTAATGACAGATAAAATTATAGAGAATATTGAAAAAATATATAATGAACAGGCTTTGGGAGTTTTTACACTTTAATCTTTGTTGAAATTATTTTTAACAGGAAAATACGATGTCGGAAAAAATTTTAATCTTTGATACAACTTTAAGGGACGGCGAACAATCGCCGGGCGCAGCTTTAAATGTTTTCGAAAAGCTGGAGATTGCAAAGCAGCTTGAAAAACTAAATGCCGATATAATTGAAGCAGGATTCCCGATTTCTTCGCCGGCACAATTTGAGGCTGTAAAAAGAATTTCCGGTGAAGTGAATGTTACAGTAGCGGCACTTGCACGCGCCAAAGAGGTTGATATTAAATCTGCT
The DNA here is from genome assembly GCA_021815365.1 of Bacteroidota bacterium. GTDB lineage: Bacteria > Bacteroidota > Ignavibacteria > Ignavibacteriales > Ignavibacteriaceae > JAKAGZ01. The sequence continues at coordinate 19,021 of JAKAGZ010000020.1, forward strand.
TATGATGCAATCAGAAATGCAAATAAAAAAAGGATACACACATTCAACAGTACTTCTGATTACCATATTTCAGGGAAGTTTTCTGATCCACGATATGGAAATACTCTTTCCGAAAAAAGAAACACTATTCTTAAAATGTCGTATGACACTGTTCAATATGCAAAATCTCTCTGCGACGATGTCGAATTTTCAGCCGAAGATGCCGGAAGGACAGACATAAATTATCTCGCTGAAGTAATTGAAGCAGCTATTGAAGCCGGAGCCACTACTATAAATATCCCCGACACGACCGGTTACACAATGCCAAAAGAGTACGGCAAAAAGATAGCTGATCTTTTTAAGAAAGTTAAAAACATAAACAAAGCAATCGTGAGCGTTCATTGCCACAACGACCTTGGACTTGCTGTCGCAAATTCATTAGCCGGAATAGAAAATGGCGCCAGGCAAATCGAATGTACAATTAACGGCATAGGCGAAAGAGCTGGTAATGCATCTCTCGAAGAAGTTGTAATGGCTCTGAAAGTCAGAAAAGATTTTTATGATTTTCATACAGACATAAATACAAAAGAAATTTATAACACAAGCAAAATGGTTTCATCATTTACGGGAATGATAGTTCAGCCAAACAAAGCCATTGTAGGTGAAAATGCATTTGCACACGAGGCGGGTATTCACCAGGACGGAATGCTGAAGAACAGGGAGACGTATGAAATTATGTCGCCTGAATCTGTCGGCGTTCAGAAAACTAAAATTGTTTTGGGCAGGCATTCGGGCAGGCATGGCTTAAAAGCAAGATTGAAGGAACTGGGATATATTCTTTCCGAAGCTGAATTGCAGAAAGCTTATGATAGTTTCATAAAGCTTGCAGATAAAAAGAAAGAAATATTTGATGATGATCTCAGGACTCTTATGGGTGATGAGATTGTTCCCAGGAATGAATTTTATGAACTGGTTTATTTAAATATAAATTCCGGCACTAACTCAATTCCCACTGCAACTGTAAGCATCAAAAACTGTAATGCCGAATATTCAGACTCTGCAACCGGTGATGGTGCAGTTGATGCCTTATTCAATGCAATTAACAGGGCTTTGAATCTGCAGCCAAATCTTGAATCATACCAGGTCAGATCTGTTACATCAGGAAGAGAAGCTCTTGGTGAAGTGTTTGTCAGGATCCGCCACGACAATCTGTCATTTACTGGCAGAGGAGTTTCGACCGATATTATTGAAGCAAGCGGCAAGGCATACATAAGCGCAATTAATCAACAGGAATTGCACAAAGCTGAGCAAAAGAACGTGGAAGAAGAAAAAGAAATTATAAAAGCTGTCTAGGAGAAATTTATATGGGAATGACAATAACTGAAAAAATTTTAGCAAAATCTGCAGGAAAAAATAAAGTAATGCCCGGAGAAAATGTGTGGCTGAATGTAGATGTGCTGATGACCCACGATGTTTGCGGTCCGCCGACTTTTGCGATCTGGAAAAAGGAGTTTGGAAAGAAAGCAAAGATATGGGATAAAGACAAGCTCGTCATTTTTCCTGATCATTACATATTTACAAAAAATATTCACGCCAACAGAAATGTTGAGCTTCTCCGTGAGTTTGCCAAAGAACATCAGATTGAAAATTATTATGATGTGGGAACTGACAGGTACAAAGGTGTTTGTCACGTAGCTCTTGCTGAAGAGGGATATAATATCCCGGGAACAGTTTTATTCGGTACTGATTCACATACCTGTACTTCAGGTGCTTTCGGAATGTTTGCGACAGGAGTTGGAAACACTGACGCCGCTTTCATTCTCGGTACAGGAAAAATATGGGAAAAAGTTCCTGAGTCAATGAAGTTTACTTTTCATGGAAAACTTCCTGAGTATTTAACAGCAAAAGATTTGATCCTCCAAATACTCGGTGATATCACAACAGACGGCGCTACTTACAGAGCAATGGAATTTGACGGAGAAGCCGTTTATGATTTATCCATGGAAGAGAGAATGACTCTTACGAATATGGCGATTGAAGCCGGAGGGATGAACGGCATAATTGCAGCGGATGAAGTCACCCGTGCTTATGTGAAGCAAAGAAACGATCAGCCCTATGAAACTTTTCAAAGTGACAGCGATGCAAAATATTTCAAGACCTATGAATATAACGTTGAAGAAATCCAACCTCTTGTAGCAAAGCCGCACAGTCCGGATAACAGGGATAATGTTAAAAATGTTGAAGGAACAGCTTTAACAAAATGTTATATCGGTTCCTGCACGGGCGGCAAAATAACTGATTTTAGAAATGCCGGCAAAATATTGTTCGGAAGAAAAGTACAGGTGCCTACGTTTATAGTTCCGGCAAGCACTGCTACGGCACAGCAGCTTGAAGCGGAAATGATAAACGGCGCAACACTAAAGCAAATTTTTGATGATGCCGGTTGTAAAATTGCTGAATCATCATGTGCTGCATGTCTCGGCGGACCGGATGATACTTTCGGGAGAGCGGTTGACAAGGATGTAGTGATCTCAACAACAAACAGAAATTTCCCGGGAAGAATGGGCAGCAAAAAATCTGAAGTTTATCTTGCTTCTCCCCTTACTGTAGCTGCATCTGCAATTACAGGCGTGATCACCGATCCGAGAAATTTTTTATAACCGACAAAGGAAATTGAAATGGATAAAATAATTAAAGGTAAGGCTTTTGTACTCGGGGATAATATTGATACGGATCAGATAATTCCGGCTGAACATTTGGTTTACAGCTTGTCTGATCCTGAGGAGTCGAAGAAATACGGACAGTTTGCTTTATCCGGAGTCCCGCTGGCTAAGTCTGGTTTGCCGGAAGGTGGAATTCCGTTTATCGGGTTAAATAATTTCGAATCAATATTTGACATAATAATTGGCGGTGTAAACTTTGGCTGCGGTTCTTCAAGAGAACACGCTCCCTTCGCATTGCAAAAAGCAGGTATCAAAGCTGTGATCGCTGAATCTTATGCGCGGATTTTTTACAGAAATTCTGTGGACGGCGGTTTTCTAATCCCTTACGAATCATTCGGCAGGATTTGTGACAAGATCAAAACTTTCGATGTATTAGAAATTGATCTTCAAAAAAATATTTTAAAAAATCTTTCTACAGATATTAAATACAATTTAAAACCGCTTGGAAATGTTTTGCCAATCATCGAACAGGGCGGAATTTTTGAATATGCGAGGAAATCAGGAATGATCCTTTAACTAAACCGGAATTTTACAATGGACGATAAAACTAAAATAGAATTATTTGACACAACACTGCGTGACGGCACTCAAAGCGAGGGTGTGAATCTTACAATTCACGATAAACTTATAATTGCCCAGAGGCTTGATGAGTTCGGAATTGATATTATTGAAGGAGGATGGCCCGGCAGTAACCCGCGTGACGAAGAGTTTTTTCAGAAAGTAAAAGAGATCCATCTTCAGAATTCAAAGATTTGTGCATTTGGTTCTACAGCAAGGTTCCCGTGTAAAATTACATCCGATAAAAACCTGATTGCTTTGTTAAAAGCTGATACAGAAATCGTTTCAATTTTCGGGAAGACGTGGAGGTTTCACGCAGAGAAAGGTCTTGGATTGAGCGACAACGAGAATGAAGAGGTTATATATGATTCGGTTAAATATCTGAAAGAAAACGGACGCAAAGTAATTTTTGATGCTGAACATTTTTTTGACGGCTACAAAGACAATAAAGAGTTTGCATTGAAAATGCTAAAAGCAGCGGAAGAAGGCGGCGCTGATGTTATCACTCTTTGCGATACCAACGGCGGCTCGCTTCCTGAAGAAGTTTTTGAAATAGTCAGCGAGATTAAAAAAGTAATCCAAAAACCACTTGGCATCCATACGCATAACGATGGTGAGCTTGCTGTTGCTAACTCGTTAAGCGGAGTTAAAGCGGGAGTTGTTCACGTGCAGGGAACAGTAAACGGGTTAGGTGAAAGATGCGGCAACGCAAATCTGATCAGCATAATTCCAAACCTGGTTTTAAAGATGAATCTGGCAGTCAGCAAATATATTGATCTCAAAAAATTAACATCACTATCAAATTTTGTTTACGAGGTAATGAACATAGTTCCGGATACTCACGCGGCATTTACAGGCAAATCGGCATTTGCTCATAAAGGAGGTGTGCACGTTAGTGCTGTTTTAAAAGATAACAGAATGTACGAGCACATAGAACCAGGTGTTGTTGGGAATAAACAACGTGTAATAGTTTCTGATCTTTCCGGGCAGAGCAATATAAAATATAAAGCAAATGAATTTGGTGTTGATATAACAGAGAATAAAGAATTAAGCAAAAAACTGGTCGATTATGTTAAATCACTGGAATATGACGGATACCAGTTTGACGGTGCAGAAGCTTCTTTTGAATTAATATTGAGAGCGGAGACAAATGAATATTCACCATACTTTAAAGCTCTTGACGCGAAGGTAAACGTGATCTTTGCTAACGATGGTCAAACTTCTGCCGAAGCAGTTCTTAAAATAGAAGTTGATGGAGAAGTAGAACACACAGCAGCAAACGGGCACGGGCCCGTTGATGCGTTGAACAATGCATTAAGAAAAGCATTGCTGAGATTTTATCCTGAGATAGTAATGATAAAACTGCTCGATTATAAAGTCAGGGTCCTGAATGAAAAAAACGGAACCGCAGCAAAAGTAAGGGTTCTGATTGAATCGGGAGATGGAAATGAAACATGGTCAACCGTTGGTGTTTCAGAAAATATTATCCAGGCAAGCTGGTTTGCTTTGTGTGACAGTATCAATTATAAATTGTTTAAGTATAAAGCAGGCATTTCAAAAAAAGTAATATAAAAAAGAGGAGAACAGATGGCTTTTGATTCGGATTATATCTGGCTGGAAGGTGAGTTTGTTCCTTTCCGTGATGCGAAGCTTCATTTTTTAACAAGCTCGCTTCATTACGGCACCGGAATCTTTGAAGGTATCCGTTCGTATGAAACACCGGACGGTCCTTCAGTTTTCAGGTTAAAAGATCATTTAAAAAGACTGCTCAATAGTGCGCAGATACTCGGACTTGGTGAAATACCTTACACATTTGAAGAATTATATGACGCAACAATTAAGCTCGTAGAATTAAATAATATGGTTGAATGCTACATCCGTCCTCTGATTTATATCAAGGAAGGCGGATGGAATCTATCTACAATTAAAATAAAAATTGATGCAGGGATTGCTGTTTGGAAATGGACAAATTATTTAGGAGATGAAGCCCTTGCAAAAGGAATCAGGGCTAATATTTCCTCTTTCCCCCGCCATCACCCTAATATTATGATGACGAAAGGAAAAACTGCCGGCAACTATGTTAATTCTGTTCTCGCAAAAAGTGAAAGCATGCGCGGTGGATTTGATGAAGCAATTATGCTCGATCCGAACGGATATGTTTCAGAATGCACCGGGGAAAATATATTTGTTGTGAGGGACGGTGTTATTTACACGCCCCCAAGAAACAGTGTGCTGGAAGGAATCACCAGAGATACAGTAATAACAATTGCAAAGGATAAGAATTATGAAGTTGTTGAAGAGATTATCTCCAGGGACCAGCTCTACATATCTGATGAAGTATTTGTAACAGGAACTGCTGCAGAAGTGATCGCACTAAGTGAAATTGATCACCGTAAAATCGGGAGCGGTGCTACCGGGCTGGTTTGTGCTGATCTGCAGAAGTCTTATTCAGATGTGATTCATGGTAAAAACAAAAAGTATAGTGACTGGCTGGATTATGTGAACAATACAAGTCATAGTGAAGTTAGGCTAACTGAAGCTAAAGCAGTTTAATTTTTATTCATTTCGGAAAAGGTATGTCAATGGAAAAAATCGGAATGTATGATCCTTCATTCGAACACGATGCCTGCGGTCTTGGTTTTGTAGTTGATATCAGCGGCACAAAATCCAGGAATATTATTGATATGGGGCTTAAGATGATGAGAAACCTTGAGCATCGTGGTGCTGTAGGTGCAGACGAAAATACAGGCGACGGCGCAGGTATATCCATTCAAATGCCCGATGAATTTATGAGAAAGGTCTGCGCAGCCGAAAACATAACCCTGCCTGAAGCAGGAAAATATGCCGTTGGAATGTTATTCCTGCCGCAGAATAATATTTTAAGAAAAGCCTGCGAAACAATAATTGAAAAAATAATTGATGATGAAGACCAGCTTTTGTTAGGCTGGCGCGACGTTCCTGTCAATCCGGATGTTCCGGGCAAAGGATCAAAATTAATGATGCCTTTTATAAGGCAATGCTTTTTGCAGGCTAATGATAATATTACTTCTCAGGATGAATTCGAGAGAAAGCTTTTCCTCATCAGAAGAATTATTGATAAAAGGATTAGAGAAGAGCTGAAGTGCGATAGAAGCAAATATTATGTCCCCTCTTTCAGTTCAAGAGTTATTATTTATAAAGGAATGCTGCTTGCCGATCAATTGACCGCATTCTATTCTGATCTACTCGATCCCGACATGAAATCGGCATTTGCTATGATACATCTGCGTTTTTCAACAAATACTTTTCCAACGTGGGACCTCGCTCATCCTTTCAGGATGATTGCCCACAATGGCGAAATAAATACTTTGCGCGGAAATAAAAACTGGATGTCTGCCAGGGAAGCCGTAATGGAATCAGAATATTTCGGCAAGGATCTTAAAAGAATGCTTCCGATAATTATGGAAGGGCAAAGCGATTCGGCAACATTTGACTCGGTACTTGAATTGCTGGTAATGAGCGGAAGAAGTCTGCCGCACGCCGTGATGATGATGATACCAGAAGCTTGGTCAAAAAATGAAAATATGGATGAAAAATTAAAAGCGTTTTATGAATATCACGCAACATTTATGGAACCATGGGATGGTCCTGCTGCAATTGTTTTTACAGACGGCAAATATATCGGAGCGAGCCTCGATAGAAATGGACTGCGCCCTGCGAGATATACAATCACTGAAGATAATATCGCCATACTTTCTTCTGAAACAGGCTTGCTGGACATCCCGGAAGAAAAAATAATTAGAAAAGGTAAACTTCAACCGGGAAAAATGTTTTTGGTTGATACTGAAAGAGGAAAACTAATTCACGACGACGAAATTAAAAGTGAAATCACCAGCAGAAAGCCTTATGGCAAATGGGTGAAAGAAAATATTCTTAAGCTTGACGAACTGCCCGATCCATTATTTAAGAGTGAAGCCAGCAATACAGAAATTTTAAACCTTCAGAAAATATTTGGCTACACGAAGGAAGATATAAAAATTGTAATTACTCCAATGGTGGAAAGCGGTCAGGAAGCGGTCGGATCTATGGGAACCGACGCATCATTATCTGTGCTTTCGGAAAAGCCGCAGCCGCTGTTCCGGTATTTTAAGCAGATGTTTGCGCAGGTTACTAATCCGGCTATTGATCCGATAAGAGAAGAACTGGTAATGGAATTAACAACCTATATCGGACCCGAGCAGAATTTATTAGATGAAACTCCGCAGCATGCGCACAGAATTGAATTGAAAAATCCCCTTCTTTCAAATACGGAATTTGAGAAGCTGAAAACGTTATCTAATGTTCATTTTCGTTCAATAACTATTCCGATTCTCTTTAACGTGAAAAAGAAACACGGTATGCGCGAGCGTCTTGATGAAATCTGCAGCCAGGCTGTTGATGCTGTAAGCCCGCTTCGCAGCGAGGCGAGCAGCGGCTATTCTTTAATAATACTTACTGACAAAGGCGTTAACGAAATTCAGGCACCAATTCCAAGTTTGCTTGCTGTTTCTGCAGTTCATCACACACTTATTAAAAAAGGATTAAGAACAAAAACTGGGATAATAATCCAAAGCGGTGAGCCAAGGGAAGTTTCGCACTTTGCACTTTTATGCGGATACGGAGCCAATGCAATAAATCCTTATCTCGCTTATGATACAGTGAAATATCTTTTTAAAAATGGGCATATTAACGGAGTGGCGAGTTATAAAGATGCGAAGAAAAATTATGTGAAAGCCGTTAGTAAAGGATTGCTTAAAGTTTTTAGCAAGATGGGAATAAGCACCTTGCAGTCATATTGCGGTGCACAGATTTTCGAGGTAGTGGGTCTCGATAGTGAAATCGTTTCAAAATATTTTACAGGTACCCCTACAAAGATTGAAGGACTCAGTCTTGAAATGCTTGGTGACGAAGCGATAAAAAAGCACAAAGCTGCGTTTGATGTTTTGAAAAATTCTGATTGCCTTGAAAGCGGCGGTTTATATCATTACAGGAGAGACGGTGAACATCATTTGTGGAATCCGTTGACGATCTCAAAGCTTCAGCAAAGTACATGGAATAATGAATTCAAGACTTTTAAGGAATATTCGGCTTTGATAAATGATCAGGATGAAAAGAGAGTAACTCTCAGAAGTCTGCTGGAATTTAAAAAACTTCCGAAGCCGATACCGATTGAAGAAGTAGAAGCAGCAAAAGAAATAGTAAAAAGATTTTCTACCGGTGCGATGAGTTTTGGTTCAATCTCCTGGGAAGCACATACTTCATTAGCAATTGCTATGAACAGGATTGAGGGAAAATCAAATACCGGTGAAGGTGGTGAATCAGCAGAAAGATTTATTACACTTGAAAACGGCGACACCATGCGTTCTGCAATCAAACAGGTTGCGTCTGCAAGATTTGGAGTAACAGCAAATTACCTGGTAAATGCAAATGATTTGCAGATTAAAATTTCGCAGGGTGCAAAACCAGGTGAAGGCGGTCAGCTCCCCGGCTTTAAAGTAGATAAGATAATTGCAAAAGTCAGACACAGCACACCGGGCGTTACTCTTATCAGTCCGCCCCCGCATCATGATATTTATTCGATAGAAGATCTCAAACAATTAATTTTTGATCTTAAAAACATAAACCCAAAAGCGCGGGTAAGTGTTAAGCTGGTTTCCGAATCGGGAGTTGGAACTATTGCCGCCGGTGTTGCAAAAGCTAAAGCCGATCATATTCTTATCAGCGGACACGATGGTGGAACAGGCGCCAGCCCGATTTCTTCAATACAATATGCAGGCTCCCCATGGGAATTAGGGCTAAGTGAAACTCATCAGACTCTTGTACTTAACGGACTGCGCGACAGAGTCTACCTTGCAGTTGACGGACAAATAAAAACCGGAAGAGATGTTGTAATCGGCGCACTTTTGGGCGCAGAAGAATTCGGGTTTGCTACAGCACCGCTTGTAACGCAGGGATGTGTAATGATGAGGAAGTGTCATTTGAATACCTGCCCCGTTGGAGTTGCAACACAAGACCCGGTTCTTAGAAAAAGATTTGCGGGTAAGCCTGAATACGTTGTAAACTTTATGTTCTTTATTGCTGAAGAGGTAAGAGAACTTATGGCAGAACTCGGCTTCAGAAAGTTTGATGAGATGGTCGGTCGAACGGATAAACTTGAGCAGGTTAAGAGTAAAGCGAAAGCAAAATACAGGGGAATTGATCTTAGCAGAATTTTATACAAACAGGAACCATTGTTTGAAACTCAGCAGTTCAGGACACGAGCACAGAATCATAAAATTGAAGATCAGCTTGATAATGAAATCCTGAAAAAAATATTGCACAGCACAAAGATCAGCGGGATTGCTGCTGCAAAGCAAACTATAAAAAATACTGACCTTACTGTTGGCGCATTAATTTCAAATAAGATTTGTGAACTCTACGGTGAAGAAGGTTTAACGCCGGGCAGCATAAAACTCGAGTTTGAAGGAACAGCCGGGCAAAGCTTTGGCGCCTTCCTGGCAAAAGGAGTTCAGTTAAAATTATACGGTGAAGCAAACGATTACGTTGGCAAAGGATTATCCGGCGGCAGAATAATTGTAAGGCTTCCAAGAGGATCGAAATTGGTCTCTTATGAAAATATTATTATTGGAAATACCTGTTTATATGGTGCTACAAGCGGTGAAGCATTTATTAACGGCGTAGCCGGCGAACGATTTGCAGTGAGAAATTCAGGAGCTACAGCAGTAGTTGAAGGTGTTGGTGACCATGGCTGCGAATATATGACCGGCGGCAACGTGGTTGTACTTGGTAAAATCGGAAGAAATTTTGCAGCAGGAATGTCGGGCGGAGTTTCATATCTATGGAACTGCACGGGAAACTTATTAAAAAATATTAATCCCGAACTTGTTAATATTGAGTACCTGGATGATTTTGATTCCCAAAAAGTTTTTAGCCTCATCGAAAGACATTTCTATTATACTTATTCATCGAGAGCAAAATTCATACTCGACAACTGGAAAATTGAAAAGCTAAACTTTATGAAGATCATCTCCCTTGAATACAAAGAAGCAATTACTAAAATGATAACTGAATACGATAGACCCGGTATTGAAAAAATAACAGTGGAGGGAAATTAATTTGGGAAAGCCAACCGGATTTTTAGAGTATGAGAGAATATCTCCTTCAAAAGAAGATGTTAAAACCAGGATAAAAAATTTTAAAGAATTTGAGCATTCTTTCGATGAAGATACTGCCAGAAAACAAGGCGCCCGATGTATGGAATGCGGAATCCCGTTTTGCCATGGTGATACCGGCTGCCCGGTTCAGAACTTTATTCCTGAATGGAATGATCTTGTTTACAAGGGAAAATGGGAAGAGGCATTAAAGAATTTGCACTCAACTAATAACTTCCCGGAATTTACCGGCAGACTTTGTCCCGCGCCCTGTGAAAGTGCCTGCGTGCTCGGAATAAATTCTTCTCCGGTGACCATTAAATCTATCGAAAGAATGATTATTGACCGGGGATTTAATGAAGGATGGGTAAAGCCGAAAAGAAATGAAAACAAAACTTCAAAAAAAGTTGCAGTGATTGGTTCAGGTCCATCAGGTATGGCTGCAGCGCAGCAGCTTGCAAGAGCAGGACACTCCGTAGATCTTTTCGAAAAGAATGATAGGATCGGAGGCTTGCTGAGATATGGAATTCCAGATTTTAAATTAGAAAAATGGCTGATCGACAGAAGACTTGACCAGATGAAGGAAGAAGGGGTAAAATTTTTTACAGGCGTTAATATTGGCGATGAAATAAAAATATTGGAGCTACAAAATAATTATGATGCAATTGTTCTTGCCTGCGGTTCAGAATCTCCGAGAAATATTGAAATCCCCGGCAGAGAATTAAAAGGAATTCATTTCGCAGTGGATTACCTTACACTGCAAAATAAATTTAATGCCGGCGATAATGTAGAAGTTATCAGCGCAAAAGGAAAAAATGTTATTGTACTCGGAGGAGGCGATACAGGATCTGATTGTATAGGTACAGCGATCAGGCAAGGTGCAAAAAGTGTCACACAGTTAGAAATAATGCCGCAGCCACCAAAAGAAAGAAACAAAAACAATCCCTGGCCTTACTGGCCTTTTATTTTCAGAACCTCTTCAAGTCAGGAAGAAGGTGCTGTGAGAAAATGGAGTGTAAGTACTAAAAAATTTATAGGTAACAAAGACGGCAGCGTTAAATCTTTAAGTTGTATAAAAGTTGAATTTCAAGCCGGCAAGTTTATTGAAAAAGAAAATTCGGAGTTTGAACTCCCTGCTGAGCTTGTACTAATTGCAGCGGGATTCACAGGTCCTAAAAAGAATAGTTTGTTTAAAGGTCTGGTTGATATGGGAATTGAGTTAGATCAGCGTGGAAACATTAAAGCAGATTTCGGCGATGTTAAGAATGCCCACAAAACAAACCTTGATAAAATATTTGTGTGCGGCGACATGAGACGCGGGCAATCACTGATTGTATGGGCGATTGCCGAAGGAAGAAAATGTGCCGAAAGCGTTAATAAATTTTTGAGAGATGCAAAATAAATCTTGCCTTTAGTTTCTGTAAGAGACCTCTGAAAAATAGAATTACACAGAACCATATTGTTTTTAATAGCACGCTGATGACACGCCTGCGTGCCGAAACGCCACTGCGGCGTGCAGGCATGGACTTTGCTGATTTTTCGCTGATTAGATCTGTGTTAATCCGTTTAATCTGTGTCATCCGCGTTCTATTTTTAATTTTTCAGAGGTCTCTGTAAGTAAAAATAAAAAGGAAATGAGAATTTCTTTTAGGTGGAAATACCCTTTGAAATTCCCATTCCCATCAAGGGAAAATTACTTCTTTATATCTATTACTCAACTCCCTTAATTCTTGCGACTTCATATCCTTCTATGCCCATTTCAGGCATATCGAGACCCTGTATTTCATCTTTTGCTGAAACACGGAGTCCTATGATTTTATCACAAATCTTGAAGAACACATACATAACAGAAAAAACAAAAACAAAACAAACAACGCCGCCAATTAATTCTGCAAAAAACTGTCCGGCATTTCCATAAAATAAACCTGTAACAGTACCGGGAATTCCATTCCATCCGTCTCCGTAGCTTCCATCAGCAAATAGTCCGAGTGCGAGAACGCCCCAAAATCCATTTACGCCATGAACCGCAACCGCACCAACAGGATCATCAATTTTTAATTTATGATCAATGAAGAAAACTGAAAAAACTACTAAAACACCTGCGATAGCACCTATCAAAACAGCGGAAGGAGCGTTAACGAATGCGCAGGGTGCAGTAATCGCAACTAAACCTGCAAGCATTCCGTTCGCCATCATGCTTGGGTCAGGCTTTCCGTATTTTATCCACATATATAACATAGCTGTAAATGCACCGCTTGCAGAAGCTAACATTGTGTTTGTGGCAACAATGCTTATTCTTAAATCAGTACCTGCAAGGGTAGAACCCGGATTAAAGCCAAACCATCCAAATGCTAAAATGAATGTTCCTATAATAGCCATTGGAATGTTGTGCCCCGGAATAGCATTAGATGAACCATCTTTATTGTACTTGCCTAATCTCGGACCCAGAACAATAGCGCCGGCAAGAGCAGCTACTCCTCCAACTTCGTGAACAACAGACGAACCGGCAAAATCAACGTGACCATGTCCAAGTCCAAAAAGGGAACCAAGCTGAGATAGCCATCCCCCGCCCCAAACCCAATTACCAAATAAAGGGTACACTACCATTGATATAAAAAATCCGTAAATAATAAATGGCAGGAATCTCCATCTTTCAGCCATAGCTCCTGTTGGAATGGTAGCAGTTGTATCCATGAATACCATCTGAAAAAGAAAGAGTGTGAAGATGCCAACATCATAAACCTGAGGATTTAAAAAGAATCCTGAGAATCCCGCTAAACCAAAGTTTTTACCAAAGAGAGAGATTGTAAATTCATTGGTAAGACCGGGGGTACCTCCAAGAGCAGCTATACTTCCAACTCCTCCAAACATTAAAGCAAAACCGCAAATCCAAAATCCTAAAACACCGATGCCGTAAATCATAAAATTCATTCCCATAGTATGTGCAACATTCTTAGCCTGGGTAAAACCTGTTTCCACCATAGCAAAACCGGCTTGCATAAACATTACTAAAAATCCGGTTATCAAAGTCCACATAATATTTATTGCTATTCTGTTATGTCCTACAGCATCGCCAATCTCTGTAATTGTGGGAGAACCAACTTTTGCTGCCGGTACATCCTGGATAGTTCCCGTTTTTGCACCAGTCGGGTCGGCTTGTGCATTTACACCTGGAACTGCAATAATCAGCATAAACGCTAATAAAGCCGACCAAAATATTGAAACATTGAATTGTGTTTTTCTCATGTTAACTCCTTTAAAAAAATTCTTAAATATTGTTGTTCTTATCCTGGTTAAAAATTTATAGTGAAATACCCGCTATTAAAAAACTTTGTTTTAAATATGGATTTAATATGTAGCAAACGTGAACAGGTAAATTAAACTTGTCAGTTATTAAAACATTTTTAGTTGCTGCAATGCCGAGATTTATGAGACCAGCTTTTGTTGTCGCATACCATGCACTGGCAGCAGGAGTAAAACCGGCAACGAATAAAAGAGATATCTCATTTACAGTTACAGGATATCCAACCTGTATATAAGCTGACTTATCCGGATCGTTTTTAAAATTATAATAACCGTTTAGCTGGATAGGGAAACTTACGGGTCCCGAGTAGCCCAGCCCGGCTTCCAGCACGTGTGAGCCATTAATGTTATACTTGAAAAAGCTCAGTCCCGAACTCGGGTAGTAGTAGTCTGTATACAAAATTGAAAAACTCCCGCTCGATGCAGTTGTTATACTATAACTTGCGAACAGATCGTTTTCCGAATACACAGGAATACTATCGGAAAAGAAATTATATGCGCCCCAGGCACCAATAACAAAACCTACGATGCCTAAACTAAGTGAAGGCTGGAAGCTCGGTGAATCCCCGAAGTCAAGTCCCCTCCAGTTATACCTGCTGTAAATATCTGCACCGGCGCTGACTCTAACCTGCGGAAAAGATGAGCAACAGAAAAAGATAATAAGTGAAGCAGCCGTCAACAAAAATTTTATCAATGCTTTCATAAATCAACCTCATATTATTATTAGATAATTTTATATCGCAGCGTTTCCCGATTCTTCAGTTCTTATCCTGATGGCTTCTTCTACATTCAGGATGAAAATCTTGCCATCACCAACCTCGCCTGTTTTGGAGTTACTTATGATAATCTCCACAGCTTTTTCCAACCGTTCATCGGAACAGATAAGCTCGAGCTTTAGTTTAGGAACGAACTCAATATTGTATTCAGAACCCCTGTAAATTTCCTTATGTCCTTTTTGTCTTCCGTATCCCTTAACCTCTGTAACAGTCAGCCCGCCGAATCCAGCCTCCTGCAAGGCGTTGTGTACTTCGTCGAGCTTAAAAGGACGAATAACAGCTTCGATTTTTTTCATATAGACCTCCCACGATTTGTGTTTATTTATTATTAACCATTTATTTGTTTTCTAACAGGAAGACCAATTCCCTAATAGCAGGACTACCATTTCTAAGGCTATTAAGCAATTATACCTTAATTATTAAGGATAACTGTCAGCAATATATTATTAATTAAATAATATGTCAAGTATTTCCTAATAAATATTAGGGAATATTTTTGGGTGCTTTTTAAACTTATTTACGATAAGAGAATAAGGTTCGCTGTTGCCGGTGTGTGCTGTTGCTACTAAGGTTATCAAAAAACAGATAAGGTTATAATTATAGGAACAGGTGTGTTTATATTATTTAACACTAATTTCTTTCATAAATATTTTTGTGAAAATTGGTGTTAATTCGTTGCTAAATTTAATTCCTGGCTGTCAATTTGATAAGATTACAATCCTTAAACGTAAAAACTCATAAAAATTTTTTATTGAAATTACCCCAGAACATGTTATCTTGTTGCGCTTGTTTTTATAATTATTTATGCTGGACAACATAAGAAAATTGTCTGTTTACAAATTTCCTTTTAAGCAATGAGACAGCTTTACTCAGAGGGCAAATAAAAATTTAAAAATATTTTCAGGAGATATCTATGCCTCTTTTAAAAGAATGCAAAACTATACCTGAGTTATTTGAGTTCCTGACCGAAGTCTACGCAAAACAAACAAAAAGCTTCGTAATGATGCACAAGGTAAACGGCAAATACGAAGGCATAACCTACCAGCAATTCAAACAGGAAACAGAAGACTTTGCCTTTGGCTTAGCCTCACTTGGTGTTTCGAGATTCGACAAGGTTGCTATTATATCAGAGAACCGACCTGAATGGGTTTATTGCGATATGGCAATTTTAGGACTTGGTGCAGTAGACGTCCCGCTTTACCCTTCGCTGACTTCAGATTCAATCGAATTTATTCTGAATAATTCTGAATCAAAAGGAATAATTGTTTCAAATAAATTTCAGTTGAATAAAATATTAAAGATCAGCAAAAATTGTCCGAAGCTGGGTTTCATTATCGTGCTGAATGAAAAAGACATTGTAAGCTCTGACCAGAAAATATTTACATTCAAAGAAGTACAAATGAAGGGAGGAAAATTAAAGCAGGAAGACCCTCCCTACTTTAAAGACAAAATGAACAAAGTACAACCGGATGATCTTTGCACGATCATTTACACCTCCGGCACAACAGGCGAACCGAAAGGTGTGATGCTCACTCACTGGAATATTTTATCTAACTCAAAAGCTGCTCTTGAAGTGCTGCCGATTTATGAAACTGATGTCTGGCTTTCTTTCCTCCCGCTTTGTCACATCTTTGAAAGAATGGGCGGCTACTACACCGGCTTCGCATCAGGAGGTACAATGTGCTATGCAGAAAGTATAGAATCTGTTGCAACGAACCTGCTGGAAGTAAAACCAACATTGATGACATCTGTGCCAAGACTGTTTGAAAGAATCTATTCGAAAGTAATAAAGAATGTCGAAAGCCAGTCACCCAAAAAACAAAAAATATTTTACTGGGCGCTGAATATCGGCAAGGAATATGCACAAGCTAAAAAGGCTAAAAAAATTCCTTTGACTCTCTCTCTCCGATATAAAATTGCAAATAAATTAGTACTGAGTAAGATACGTGAAAAAACCGGCGGTAACCTGAGATTTTTTATTTCAGGCGGTGCTGCACTGGCGCGCGAGCTTGGAGAATTTTTTGAAGCACTTGGAATTCTTATCATTGAAGGCTACGGTTTGACAGAATCATCTCCTGTGATTACAGCTAACAGGGTAGATGATTACAAATTTGGTACGGTTGGCAAAGTACTGCCTGGCATAGAAGTAAAAATTGCATCAGACGGTGAAATACTTGCCCGTGGACCAAACATTATGCAGGGCTATTATAAAAATAAAAAAGAAACAGAAGCTGTCTTAAAAAACGGCTGGCTTCACACAGGTGATATTGGAGTGTTCGACGCCGATGGCTTCTTAATGATAACAGACAGGAAAAAACACCTCTTCAAAACTACAACAGGAAAATACATCGCACCAACGCCGATTGAAAATCTTTTTGTCTCAAGCAAGTTTATTGATCAGTTTATGCTTATCGGCGACAGCAGAATGTTCCTCAGCGCATTGATTGTCCCGGACTTTGAAGCAGTTAGAGAATATGCTGACTCGCATAAAATTCATTACACTTCCAATGAAGACCTTGTAAAGAATGAAGAAATACATAAGCTGATTGAGAATGATATGACTAAATTCCAGAAACAGCTTGCAAATTATGAAAAGGTCAGAAAATTCGTCCTTCTTGATAAACCTTTTACAATTGAAAGCGGGGAAATTACGCCGAGCATGAAAATCAAAAGAAAATTCGTCGAGGAACGCTACAGGCACCTGATCGAAGAGATGTATGAAAGTTCTTTATGATGGAAGATGGATTCAAGTTAAAGTTTAAGTGTAAGTTTAAGAGCCGAGGTATCAAACACCTGATTGCGAACAAATTTTTACAGTCTCTTTTATTACTTCCCTTCTGCTTCGACTATCAAATTTTATTTTAGAATCAGATCTGCTTATTAGTTGCCATTGATCTTTTTTAAAAAACTCATACAAACTTAAACTTACTCTTGAACTTAAACTCCACCTGACTTTGCAGAGATTTTTTTATTCATACTTTTGCAGAATATCCAACATCTGCTGATGTATTCTGCCGTTGGTAGCCAATATTTTTTTAGTGTACATATCAATCTGCTGGTTATTAAAATCTGTGACCATCCCTCCGGCTTCTTCGACAAGAAGGATACCTGCGCAAATATCCCAGGGATTTAAATTCATTTCCCAGTAACCATCAAACACTCCTTTAGCAAGATAACAAAGATCAAGTGCAGCCGAACCGAGCCGGCGCACTCCCCGCGCAAGCCTTGTCATTGCTGTAAATTTTTCAAGGAGATTATCCGGGTTATCAAAAACGTTATAAGGAAAACCGGTAGCTAAAACGCTTCTGCCGATTATATCGTTAGTGCTGACAGACATTTTATTATGATTTGCAAAACTGCCGCTCCCTTTTTCTGCTGAATAGACAACATCAAACATCACATCATAAACAACACCGGCTATTGTTTCCTTATTTTTCTGTAAACCAATTGAAACAGAAAAGACAGGCAGTCCGTGTGCAAAATTTGTTGTGCCGTCGAGAGGGTCAATGATCCACAAATATTCCGAGCCGTGTTTTATTGCGCCTCCTTCTTCTGCAAGAATTCCGTGTGAAGGATATTTCCTTGCAACAAAGTCTATAATTAATTTTTCGGAAGCTTTATCAACTTCAGTTACAAGATTAGTTTCGTTTGTTTTAAATTCTATCTGATTCTTTTTCCCGAATCCTTCCCTTATGACGCCGCCGGCTTCTTTGGCAATGTTTATAATGTCATTCAGCATATTTACCGTAATTTTTTTTACAAATATAATAAACATAAATGCAGTATAATATCCGACAGAATAATTATCTTGAGCAGCGGCAGCAATTACACCATGATCTATTCCTTCCTTGAAAGCCGAAATTGATTTTGGTATATTTCAGCACTAATTGAGTAAGAATCCCAAGGAGTTAGAACTTGAACCAGCCACGTAAATCAGAAATAGAAGCATTATCAGAAAATACAATTGTAGAAAGTATCCCGGAAGTACTACCGGTTTTGCCTTTAAGGGATATAGTAATTTTTCCTTATATGATCTTCCCGGTTCTTGTAGGAAGGGAGCAGTCTATCAGGGCGGCAAATTATGCGATGGATAGTACCAAATATATATTTCTAGCAGCACAGAAAAAGTCGAACATAGAAGACCCGAAGAAAGAGGATATATATCTTGAAGGAACGATTGCAAAAATAGTCCAGATATTAAAACTGCCAAACGGATTGATGAAAATTTTAGTTGATGGTTTATTGCAGGGAAGAATCAGAAATTTCACAAGCAACAGGGATTTCTTCGAGGCAAATATTGAAATAATAATTCCTGAAATTGAAATAGACCACGAAATGCATGCAATGACCCGCCAGATGACACAATTGTTCAAAGAATATGTAAAGATAAGCAGGAACATTCCTAATGAGGCAGTCAGTGCATTTGATAACATCGAAGAAGCAGACAGAAAATTATTTTACGTTGCTGCAAATATCAATCAGTCTATTGAAGTAAAGCAAGGCGTTCTGCAGAAGTTTTCTCTGAAAGATCAATATTATGAAGTAATTAAAATCCTGAATTCCGAAATAGATATTTTAAAGATCGAAAAAGAAATTGACGGGAAAGTCCAGGAAAACATTGCGAAAACACAGAGAAAGTTTATCATCCAGGAACAAATAAAAATTCTTCAGGATGAACTGGGAGAAGACGAAGACGCCTCGCCTGAATTTACGAAGTTAAGAGATGGGATAAGAAAAGCAAAAATGCCGAAAGATGTAGAAGTAAAAGCGCTGGAAGAATTGACCAAGCTGAAGAAAACGCCGCCAATGTCACCTGAATCGACAGTGATAAGAAATTATCTTGAATGGCTTATTGAAGTGCCGTGGCAGAACAAAACAAAGGATAATCTTGATATAGACCACGTTCAAAAAATCCTTGATGAGGATCACTTCGGGCTGGAGAAACCAAAAGACAGGATAATAGAACATATAGCTGTTCTGAATCTTGTAAAAAATATGCGCGGGCAGATACTTTGTTTTGTAGGACCACCGGGAGTCGGCAAAACTTCTCTCGGGCGCTCTATTGCCCGTGCCTTGGGAAGAAAATTTGTGAGAATAAGCCTTGGCGGCATACGGGATGAAGCTGAGATACGCGGGCACAGACGAACTTATATTGGCTCAATGCCGGGGAAAATAATTCAGTCAATGAAGAAAGCAGGAACGATCAACCCTGTTATGCTTCTTGACGAAGTTGATAAAATGAGTATGGATTTCCGCGGCGATCCATCTTCTGCAATGCTCGAAGTGCTTGACCCTGAACAAAACCATACATTCAACGATCATTACCTTGAAGTAGATTACGACCTTTCACAGGTTATGTTCATAACTACAGCAAATGTTCGATATAACATTCCGCTGCCGCTGCAGGACAGGATGGAAATAATCGAGCTGCCCGGATATCTTGAGTATGATAAAATTGAAATTGCAAAAAGACATATTATCCCGAAACAGAAGCAAATACATGGGTTAGTTGATAAGAACGTAACAATTACAGACGATGCAATAAAAACAATAATTAGTGAATATACCCGCGAATCAGGCGTCAGAAATCTTGAACGGGAAATAGCATCTATCTGCAGAAAGTTAGCCAGGGATATTGTTCTGAAAGAATCATCCAATGGCAAACCAGCAAACGGAAATAAATACATTGTAGACACTGCAAAGGCAGAAGAGTATTTGAAAACTCCGCGTTACAGGCAATCGAAACACAATAAAGAATTAAGAGTAGGCAGTGTAACCGGCTTGGCATGGACGGCAGTAGGCGGCGAATTGTTAACTGTGGATGTAACAATTATGCAAGGCTCTGAAAAACTTACTCTCACCGGTCAGCTTGGAAACGTGATGAAAGAATCTGCACAGGCTGCTCTTAGCTATATTCGTTCGCAGGCAAAAGCTTTTGGAATTCATCCTGACTTCTTCAAGGGGAAAGAAATACATATTCACCTGCCGGAAGGAGCGATTCCAAAAGACGGACCTTCTGCGGGAATAACTATGGCGATGGCATTATTATCTGCAATATCCGGCAAAGCTGCTTCAAATGATGTTGCAATGACAGGTGAAATCACTTTACGCGGAAGCGTATTACCTATCGGCGGGTTGACTGAAAAATTACTCGCAGCAAAAAGGAACGGCATTAAATCTGTGCTGATTCCAAAAGACAACGAGATTGACCTGAAAGAAATGCAGGAAAAAGTGACTGAGGGAATGGAAATTATTCCAATTGGAAAAATTGAAGAAGCTATCCCTTATATTTTTCCAGAGCAAAAAGCAACAAATGCAAAACCTTCGGCACGAACTGCCAATAAGAAAAAAAGAAAGGTAAAATAATTTGGCAGAAGAAATAATTATTGAGAAGGATTTATCACTTGAAGAAAAATACCTGTCGCTTTCCAGGCAGGTAAAAGCACTGCTGAAAAAAGATGATAAACTGATCTCAAACCTTTCTAATTTTGTTGCAGCACTTAAACAAACTTTTGAAAAAATAAGCTGGGCTGGATTTTATTTTGCAGAAGGGGATAATTTATATCTTGGTCCGTTCCAGGGAAAAGTTGCCTGCACAAATATTCAGTTCGGTAAGGGTGTTTGCGGCACGGCTGCAAAAGAAAGAAAGACAATTATTGTTGATGACGTGAATAAATTTCCGGAACATATTTTCTGCGATGCTGATTCAAGAAGTGAGATCGTTGTTCCCCTTTTCAAAAAAAATGATATATACGGCGTTCTGGATTTAGACAGCACATCTTTTTCAGCTTTTAATGAAACAGATAAAAAATATCTCGAAGAGATGTGTATTTTCATTTCAGAAAAAATTTTATAATTTCGATTCAGAAATTTATTCCATATCAAAGGTAAGTAATGAGCTATATTGTAACTGCAAGGAAATGGCGCCCGAAAAAGTTTTCAGAAGTTGTCGGTCAGGAACACATCACAGCAACTTTAAAAAATGCACTTAAGAATAACCGCATTGCACATGCTTATCTTTTTGCGGGGCCCAGGGGGGTAGGAAAAACAACCACTGCCCGCATACTTGCTAAAATTTTAAACTGTCTGAATCCAAAAGATTATGAGCCTTGCAACGAATGTGAAATGTGCCTGTCAATTCAGAACTCGCAGTCATTGGATATTATTGAGATAGACGGTGCTTCAAACAGAGGGATTGATGAAATCAGAACACTGAGAGAATCGGTAAAGTATGCACCTGCAAAAGGCAAATATAAAGTCTACATCATTGATGAAGTCCACATGCTCACAAAGGAATCGTTCAACGCATTCCTTAAAACACTTGAAGAACCTCCTGCACATACGATTTTTATTTTTGCAACAACCGATGCTCACAAAGTACCGCTGACTATTATTTCACGCTGCCAGAGGTTTGACTTCAGAAGAATTCAGCTTGATACTATCAAATCAACATTAAAGCAAATAGCTCAGGCTGAAAAAATCGGGATTGATGATAAATCACTGACGATCATTGCTAAAAAATCAGACGGCGCTCTTCGTGATGCAGAAAGTTATTTCGACCAGGTTGTTTCCTTCTGTGGTGAAACAATTGATTCGAAAACTATTGCTCAAATGCTTAACCTGATTGACGATGAAATTTATTTTGAAATTTCTGATGCTGTTGTCAATAAAGATTTCAAAACCGTTTTTGACGTCACAAAACAGATCTATGAAAATGGTTGGAACTTCGTTGATTTCATTGACGGGCTGATCGAGCATTTCAGAAATATAATGACTGTAATCATCACCACTAATACCGGGCTGGTTGAAACAGCCGAGATCTACCGGCTCAGGTATATGGAATATAAAGGCAAGTTATCCGAAGGCGATCTGCTTCGCTTACTGAATTTTCTTAACAAAATACAGCAGGAGCTTAGATATACACAAAATCAAAAACTAAAAGTTGAAATTGCTCTTATTCATTTAATCGGGCTTGAACGGTCCTCCACTATCAGCGATATAATTTCAAAAATTTCGGATGGTAAACATCTGTCCCCGGGTTCTTTTACACCGGGGAATGAAAATATTTCTTCATCAACAAAAAAAAAGTCTGATACGGAAGCAAATGAAAAATCAGAACTAGTTTCAGAGCCAAAAGAGAATTCCTTTTCAGATAATAAAATTGCTGAAAGTAAAATTTCATCAATAAGCCAAAGCACGACCGCAGGAATTTTAGATTTTGATTCTGTTGTTTCAAGGTGGAAGGGCTTTGTTGAAGCTGTCGCAAATGAAAGAACACTCATATTGGCACAGTTCATTCATACTATAACGCCGCTAAGCCTTGAGGGAAATAAATTAAATATTTCTTCAACTGATTCGCACGTAAAGGATCTGCTTAAAACACATAAAGATTATTTTGCCAAAAAGTCACTGTCATATTTTGGTAAAAAAATTGATTTCTGCTACAGAGAAGAAGAAACGGATAAACAGCAGACAGAGACTACCGATGAAAAGCACAAAGCAAAGAGCGGTGGAAATAAATTAAACAGCGAAGAAGACCCTTTCGTGTCCGCAATAATAAATGATCTCGGCGGTCAAGAGATCCGTTAATCTTTAAAATCTTCATCATACTACATTTTAATAAATCCTTTTTAAGCAAAATGAGAATGAATTATTTTGCTTAAATTACTGCAGGACTTCTCTTATAATTTATGAAGACAGGCATACTTTATTTTTTCTTATGATTTTCTTTCCAAATAAAGCGGTAATAACAGGCAGTAGAATGGGCAAAAGAGATGAAGATATAAAAGCAATCACCGATTGCAATTACACCTTAACAGAAGCACTTTCGGATAAAGATATTCCAAAGGAAATAGAGAATGACCTGCGCCTCGTGCAGGTTCAATATTTTTCGTTTGATAATAAACTGCACACAGGGCAATTAGTGATCCACAAAGATCTCGTGAATGACATCGAGTGGATTTTTGAAAAACTGAAAGAGAAAAAGTTTCCGATTGAAAAAGTAGTCCCGGTTGTTGAATACAACTGGTCCGATGATTTTTCTATGGCTAATAACAACACCTCAGCATTCAATTACAGGTTTGTTGCAAATACAACAAAACTTTCTAATCACGCAAACGGCAGAGCGATAGACATTAATCCCCTGCAGAACCCACAGATAATAGACGGCATTTCATCGCCGGAAGGTGCTGTTTACAATCCTAAAGCGAAAGGAACGATAACAGAAAATTCTATCGTTGTAAAATTGTTCAAACAGAGAGGCTGGAGCTGGGGCGGCGACTGGAAAACAAGAACTGACTATCAACATTTTGAAAAAATTAAATGACAAAAAAGATAAGCTTAAAAAATGCTGAGCATTATAAATGGGGAGAAATGTGCGATGGCTGGCACCTCGTAAAAAATGATGCTCTCAGCATCATACTGGAAAGAGTTCCTGCAGGAAAATCGGAAGTCAGACATTATCATAACAGATCAAGACAATTCTTTTTCATTCTTGAAGGTGAAGGAAGAATCGAACTTGACAATGAAACTGTAAAGCTTTCAAAGAACGAAGGGATTGAAATTCCACCGGAAACAGTTCACAAATTCAGGAATGATTCAGACAAAGACGTTACTTTCCTGGTAATTTCTTCACCGAAAAGCAATGGAGACAGAGTTAATTGTGAATAACATCAATTTTAATACTATTCCGCGCGGACAAACACAAAAAGATGTTAACAAATCGATTTTAAAATTCTTTGCTGAACTCAAAACAAAGGATAAGTTTGTTTTTGATTCTATCCTTGACATTCCCTGCGGTAAAGGAGAATTTGTTTCATACTTTAAAAAAGCTTTTAACTTAAAGAACGTCTGCGGCGCTGATATTAAGAAAGTATCGTTACCTGAAATAGCCGTATATGAAATTGATGCTTCACAGAACTTTACTAATAAGTTTAGGCAAAAATTTTCCATCATCACCTGCATCAGCGGAGTGATGGAATTTGACAACACAACAGGATTCATCAGGAGTTGTAAAAACTTATTGGATGAGAAAGGTTATTTGGTACTTACAAATGATAATTGTTTTACTATAAGAGACAGAATATCTTATTTATTATTCGGCAAGTTCAGAAGATTTAATTTGTTGATAAAGGAATCCGGCAGCACATACAAATACATCCCGATTCAGGAATTGATAAAAATATTATCTGAGAACAAACTTGAGATATTGAAGATCAAGTACACATCATTATATAGTGAAGACTTTCTGCTTCTTCCATTCGCGCTGCTGATTTATCCATTACAATATTTTTATCTGAATAATAAATACAGAAACTTTGACAAAAGATTAAGGAAAATGGTTTATCCTTTTATGTCGCTTCTTTGCAGGCATTATATAATCTATGCAACAAAAGGATGAGCCATGCAAATAATTAAAAAAGAAAATTTAAAGCTGATCCTGATTATTACTTTTATTATTCATGTAGCTGCTTCAGTCTACAGCGTAGGCTTTCATCATGTTGACGAACATTACCAGATATTTGAGTTTGCAGATTTGAAACTGGGTGTTAATAAACCATCTGAGTTGCCATGGGAATATGGCAATAGAATTCGTCCTGCAATTCAGCCTGCGATTGCTTATTTAATAATCAAAGCATCAGACTTCGTCGGAGTTACAAACCCATTCGATCAGGCTATGATTACAAGAATTCTCTCCTCAGCTCTTTCCATTCTGTGTTTGTATTTACTTTTTGCTGCTTTCAGAGATCAGTTAAACTCTGAAAAGCTTACAGCCTGGTTTATTTACCTGTCGTTCTTCTTGTGGTTTTTAATTTATCTGGGTGTAAGGTTCTCATCTGAAGGATGGTCCGGCTCATTTTTTTTCATTGGATTCTCTCTTCTTTTCTTAAAAGAAAAATTCAGGCATACTTTCACAAACATTTTTTTAATAGGAATGATCCTGGGCTTTTCATTTTTATTCCGTTACCAAACCGGAATCATGATCTCAGGCTTACTGCTCTGGTTGAAAATTATTAATAAAGAAAAGTGGTCGACTGTATTTGGTTTAGCGGCAGGGATTTTGGCAGCAGTTTTTGCCGGAATATTAATTGATAAGTGGTTCTATGGCGAGTGGGTTCTGACTGCGTGGAATTATCTCGATTTTAATCTTATAAAAGGAAGGGCATCCGGTTTTGGAGTTGAACCGTGGTATTTTTATCTGAAAGAAATTTTCCGTGAAGGCATTCCGCCATTCAGTCTGCTGCTTATCGGAAGCTTCATCTTTATTTTTATTTATAAACCCAAAAGCGTGTTCACGTGGACATTGCTTCCATTCATTCTTATTCACTTTCTTATCGGCCATAAAGAATTAAGATTTTTATTTCCGCTTGCAAATATTGTCCCATTAATATTTGTTCTGTCACTCAGGGAATTGGAAAAGGATAATTTTAAAAACATTGGACAAAGACTTCAGGGCAAGAACTGGAAATGGTTCGTCAATTTATTTGCTGCGATAAACACAATTTACCTGGTGATTGTCTGCTTCCGCCCTGCCGATAATTATGTTTCGCTTTACAAGTTCCTTTACAATTCTTATGACAAGCAAAAAACTGTTCTCTTTTATACTAACAATGACCCGTATTACAGGACCCCGCAGCCTGCCAATTTTTATAAAAATAAAAATATAGAGACAGTTAAAGTTGAAGATACAAAAGATATTTTGAATGCGATGAGTGATTCCAGAAATGAAAAGTTCTTACTTCTGAGTGACACATTCCGTCTCAATAAAAAATTCAGCTCTGACAGTCTGCAATACAAAAATGTTTACAGCACATTGCCGGAATGGGTTGAAAAATTTGATTACAATCACTGGGTGGAAAGGACGAAAATTCTTTCTGTATATGAAGTAAGTTTGAAGCAGT
>JAKAGZ010000109.1 GCA_021815365.1 Bacteroidota bacterium
TGTGCTTTTAAAGATATTTCTTAAAAAATAATGCTAACCTCTTAAAAAATTCTTCATTTGCAATCCACTCAGGACTATTTGCGCCACCGTGTTCAGCATTTGGAATAATCCACAAATCACAATGACTCTTAATCTTTGATTTAATTTTTTCTGACATCCAAACGGGTGTTCTGTTATCTTTTTCACCGACTATTAAGAAAACAGGAATATTAATTTTTTCAGCAGCATTAATTGGTTCTAATTCTACTGGATAATTAGGTGGCGGGACCAGATTTCTACTCGGTGCTAATTTTTTTAATATTGGCAGTACATCATTAAAACTTGTGAGCAATGCTCTCCCAGCAAAAGCAGATATATCATTTCTTTTTACAGAAATAGCGAATGACAAATATGCGCCAGTTGAAAACCCGAATACCCCTATTTTTGAATTGTCAACTTCTTTTCTACTTTTAACATATTCAACTGCTGCATCATAATCTAAAAGAAATTCAGGATAAGATAAATAATCACGCTCTGTTGGCCAATTATCACTTTCCCCAAATCCTCTCCAATCAAAAGTAAAAACGTTAAATCCTTTTGTAATTAATTGTTTTGCATACCAAATTAACCAAGACATATTTTGAGCATCTCCATCACAAATTATAATAGTTGGCCTTTTAACATCATCAATTAATTTATATTTTTTTTTGCATAAAGTTGTATCGCCAGTAAGTAAAATTTCAGAAGAATCTTGAGCGGGATAAAACCAGCCTTTAAGCTTATAACCATCGATTGTAATAAAAGAAATTTCATCATACATAATATTATACCATTCAGGTTTTAAATAATATTCTTTCTCTGGATTGATAGCGAATGCAGAATTAAGTAAAAGTGGTACAAATAATATTAAATATATTTTTCTCATAAAAATTTAGAAGCCTAACTATAGAGCCGATTATACTACATTCTTTTTGGCATGTTAGCACGACTTTTATTTCTTCCTAACACTCCAATAGTAACTTAGCAAGTTATTCTGAAAATCCCAAGAAGAATTTCGGAATACGGATTTAGGACTTGCCTACCGGTTTACATACCGGAGGTATGCAGGCAGGTTTGCGGATTTGCAATCTGAAATTAGAGGAAACTCTACTGTAATTTCTTATATGCTTCAACTAATTTCTTTTTAGTATCCAACAGATCCTGCGAAATTATTTTAACCTCACCGATAACAGGCATAAAATTAGTATCCCCGTTCCATCTCGGCACAATGTGAAAATGAATATGATCATCAATTCCGGCACCGCTGGCTTTTCCTATGTTTGCACCTATATTAAAACCATCAGGACCCGAGATTATTCTTAAAGCTTTTTCAGCAAGCTGAAGTTTAACCATTGCCTCTTTTATTTCATTTTCGTTTAGAGAAGAAAAATCCCCTGTGTGCCGGAAAGGAACAATCATCAAATGACCATTATTGTACGGGTAAAGATTCAGCACTGTAAATGTAAGCTCACCTTTATCAATAAGAAGATTATTATATTCTTCAGGATTTTCTTTTGCAAGTTCACAAAGAATACAGCCTTTCTCCTTTTCTTTGTCCTTGAACTTAAATGAATCTATATATTGTGTGCGCCACGGCGACCAAAGTTTATCCATAGTATATCACTTAATCTTAATCGAAAATTTATTTGTATAATAAAATACTATTTCATCGGAGTGATAGATTAATACTTTCACACGCATTCTTCTATTCTTGCACTCTTCCATCCTTCCCCGCCTTCGTTAAAACCACTGCTTTCATTATTAATTACGGCGGGCAGGCATTCAACCATTCTTGCATTCTTCCAACCTTCCTTCCTAATGTCCTTCTTCTCTCGATTTATTATACTCTGCAATAATTTTTTGTTCAACTTCTTTAGGAACCTCTTCGTAGTGCGAGAATGTCCTTTTATGGATTCCTCTTCCCTGCGTGAGGCTTCTCAGGTTAGAGGAATACTTGTACAATTCTGCCAAAGGCATATGAGCTTTAATGACCTGGAAGTGACCATCTGAATCCATTCCGAGAATTTTCCCTCTCTTACTTGAAATATCGCCCATCACATCGCCCATATATTCTTCAGGAACAGTTACAACAATTTCATAAATAGGTTCGAGAAGGATCGGCTTGCACTCAAGGAAACCTTTTTTAAAACATTGTGAAGCAGCTATCTTGAAAGACATTTCATCGGAATCAACATTATGATAAGTTCCATCAAACAAAGTAACTTTTACATCCACTACTTTATTGCCGGAAATGACACCCTTTTCCATGGTCTCAATAATTCCTTTTTCAACAGCAGGAATAAATCTGCCGGGAACAACACCGCCGACTATTGCATCTTCAAATTCAAAACCTTTCCCGCGCGGCAATGGTTCAATTTTGAAATGCACATGTCCATACTGCCCTCTGCCTCCGGATTGTTTTTTATGCTTATATTCAACATCATTTACTCTTCCCTTGATCGTCTCCCTGTAAGGCACTTTCGGTTCGACAAGGTCAACATCAACTCCATATCTTTCTTTAAGCCTTTTGAT
>JAKAGZ010000021.1:0-6592 GCA_021815365.1 Bacteroidota bacterium
CAGCACCAAAATTAAAAATGAAATAAAATATATTTACATCACCACCTGTTGCAAGCATATTCTGAAATACAACGGAAACATCATTTACTGTGGAGAGTGAATAGAACCCCGCAGCGATAAAAAGTATTATTGAAAACCACGGCAGGATATTTTCACTTTTACTCCAGTACATTTCAATGACGAGTGAAATTAAAATTCCTCCGCCTAAAATTACATAAGGTAAAATATTGTAAAACTCTTGTATGTTGTTCAGCATATTTATAATTCTCCTGCCTGCCGCAATTCCCGAACATTCGGGTTTAATCCTTACTCTTATTCTTAATCATAATCTTACTCGTGTTTAGAATAAGATCAATAAAAATGTATAATGGACTTACTCAATAAACAAAATATCAGCGTCTGTCTTTTCAATTTTAACATTGTGTTTTTCTTCAAGGTATAGAGCAATTTTCTTGTGGTTCTTCAGATCGAAAATATTATCCTGCTTTTCTGCAGCAACTATTTTAATTGCTTCATACTTTGAAACGCTTTCTTTGAGATCATTAAATTCCAGGAAATACAACTCAGTAAAATCCTCATTCTCCACCACGCAAATTCCTTTTGAGCTTGGTGAGAAATCAGTTATGATGTCGTCTTCGATAATCACTTTTAAAAAATTACAATTGAACGGCAGGATAAGCCTGTTGCCGTAATACAAACCGTTCAGATTTTTACTTAACGCATTTTCAATTGTATTCATAATTATCCTCTGCCGTAAAAAAACAATAACCAGATAACTGCAAATATCGGAACCAGTATTACAATAGAATATTTTATTAAATAAGTAAAAAAGCCCGGCATTTCTATGCCCGCTCTTTCACTGATTGATTTAACCATAAAATTCGGTCCGTTGCCTATATACGTCATCGCCCCGAAGAAAACCGCAGCAACAGAAATTGCACGCAGGTAAATATCATCGAGAGCAACGAACTGAAGCACGTGGGCTTTGTCAGTAACATCTAAAGCATACTTGCCCATTGCTGCGCTGAGAAAATTCATATATGTCGGTGTGTTATCAAGTATAGCTGATAAAAATCCGGTTGCCCAGTAAAAAACTCCTGCACTTAATTTGTCACCGAGCACCCGCGCTTCGTGAGCAATGATCTGCAATGCTGGTATCATTGTGGCGAAAATCCCAACGAACAGATAAGCGACTTCTTTTATCGGCTCAAAATCAAATTCATTCGCTTTTAAAATTTCTTTATCAGCATTTTTATACGATAAATAAACAACTGCGAACATAATTATTTCTCTTATGCCGAACGGCAATGGTGCTAAAGACGGCACCCACGATATAACTGCCGGATCAATAAACACAGCAGCAATTACAACGAGCAGGTATAACAGATTTTTAGTTCCCTTAAATTCTATCTTACCGGAATATTCAATCTTTTCGTATTCAGTTTTGTTCATTGAGTCATAGATATAAAACACTCCGAGAATCATTACCAATGCAAGAAGCCAGATGTACCAGACATTATCAATAACCCAGAAGAACGGAACGCCGCTTAGAAAACCTAAGAACAATGGCGGGTCACCTATTGGTGTTAAAGCGCCGCCAATATTACTCACAATAAAAATAAAAAATATAATGTGATAAGGGCGAAGCCTTTCGCGGTTCATCTTTATATATGGTCTTATCAAAAGCATTGATGCACCGGTTGTACCGATGATATTGGAGATAACGGCACCAACAAGCAAGAAGATAACATTCGCCATCGGTGTTGATTCCCTGTCAACCTTTATCAGAATTCCGCCCGACGCAACGAACAAAGAGCTAAGCAGCGCAATGAAAGAAATATATTCAGTCAAAGTGTGCAGCAGACTGTGGTGGTTGTTCAGTACTGCCAGATAATATATAACAACTACAGAGCCGAGAACAATTGAAACCTTCGGGTAGTTTCTCTCCCAGAAATGTTTGTAGAACAAAGGTCCGGTTGCAATCATTAATAATAATATCACGAACGGAATGACCATATAAACTTCAGGAAGCTTTGCAGCGTTTTCTACTTCCCGTGATATGACGGCTGAACCTGGTACAGTGCCGGTACCTTCAGCTAATACATTCACAGTTCCAAAGAACAAAAAAATAATCAGTGGGCTGAGAAAAAATTTTTTCAGATTACTGAACATCGGCAAACTCTATTTTAAGCCTGTCTGTAGCGCAGACTGGCTGACGTTTTGCTGTGTAAAAACCTGCTCGATAACTTTATTAACAGACTTAGCCGAAACTTTTAAGAACGTGCCCGGATAAATTCCGATCCACACAACAAAAATTAAGATGGGAACCATAACAAATATCTCACGTGCATTCATATCAGTCAAAGAATTTAATTTCGGATTTTTAACTTCGCCAAAAATAACTCTCTGATACATCCACAATAAATAGACTGCGGCAAAAATAACTCCCGAAGCGGCGAACACCGTGTACCACCAGCTATTCAGCACAGGAGATTTAAATGAACCAAGCAGAATTAAAAACTCTCCGACAAAACCATTCAAGCCGGGCAAACCAATTGACGACAACGAAGCGATCATCAGTACAACTGAATAGACAGGAACGAGTTTAGCAATTCCTCCATACTCTGCAATTGTTCTCGTGTGCATTCTTTCGTAGATCACTCCGACTAAAAGGAATAAAGCTCCTGTGGAAAGCCCGTGATTTATCATTTGAATAACTGCGCCCTGCATTGACTCGCTCGTCATAGCAAAAATACCGAGCACAACAAACCCAAGATGAGCAACAGAAGAATATGCAACTAATTTTTTCATATCCTTTTGAACCATTGCAACGAGTGCGCCGTAAATAATTCCGATCACAGCGAGCACGGAAATTGCAGGCGCAAAATACAAAGCTGCTTGCGGAAATAAAGGAAGACAGAATCTTATCAATCCGTAAGTTCCCATCTTCAGCAAAACCGCAGCAAGGATGACAGAGCCTGCAGTCGGCGCCTGAACGTGTGCATCCGGCAGCCAGGTGTGTAAAGGAAATAAAGGAACTTTTATCGCAAAGCTTAATGCGAAAGCTGCGAACATATAAAGCTGAATTGTCCGCGGAACTGTTGGTCCGATTTTATATAATTCAGTAAGGTCAGTTGAAAAATGTCCTAACGGAGTTGAAGCATAAACTGCCAGCCAGATAATTGCAACGAGCATCAATAGGCTTCCGAACATCGTATAAATAAAAAACTTTACCGAAGCATAAATCCTCTGATCGCCGCCCCACATACCGATTATGAAATACATTGGTATCAGCATTACTTCCCAGAAAACGTAGAACAGGAACAGGTCGAGTGAAACGAAAACACCGAGCATCCCGACTTCGAGCATCAGCATAAAAAATGTGAACTCTTTTACTCTTTCTTTTATTCCAGACCAGCTTGAAAGTAAAGTGAGCGGAGTAATAAATGTAGTAAGCAGGATCAGCAGCAGTGAAATCCCGTCAACGCCAACGAAATAGCTGATGTGCAGATCTGGGATCCACAAAAACTTCTGCGTGAATTGAAAATCAGAAATGCTGGAGTTAAATCCGAAATAAAGAAACAGAGAGACGATAAATGTAATTACAGAAACTGCAAGCCCGGAATAACGTACCAGCTTTTCTTTTTCTTTATTTATGAAAAGCACAAGCAGTCCGCCGATCATCGGGACAATAAGTAAATATGTTATCAGGTAATTATTTTCCATAGACTCATCCCAACGGGATCAATTTTGATAAACTTAAAATGACCCAGAGTAAAGCCAGCACAATTCCCAGCGCCATAATTATTGCATAGACCTGAACAACTCCGGTTTGG
This sequence comes from Bacteroidota bacterium, assembly GCA_021815365.1. Lineage (GTDB taxonomy): Bacteria > Bacteroidota > Ignavibacteria > Ignavibacteriales > Ignavibacteriaceae > JAKAGZ01. The sequence continues at coordinate 3,837 of JAKAGZ010000021.1, forward strand.
ATCTTTCTTATATTTTTTGAAACAGAATTTACAACTGCTGCCGCGCCGTTAACTACGCCGTCAATTATTTTTGCATCGGTAATTCTCCAGAGGAAAGAATCGGAAGTGCGGAGAATCGGATTTACAACCACAGCATCGTAAGCTTCATCAACAAAATATTTATTCCATAGCAAATTGTATATGCCTTTGAACTTCTTTGCTATTGCAGAAGCAGCAGAAGGTTTTTTAAGATAAATTTGTCTTGCAGCAAAAATACCTCCGGCAGCAAGCACAACAGAAACAGCCATTAATAAAATTTCTTCGGAATGTGTGTGGACGGAATAAAGCGCCAACCTTGCATCAGCATTTTTGAAAACAGGTTCGAGCCAGTTCTCGAAAATATTTCCGCCTTCGCCGGAGAATAAAGCAGGTATGCCGATAAATCCCCCGATGGCTGACAGAACTGCAAGCACAATTAAAGGAACAGTCATCACTTTGGGAGATTCGTGAGGATGCACACCTCCGTGATGCGCAGATTTATCGTGTACTGTTCTCTGAGTTCCTTCAAAGGTAAGGAAGTAAAGTCTGAACATGTAAAAGGCTGTCATCAGTGCAGTAACAGCCCCGATTGCCCAGTAGATCGTTCCGCCGTTCGCAAATGATTTCCACAGAATTTCATCCTTGCTGAAAAATCCTGAGAGAGGTGGAATTCCTGAGATGGCAAGCGCAGCAATGAGAAATGTCAGAGAAGTCTGCGGCATATATTTTCTGAGCCCGCCGTAATTCTGAATATTCTGATCTTCGTGCATTGCGTGAATGACCGAGCCAGCGCCAAGGAATAAAAGTGCTTTGAAAAAAGCGTGTGTCATCAAATGAAAAATTCCTGATGAGAAAGCTCCAACGCCGAGGGCAAGGAACATATAACCAAGCTGGCTAACGGTAGAATAAGCTAATACTTTTTTTATATCATTCTGCACAAGACCGATAGTTGCAGCAAAGAAAGCCGTAAGCGCCCCGATGATTGCGATCACTGTAAGAACTGCAGGTGCTGAAGCAAAAATAATTGAGCAGCGCGCAACCATATAAACTCCCGCTGTAACCATCGTAGCGGCATGTATCAATGCCGAAACAGGAGTAGGACCTGCCATTGCATCGGGCAGCCAGATATAAAGTGGGATCTGTGCAGATTTTCCCGTTGCGCCGATGAACAAAAAAATGGCTATGAAATTAAAAACACTTTGATCAACATTAAAAACAGCGGCTCTTGAAAAAACATCTCCGAAGTTAAGGCTTCCGAAAGTCATGTAAATCAAAAACATTCCAAGCAGAAATCCGAAGTCGCCGATCCTGTTTACAATAAATGCTTTTTTGCCGGCATCGCTGGTCGTCATCTTTTCAAATTTCCTGTCATACCAGAAACCAATTAATAAATATGAACAAAGCCCAACACCTTCCCAGCCTAAAAACAAAAGCACAAAATTATCTGCAAGGATAAGGTTCATCATTGCAAAGATGAACAGGTTAAGGTATGCAAAAAATCTCCAGAAGGATTTATCGCCGTGCATGTATCCGATAGAATAAACGTGAATGATAAATCCAACGCCGGTAACGATGAGCGCCATTATCAACGAAAGCTGATCAACCTGGTATGCAATGTGAATATTTAATCCGCCGGCACTGAGCCAGGTAAAAAGATCAACTATATTTTTTCTTTGCTCAACAGGGAGATTCAGAGTTTCGAAGAATGCACCTGCAGCAACCAGAAAAGAAATGCCGACAACTCCGCTGCCGATAATCCCGATGATCTTTTCATTCTTGATCCTGCTTCCGAAAAGTCCGTTGATCAGGAAACCAGCAAATGGCAGCAGAACAGTTAAGTAAATTAATTGAATCATAAAAATGGAAATCGTTTTATTCTCAGTATATTACCATTTAAGAATATTTATCTCGTCAATATTGACAGTCAGCTTATTTCTGAACAATGCAATAATGATCGCAAGCCCGACAGCGGCTTCTGCTGCGGCAACCGTCATTACGAAGAACACAAAAAGTTGTCCGACCGAACTGCCCATGAACGAAGCAAAAGTTATCATCGTAAGGTTTGCTGAATTAAGCATCAGCTCGACAGACATAAAAACTACAATTGCATTTCGCCTGGTGAGCACACCCGCTACACCTGTAACAAACATAAAAGCACTGAGTATTAAATAATATTCAATTGGTATCTGCATAATTCTCTCACATTTTACTGCCTGCGAAAGGCTTTGACGGTCTTTTAGCTAAAACAATAGCGCCGATCGTAGCAGCAAGCAAAAGAAAACCTGCAGCTTCAAACGGCAGCACATAATTTGTAAACAACTGCCTGCCGATCTCTTCGATCGTTCCGGCTTTCACACTCGCAGAGATTTCAGCTTTAGGCGATAATGAAGGATGCGAAAAAAAGATAAGGTAAGCAAGCTGGACAAAAATTAATCCGGCAATTACCATTGCAAATATTTTAACAGCACGGTTTGCTTCAAGAAACTTTTTTTCATTTTCAGGGCGCAGAAGCATAATGACAAAAAGGAACAGCACCATTATTGCACCGGCATAAACTATCACCTGGGCAACTGCAATGAACTGTGCATTAAGAAGCAAATACAATCCCGCAAGCCCGGCAAAATTCAGAATAAGAAATAATGCACTGATAACGGCATTCCTTCTTGTTATCATCAGCACAGATGATACGGCAGATGTTATAGCAAAAACGAAAAATAAAATTGTTTCTAAATTCATAA
>JAKAGZ010000021.1:6692-44794 GCA_021815365.1 Bacteroidota bacterium
AGCCCGGCAAAATTCAGAATAAGAAATAATGCACTGATAACGGCATTCCTTCTTGTTATCATCAGCACAGATGATACGGCAGATGTTATAGCAAAAACGAAAAATAAAATTGTTTCTAAATTCATAAATCAAGGAGTATTTCTGTAGATCATTCTCGGGAACGGTATAGTTTCTCTCACGTGATCGAGTCCGCAGATCCAGCCGACAGTTCTCTCGAGACCCATCCCGAAACCCGAATGCGGCACTGAGCCAAATCTTCTCAGATCGAGGTACCATTCAAAAGCTTCCATCGGCAGATTATGCTCTTTAATTCTTTCCTGCAAAACATTGAGATCATCTTCTCTCTGACTGCCTCCGATGATTTCGCCATAACCTTCAGGTGCAAGAACATCAACAGCAAGTGCCAGCTTTGGATTTTCGGGATCTCTTTTCATATAAAATGCCTTCACTTCTGCGGGATAGCGGTGAACCATCACAGGTTTGTCAAACTCATTCGAGATCACAGTCTCGTCAGTTCCGCCGAGATCATTTCCATACTGAAAATCAATCCCTTTCTTTTTTAAAATCTCAACAGCATCATCGTAAGAAATTCTCGGCAAAGGTCTTTTTACATTTTTCAGAAGATCAGTATTTCTTTCTATAACTTTTAATTCTTCTTCCCTGTCTCTCAGGACAGTCTGCACAACATATTCAAGAAACTCTTCAGCCAGGTCCATGTTGTCATTCAGGTTATTGAATGCGACTTCCGGCTCGACCATCCAGAATTCAGTTAAGTGTCTTCGTGTTTTTGATTTTTCAGCGCGGAAAGTTGGACCGAAAGTATAAACTTTGCCGAGAGCCATAGCGCCGGCTTCTGCATAAAGCTGTCCCGACTGAGTGAGATAAGCTTTTCCAAGATCGAAATAATCTGTTTCAAATAAAGTGGAAGTTCCTTCGCAGGCAGCGGGGGTAAGGATAGGAGTATCCATTAATGTAAATCCATTTTCATCAAAAAAGTCTCTTACAGCCTTAACAATTCTGTGGCGTATTTTTAAAATTGCAACCTGTTTTGAAGAGCGAAGCCAAAGGTGGCGCTTATCCATTAAGAATTCGATACCGTGCTCTTTTGGTGTGATGGGATAATCAACTGCTTCTGAAATAATTTTAAGACCCGTTGCGTCTAATTCAAAGCCGCCGGGAGCTCTTTTCTCTTCTTTTACTTTTCCCGTAACAGAGATTGAAGATTCCTGCCCGATCTTATCTGCAATCTCAAATATCTCATCAGAAACATTACCTTTGAAATAAACACACTGAAGATATCCTGTGCCGTCTCTTAAAACCAAAAATTTTATCTTCCCACCGGATCTTTTATTGTACAGCCATCCGTTCAGCGTAACTTCTTTTCCAACGTGGTCGGAGAGATCTTTAATTGAAATTTTCTGCATTTACCGGAACATTTTTTTGAAATTTAATTCTTAAATATAAAGACGGGTGTTTATAAAAGCAAAGAAGTTCGCAAGTTTGGCAGCAGTATCACAACATGATTTAATAATAACCGAACATCAATTCACTTCCCAGGTATTGCCGCTGAACAAAAGCTTTCTCAGATCACCTTCTCCTTTTGTTTTCTTCGCATCCTCCAATTGCTGATGCAGGTCTTCCTCATAAGTTGTTTTAAATTCCTGCCTCAGCACACCAACCGGAGTCGGGAAACCTTCCATCTCTGTGAACTGAGAAATTATATGCGCCCTGAATGAATTTTTATCAAACTCATCGTGAACCCAAAGATCATTCACGGAATATTTTCCATCAGTCAGATCAACAACAACAGGATTTAATCCATCGAGCTTTATTCCTTTATTTTTCTCCTTGCCAAATACCATCGGCTGATTATGTTCAAGAAATATTACGTGATCGGGCTTTGTATCTTTTTCAGTTAATATTTCAAATGCACCGTCGTTAAAAATATTACAGTTCTGATATATTTCAATAAAAGCTGTTCCTTTGTGCTCACCTGCTCTCTTCAGCATAGCCTGCAAATGTTTCGGATCCCTGTCGAGAGCACGCGCAACAAATGTCGCTCCCGATCCAACAGCAAGTGCTAACGGATTAAAAGGATAATCAACACTGCCGAACGGAGTGCTTTTTGTCTTCTTCCCTTTTTCGGATGTTGGTGAATACTGCCCTTTGGTCAATCCGTAAATTCTGTTATTGAAAAGCAGAATTTTCAGATCTACATTTCTTCTGCAGACGTGAATAAAATGATTTCCACCGATGCTCAGCAGATCGCCATCACCAGATGCAACCCACACAGATAACTTTGGATTGTTAACTTTCACTCCCGTTGCTATTGCAGGCGCGCGTCCGTGGATTCCATGAATTCCATAGGTATTCATATAATATGGAAAGCGCGCAGCACATCCTATACCCGAAACCCAGACATAATCTTCAATCTTTATTTTCAGATCGGGGGATACTCTTTGCGTTTGTGCAAGTATAGAATAGTCGCCGCAGCCGGGGCACCATCTTACATCCTGTGATGAAGAAAAATCTTTCGCCGTATATTTTACTTCAGCGTTTCCATTATCTGCCATTTTTATTTTTCTCCTAAAATATTTTCTATTTTCTTTTCAATCTCAGATGATTTGAAAGGCAGCCCCTGGATCTTGTTGAACGGCTGCACCCTTGCACCAACTTCACTTGAAAGAATTTTTGAAAGCTGTCCCATATTAAGCTCGGGACAAAGTATATATTTAAACTTTCTTAAAACATCGCCGGTATTTTTAGGTAAAGGATTTATATATCTGAAATGCGTCTGCGCAACTTTCAATCCTTTTTTCCTGCATCGGTTTACTGCTTCTGTAATTGCGCCGTAAGTTCCTCCCCACCCTCCAACAATTAATTCTGCGTCTTTATCCCCTTCCACATCAAGTTCCGGAATATCGTTCTCAATATTTTTAACTTTCTGCGCTCTCAATCTTACCATAAACTCGTGGTTCTCAGGATCGTAACTAACATTTCCAGTTATGTTTGCTTTTTCAAGTCCGCCGATCCGGTGTTCAAGTCCCGGTGTGCCGGGAAGTGCCCAGGGTCTTGAAAGATTTTCATCTCTTAAGTAAGGCTGGAAACCTTCTTTCTCTGTTCTGAATTTTACTTCAATCTTAGGAATAGAATCAGGGTCAGGAATTTTCCACGGCTCGGATCCGTTAGCGAGATAACCATCTGACATTAACATAACCGGCACCATATATTTGGTTGCAATCCGGGTAGCTTCGAGCGCAAGATTAAAACAATCAGCAGGAGTTTTTGCTGCAAGAACAACTATCGGTGCTTCACCATTTCTTCCGTACATTGCCTGAAGAAGATCAGACTGTTCTGTTTTTGTCGGCAGACCTGTGCTTGGTCCACCTCTCTGCACATCAATAATTATAATCGGAAGCTCTGTCATAACAGCCAGACCAATCGCTTCAGTTTTTAATGCGACGCCTGGTCCGCTAGTAGTTGTGATAGCAAGCGCTCCTGAAAATGCTGCCCCGATCGCAGCAGTTATTGCAGCGATCTCATCTTCTGCCTGGAAAGTTCTTACTCCGAAATTTTTGTGCTTGCTTAATTCGTGCAGAATATCCGAAGCCGGTGTGATCGGGTATGAACCAAGGAACAAAGGAAGACCGGACTTAACAGAAGCTGTAACAAAACCAATTGCAAGAGCTTCGTTACCGGTAATGTTCCTGTATTTTCCTTTTGGCAATTTCGCAGGTTCTACCTGGTAACGGGTCGTAAATAATTCAGTGTTCTCACCGAAATAATATCCAGCCATCAAAGCTTTTTCGTTGCCTGCCGCAATATCGGGAGTGTTTTTAAATTTATTTTTGATCCATTGCTGAGTAGGTTCAACAGGTCTGCTGAAAAGCCAGTACATCATTCCAAGTGCAAAAAAGTTTTTTGAGCGCGCAATCTCTTTAGCAGAGAGTCCGCTGTTCTCAAGAGCAGTTGCTGTAAGCTGACTCAACGGGACCGGGATGACATTAAATCCGTCAAGCGAGCCATCTTCTAAGGGATTAGTTTCGTACTCTGCCAATCTCAGACTTTTAGAATCGAAAGAATTAATATTCACAATAATTGTAGAACCGGGTCGCATATTATTCAGATTTACTTTCAGTGCTGCAGGGTTCATCGCAACAAGCACATCAGGCTGATCGCCGGGAGTGTGAATATCGCTGCTGCTGAAATGAAGCTGAAAGCCGCTCACCCCGTAAGTAGTTCCAGCAGGCGCTCTGATCTCAGCAGGAAAATCAGGAAGAGTGCTCAGGTCATTTCCAACCAGAGCGGTTGTGTTTGTAAATTGCGAACCAGTTAACTGCATTCCGTCACCGGAATCACCTGCAAATCTTACAGTCACATCGGTTAAATCCATTACTTCTTTTGACATAAATTTTCCTCTCTGTCAACAAATATTAAAATAAACGAACAAGATTGAAACCCATAATTAAAGGACAAAATCACTCTGCCCGTTAAGAAGAAGCAGAGAAATAAATACAACGAGGGAATTACATTTAAGTTTTCAGAATTGATCGTCCGTCGACCTCGGCAGGCCCGTCGGTCTCGGCAGACCGCCGAGGTCTGACGGATCGCCGAGACCGTACGGCCTCTGCGACGGGAAGCTATCCCGCAGTGGAAATATCGGGTTTTGTGATCTTTACTGCAATCCATCTCTTTAGGCTACAAAAGACAGGCATTTTATTGGCAGATAAATTAAACAAGCGTGGAGTAATTGTCAACTCAAAACAGTTTGTAACATAGAATTTATTCATTGGACGAAGCTATCACTTCGCATTACGTCGGTCGGTGTTTCCATAAGAGCATACTTTACTGTTTTTGTTTTTTATTTTTTTCTTAATAAAAATTTAAGAATGGATGCTCTTTCTTTCTATTATTTAACTAATCAAAACCTTATTTTGTATTTTCCTATAATGCCTGTCTTTTCTACTTTTAAACATAACTTCTTATTACATTATTGACATACATGTCACCAATAATTTCCAGCCATTGTCCACATTGTAAAAGAGCTACTTAAATTTAGCATCAGGCAGAAGCCGGACTAAACCAGCAATTGTGTGAAGAGGATTTAAATCCGGTTTAAAAATCTGTCCTAAACAAACAATGCCATAACCTTTTTTGTTATATTAAATTTAATTTGGACTGCATAGATTTTTGCTCAATTTTCTTAACAATTTTTTTATATGAATTTCCTTGCCCTATCAGAAAACTTTATTTATTTTACAGCAGTCATAAAATTACTGATTGGTTGATGAGGCCCTGCCAGGAGCAGGCAGGATTGCTTACCGATAATATACAGAATGCTTGTCTGTACTAACTATTTTCAAATCATAAGAACAGTGAGTTAGGAATAATGTTAAAAAAGTCCTTCGAATTTCTGACACATAAAAAATTAAAATTTTTTCTGAACCGTGCTTACGGCGCGTTCAAATTAATTAACCAACTATCAATCAACAACCTTATAAGGGAAGGTGTATGAAAAGATCAATTACGAAACTTTCGTTTTTACTGGCTGCGTTGTTTTTTCTTGCGCAGAGTTCTTCTTTTGCTCAGACAGCAACAACAGCAAGTATCAATGGGGTAATTACCGATCAAAAAGGCAACCCTCTTCCGGGTGCAACAGTAATTGCTGTTCATGTTCCATCAGGAACACAATACGGAACGACTACACGTGTGGACGGTAAATACAACTTATTATCTTTAAGAGTAGGAGGCCCATACGAAGTTACAGTTTCTTATGTAGGCTTTCAAACTCAGAAGGAATCTGTCGAAAACCTTGCGTTAGGACAGACATATAATCTGGATGTAAGTCTTGCTGAAACAGCAGTCGAACTTTCAAGCGTAACTATTACTGCTGATAGAAATGCTGTAATCAGCCAGGGGCGTACGGGTTCATCACAAAACGTTTCTTCAAAACAAATCCAGGAGATTCCTACTATATCACGAAGCTTTGCTAACTTTGCTAAATTATCCCCGATGTTTTCAGGGCAAAATTACCAGGCTGCAGGAAGAAGCAACAGGTATAACAATATCCAGATTGATGGTACACAATACAATGACCTCTTCGGATTAACCTCTCAGGGTACGCCCGGTGGGCAGACAGGTACTAACCCAATCAGTTTGGATGCTATCCAGGAATTCCAGGTAGTTATTGCCCCTTACGATGTTAGGCTCGGCGGATTTACCGGTGGTGGTATTAACGCTATTACAAGAAGCGGTACAAACGAATATCACGGTTCTGCTTTTGCTTACGGCAGAAATCAGAGTTTAGTAGGAAAAAAATACAATGGCACTGACCTTCCAATCAGTGATTTTAAAGAATGGCAGTATGGTTTCAGGTTAGGCGGTCCTATACAGAAAGATAAAGTATTCTTCTTCGTCAACGGAGAAATTACAGGCCATAACGAACCAAGACCGAACCTTTCTTTAACAACCGGTCCTGCTGGTACCGAAGCTAATGCCATAATAATACAGAATACCCTGGCTTCCCGAGGCTTTAATACAGGAAGTTACGGAGAATATACAACCCAGCAGCCAACAGGTAAGATATTTGCCCGCTTGGATTTCAACTTATCTGCAAATCATAAATTGAATTTGCATTACAATTATGTAAATGCTAAAAATGATATTCTTGGCAACAGATCATCATCTTCTTCATTTAGTTTTGATTCTTACAGGTACCAATTCAGGAATCAGACAAATAATATAGTTGCCCAATTAAACAGCACATTCGGAAATAATATGGCTAATGAATTAATTGTTGGCTATACAACTATCCGCGACAAACGCGGTCCAGACGGTGCTCTGTTACCGGAAATAAATGTTAGAACACCTGGTTTAACTTACTATGCCGGAACAGACAGATTTTCATCTGCAAATAAGCTTGATCAGAATATTTTCGAATTGACTGACAACTTCACCTACTTTTCTGGGAACCATACTTTCACAATAGGAACACATAATGAGTTCTTCTCATTTACAAACCTGTTCTTAAGATCTTTCGGCGGTTATTATGTATACAACAGCCTTGCAGATTTCCAGGCAGGTAAAGTCGGTTTCTATCAAAGAGTATTTTCAAGAATACCAGGCGATCCGCAGCCAGCAGCTAATTTTTCTGTAAGACAGTTTGGATTCTACGCGCAGGATGAATGGCAAGTTAATCCTAACTTCAGATTATCTTACGGTATAAGAGTTGACATACCTACTTATCCTGATAACCCGTTAGATAACCCGCTTGTAAGTGCTAATTTTCCTGGTATAACAACTGCTTCTGCTCCAACTGGCAACGCACTTTGGGCACCACGTGTTGGATTTAACTGGGATGTTAACGGTGAAAGAACCACACAAGTCCGAGGTGGTGTTGGTGTATTCAGCGGGCGCCCGGCTTATGTATGGATATCCAACCAATATGGTAACACAGGTATGACGGCTGCAGAAGTTAACGGATTTGCCGGCACAGTATTTTCACCCGATCCAAATAAACAACCAGGCCCGGGTGACCCGGGAATTGGTGCAGCAAAGCTTCAATCTGAAATTGATTTGAGCAACCCCAATACCAAAATGCCTCAGATCGCAAGATTTGATTTAGGCGTTGACCGCCAACTGCCGCTTGGTTTTATCGGTACGATTGAATTTCAATATTCAAAAAGTATAAACGACTTTGTTTATAAAAAATTAAACATCGCACCTCAGATTGGAACCAACAAAGATGACGGAAGACCAGTATATGGCGGAACCGACAGCAAAGGAGGAAACTTCTTCGATGTTATGTGGCTGACAAATACTAGCCAAGGTTATTCATACAACCTTTCATTCCAGGTTCAAAGAAATGTAGTAAGAGGATTTTCTGTTAACGCTGGTTATACTTACGGAAAAGCTATGGACCTTAACAGTGTTAACTCATCACAGGCTGTTTCTCAGATGAGATTCAACCCTATTTCAAACGACGCAAATAACCCTACGTTATCTCCATCACAATATGAAATCAGAGGTCGTGTGTTTGCATCTGTTGCATACACTGGTGAATTTTTCAAAAATGCACCCACAACAATTTCTGTATTCTATAATGGTGAGAGCGGTGCGCCGTATTCATTCATTTACCTTGGCGATATAAACGGCGACGGTTTTGATTTTAATGACTTATTCTACATTCCGAAAGACAACAGCCAGATATTATTAGGCGCTGTTACAGGCGGTAAATATGTACCGAATCAGAGCATGTATGATGGGCTGAATAGTTTCATTGCCAACAATGAGTATCTGAGCACACACAGAGGACAGATCGCCGGAAGAAATGCTGACAGAAATCCCTGGGTTACTTATGTTGACTTACACATTTCTCAGGACATCCCGGTTATTACTGGTCATAGGTTCACTATCAATTATGATATACTTAACTTGATGAACCTTATCAATTCTGATTGGGGATGGAACAGCAGTGTTTTCAGCACATATACTATTGTAAATAAAGTTGGTGTTGATCCTGCTTCTGGCAGAAATGTTTACTCATTTAGAGCACCTGCAAACAATACAGCATTTACACCTAGCAACCTGTCATCACGCTGGCAGATGCAGCTTGGCGTAAGGTATACTTTCTAGGTTGGATTATTCTTCTGCAAAACAAAACCCGGCTTCTGAAAAGAGGTCGGGTTTTTTATTTCTAGCAGCAATAATAATCAACTTGTAAATTTTTTATTTTTTCTTTTCCTGAATATAATCTGTCAGCCCTTTTTTAGCATCAGATTTGGATTCCATAGGAAAGTATGTTCTTTATAAATGGCATTTCGGAATAGGCGTTCTTAAATTCGTCTTCAGAAAAAAACTTAACATCAAATTGCAGGTCTCTGAAAACACCGAACTCATAAATTTCACTAAATATTTTACTTTCCTCCTTCCAATCAATTTTTTTTACAGTAACAATAAGTATATCAAAGTCGGTATCTTCCTTCCGTGCATAAACTTTGGAACCGTAACAGTAAACCTCTTCAATCAAAGCACCAAATTTTTTTCTTAAAAGATCTTTAAGCTCTAATATGCTTTTATAATCGTTATTACTCAATTCATTACTCACTGGAAATCTTTCTCCCTAAAAATTTATATTCAACTGCCTGTTATAAAATAGCAAAGTATGTCCCGATATTCAAATTATTTATTTGCTAAAACTGCTGCACACATTGCAACGGCTGTCTCTGTCCTTAAGCGGTTTTCTGTAAGATTGTATATGTGTCCTTTATCAACCAGTTTTAGTTCTTCATCGCCTAATCCCCCTTCCGGACCGAAGATGAAGAAATATTTTTTGCCAGGTACGATTTTCAAACTGCTGATATTCTTTTCAGCATTTTGTTCAAAAAGGATAATCTCAACTTTGTGTTTAACTACTTCCTTAAGACTATTAGCTTCTTTTATTTCGGGTAAGTAACTTCTTAAAGACTGTTTCATAGCAGCAAGAGCAATTTTATTCCATCTTTGAATCCTGGAAGTTTTTGCCACGGCTCTTTCAGAATCAAATACTAAAAAATTTGTAATGCCTAACTCAACAGATTTTTCAATCATGAATTCAAACCTGTCCGGATTTTTTAATCTCGGAATGCAGAAGGTAATATCTCTGAATTTATTTTCATAAGAATATTCTTTTTTCACAAGCGCAGTGAGATTTGTTTTGCCAACAGAAGATATTTCTGACTGGAAAATCTTCCCGCCGCCGTTAGTAACATAAATTTCATCGCCGGTGGAATGACGCATTACTTTAGTGATATGACGGAAATCATCACCGTTAATCGTCACAGAATTACCCAAAAATTTTTCCGTTTCAGAATAATAAAGCTCGATGTTAGAAAGATACTCCATAGCCCAATATCCATTGTCTTTTGCCGAGATCATTTATGGCAAACTCAATCCTGAAAACTGAATAAGGCAGAATTAAAAACGTAAGTCCTGCCCCATAGCCTGAATCAAATTTTTTAAGGCTGACAGGTTCATTTTTTAACAGTGCTGTTCCGGCATCAGCAAAAGCTTCTGCATAAACGGCAATCCTGTATGAGAACAGAGCTTTAGGCAAAACCGGGATAAAATTAATATTAAAGTTAAAATCTTTGATCAGCGGATAATTAAATTCAACAGAAGCGAAGTATGAAGTCCTGCCTTCACGCTCATTAAAAAAATATCCTCTCACCCTGTCTTCAAATCCCAGGAATGAATAATCGTAATATGGAACAAGCCCACCGAAGCTCGTTCTTGTTTTAAGTCGTGCTTTTGCACTGAGGTCATCATTAAGCATGAAATATTTCCTGATATCAAAACTCAGTGTCCGGTAATTAATATTATCTATATTTAATCCTTTGAAGTCCAGGGTGGTCAGAAGATAAGTTCCGCTTCTCGGGAACTGGCTAAGATCGCGTGTGTCAAAAATATAACCTGCACCGACTGACAAAAGATGATCTATCCTTGCATCGGAAGCAGAAATTCCTTTTATAAAGACAGGAGATTCAATAACGCTGTATCCCGCACTGATAAATAATTTATTATAAAGCCCGAATCTTTTACCAATCTGAATTCCGCCGCCGCTTATTTTTTGATTAAAGTCCCCGCCGTAAAGTAATTTTGCTATTCCGCTCTTATTTTTTATTTGACCGTATGAAAGAGCAGCAGTCAAAAAAATATTTTTGTCTTTAATTATGTAAGGATTAAAATAAGAAATGAGATAAGTCGGGTCATAGCCAAATGCAGCGCGAAGCCTTATTTTTTCATTCACACCGCGAAAGTTCTGAAGATAGAGATCAATGCCGTACGATAATTTTCCCCAGTCGTTATCTTTGATCGTAATGAATGGAATCGGGTAAATATACCAGCCTTCATTCACTTCAATGATTATATAATTCAAATTCCCGATCTTTTGCGGAACCAATCTCACATTAGTAAAAATACCAAGGCTGTAAATCCTCTCTTTGTTGTAATTCAGAATTTTGGGATTTACTTCATCTCCTACGTGGAAAGTTAATTCTTTCAGGATGATATAATCATCAGTTATCTTGTTGCCGGTTATTTTGATTGAGTCAACTTTTACCCGGTAATTGCCTGAATAAAAAGTTGTATCAGGGTTTTGTGAATAACCGAGGACTGAAGCATAAAATACAATTATTATTACCAGCAGTTTTCTTTTTATCATTAAATCTTTGTTGAAGGGTTTGCTGCATTAATGTATTCTTAATCTTGCCCTTAATCTTAATCTTGTTCTTAATCTTCTCATATCTTTATGGCATACAGATTAAGAACAAGATTATGATTAAGATTTTTTGCAGACACGTAACGTGGTCTCATAAAAATTTAAGACACAACCTCTTCCGCATAATCAGAAACCGGGTTGCAGCTGCAAACAAGATTCCTGTCACCATAGGCATTGTTGACTCTTCCCACGCTGGGCCAGAATTTATTTTGCTTTGTCCAGGCAGCAGGAAAGGCTGCTTTCTCCCTGCTGTACGGATGGCTCCATTCGCCGGAAATTACAGAAACTAACGTATGCGGTGCATTCTTAAGTACATTGTCTTTCGGATCGGCATTACCATTTTCGATTTCCCTTATCTCTTCGCGGATAGAAAGAAGCGCATCGCAAAAACGATCAAGCTCTGCTTTTGATTCACTCTCGGTTGGCTCAACCATCAATGTCCCTGCAACTGGAAAAGAAACAGTTGGGGCGTGGTATCCGTAATCCATTAATCTTTTTGCAATATCTTCAACCTCAACATCAACACTTTTAAAAGGACGCATATCGAAAATAAGCTCGTGTGCTACTCTTCCCCTTTGACCTTTATATAAAACTTTGAAATGATTCTCTAACTTTGCTTTGATATAATTTGCATTCAGTATTGCGACCTTCGAAGCTTTTGTTAATCCTTCAGCACCCATCATTTTTATATATGCATGAGAGATGACTAAAATTCCTGCGCTTCCCCACGGCGCCGATGAAACAGCATGTACGCCATTTTTATGTCCGAGCTTTACCACCGGATGATCAGGCAGGAACGGAACGAGATGCTCAGCCGCTGCAATAGGACCAACTCCCGGTCCCCCTCCTCCGTGCGGAATGCAGAATGTTTTGTGCAGGTTCAGATGACAGACATCAGCCCCGATAATTGCAGGGCTGGTCAAACCGACCTGCGCATTCATATTTGCGCCGTCCATATAAACCTGTCCGCCGTTATCGTGAATAATTTTACATATCTCTTTTATCTTTTCTTCAAACACACCGTGAGTAGAAGGATAAGTCACCATTAAAGCGGCAAGATTATTTTTATTTGTTTCTGCTTTTTGCTTAAGATCGGAAATATCAATATTTCCGTTTGCGTCACAGCTTACAACAACAACTTTCATCCCAGCCATAACTGCGCTTGCGGGATTAGTGCCGTGTGCAGAAGAAGGGATAAGAACTACATTGCGATGATTCTCTCCCCTGCTCTCGTGATATTTACGAATTACAAGCAAACCGGTAAACTCTCCCTGTGCGCCTGAATTTGGCTGAAGAGATACACCTGCAAATCCTGTTATCTCTATGAGATCTTTTTCAAGCTGTTTGAATAATTCCTGGTAACCTGCAGTCTGGTCAAGCGGAGCGAAAGGATGAATATCAGCGAACTCGTGCAAGGTAACGCCAAGCATCTCCGTAGTTGCATTCAATTTCATTGTACAAGAACCGAGCGGGATCATCGAATGTACAAGTGAAAGGTCTTTATTCTCAAGACTCTTCAAATATCTCAGCATCTCTGTTTCTGAATGGTGAGTATTAAAAACAGGGTGCAGCAAATAATCGTTTGCCCTTTTTAAATGCGAAGGTAATTTTGTTTTCAGGCTGTCAGCAATTTTTAGCAAATCATTATCGTTGATTTTTTTATTTTCTGCTTCAGCAAAAACAGAAACGATCTCAATTATGTCATCAAATCCGGTGGTTTCTGAAAGCACGATACCTATAGATAAGCCATCGTCGAAATATCTGAAATTTATTTTTTTAGACTCTGCCAGAAGTTTAATCTCCTCAGTTTTTGATTTGTCTTTACACTTTACGTGAAGAGTATCAAAAAATTTTTCATTAGTCTGAACATAGCCGAGCAGCTTTAAAGCATCGTTCAGCAAGCGGGAATGGAAATTTATATTCTCAGCAATTTTTCTTATTCCATCGGGTCCGTGATAAACAGCATACATCCCAGCCATCACAGCTAACAAAACCTGGGCAGTACAAATATTGCTTGTAGCTTTTTCTCTTCTGATATGCTGCTCTCTTGTTTGCAGCGCCATGCGGTACGCCTTGTTACCGTGAGAGTCAATTGAAATACCTATGATCCTGCCAGGCATATATCTTTTGAACTCATCTTTTGCAGCAAAAAATGCGGCGTGCGGACCGCCGTATCCCATAGGCACGCCAAATCTTTGCGAACTGCCAACAACCACATCAGCACCGAACTTTGCCGGTGGAGTTAATAATGCAAGGCTCAAAAGATCTGCAGCAACTGCTTTGAAAATGTTTTTCTTCTCTGCGGCTTCGAACAGTTCGTTATAATCGTAAACCTCCCCTTTCCCTGACGGATATTGAACCAGCATTCCGAATATTTCTTCATCAAGATTGATTTTCTTATGATCACCGATTTTTAATTTTAAACCAAGTGGTATTGCTCTTGTTTTCAGTACATCAATAGTTTGGGGGAAACAGTCTTCAGATACGAAAAATACATTGGCATTTTTATTTTTCCTTAACGAATAAAAAAGTGACATTGCTTCAGCGGCTGCTGTTCCTTCGTCGAGAAGTGAAGCATTTGCGATTGGCATTCCGGTTAGGTCAATCACGGCAGTTTGAAAATTCAGCAAAGCCTCTAGTCTGCCCTGAGAAATTTCCGCCTGGTAAGGAGTGTACTGTGTATACCAGCCGGGATTTTCCAAAACATTTCTCTGGATTATAGAAGGAGTAATTGCAGGATAATAACCCATTCCTATATAAGATTTATATACCTTGTTCTTTGCTGCAATTTTTTTAAGATGCTGAATATAACCATACTCGGATAATGGTTCGTCAATATCCAATTCTATTCCTAACCTAATGTGATGAGGAATTGTTTCGCTTATCAGAGCGTCAAGAGAATCAACACCTATAGTTTCAGCCATCTCTTTTATTTCGGCATCATTGGGACCGATGTGCCTGTTAACAAACTTGTCGGGATGTTCAAAATTTTTCATTATTTATTTTCGCTTCCTGGTTTGATTGGTACTTAAAAAGTGAACTATAGAAAATAATTTTTATGTTTCTAATTTAATCAAATATTATATAAAATGGATAAAACATCTTTACTAATAAGAAGGAAAAACCCCTGGATTTTCTTCTCAGGAGGAATTTTTCGTAAGAGGTATATAATAAAGCTGTAACAGCAGCAGAATAAAAAACAACTACTTTTTAATGCGCGATTGGAGCCAAAGTTTTAACGAACTTTGACTCTCCCCGGAGGGTTTCCCTTTTATAAGATTTTCTATGCTAATATCCTCATCAAGGTCTGACCAATGAATGCCCTCACCATTACCTATTAAACGCCAGTTATTCCTCTCCTTGCTGGTGCCGTGAAGAAGGCGTGGATACCACTCCAGTGGCACAACTATAGTTCGTCCATCAACAAAATCAACTATTAATGAATCTTCATTGATCGTCACTTGCTGAGCAAGCGGTGATTGTATTTCAACTTCCGAAATATCCATTCCAAAAACTCACTATATCTTCTTGCTTTTCCTAAATTAGTTTTCTAATACGACTACGTTCAGGCTGCCTGAATCCCCGACTGTGATGAAGTCTTGTCGGTGATATCCAGAATTTTGCTGTTTTATCATCTCTCTCAACATAAACATGGATCGGTTCATCTTTATCTCCTGCATAAAAGAAAAAACGATACTGACCTTCCAAAAATACAGTTGGCATTTATAAATTCTTTATAGTAATATAAAAAGAAATACAGCTACTTCAAAAATCTTTGCTGTGACCGGAAAACAGGGAGTTATAAATTGCCTGACTTTTCAATCTTCTTTAGCGCATTTTCTGCGGCATTTTGTTCAGCGTTTTTCTTGCTTTTCCCCTGCCCTATACCATATTCTTTTTCCGCCATTGTAACTTTGACCGTAAATATTTTATTATGATGCGGACCTTCTTCTTTTGTAACGGTGTAAACCGGGATTTCTAATCTCTTCGCCTGTGCATATTCAAGGAGCTGGCTCTTAAAATTTTCGTCAATCAGATGAATCCCTGCTTTTGAATAAGGTACGATCAGTACACGGGACACAAAAGATTTTGCAGCTTCGAGTCCCTTGTCTAGAAAAACAGCACCGATCAGAGCTTCGAAAGCATCTGCAAGTATTGTTTTGGAATTATGTGTGAAACTAAGCGGAAGATTTTTGCTGACTAAAAGAAAATCTGCCAGCCCAATAGTTTCAGCAGCGTCTGAGATAGTTATTTTATTAACAAACTTAGCCCTTACTTTTGTTAAAAAGCCTTCATCTTCATCAGGAAAATTTTTATAAAGATATTCTGCAACTACTACACTTAACACAGCATCGCCTAAAAATTCCAGCCTTTCGTTAGAGACTTCAAATTCAGAATTCTGTTCTAAATATGAACGATGCAGCATGGCTTGCACAAAAAATTCTTTATCTTTTATTTTATAACCAACCAGTTTTTCTAACCTGCTGAATTTTTCAGGCGTCCATAACTGCCTGATATTATTCGTTGAGGGCTTTCTGAAAATTCTGATTAAACCGGAAAAGAATCCTGCCAAAACAACTCCTGACCGCAAATCTGTAATTATTCTTTAACTTTAACTCTTCAATAATATAATTTACTAATTAGAAATGAAAAAAGCGCATCTATTGTTTGGTAAAAGCAAAGTAACAATTATAAAAGGGTAAGCAGATATTTTGAAAGCCGGAATATTTTAATTGAGAAGAAAGGAAAGCCCCGACTTGTCGGGGCTAAAAATAAAACGTAAGATCACTTATTGCCTAATTTTTCTTTCAGATATTTCATTGCGTCGCCAACAGTACCGATCTTTTCAGCATCTTCATCCGGGATTGAAACGGAAAAAGCGCTTTCAAAACCCATTACAAGTTCAACGATATCGAGCGAGTCAGCTCCCAAATCGTTGGTAAAAGAAGCTTCCGGTGTAATTTGAGATTCTTCAACCCCTAACTTATCCATTATGATCTCTTTTACTTTAGCTTCAATATCCATATTTGTTCTCCTATTAGTTGTTATTTTTTAGTTATCTGTTTGAATTAGTTACATTGTTAACCCGCCGTCTACAGCTAACACCTGTCCGGTAATATAATCAGCATCTGAGGATGCAAGAAATGCGGCTGTCTTAGCAATATCTTCAGGCTTTGCAATTTTATTTAATGGTATCTGTGAGAGCAATGCCTCTTTTTGTTTTTCATTTAAATTTTCTGTCATATCAGTTAAAACATAACCAGGCGCAATGGCATTCACGGTTATATTTCTTGAAGCAAATTCTCTTGCAATAGATTTTGTAAATCCAATAACTCCAGCTTTTGAAGCAACATAATTTGCCTGACCAGGATTGCCTATCAAAGCCACAACTGATGAGATATTAATTATCTTTCCGTATTTCTGTCCCATCATTGGTTTAACAGCAAGCTTTGAATAATTAAAAACACTTTTCAAATTTGCAGCAATAACCTCGTCAAAATCTTCTTCTTTCATCCGCAGCAGTAAATTATCACGTGTAATGCCTGCGTTGTTCACTAAAATATCTAAACCGCCTAAATTTTCCAAAGCAAAACTGATAGTTTTTTCAGCTTCAGAAAATTTAGATGCATCAGCCTGAAAACCGAGCAATTTTACACCAAATTCAGAAGCCCTTTCTTCAATCTGTTTTGCTGCAGCAGCTGACTGGCTGTATGTAAAAACCACGCTGCATCCCTCTGAAGCCAATTCAAAAACAATGGCTTTGCCGATGCCCCTTGTTCCCCCGGTAACAATTGCTCTTTTATTTTCTAATTTTTTCAAGCTGCTTCTCCCGAAGGGACTCCAATTGAGTGCCCCGGTTTATCTGCCCTCTGTGAATAAAGATATTCTTTTCTGTATTCTTCAAGTTCTGCGAACCCTCTCTCACCAAAGAAATGAAGCAGCTCCTCACGGCAGGCTTCAAAAACAGATGTTTCTGCTTGTGGATTAATGTTACATGTTTTCAAGCGCTCTATATGTTCATCGTCTACTGTTAAAGCACCCTTAAAAATAACAAGTGGAAATAATATACAATAAAGCGGCTTATATTTCCACTTATAACTGTTTTCATTCATCGCAAGTTTTTGAAGGATGCACAGACCATCTTTATCGAGAAAAGTGCATTTATCATTTATCACCTCTGTACCAACAGCAACACCTGAATCAAAATCCTCATCTTCTTCAGCCGGCTCAAACCATTTTGAAGTGTCTTTGCACTGTGTCTCATCCATCAGAGGAATCAATCTTTCTTTTAAATTCAAAATTTTCTCACTTTCCTTTAAGTCAGTATAAACACCGAAATGACAGCATTCACCGGTACATTTACAGCCGAATCTGAAAGTAAAAATTATTGGATCTATTTTAATACCATTTATTTCTTTAACAAAATTTTCAGGCATCAGATAAACTTCTCCACATCAGCATATTTATCAATTCCAAATATTTTAACATCGGGGTTAATTCTTTTTACAAGCCCCTGCAATACTTTACCGGGACCGACTTCATAAAATTCATCAAAGCCATCTGTGATCATATTTTTAATTGTTTCTTCCCACCTGACCGGAGAAGTTACCTGCTCAACAAGAAGTTTTTTTATTTTTTCTTTTTCAGTAACCGGCTTTGCTGTAACGTTAGCATAGACCGGAAACCTTGCATCATAAACAGGAGTTCCATCAAGAGCTTTTTCAAGCTTTTCTTTTGCAGACATCATCAAGGGTGAATGAAAAGCTCCGCTGACAACTAATTCTTTTACCAGCTTTGCACCTTTAGCTTTACAAATTTCCATAGCCTTTTTAACTCCGCTGACCGAACCTGAAATTACAATTTGTCCCGGAGAATTTAAATTTGCAGACTGCACGATTCCTGCAGAGGATGCCTCCCTGCAGCATTCATCCACAACTGTTGCATCCAGTCCTACAACAGCAGCCATTGTTCCCGGATTTTCTTCACCGGATTGCTGCATTGCTTTGCCCCTTTCCCTGACTAATTTAACCGCATCATAAAATTGAATAGATCCGGCAGCAACCAGAGCAGAATATTCTCCAAGCGAATGACCAGCAGCGCCTTCAGCCTGTAATGTTCTTATAATGGAGGAGAGGACAACACTGTGCAAAAAAATAGCTGGCTGAGTAAACTCAGTTTGTTTTAATTTTTCTTCAGGTCCGTTGAATAACACGTATGATAAATTGACTCCCAGCGCTTCGTCGGCAGTCTTTATCATTTCTTTAACTTCGACAGAGTTATCATAAAGGTCTTTCGCCATACCGACATATTGCGATCCTTGACCCGGGAAAAGAAATGCTTTCTTATTCATTTTCAAATTTTCTTATTCTAAATCCAGTATAACCTTAAATTGCCCAAACAGCATAAGCAGCACCCCAGGTAAAACCTGCGCCGAAAGCTGCAAGAATTATTTTATCCCCTTTCTTCAATCTTCCATCCCTGTAATACTCAGTCAAACACAAAGGAATAGTTGCAGCGGTAGTATTGCCGTATTTATCAATGTTGATCATAACCTTATCTTTGGTTATTCCCATTCTTTCAGCAGTAGCGTCAATAATTCTTAAATTTGCCTGATGAGGAACGAGGAAGGCAATGTCTTCAGATTTTAAATTATTTTTCTGCATAATCTCGTAAGAAATATCAGCCATACCCTTAACGGCAACTTTGAAAACTGCTTTACCGTCCTGGTAGAGGTAGTGCATTTTTTTCTCGACTGTTTCAAGTGTAGGAGGATTAAGGCTGCCTCCTCCTTTCATATACAAAGCATCCTTTCCGGATCCGTCTACTTTTAGAAGAGAATCCTGCAGACCAAAACTTTTATCTTCAGAGGGTTCGAGCAAAATAGCGGAAGCGGCATCGCCGAAAAGTATGCAGTTGTTTCTGTCAGTGTAATCCACAATCGAGCTCATCTTATCTGCACCGATGACCATTACTTTTTTATAATTGCCGCTTTCAATAAGCGAGCAGCCTGTTTGGTATGCAAATAAAAATCCCGAACAAGCAGCAGAAAGATCAAAACCCCATGCATTTTTCGCCCCGATCTTATCCTGAACGAGGCATGCTGTCGCAGGGAAAAACATATCGGGCGTTACAGTTGCCACAATTATAACCTCAATTTCTTCGGCAGAAATATTTTTAGATCTTAATAAATCTTCGGCAGCTTTAGCTGCAAGATCGCTTGTAGCGCCGTTCTCTAATATTCTTCTTTCCTTAATGCCGGTCCTTGTTCTGATCCATTCATCTGTTGTATCAACAATTTTTTCAAAATAGGCGTTATCTAAAATTTTATCAGGGACGTACAATCCCACTGCCGTAATTACCGCACTGAATTTTTTATTGCTGTTCATTTATCTCTCAGTCACTTAAGTTAGAATATTTTTGTATCGAAGTTTCAATTTTCCTGATCAGTTGCTTATGGTGCATTTCATTTGCTTTCAGCACCATATTTCTTATTGCTTTAACCGAGCTTGCACCGTGCCCTATAATACTAATTCCGTTTATACCGAGCAAGGGAACGCCGCCGTGTTCCTGGTAATCAAAATCCTTCAGGATTTCTCTCAGCGTACTTCTTACCAGAGCAATTTTTAATTTGTTGAAAAAACTTTTATCTGCATACTCCTTAAATTTAAACTTCAGGAAAGGAATAACACTCTCGCCAAACTTAATCAAAATATTCCCAACAAAACCATCACATACAATTACATTCGCAGTACCTTTCAGAATATCTCTTCCCTCAACATTGCCAATGAAATTAAGTTTAGTTTTTTTAATTAATTCAGCAGCGGCAAGAGTAACTTCATTGCCTTTGGATTCTTCTTCACCTACGCTTAAAATACCAACGGTAGGGTTTTCAATACCGAACATTTCGCGTGCGTAGATCGTTCCTATCACAGCATATTCCTGCAGATGTTTTGGTTTTGAATCAACACTTGCACCTACATCGAAAACCGTGCAAACTCCGGCTTGATTCGGCATATAAGCTCCGATCGTTGGTCTGCCAACACCCGGTATCCTGCCGATTATCAGGGTCGAAGCAGCCATCACTGCGCCGGTATTTCCTGCACTGACGAACGCATCGGCTTTTTTTTCTTTGACTAAATTAGCGCCAACTACAATTGAGGAGTTCTGTTTTTTCTTCAGAGCTGTGGTCGGAGTCTCACCCATTTCAATTACTTCGTCAGCATTGATAATAAAATTTTTATCGAACAAAAGATTGTTTTCGGAAATTACGCGGAGTATCTCGTTTTCTTTTCCAACAAGATACAAATCAAAATCCTTTGAAAGGTTGTAAGCTTCAATTGCGCCAACTACAGAATTCTGCGGGGCGAAATCGCCCCCCATTGCATCAACAACTATTCTGCACCTGGACTTGTTGGATTCAGAATTGTTCATTAAAAAAGGATTTTTTATGAATTAGCTTTTAGGTAAAAACATTGAGCGTTCATTATAATAACCGCAGGCAGGGCAGGCACGATGTGTAAGTTTCATTTCACCGCAATTTGAGCACGTACCCAAAGCAGGAACTGCCGCTTTATAATGTGTTCTGCGTTTGTTTGTTCTTGACTTTGACATTCTGCGTTTTGGATTTGGCATTTTTATTTTCTCTTTTTTATTTTTAATTAATTTAATTTGTTTCTTAATTTTTCCAAAGGCTGCCATCTTGGGTCTGCCTCATCTTTAGTGCAGCCGCATTCTCCATAGTTGAGGTCTTTACCACAGGAGGCGCACAAGCCTTTGCAATCTTCTTTACATAATTTTTTCATTGGAATTGCAATAAGCGCATAATCTCTGACGTCGTTTGCAATATCAATTTTATCAGCATCAACAGGAAGATAAGTAAGATTTATATTGCCGCTGTCTTCGGGTTCGCTTCCAGTGTAGTTCCATTCCTTCGAAAAAAGATAGACCATCTGATAATCTGTTTTAACTGTACTTTTAAGATCACATCCGCAGCGGTCACATTGATATTTTGCATTAAGAGTTAAAACCGCATTAAGCACTATCTGGCTGTGTGATTTCGATAATTCTACTTCCACATTGCAATTTCCGTAGAAAGGCTCATCTACGCCTATCTCACTGATATTCTCATCAAAGCTTAAATTATGAACACCGTCTCTGAGGTTCGAAATCTTAATAATCATGGGAATTCTCTCACAAAGTGCAACATAGCTGTCCCTTCGTCGGGAATGCCTTTCCACAGGAAGCCTCGGATTGGCAAAAAATAAGCTAAAACAGAACGAAATATAGATATAGCTCATTTGATAATCAAATTTGCTTGGAAAAGTTTGAAGGTTACAGGTTTGTTTAACCGGCAGGTAATAAATCCGACCCAAAACAATTAACATTCAAATATTTCAATAATCCCAAACTGCAACCAGTAGTTGCATAATTACTCCAACCATTAGCCGGAAAAATTCCATATTGAAATGACAAAAATAAATAATTAAAATACCAGTACTAAAGTTGTAATATACAGTTTTACTTATCATTATTTTTAATGTGAATCGAATCTTAGGCAAATTTCGTATATTTGCCTAAGAAATGATTCAATAATATTATGAATACTCTGCTTAAAATATTCAAAGCACACAATGGCTTTGCTAGAATGCAAGAACTCCGGAATAATGGTATCCAGACAAGAACAATTGCCAAAGCTGTTAATGACGGCATTGTTGAAAAAATCAAACCCGGTCTCTACAAGCTGGTAGATTACCCGTGGGATGAACACGGCAGCTTTGCGGATGTTTGCAGCTCTAATAACAAAGCTGTTATCTGTCTTACTTCCGCAGCTTCCTATTATGATCTGACAACTTTTAATCCCTCCTACATAACAGTTGCCGTCCCTCATAATACGCCGGGCTTTAAGCTTGAATATCCGCCTATTCAAGTTTACTATTTCTCACATAAATATTATGAAACCGGACTAAATGAAATTAAAACTAAAAGCGGGCTTATAAAAATCTACGACCGGGAAAAGACAATATGCGATCTCTTTCGATACCGGAACAAAATAGGTGACGACATTGTCATTGAATCCCTAAAAAATTATCTCAGACTTAAGAAGCGGGACATTAACAAACTGTTTGAACATGCAGAGACTCTCAGCGTAAAAGGGAAAATACTTCCTTATGTAAAAGCGATTGTTGGCTGATGGCTAAAAAAGAAATTACAAATATTGCTTTATCTGTAAAAGAAAGGCTGATTAACTATTCTCGTAAAAACTTTTTAGAGTTTAATTCTGTTCTGCTTCAATATATTCAAGAGAGATTTCTATTTAGAATTTCCAAATCTGTTTACTCAAATAATTTTGTACTTAAAGGCGCACTTCTTTTTCTTGCCCATGATATAAGCAGGCTTCGCCCCACCAAGGATATTGATTTGTTAGGAAGCTCTCTTCCTAATAAGATAAAAGCTTTAAAAGAAATTTTCCAAGAAATAGCTTCAATAAATTTTGAAGATGGATTAACCTTTGATCCTCTTTCTATTTCTGCTGAGGAGATAGTTGAGCAGGGTGAATATCATGGTATTAGAATTAAATTAACCGCTAAGCTTGGTACTGCAATGCAACAAATCCAAATTGATATTGGTTTTGGCGATGTTATTTATCCCGGTTCTCTGATAATTGATTATCCTACTTTGCTTGATTTTGAAGCTCCTCACTTAAAGGTATATTCACTTGAATCTGCAATCGCAGAAAAATTTGAAGCTATAGTTTCACTTGGCATTGCTACAAGCAGAGTGAAAGACTTTTACGATATTCATCTCTTTGCTTCAAGTAAAGAGTTTGACCTTTTAACATTGCACAATGCTTTAACAGAAACATTTAACAACCGGCAAACCTCAATTGAAAAACGCAATTCTATTTTTGCTGATAAGTTTAAGAATGATGAAGACCTCAATAAGCTTTGGTCGGCATTTCTTAAGAAACACTCACTTAAGTTAGATCGAAATTTTTCAGAAGTAGTTTCCAAAGTTGAAGCATTTGTTGAATCAGCTTGCAATAAAGTCAATTCAACTAAAACATGGAATTATAAAGATTGGAGATGGAATAGATGAGTAATCTTCCTAAAGGTTGGACGAAGAATATATCAATATTTACCCTTAAATTTGAATTATCATTTACTTCCAAATTTGGACAAAATAATTAAATAGCTGCATAATGCTCACAGTACAAAACCTGACAAAGGAATATAAAAACGTAACAGCAGTTAACGATATTTCTTTTAATGTTGAGCCGGGCAGAGTTTTTGGTCTGCTGGGACCAAACGGCGCAGGGAAAACAACTACAATAAGGATCGTCTTAAATATTATAAGACCAACATCAGGCTCAGTTCTGTTTAACAATAGATCCATCACAAATGAATTCTTCAACAAAATAGGCTACCTCCCCGAAGACAGGGGGCTCTATAAAAAAAGTAAAGTTATTGATGTCATTAACTATTTTGCTAAACTGAAAAACATTGACAAAAATTCTATCCGGCAAAAAGCTGACCACTGGCTGAGAAAACTTGAGATCGAAAATTACCGGCATAGAAAAATAGAAGAGCTTTCGAAAGGCAATCAGCAGAAAGTGCAGTTCATTACAGCCATAATTCACGATCCGGAACTGCTGATCCTTGATGAACCGTTTGCAGGTTTCGACCCGATCAATCAGCAGCAGATAAGAGAAACAATTTTGTCTTTTGTTAATTCAGGAAAGATCGTTATCCTTTCAACACACCAGATGGAAACTGCGGAAAAATTATGCTCTGATATTTTACTTCTGAATAACGGGAAGGAAGTCTGCAAAGGAAGTCTTGCAAAAATTAAAAAGGACTTCGGGACTAATAATATAAAAATTGAATTTGAAGGCGATGCTTCTTTCTTAAATTCACTTCCTGAAGTGAACTCTGCTGATCTGTATGGTATTTACGCTGAGATACATCTGAAGAAAGAAATAAAACCTGCTGAATTCCTGAGAAAAATTTCCGGCAGGCTTTTAATAAACCATTTCTCAGTGATAGAACCTACGCTCAATAAAATATTTATAGATGCAATAAAAAACAGTAATCACAAATGAATAAAATCTTTTCAGTTGCCAAATGGGAATTTATTGAGAAGGTAAAGACCAGGGCGTTTTTAATTTCTATGATAGTTACTCCTGTAATTATTATTGCTTTTGCTGTTCTTCCGACACTGCTTGGTAACCAGGAAGGTGAAGCTACAAAAGTTATCGGCGTGGTTGATAAGTCGGGGCTTTATTTCGATGGCCTTAAAGAAAAAATCTCGGGTGATAAGCTTTCTGATAACCTGCCGAAGTATGTGCTTGTAAATTTAAGCACTGAAAAGAATGATGCTGACTCATTACAAAAATCTGCCGATAAAGAAGTTTTTGACCAAAAGATCAGCGCATACTTAATGATAAAGTACGGCGGCACTGATTCGGTAAACGTCCAGTGGAGAAGCAGGAGTGCTGCAAACTTTAATGATGTAAGAACCTTTGAACGCGCTTTTAACGATACAAGGATAGATCTGAAATTTAAACAGGAAGGGATTGATCCTTCACTGAAAAAATTCATCAGCAAAGAAGTAGATATTAAACCCATAAAAATAAGCAAAGAAGGAAGGGACACTGAATCCGACTTCCTGAACATTTTCTTTTCATCTTTTATATTTATTATCCTCTTAATGGTAATGATCATTTCTTCAGGGGGAATGCTGGTAAGAAGCCTGTTAGAAGAAAAATCAAACAGGCTGATAGAGATTTTAGTTTCGAGCTGTACACCTGCACAACTTCTCACGGGAAAGATATTCGGACTCAGCCTTCTCGGTTTATTCCAGATCGTAATATGGGGATTGATAGGGATCAGCCTTACAGGCGCAGGGACTGTTCATCCCGATGCATTTCAGAACATTCCCCTTACTCTTGTTTATTTTATACTGGGATTTATTTTTTATACAGGAATATTTGTCGGCTTAGGCTCTGTAGTAACAACCGAGCAGGAAGCTCAACAGTTTACAAGCTACTTAAGTATGATACTCGTTTTACCAATTGTTTTTGCTATCACTGCAATACAAAATCCTAACTCGGAGTTTGTAAGAATATTATCCTATATCCCATTAACAACTCCATCAATTATGCTTTTGAGACTGAATATTGCTCCCCTGCCCACCTGGGAAATTTTACTGACAATTTTTATTCTGCTTATCTCAATCTTTATTTCGATCCGGCTCTCTTCTAAAATTTTTAAGATTGGAATTCTTTCTTATGGCAAGAGACCATCGCTCCGGGAATTAATTAACTGGATAAAAGAAAAATGAAAATCATCTCTCATTTTTAATATTAATTAAACCATTATGCTGATAATTTCATCTGCCATAGCTGCTGCAATTCCAATGTTAGTTTACCTGACGATCATCTGGCGATTTGACAGGTATGACCGCGAGCCTTTTGCACTGCTGCTGAAGAATTATCTCTGGGGAGCTTTGGGAGCTATAATACTTGCTCTCATCGGCAGCGGAGTTTTATCAATACTCTTTTCTTTCTTAATTCAGTCTAAAGAAATTCTGCAGAGGACTGAAACAATTATTATTGCACCTGTTATTGAAGAGATCACAAAAGGTATTTTTCTTTTTATCACAGTAAAAAATATTAAATTCGATAATATGACTGACGGAATAGTTTACGGCGGGGCGATAGGTCTGGGCTTTGGAATGACAGAAAATTTTCTTTACTTCATTGCTTACGGAAATACTTTATCGGAATGGCTGTCTATTGTATTGATCAGAACTTTATTTTCTGCGGTAATGCACTGCGTTTCCACAGCAGCGTTCGGTGCTTTCCTTGGCTATGCAAAATTCAAAGACAGCTATGCAAAAACATCTTTAACTCTTGTTGGTTTGTTTACAGCAATGCTCATACATTTTGCCTGGAACCTCAGTGTTAGTTTTGAATCAACTGCTTTGCCAGGATTTATCTTTATGATTTTTACGTTAGTAATTTTTATTGCTGCATATTCGGTTTCGGTTTTGAGTGAAAGGAAAATCATTACCGAAGAGCTTACTGATGAAACAGCAAGCGGCTTAATACCGCCGGAACATATAAACATTTTGAACTCCCCTTTGAGAAATAAAACAGGGTGGATTGATGAAAGTATTCGTAAATTATATATCAGCGCTGCAACAACTCTTGCATTCAGGAAAGTGCAGCTTCAGAATTCCAAAGGAATGAGTAAAATTTATTACGAAAAAGATGTGGAGTATTTCAGAAACTTTATTTCTAATTTATTATCATCCCGGAAGGAAACTGCAAAAGATTATACCCGGAATCCGGGAGAAACAAAACCTGGTGAAAAATTATGATCAGACCTAATTCCTGTATCTATCTTGTATCAATGTTCCCTATGTTTAACGAGCGATCGGTTACCCCATTAGGAAATATTGATGAGAAACACACTGCCCAGTTATATGCGAATTTATTTCTTAACCAAAAAGAGAATCTTAAACCTCTAATAGATTATACTTCTGTCTTATATGGCTTCGACGGAAATGACCGTGAAGATTTACCTGCTGAGCTTTCCCGTGCAGGCTGGAAAAATATTTTTCCGAATGCTGATGATCCCAATCAACGAATTAAAAATATTGCTGACAAAAATTTCGGCTCATTTGACTGCAACCTGGTTATTTTTCCCAACTCAATTGGCTTCTCTGCTTCGGACCTAAAGAAAACTCTCGACCTGCTTACAATTGAATCCGAGGCTGTAATTATAGGCAAATCAATTAATGGCGGCGTTTCTTTTATTGGTTTTAATTATTTTAACCAGGAATTGATCCAGGAGGTAGACTGGAGCGGACTGATCTACGACAGCCTTCTACGCAAAGTTAATAAGTATGATAATTATGTATACGTCCGGGATAATTCTCTTATCGTCAATTCAGAAAGAGATTTTAAATTACTTTATACCGAACTTTCAAAAAGAGAGAGTCTCAGTTACTGCAGCCAGCAGATGCACGAAAAGTTCACTCATATTTTTATAGAATATAAGGAACTGTTAAAATGAGCTCTGTAGGAATTATCGGAGGGACTTTCGATCCAATACACTATGGACATCTTATCACTGCCCGCGCAGTCAAAGAGATAAGAAAATTAAAAAAAATTATTTTCGTTCCCTGTTATATTTCGCCCCATAAAAAAAACCTGGTGAACGCCGATGCAGTACACAGACTCGAAATGATTAAACGTGCTGTAAAGGGAATTGAAGGATTTGAAGTTTCTGATTTTGAAATTAAGAAGGGAGGAATTTCTTACACTATCGAAACGCTTAAACAATTCAGGAAAGAATATCCACGCATTGAATTAATAATCGGGTTTGATAACCTGGTAAAATTTGAAAGCTGGAAAGACCCGGATGAAATAGTGAAATTAGCGCAGCTCATAGTTATGAAAAGAAAGATTGACAAAGCACCAAAAAATACAAACAGATTTTTTAAATTGGCAATTATGGTCGACACTCCATTGATCGGCATAAACGCGACTGACATCAGGGAAAGAATAAAAGAGGGCTTGCCTGTTGATTTTCTTGTCCCTGAAAAAGTAAAGGAATATATTTACGCATTTAATTTATACAGGGAATAATGAATGAAGATACTCGTTACAGGCGGAGCTGGCTTTATTGCTTCACATATCGCAGACGCATTCATAAATGAAGGGCACGAAGTTTTTATACTTGATAATCTTTCAACAGGCTTTGAAAAGAATATCAACCCCAAAGCAAAATTTATTAAAGCTGATATATGCGACAAACAATTAACTGACCTTTTCGAAAAAGAAAAATTTGATGTAGTAAACCATCACGCAGCACAAATGGATGTGCGAAGATCTGTTGCCGATCCTGCTTTTGATGCAGATACAAATATTATCGGTACAATCAACTTACTCCAGAATTCTATAAAAACAGGAGTGAAAAAATTTATGTTCGCTTCTACCGGCGGCGCTGTATACGGCGAGCAAAATTATTTCCCTGCCGACGAGCTTCACCCCACTTCCCCGCTGTCTCCGTATGGAATTTCAAAACTTGCTGTTGAGAAATATTTATTCTTCTACAATGCACAGTACGGATTGAATTACACTGTGTTAAGGTACGCAAACATTTACGGGCCAAGGCAAAACCCTTTCGGCGAGGCGGGTGTTATAGCAATCTTTACTTCAAAGCTGCTTAAAGGTGAACAGGCAATCATCAATGGGAGCGGAAAGCAAACGCGGGATTATGTTTTTGTCGGCGATGTCGTAAAAGCAAATTTACTTACTTTATATGACTATAAAAGTGATACCTTTAATATTGGAACCGGGAAAGAAACTGATGTTAACACTCTTTTCAATGAACTGAATAAAATTACAGGCAAAGGTCAGGAAGAGAAGCACGGCCCGGCAGCGCCCGGTGAACAAATGAGAAGCGTGATCACTTCAGAAAAATTATTCAAAAAATTCAACTGGAAGCCTGATACAGAATTACATAACGGATTACAAAAGACAGTTCAGTTCTTTAAAGAACAAATAAAATAAATCAGCTTAAAAATTTTAAATGATAGAAAAAACTCTTATAGAAAAATTGCTGAACAATGACAGACGGTCGGTTGCAAGGGCAATTTCGATTGTTGAAAAAAATGATTCTGAATCTGCAGAGTTATTAAAAAATATTTATCCAAACGTTGGTAAAGCATACAGGATCGGCATCACAGGACCTCCCGGCGCCGGCAAGAGTACAATTACGAATCAACTGGCAAAACTTTTTATTAAAGAGAAGAAGACCGTTGGAATAATTGCTGTAGACCCTACAAGTCCTTTTACCGGAGGGGCACTCTTAGGAGACAGGATAAGAATGTCAGACATCGGGCAGCGAAACGATGTCTTTATCAGAAGTATGGCAACGAGAGGAAGCCTCGGCGGTTTGAGCAAAAAAGCTGTTGACGCAGCAGATGTTCTCGACGCCGCTGGTTATGAGATGATAATATTGGAAACAGTCGGAGTGGGACAGTCTGAGTTGGATATTGCACAGGCGGCAGATACAACAATGGTGGTGCTCGTTCCCGAATCAGGTGATTCAGTCCAGGCGATGAAAGCAGGCTTGATGGAAATAGCAGATTTTTTTGTTCTGAATAAAAGCGACCGCCCCGGAGCGCAGCAGGCAGTTACAGCGATAAAAACTATTTTATCAATGCGCGGTCAGGATGATCCAGGCATACAGGGATGGAGCACTGAAATAATCCAGTCAATAGCTTCAGAGAATGAAGGCATAATTGAAATTAAAAATGAAATTAACTGGCATAAGAATTATCTTCTTAAAACCGGAAAGTTTTCTGCAAACCGTGTCAAAAGGATGAAAGTAAGGATCAAAGATATTGTTGAAGAAAAATTACGCAGTGAGTTATGGAGCGAGGCAAGGGAAAATTCATTAAATTTGTCATTAGAGAAAATCGCAGCAGGCAGGCAGGGTTTATCTCCTTATCATATTGCTGAAGAAATTTTAGAAAATTTTAAAGAACATATTTAGGCTTAAAACTTAAATTACAGGGTGTAAATGGAAACAACCGAATTAACATTCAATACAGAACTGACTGAAGATCAGTTAATTATCAAAAATACCGTCCGGGAATTTGCAGAAAATAATATCCGCCCAAGAGTAATGGAATTTGATGAGTCACAGGAGTTCCCGATGGAGATTATGCATCAGCTTGGCAAGCTGGGGTTCCTTGGAATTTTAGTGCCGGAAGAATTTGGCGGAGCCGGTCTCGGCTATGTTGAATTCGCAATAGTTGTTGAAGAGCTGGCTAAAGTAGATCCATCTATTGCATTATCTGTAGCTGCACATAACGGGCTGGGAACAAATCATATCTGTAGATTTGCAAATGACACGTTAAAGAAAAAATATCTCCCCGATCTAACAAGCGGTAAAAAAATTGCAGCCTGGGGATTGACTGAATCAGTTTCCGGGAGCGACGCCGGCAGCTTAAGAACTACAGCCGAAAAAAAAGAAGATCATTACATACTTAATGGAAGCAAAACTTTCACTACTCACGGAACTGTCGGTGAAACTTTGGTAATTATGGCGATAACTGATAAAGCCAAAGGCAAAAAGGGAATATCTGCTTTCATACTTGAAAAAGGTATGGATGGTTTAATCGTTGGGAAGAAAGAGAATAAGCTCGGAATGCGCGCAAGCGACACCACCCAACTGACTTTTGAAAATTGTAAAGTACCCGCTGAAAATTTGATCGGTGAAGAAGGTGAAGGATTTATTCAGGCAATGAAAATTCTTGAAGGCGGAAGAATTTCAATTGCTGCTTTAAGCGTAGGTTTAGCGCAGGGCGCTCTCGATGCTTCAGTAAAATATTCGAATGAAAGGAAACAGTTTGGCAAGAACCTCTCGGAATTCCAGGCAATTCAATTTAAGCTTGCAGATATGTCAATGAATGCTGAAGCAGCAAGATTACTTACCCTCCGTGCAGCTTATATGAAAGATAAGGGGCAACCGAACACAAGAGAAGCAGCAATGGCAAAATTATTCGCAAGTGAAATTGCAGAAAAGGCGGCAAGTGAAGCGGTACAGATATTTGGAGGCTATGGCTTTATTAAAGATTACCCGGTAGAAAAATTCTACCGCGATGTTAAGCTCCTTACAATAGGCGAAGGAACTTCTGAAATTCAGAGAATTGTAATTGCAAGGGATTTACTGAAAGACTAAAATATTTTATTACTTCGTGAAACTTTGTGATGTACTTTGTGCGACTTTGTGACCTCCCCTTCCTTTAGCTACACAAAGTTTCACAGAGGCTGACACAAAGTCGCACAAAGAACGTAACGAAAATGAGATTAGTAAAATTATTCTTGATTCTGCATTCAAAATACATACGTCGTTAGGACCAGGATTGTTAGAAAGTGCTTATAAAGTCTCTGAAAAATGGAATCAAACGATTAATACTTTGAGAAACTTTGTGAAGTACTTTGCGGGACTTTGTGATCCACTTTTTCAGTTACACTAAGTTACTCAAAGGAAACACGAAGTCACACAAAGGTAACAGAAAAAATAACTTATGAAAAAAATCGGGCAGCCAAAGAAAGAGAATGAAACATTTCTTAAAAGAGAAGACTTCTACAAAAACCTTTTAAGGAAGCTTAATGCTGAAAAGACAAAGGTTAAACTTGGCGGCGGTCAGAAAGCAATTGAAAAGCACAAAGCAAAAGGCAAACTCACTGCCCGCGAACGCATTGCATCCCTTCTCGATAATCCGAATGATTTTTTTGAACTAAGCACTTTCGCCGCTTATGGAATGTACGAAGAATACGGCGGTGCGCCATCTTCCGGAACAGTTTACGGCATCGGAAAAATCAACGGCAGATACCATGTCGTTGTCGCTAACGATGCAACAGTCAAAGCAGGTGCCTGGTTTCCGATCACTGCTAAGAAAAATCTCAGGGCACAGGAAATTTCAATGGAAAACAGATTGCCGATAATTTACCTGGTAGACAGTGCAGGAGTTTTTCTTCCGCTGCAAGATGAAATTTTTCCTGACAAAGAACATTTCGGAAGAATTTTCAGGAACAATGCGGTGATGTCTTCAATGGGCATTCCGCAAATCTCTGCAATAATGGGACCTTGCGTTGCAGGCGGAGCTTATCTTCCGATTATGAGTGACGAGGCTTTGATTGTTGAAGGCGAAGGTTCTGTTTTTCTTGCAGGCTCGCACCTGGTGAAAGCTGCCATCGGCGAAGAAATTGATAATGAAAAACTCGGCGGTGCAAGAGTTCAATCAAATATTTCCGGCGTGACAGACTATATTATGAAAAGCGATGAGGAGTGCCTTGCCCAGATTAAAAGTCTGGTAAGTAAGTTTGGTGAAAGCCCAAAAGCAGGGTTTAACAGAACTGAAAGCCGCCCGCCGCAATTCTCACCTAAAGAAATTTATGGACTTCTGCCCGAAGACCCGATAAAGCCTTACGATATGTATGAAGTTATTGCAAGAATTGTTGATGATTCCGAAATAGACGAATACAAAGCGGGTTATGGAAAAACATTAATTACTGCCTATGCAAGAATTGACGGATGGGCAGTTGGGATAGTTGCAAACCAGCGCACTGTCGTAAAAACTGAATCGGACAAGGGTGCGGGCGAAATGCAGGTTGGCGGAGTAATTTATTCCGACAGCGCAGATAAAGCAGCGAGATTTATTATGAACTGCAACCAGAAAAAAATTCCGCTCGTGTTCCTGCAGGATGTAACGGGATTTATGGTAGGCAGCCGCGCTGAACACGGTGGAATTATAAAAGACGGCGCAAAAATGGTAAATGCAGTCGCAAATTCTGTCGTTCCGAAAATAACAATTATCGTAGGCAACAGCTTTGGCGCGGGTAATTATGCAATGTGCGGAAAAGCTTATGACCCGAGATTTATTTTCATTTATCCAAATGCCAAAATTTCTGTGATGGGTGGTCAGCAGGCTTCGAGTGTTTTGCTGGATATAAAATTAAAGCAGGCACAAAAAAATGATAAAGAATTTTCTGAAGAGAACAAGAAAAAGCTGCTTAATGAAATTATGGAGTCCTATGAAAATGCGAGCAGCCCGCTTTACGCAGCAGCACGTTTATGGGTTGATGAAATAATTGATCCGGCACTAACAAGAGAATATATTTCGATGGCGATAGATGTTGCGAATAATAATCCGGAGATGCCGAGGTTTAGTACAGGAGTGATTCAGACGTGAATGATTTAGAAAATGACATCACTCCCTTCCTGGAATAAATTTCACATAATCGTCAAAATGATGTCATCTTTGATATTTGAAATTTATTTAAAGTTTAGGTCATATGACCACAGGAGACTAAATTTATTTAACAAATTTAGAGGTCTCCTATGGATAAAATTAAAAATACTGACCCTTACGGACTTAAGCGTCTCGAGTCTAAAAATGCTAAAAATGCTAAGAATGCTATCATTCAAAAACTCTCCCAGGACTTTAACCTGACTCCTATTATTGCTGAAGCTTTTTATCAGCAAGTCTCTGTTTATTTTTCGGAACATTCTAACATCTCTCTTTCTTCTGGTGAAGTTTCCTACGAAGCTGTTTGTTCAACTGAACCGGCTGGCAAGCACATTCGGCTTACTCGTAAAGTTACTTGCCGATTGAAGCTTATGGACATTAACTCCGACTTTGATGCCCTGGCTAACTTTGGGCTTGCAGGAATGAGACGCCTTCGCATTGAACGTCTTACTCGTCAAGCCTATGATCAAGGGGCCCTGCTTACTTATGAAGACCTTGCTCTGCTGCTTACTACTTCTCCAGCTACTGTTAAACGTGATATCTTTTTCCTTCGTAAAGATGGCAAGTTTATTATGACTAGAGGAACCAAGCTTGATATGGGCCCAGGGCTTTCTCATAAGTCTATCATCCTTGATTTTTACTTCAAAGGCTACTCCTTTACTGATATTGAGCTTAAAACCAATCACTCCGAGACTTCTGTTAAACGTTATCTTGCTGATTTCGTTCAAGTTGCTACCCTATACAAACAAAACTTCTCTCAGCAGCAAATTCGTCTCATCGCCCAAAAATCTGACCGCCTCGTTAGAGAATACATCCAGCTTTACGATATCTACTACAAGCTTGATAATAATCGCTTGCTTGAGCTTATCTCTCCTCAATCAGTTGATGAGACTGCTAAAAAAAAATCCCGATTTCCTTCCAGCAGAGGAGGCAGAAAAAATGAGTAAATCTTTAACCAAAGAACAAATCCAACTCAAAAAGTTTCGTCGGCTCTCTGATAAGTCTCTTGAGCAGCACCTGCTTTATCGTTTCCTTAATAACTATGGCTACGATAAAGGGGAGGTAACAGCTAAAGCTATCATCAACGATATCCTTCAGCTTATTGATCATTTTTTCCTTGTCTCTTCAATTGATGATGACCTTCACCACATTAACTACGGTCAGCTTGTCTGGATGGCTGTGCCTGTTGATGAGTTTCCGCAAAGAAGTAAATCCATTGCCAGAACACGGCTCAAACCCGTTGTGCTTTCTTTTATTAACGACGAAGACATCTCGCATATTGCTCACGGCTTTGATTCTAAGTCTCTTCGTAAAAACCGGCTCAAGCGTTGGGTTGACCAAGCCTTCGACCAAGGTGCTTTACTTACTCAGCTTGATCTGGCTGTCTTGCTTGGCGTTTGTGATGCTGTCGTTAGTCAGTATGTTCAGGAAATTCAGAAAGAAGGTCATCTTCTGCCTACTCGTGGTAATATTCACGATCTCTCAGGAGCTATTACTCACAAAAGAGAAATCATTACTCTTTATCTGCAAGGTTATCTTACTCCTGATATTGCTCTGAAAACCAATCACTCTAAAGAAGCCGTTGATCGTTACATCAAAGACTATCACAGAGTGGAGATCCTTTGGTCTCACGATATTAAAGACCCGGATAAAATATCTCTTCTTTCCAGGTTATCTAAACGAGTTGTGCAGCAGTATATTGATCTTTTACCAGTTAAATTCAAAAACAGCTTGTCAAAGAACGATGAAAATACTAATTGAACTTTATTTTAACTTCTTTATTTTAAGGGAAACGATTTGTTTTCGCTTCCCTTATGGCTTCTTGTTCTTTCTTAACTTATTTATTTACAATTACTTATGTCTTCCTCTGGTCATATGATACTATTTCAATAGGATAAACTTCTTTGTAGCGGTAAGATTTCCCGCCTGCATCGTATAAAAATATATTCCGCCCGGTAATTTGCTTCCATCAAAATTAACTGCATATATGCCAGCCGGTTTTTCTTCATTTACAAGTGTCGTAATTTCTCTTCCAAGAATATCGTAGACTTTAAGATTAACAAACTGACTGCTGTTTAATTTATACTGAATAATTGTGCCGGGGTTAAATGGATTAGGATAGTTCTGAGATAAATTAAACGGTATTATTTTCTTATTCTGACCTAAAACAGAGTTTAAGTTATCAAGTTTTATCACCTCTAGTTTATCAACAAGTATCGCACTCGCAACAATTCCTCCTGCACCCATAGAAAGCATAATTTT
The DNA here is from genome assembly GCA_021815365.1 of Bacteroidota bacterium. Classification (GTDB taxonomy): domain Bacteria; phylum Bacteroidota; class Ignavibacteria; order Ignavibacteriales; family Ignavibacteriaceae; genus JAKAGZ01. The sequence continues at coordinate 42,046 of JAKAGZ010000021.1, forward strand.
CTTTCCGGCAGGGCAAAACAATGTATCTGCACTCTGGTAAAACGTCCACTCTTTTTTATCTATGTAAACGTATGCCCCCTTAGAATAATTTCCTTCTATTTGAATAGAAGCGCCTCCTCCAATCTGTAAATTTTTGCCATAACAACTAAGAATAAAATATTCATCTTTATCAAAGGGACCTAAGGTAATCCAGGCATGAGGAACTATGCATGCACCGGAAACGTAAAGAGATTGTTTCCCTCCATCAGGCGGTGCGTCTGAATAAAATTTTCTGCTGCCGTATCCCTGCCAGCCAACTGTGTCATTAGGTGACTCAAACGAATTGAAATAAATCACCTGCCCAGGCTGTTGTGCCTGTAAAATCTGCTGATTTAAAATCAGGTTAATGAAAATGATAGAGAGCAAAACTGGTAAAGTAAAATGTCTTTTAGTTATCATAACGCCTCCTTCTAAAAATTTTTTTAGATATATTCATTATAATATCTCCCCTACCTAATTAAATTCATCTTCCCTATAAACTGCTTTTCACCAACACTCAAAGAATACAAATAGACCCCGCTTGCAGCTTGCCTCCCAAAATTATCTTTGCCGTCCCACTTGGTCATATACTTACCGGCGGGCAGTTCTTTATCAAGCAATGTTTTTACAATCCTTCCTTGTATATCATAAACAGTCAGGCGAACATTTGAATAGGCAAGATCACGAGGGATTGTATAAACAATAACAGTGGAAGGATTGAACGGGTTAGGATAGTTCTGCAAAAGAACAAAAGATTCTGAAATATTATTAGAAGTTCCTTCTATGGCGGTTGGTATTATAGAAATATTAATTTCGCTTACTGCTGGAATGCTTGATAAATTTATAACTACTTTTTGCGGGTATGTTTTCTTATCGTAACCGATTTTATTTGCCTGAATAGTATAACTTCCGTTGGTCAGTGAAGGTATGCTGTAATTTCCATCGTATCTTGAGATGCTAGTTGAAACAGTATCACCTGAAGAATCAATGGCGAGAATTAAAGTTCCACTTAAAGGTGAATTTGAATTAGATGTGATGGTTCCGGAAATTTCTCCGCCAATTGAATTTAATTTCTCCATTATAACATATATTCCGCTTAGTTTTACGTTCCCAGTCAGGTTTATTGCATTTAGACTGTCTCCATAATATTTGCTTTTATAGCCTTCTTTATAGAATAAAAGTACATACTTCCCGTTTTTAAGATTTCCAATAAAAAACCTTCCATCATTTCCAGACCGTGTGCCGATCCATTCTCCACCAGTTACCGGGATTGCATACACTTCGACGCCAGACAGCCACATAGGATCACCAACCAAGCCAGAAATTGAGTTACTACCTGTAATCAATTTTGTTAAACTAAAATCAACGCCAGTTACATTTGGGTTGTTTTTAGTCACACTAACCGGTGTTGCGTCAAAACTGTTATTTACATCTTTGTAATATTCAAGAAGGTAACCCGGCTGATATGCATACAAAGTGTAATTACCCTCAAAAACATTTATAGTATAATCCCCGTTCTGGTCTGTTCCTATAAACGTTGAATCATTATTCTCTAAAGAAGTCACAGCAATAAAAACACCTCTTAAAGGCATCTGTGTTCCCGCATCTCTTATCGTACCAGAAATGCTGCAAAGCTGAAGAACCGGAAAGGTAAAATTTATATCTGTAGTATTGCGGCTAAAAATTATTTTATCAGCATCCGTAAAAGATTGTTTGTTATTATAATACAGATGACGATTGGTTAACATATTCCCTTGAATATAACTAACGTATGCAGCTATATAATAAGCACCTGTATCTATAAGTACAGAATAGATCCCATTATTATCAGTCCTCCCACTAAAGAATTTACTATTGTCAATGTTTGCAAAGAAAATAAAAGCATTATTGAAAGGCTGCCCGTTATCATATCTTACTTTACCAGAAACTGTAACAGTTCCCGAATAATTTGCTGCTAGTTGTGCAGTAAGTTCAGTACAGGAAAAAACTAAAAAGAGTAATAATAATTTTTTCATATACATCCCCGAATTAAATTGCAGTAACAGGAGCTGTTAATAAATAACAAATTACCTGGTTATATTGTACTTAAAAATTTCACTATATTCAAATCAATTTTATTATTATCTATGACCATTGATTTACAACTTAAATGCTGATGAAATTAATAAAGAAGCAATCTTTCGTTTTGCTTATATCAATTTTTATAATTTCTTCTCAGGTTTTATTCTCACAGCAAAGCAAACTCTCAAAGGGAGTAAATTACATTTCAGAATTCATTGCCTCTGATTATTTTAAAGGGCTTTCGAAAAACAACAGTGATCTTGCGCTCGTAGATACTATGTTCCTCCGCGCAGTTCATTTTGAAGATTTTGACTATTCTGAGGCGCTTCTTGCTCTCACATTCGCAGTAGTGCCGTACAAAAAAGTACCGGTAAGGATACCGCTCTTAAATATTATGTTGGATTATCCGCTTACCTCCGCCGAAGATTCTGTATTCTTCTTAAAAAATAAACACCTCCCTAAAAATCTTTATTTCGATACACCTAAGGATGATTTTGGCGATAAAGATAAATTAGCACATTTCTTCGGAAGCGCCTATATTTCATATACCTCAAAGGTTTTTGATTTCGGAAATCTAATTGGTTATTTTGTAGAAGAGTTTGAAGAAAAATTTAAAGTACAGTCGGCCGCAGACCCACGGGATATGATGACAAATGTTTTAGGAAAAATT
>JAKAGZ010000110.1 GCA_021815365.1 Bacteroidota bacterium
ACAAAAAATACACCTTTAAATGTGAACCAGAAAAATTGTTCGACCGGGACAAGCCAAGGTAAGTGCAGAGAATTTCCGAGATAGCCGAAAGGCGACTGGTAACCGCCGAAAAACAGTGCCGCAACTATCGCCGATACTGCGAACATATTTGCATATTCAGCTAAAAAGAAAATTGCAAATTTCATTCCTGAATATTCTGTGTGGTAGCCCGATACCAGCTCCGATTCAGCTTCGGGAATATCAAATGGTGTCCTGTTCACTTCGGCAAGAGTGCTGATATAAATGATCACAAAGCCTGTGATCATAAAAGGGATAAAAAGAAATTTTGAAAGCGAAAGTCCAGGTCCGCCGAAGATCATCCAGTTCCAGAAATATCCGCTTTGCAATTCGCTGAGCTTATTGAGGCTTGCTGTTCCTGTTATCATTATTAAAGTAAGGACTACGAGAATAGTTGGTATTTCATAGCTTATAATTTGTGCAGCAGACCTCATTGCGCCAAGCAAAGTATATTTATTATTTGAAGCCCAGCCAGCCATCAAAATTCCTGCAACAACTAATCCAGTAATAGCGATGATAAAAATTATTCCCAGGTCTATGTTGGAGCCAATGAAAGCACTGGTAAAAGGAATAGCTGCAAAAGCTGTATAGCTTCCTGCAAAAACCAGAACAGGAGCGAGATTAAATAACGGCTTGTCATTCGGTTTGGCAATAATATCTTCTTTCTGAATTAATTTTAATATATCAGCCACTGTCTGAAGAACTCCGTGATAGCCAACTCTCATCGGTCCGAGCCTGTCCTGCATATGCGCAGAAACTTTTCTTTCGAGATAAACAGCAACGAGTGCAAAAGGAAGAATGAAAAGGAAAAGGGGAAGAAGACTTCCTATAATGAAAGACAGAATTTCACTGCCGGTTAATTTTGTAAGGAAGTCGTATATCATCTGTCCACCTCACCAAGCACAATATCAATGCTGCCAAGAATTGTAATTACATCAGCTACAAGGTGACCTTTGCAGAGTTCGTTGATCACTGCTAAGTTTACGAATGAAGGCGCCCTGACTTTTACTCTGAACGGATTTGTTGTGCCGTTGCTGATAATAAAATATCCGAGCTCGCCGCGTGGATTTTCAACACGCGAATAGATCTGCCCTGCAGGCGGTTTAATTCTTTTAGGAATTGCCGAGCTTACATCACCGGCGGGGATTTGTTCAGCAGCCTGTTCAATAATTCTTAAACTTTGTTCCATTTCCTGGATGCGGACAAAATACCTGTCCCAGCTATCGCCTACAGTTCCCATTCTTCCTTCACCAACAGGGATATCAAAATCAAACCTGTCGTAGATCGAATAAGGATCGTCTTTCCTTAAATCCCATTTAAATCCCGAAGCCCTGAGCATAGGTCCGGTTATTCCATAATTTATTGCAGTATCAAGCGGGAGTATCCCGACATTTGCAGTCCGTTCGATAAAAATTTTATTGAAGCTGAGCAGATCATTCAGCTCTTTTATTTTTGGTCTGAAGTAGCTGACAAATTCTTTTGTGAGCCTGATGAAATCGGGATGCAGATCGTGAGAAACTCCGCCGATCCAGATGTAATTGTATAATAATCTTGCGCCGCAGGTCATTTCAAAAAGACTTAATATTTTTTCGCGGTCGCGGAAACAAAAAAGGAAAGGAGTAACAGCACCGATGTCTGCGCCGTAAGTTCCCAGTGCTACAAGATGTGAAGCGATCCTTTGCAGTTCGCCCATTATCACTCTTATGTATTCAACTCTTTCGGGAACTTTAATGCCGAGTAATCTTTCAACTGCAACGGCATAACCGAACTCGTTATACATTGAAGCGAGATAATCCATCCTGTCAGTGTATGGAATTACCTGGGGGTAGGTCATTGCCTCAGCGTGCTTTTCAAAACACCTGTGAAGATAACCAAGATGCGGTTTGATGTTGAGAATCAATTCGCCTTCAAGCTGAAGCTCAAGCCTCAGCACACCATGTGTTGAAGGATGCTGCGGTCCCATGTTCAAGACCATTGTTTCAGTACGCAAACCGGCTTTCTGGTTTATATTTGTGACTGTTTCTAAGGGCATCTTTTATAAGTTCCAATTTTCAGATGGCAAATTCCAAATAAATTCCAATTAACAATTTTCAATTTCCCAAATCTTTATCATTCAGATTTTTTGATGATTGCTGAAAATATCTTTTTAAGTTCAATTGCTTCATTAAAAAGTTTCATTCCTTCTTTCGAATATTCTTCTTCATTTGTTTCTACTATTAATCTTAGCCAGAAAGCCGATTCTTTGGCTTCTTTACGGCAAATTTTAATCCTATAAATAAAATCACTCTTACTTAGCTTTTCGTTTGCTTCAATATAATTTGCACCGGATGAAGCCGACGACTTAATTACTTGTTTTATATATTCTATATTTTGAACTGTCTTTTTCAATCTTTTAGTATAGTTGCAAACACTTTTTGCAAACTGAAATGTTCTTTCTTCCAAATCATATTTATTTCGATTCTCTTCGC
>JAKAGZ010000022.1:0-32537 GCA_021815365.1 Bacteroidota bacterium
GGTATTTCTTTCTAACACACCTGTTAAAATTTAGTATAATCTTCATACCTCGTTTGTTTATATACGTTAAATTTAATATTGAATTTCATTACTTCTGCTTGTCGCATAGCGATCAATTCTGATTAGCCCGAAATTTTCTTCCGCCTAACAAATTTCTTCTTTTAATCCGTCTAACGTTAAGTGTTTTATCCTAACCATCCTGACTGGTTGTAACTTAGCAAGTTATCCCGAAAATTCCAAAAGAATTTCTAACTTGCCAGATGCGTCTGGCTTGCCCAATGTCTGTGTAGGAATATTTTTATTGTTGTTTTCTAATTTGCGGATTAAAGAACCAGATAGAAGCCGCGAATAAAATAATCATAGTTGAGCCAAAAAGAATGGCTGCAGGTTCAGTAAATTTTTCGGCAAGCACACCCATCAGTAATGCACCCAAAGGCATAAAGCCGAAAAATGTAAAAGTGTAAACTCCCATCACTCTGCCGCGGAAAGAATCTTCCACCAGTCTTTGAACCATCGCATTTGCAAGATTATTAACAAGTATTATTGAGAAACCAACGCCGAACAGCACAAACAATGCTATCGGCAAAATTCTTACCATAGAAAAAATTATCAGCAGTACGGGGAATGTGAACAAGCCAAGGGTCAGAAGTTTTCCTGTGTATTTAAAACGTCCGAGCGAAGCAATAAAAAGTGCGCTCGCCATTGCACCAAAGCCGCGGGCTGACTGCAGGAACCCGTTCGTGGCTGCATCTCCGTGAAGTATATTTACTGCCCACGCTGGCAGCAGTGTAAAGTAAGAGATTCCAAATACGCTCACCATTCCTACAATACTTATTAGTGTGAGAATTGTCTTTTCCTTTTTTATATATCTGAAACCTTCAATTAATTCTTCAAAAGCACTGCTGGTTTTCTTTTCCCTTTCAATTGGTTTAAGTTTCATTAATTTCAAAGCAGCCAGCACTCCGATGAATGACAGTCCATTAATTGTAAAACACCACGCAGGTCCGAACAGCGCATAAGTAATGCCGGCAATAGCCGGGCCAATTGCTGTGCCGGTATTGAACATCGTTGCATTTAATGCGATTGCATTTGTAAGATCTTCCCTGTCAATCAGCTCGAGCACAAATGATTGTCTTGCCGGTGCATCGAATGCGTTTGCAATTCCGAGTAAGAAGGCAAGTGATATAATGTGCCAGGGTTTTACAAGTCCGGTAAAGGTAAGAGCAGCAAGAATAAATGCGAGTGTCATCATAACTGTCTGTGTGATCATCAGAACTTTTTTCCGCTGAAAGCGGTCGGCAACAACGCCTCCGTAGATCATAAAAATCCATGCAGGCAAACCCATTGCGAAACCAACATAGCCGAGATAAAGAGGGGAGTGGGTTAGTTGAAAGATCAGGAATCCTTCGGCTGTTCTTTGCATCCACGTGCCGAAAAGTGAAAGCATCTGTCCGCGGAACCATAAATTGTAGTTTGGATGTTTGAGCGCAGTAAAAGTTTTTTTCCAGCTTACCTGTTTTCTCAGCCCGGTAACAAAATTTTGAAGTTTGGATTGTCCCTGTGGTGCAGGCGAGTTATTTAAAAGAAGTTCATTTTTATTCATTAATCACAGCATAAATCAGAAAATATCTCAACAATTAGTCGTGTAAAGTTAATCTCAAATTTATGGAAATACAATCGAGTGTCTTTCGAACTTTGTGATTTAAATAAAACGAAGCGGCAGCTTCATCCTTTCACACTTTTCCTTCAAGATACTCCAGTCTTTTCTTTTCCGGGAACTTTTCAATTGCATACCTCAGCATTGTTCTCGGCATTTTTTTGTAATGAGCTATTAAAAATTTCTCTTCAGTTTTTAGGCTCCGTTTCCCGATCTCCCTTAACATCCAGCCGACTGCTTTGTGTATAAGATCGTGTTTGTCAGTTAAAAGTATTTTTGAAATTTTTAATGAATCAGAAAAATCTTTGTTCCTTATAAATTCAAAAGTCGAAATTATAGAAATTCTTCTTTCCCACAGATTCCGGGACTTTGCAAGCGTCAATAAAATTTTCCTGTTGCCTTTCAAAAGATGTTTCCCTAAAATATTCGGTGCAGTTAAATCAACAAGGTCCCAGTTATTAATCATTTTAGTATTTGCGAGATAAAAACGGAATATCTCTTCTTTTGTTTCCCAGTTTACTTTTGAATATCTATCAACTAAAATTAATAGTGCACAAAGTCTTTCCTCGTGAAATTTTGATCTCAATGCTTTCTGTATCTCCGCTAATGTCAGGTCCTGGTTGGCTGCGGCTATTTCTCTTATTTGTGGAACTTTTATTCCTAAAAATTTATCTCCTTCGCCGTATTCTCCTTTTCCTGTTTTGAAGAACCATTTCAAAGTTTCGGCAGTTTTTTTATTTCCTGCTTTTTTTAGTTGATGCTTAAATGTTTTTAATGACATAAGCTAAAGATACGGGGAAAGTAAATAATAACTTTTATTTCGATTTGGATTTCCAATTTATAAACAAAGCACCAATCAAACCACCGTAAACTGTACTGATGTAAGGATTGCCTGTTATAGGGCAACTTCCCGAAGTGCAGCCGATAAAGTAATAGTACAAATATCCTCCCGCTCCACCGACTATTACAGGGATAGAAATTTTCAGGAGTCTAAATATTCTTTTTTTGATAACCGCACTTTCCTGGTTTTCCTGCTGAAGCTGTTGTTGTTCGTTCATTTCTTCGTTTTAAGTTTGTTATAATTTTTTCCACATAGTGGTGAATTTTCATCAGAGTTTGATTCTGGCTTTGCTGAAAGGGTTCTGCATCACAGAAATAATTAACAAAAATATAACCTGTAAATGACCGGGAATCAATCAATTAAGGCAGAATTTATTTACATTTCCTCCTGCCAAAAATTTTATTTTGACAGAATTAAAACTCAAACAACTTTTTATCGGTACTCAAAATGAAAAAAATAACACTGCTGCTGATCTTTTCATTCCTGTTTGGAAATAAAATCAACATTGCGCAGCCTCAACAACATTCACCAAAACTTGTAGTCGGTATTGTAGTTGACCAGATGAGATACGATTATCTTTACCGTTTCTATTCTTTGTACGGTGAAAATGGTTTTAAAAGATTAATGCACGAAGGAAGCAATTTTACTTTTGCACATTATAATTATGTGCCGACTTACACGGCACCCGGACATACTTCAATTTATACAGGCACTACTCCATATTTTCACGGAATAATTTCAAATGAGTGGTATGACAGAACATCAAAAAAAATTATTTACTGCACAGAAGATAACTCGGTAAAAACAGTCGGCGCTGAAGATCAGAACGGGGAGGAATCACCAAGAAGACTTTTGTCAACGACGATTACAGATGAGCTGAAACTGGCAACTAACGGGAAGTCAAAAGTCGTTGCAATTTCGATAAAGGACAGGGCATCAATTTTGCCTGGCGGGCATTATCCCGACGCTGCATATTGGTATGACCCTGAAAACGGTGATTTTATTTCCTCAACTTATTATATGAAGGAACTTCCTGAATGGGTAAAATCTTTTAACGAAAAAAAATTAGCCGATAAATATATGTCCTCAGGCTGGTATCTTTCTTATCCTCTTGAAAAATATAAAACAAACCTGCCGGACAATCAGCCTTTTGAAAAAGATTTATTTTCCGAAAGTAAAAATACTTTTCCGCATTTGTTTAAAAATTTAAATTCAGGGAAAAAATATGACCTGATAAGATCAACTCCTTACGGGAATGATCTGCTTGCAGATTTTGCCAAAAACGTTTTAAAGTATGAAGACTTAGGAAAAAATAATTATACAGACTTCCTTGCGATAAGTTTTTCTTCTACTGATTTTATAGGTCACGAGTATGGTCCTAACTCTGTAGAAGTTGAAGACACTTACGTCAAGCTTGATTCTGTAATTGCAGACTTTTTAACAGAGCTTGATAAGCAGGTTGGCAAAGGAAATTATATTTTATTTTTAACTGCTGATCACGCTGTAGCAGAGAATCCATATTTTCTCAGCGAAAGAAATATTCCCGCCGGCTGGTTTGACCCGGCAATTATGAAAGACTCGTTGCTGAATTTTACTGCAGCTAATTTCAAAAGCACGGATGTTATTGAAAGTTTTTCAAACAAACAGATATTTTTAAATTATAATGTTGTCAGATCCTTAAAGCTAAGTCCCTCCAATGTCAGGGAAGTTTATGCAGATTATATCAGGCAGACATTTCCGCAGGTTTCCCAGGTATACACGAGGGATAATCTGGAAAAATTAACGGCACACAGAACTTCATCGAATTTAATTCTGAATGGTTTCAACCCTAAGCGTTCGGGTGATATCGCATTTGAGCTTCAGCCGGGTTATCTTTTCGGTTCCGGCGGCGAGGCAACGACACATGGTTCAATTTACCCTTATGACACTCACGTTCCATTAATATTTTATGGCTGGCATATTCCAAAACAAACTGTGAACAAACCCGTTTACATTGTTGATATTGCACCGACTATAGCAGACTTGCTGAAAATACAGGAACCGAGTGCCTGCATCGGAATACCGATAATTAATGAAAAGTAATTTGGTTTACATTTCATTTATTAATTGCGAGGCTGACCAAAAAGTAACTGTGTCATCACGATCCCGATTCATCGGGAGAAGTGATCTCAATTTTATTCTAAAAGCAAAAGATTGCTTCGTCGTCCGGCAACCGCCGGGCTCCTCGCAATGACATTTCTAATACTTTTTGGTCAGCCTCGATAATTGATCTTCATTCTCCCAGTTTAACTAATTCAGTCGTTCCCTTCTTGTCATAGCGTTCGATTGTCATAATGTTATTCTTTATGCTGAATGTTGTTTTAAGCGGAGGAGTAAGCTCTAAATTTAAAGTAAAAGTATTTCCGGAGACAGTGTAAGTTCCGGTAATAGATCTGACGATCAAATCTACGTTTACAGAATTTTGTTTTGTAAATTCCTGTATGGCTTTATGTCCGTTGAAATTTTCAGAGATCCATCTGCCAGTTAAGCCCGATCCTTTCTTTCCTTTGTTAAATCGTGTTGATTTAATAACAGTCTCGTTACCATTCTGTTTGCTGATCTGGTATAAAGTATCACCTGAAATTTTTATGATGCTTGTATCAACTTCGGTAGCAGCTTTCTGAGGGTCTTTAAAATATGTAATTACTTTGTTACCAAATGAAACGTAGGAACCGGAAAAGGGAACTGTAATGCTATATTCAACTTTACCGCCTGATTTGAAATTCAAAATAGTCCTTGACTTGTCGCCGGGTCCGATAACAGTAGCCCATTTACCGAGCAAAGGATTCTTTTGATTTTTGTTATTACTTTTTTGCTGCGGAAATATGTTAACCAGAAATAAAAAAATGAAAAATATGATCATAGCATTTTGTCTAATCATAAAACACTCCCTAATTAAGAATAATAAACTCTGTATAAAATGAGATCATTCGTATTTATGAATTAAATATACAGGATTTCAAACCCATTATTCAACGTTATAGTTCCTTCTGTAAAATTATAATTTTCATTTAAGAATTTTTTTTATCATATCAATCAGGTCACCTATTGGTATTTGCAGACCGGGACCAGTGTATTTGTTCATTGCATGCTCAGAACCCTCCGGAAATTTTGATGCAAGGTATTTATGTATTTCCTCATTCAATTTTCTTTCTATTGTTGCACGCAACAAAGCAGGGGACTGCGCTGTAAGTTTCTTATCTTTCAATTCTTTCGACTGTTCTTTCAGGATCAGGCTGCTGTATTCCGGGTGCTTTACTAAAAAAGTATCAAGAAGTGAACGTGCAAAATTAAGATCGTATTGTGTGCTGTCTGAAATTGAATAAAGCGGGGATGATTTTTCCGTTGTGTCGTTAATTATCCCTGTTAAATTTTTTTGAACAGGCTGCACCTTGTTATGATTTTTCTTTTCAGGCAGAGGGAATTTCTGCTTTTTGACCTTAATCCCTATTCCATTTTTTATCTCAGTTTTTGCTTTGCCTCCGGAGGGAGTTCGCTCGCCTCGCTGCGAAGCGGGCTGCAAACCACTGCTGAAATTTATTATGATATAGCCTGGTATTTTACGTTCAGGAGTTTCGATATTAATTATGAAGAATAAAACGAAAACAAACCCGTGTAAAATAAATGAAATTAAAAATGCTGTTTTATATGGACCCGGATTTTGCTTTCGTGAAAATTTCAAGATGAATGCCTGTTCCCTGAAAATAATAATTGCTTGTCTTTGGTTGTACTCTGAAAGGCAGGTTCTGTTTCAGAAGAAATTCAAACGACAGAATAATAGGGATATATATCAGAGTCTAATTGAAAAATAAAAATGCCGGTTGAAATGTTAAATTCAGCCGGCAAATAAAAAACACAAAATTATTTGCTTTCTTTTTTAGCTGTGGAAATTCCCATTGGAAGATATACCGGGCACGAGCCGATAAAGCTTGTAATTAAGAAAGCAAGAGCTATAATACCAAGAATTATAGCAAGAACACCTGAAATTACATCAGTAAAGTACAAGATTGCGATCAGTATGGCTGCGAGAACCCTGATCGTTCTGTCGGCAGTTCCCATATTTTTTTTCATTTTGTGACCCTCTTGATGTTAATAATAATGTTCAAACGAACATATAATTAAAACGGATTATAGTCAAATAAAATTAATATTGCCGTTAAGTTCAGGATGAATTTTTGTGATTAAAGTGAAATCATTTCAATGCTACTTTCACATCTGAAAACCAGATTCTGAATTTATGATCAGCAACATTGTGCTGAGTTGAAATTTTTAATCCATTAAATTTTTTATATCCTTCCCACGTAAAAGCTCTTTGATTTTTAGCATTGCCGCCAGGTTTGTAAACCCACTCGTGAATTAAATTATCTTTTCCGATATATAGATCAAAAATGTCTCCCGGTGTGTAGCCGCCCGCAGAAGGCGGATATTTTACAGTGATGCAGCGGGAATTCTTTTTACTTATCGGGTATGGTCTTGTACCTTCATCAGTTATATCTGCTTTTTTATCCCACACAAGATGAAAAGGGAATAACAGCCAGTACTGATCATTAATAAATCTTGCATCAACAAAAGATTTTAAAGAATCATTTTTATTTATACTGCCCGTCGTGTAGGTATAGCTTATTTCTTTTCCATCCTTGCCGGCGCCTTTATAGATTACCTTGTTGGTTTCAGGCTCCCAGTACCAGTTCCTGGTAAAAGTTTTGTCTTTTGTTTTAACGTTAAAGCTATAAGATATAGACTTAACATTTTTGAAGTTACTGAAGCCATAAGCATCAGCGACTTTCTCAGCAAAAGATTTCTGGCTTTGTGAAAATATATGAACAGAAGACAGCAAAAAAATTATGACGGCAGCTGCAATGGTTTGTGTTTTTTTAATCATAACTACTCCTTTTGTAAAGATTTTTTATTGCTTCTTTTGTTGCTGGAAAGATACCTTTTTGCCTGACTATGTTTCAGGTATAAAATAATACACAAAAATAGTTTGGGTAAATTAGTATCACTAAAATCAAAAAAGGGATAAATAATTCTACGTTTTCTTTGTAACAGGATGCAGCATATACCGGGATACCCGCAATGCCGAGGACTATGCACCAACACTATCTCACCGCACACCAGAGCGATCTGTGCAGGTTTCATATCATTATATCTTTGAGTCCACTCCTAAAAAGTCATTCCCGTGAAAACGGGGATCTGAAAGACCTCATATCTTAGAATAGATTCCCACCTGTCTGCCGCCAAGGCAGGCTTTCGTGGGAATGACATTCCGGTTATTTTGGCTTTTTAGAGCGGATTCATATATTTTTTATTTTGCTATACCGATCACACCGCAGCCAACCCTTGCACCAGCATTTCCAACAGGCTGGCTTTTGAGATCATCCCTTACAGTGTGAATTATCACTCCGCGGCCTATTATAGAATGTTTACCTTCGAATGAAAGTAAATTATCGGTCCATTCAAAATGAACTTTACCGTTTGCATCAGCAGTTATATTTCCCATATCGCCCTCGTGCCTCATTTTTACTGTTGGTCCTGCGTGAGGCATGTTATCGGGATTAAAATGACCGCCTGCAGACATTCCATCTTTTGAGCTGCAATCTCCGTACTGATGAATATGAAATCCGTGTTCGCCGGGTTTTAATCCTTCAATATCTGCGACCACTTTTATTCCGTTCTTCTCTTTCGTAAAGGTAATTATTCCGTGGTCTGTATTTCCCTCTGTTGGATATATAACGCAGACAGCTTTTGTTATTTTATTGTTATCCATCATTTTCATATCCTTCATCATTTGCTGAGCTTCGGCAGAAAAGGAAAATAGGAAAATTGTTATCGTCAAACACAAAAAATTATTTTTTCCGAACATCTTAACCTCCATTGTTACTAAAAAGAAAAAGGTGTTTATTTATTTAGGCTACGGAAAGTAAAACTTAATTAATTTGCTGAAAGTTACAACATAATTAATTTTCAATAAACTGTTTAGCCGGCACAGTTTTCATTCACACAAAATATAACAAACGCTACCTGAAATTATTTATTATTGTTTCTGATATAGTTTTCCCAATGCTTAAAGAAGCAGTTGCGCCGGGCGAAGGTGCATTTAAGACGTGGATCATTTTTTCACCTTCTATAATTCTGAAATCGTCAACGAGCTTTCCATCTGGTTCGAGTGCCTGTGCTCTTACGCCCGCACCATTGCGGTAAACATCATCGTATTGAAGTTCAGGAATTAATTTTTGCAGAGCTTCTACAAAAGCACGCTTGCTGTATGAGCGGTGAAATTCATGTACAGCCATTTTATAGTGTTTCGAAGCCATCCTCCAGAAACCGCTGTAAGCGAACATCTGAAGCATATCCGCGATAGAAATATTTTTTTTGGAATACCCCTCACGTTTTAATGCAAGCACCGCATTCGGACCAGCTTCAATCCCACCTTTTATCATTCTTGTGAAGTGAACACCGAGGAATGGAAATTTCGGATCCGGAACAGGATAGATCAGATTTTTAATGAGATATTCTTTTTCTTTTTTAATTTTATAATATTCTCCGCGAAATGGAACAATCTGCAAACCTGGTTCAACGCCGCAGAGTTTTGCAATTCTGTCCGATTGCAACCCTCCGCAGTTGACTAAAAATTTTGCTTTTATTTCGCCGCTTTCAGTTTCCAGGATTAATGTCCCGTTTTCTTTTTTCAAATTTCTGAACCTGCTTTTAGTTTTGATCTCTCCTCCTTTCGATTTAATTAATTTTCCATACACTTCGACAACATCCTTGTAATCAACAATTCCTGTTTCACCAACGAACAAGCCTTCGATACCGTTTACGTGAGGTTCGTATTCTTTCAGTTCTTCTTTTTTCAATCTTTTAATTTTTTTCAATCCATTTTCTTTCCCGCGTCTTTCAAGCTCATTGAGTGCAGGTAGTTCATCTTCGTTTTCTGCAACCACAAGTTTTCCGCAGCGTTCGTGTTTAATATTATTTTCTTCGCAAAAACGGTACATCATATCTCTGCCGAGGGTACAATTTTTTGCTTTCAGTGAACCGGGTTTGTAATAAATACCGGAATGGATTACGCCGCTGTTATTTCCTGTCTGGTGTGCTGCAAGATGGTCTTCCGCCTCTAAAATCACTATTGAGTAATTTCCTTTTTCCTGGAGATTAAGCGCAGTTGCCGTTCCTATAATTCCCCCGCCGATAATTGCTATATCGTAAATTTTTGATGAGCCTGTCATCCGTCTGTCCGTAAAAAATATTATTTGGTGCTCTAAATTACTTTTATATTGGTTTATATTAAACTGCTGAGAAGGAACACGAAATAAGAAAATGACAGAAAAATTTTCGATACTTGTTCACGGAGCTAACCTTTCATCAGTTTCATTCTTTTTCCATTCCAGCCGGGGAAGAGAATATGATCGTTTGAAATATTCAGATGTGTTCCTGCAACCCCTGAAAACACAGCCCTGAAATCAGTAGTAACCGGTAAATCTCTGCCGTCTTCAAGCGCATCGGGATCAAGCGATTCAACTTTGCCATGAATTTTTCCCCCGTCAACTTTATTGCCAAGGACAAAAAGACAGGAGGCTCTGCCGTGATCTGTTCCACCCGAGCCGTTTTCACGGACTGTTCTTCCAAATTCTGTCATCGTCATTAATACAACATCATCCTGAAGCGTGCCAAGGTCTGTCCAGAAAGCAGAAACAGAATCCGAAAGGTCCTGTGCTCTTCGCGCAAACGTTCCATTGTAAGTTCCTTCTCCGAAATGGGTATCCCACCCGCCTGTTTCAGCGAAGGCAATTTCAAGTCCAACGCCGGATTTTATTAATTGAGCGATCTGCATAAGATTTCTTCCGAGAGGCGAATTGGGGTAAGCGGCGCCGTTTGAAGGAATGTAATTATTGACATTAATGTTTTTCAGTATTTTTACCGCCTCGAAACTTTCGCGTCCTGTTCCCTTCAGGATTTCCTGTGAAGTTTTTCTGTAAAGCACTTCAAACCCTTCCTCAGTCCCTTCTCCCATTGTATTATTGTAATTCAGGTTTAATCCAAAATCTTTCAGATCGGAAATTGCAAGAGCAGGTTCATTTCCGTAAAGTGACCTTGGCAGTGCTGCGGTCATCGAGACAGCTTTGAACGGCGTGGCTGCTTCATGACCGAGCAATCCTTCTGCACGATTTAACCAGCCGGAAGCAGTGCCCTTCCTTCCAGGCGTGCCGGTTTCCATATAATCCTGTGCATCGAAGTGCGAGCGTGTCGGGTCAGGAGAACCAACACCATGAACAATTGCTAATCTTCCTTCTTTGTAAAAATTATATAAAGAAGAAAACGAAGGATGCAGTCCAAATCTTTCGTCGAGGTCAATCAGGGAATTTCCGTCAGAAGATTTTGAAGGCGACATTGCAAGCTGTCTTCTCAGCTCTTCATATTTCGGATCGTTGAATAAAGGCACAGCCATTAGCCCGTCCATCGCACCTCTTTGAAAAATGGCGACCAGAACTTTTTTCCTTCTGTTTGATTGAGTAGTTGCTGCCAATGCAGTCCTGCTGAGAAAAGAAGGTACTCCTCCAAAAGCTGCTGCAAGCACAGCCAGCCCACCTGATTTTAAAAATGCTCTTCGTGTTAACATAGTATTCTCCTTTACATAAAAATATTTAATCTATCTTCTCTGGAACTCCGGCGAACCAACAATAAGTCCGACAACATTTGCAAGAGATTGTGAATTCACTTTCCCGTTCATAATTTTTGAAAGGTCCTTTGTGTCATCAGTGTTATCCCCGTTCACCAGGTCGTCATCAAAAGTTGAATCGTTTGCAATTGTTGTTTGGAACTTTTCAGAAGAGTGGTTTGAAGATGCTTTATCTG
Organism: Bacteroidota bacterium; assembly: GCA_021815365.1. Lineage (GTDB taxonomy): Bacteria > Bacteroidota > Ignavibacteria > Ignavibacteriales > Ignavibacteriaceae > JAKAGZ01. The sequence continues at coordinate 11,394 of JAKAGZ010000022.1, forward strand.
AGATTTTTTTGAAGAACTCAGGATCAGTTAGATTAGGTGTCAGCATTGAAACAGTTTCTGTGAGGTCTCTTTCAGGCATCATTATCCTTGCATAAATTTTCAATGCTGCTTCGAGTGATTCGGGCTCCCTGTAATTGTTTAATTCTGCGAGGTCAAAACTTATACCGTGGATTTTCCCTTTAGCAAGATTCAAACCGAAATTCATTCTGTTTAACAGCGAGCCTGTGTTTATCCAATAGCGTGCATTATCGGGATAGCCTGTTGGTGCCTGGTAAGCATAAAGAGGTTCGCCCATTTTATTTATCCATTGCGCCAGCGGAAATGGATTCTGAACTTCAGCATTCAATGCCCTGAGTGCACTGATCGCAAGCTCGAACGGTGATTTTATTTTTGCCCTGCGTGCATCTTTACTCCAGAACTCCGGCGACTCAACAATAGTTCTCATTAATTCTTTTATGTCGCCGTTAGTTTCAATAAATTTTTGTGTTAATCTTTTTACCAGGGATTCCGGCGGGTTATCTGAAACAAATTTCTGCGCAAGCTCAAACGAGATATGATGTGCAGTTGCAGGGCTTGACGCCAGGATATCAAGTATTTTTTCACCGTCCTGAATTCCACCGCCGGCAGGAATTTTATTTCCAAGTACAATTTTTTCCCCGGCATCGTGAAGATCGGGACGAAAAACAAATTGATCGTCAACAACAAGCCCGAACTTTTTTCCTTTCTCAATTTGCTCTTCAAATTTTTCTTTATTTTTTCCGGAGGGGAGAATCGTCCAGCCAGTAAAAGCTCTTGCAACTTCAATAACATCCTGCTGTGTGTAACCGCCGTCTACCCCAAGGGTGTGCAATTCCATCAGCTCCCTTCCGTAGTTTTCATTTAATCCTTTTTGTTTGCGGTTATTGTTCATCTGCCTGATCCTCTGCATCATCTGCTCTCTTCTTCCCTGGAATCTAAAACTGAAAGGAGAATTGTTCAACCGCTTTTCAAGTATATACTGCACGGTAGTTTTCTGTCCGGGATTAGCGGAAGACTCAGCATTGTTTAAATATAGCAGCATTGCTGGATGCTTTGCTGTAGCTTCAAGCAAATCCCTGAATTTTCCGAGAACATAGGGACGGATTGCATCGCGCTCATAGGTTAAAACGTATTCCCGTGCCTGGTTATTTGTAATCGAAACATTAAAATGGTTGAACCAAAAATCTGTCAAGATTTCTTTAAGCTGGTTTTCACTGTAGAGTGCGCGAATAATTTTTTGTCCATACAATGTACCTAACAATTCCCGTGGAGGCTTATATCCCTTTTCATTCATAAAATTTTTTATTGCTCGCCTGAATTCAGGATCATCCCTATTTACGTTTTTAATATTATCAATAACGCCTGCTTCTTTTGCTTCGTACAAAATCATTCCCGGTTTGGGATAAAGTTTTAAAATATCATCATTGCTCATTGTTAAAACAGGGTAGGGAGATAAAATATCATTCAGCTTGTTATCGGGCAGATCGGCATTAAGCTGATGGTTGAACCAGTTTTCGATTCCCATTTTTATGACTTTGTCAACATCGCCGGGGCGGGCACCGTAGGTTAACCTCTCTAAAAGATAAGCTGCTGCTTGTCTTTCTGTAAGACCAGCCTCTTTGTAAGGAAAATGCGTCTGGTATTTTAATGCTGTGAAAATAAAAAGAAAAGAAAGAGCTAATCCAAATAAAGTAATTTTCTTATTTCCTTTTTTCATAGAAGCTCCGTATTATCATGTAAACAGGCTACTGTTCTAAAACAATTTCAGTTTTTTGACATCAAAAGGAAATCCAAAGTTTAATCACCGCAATTAATTTTTGATTAAAAAATATTAATAAGTACCCGGCTTTTCCAATGATTAATAAAAGTTTTCTTTTATATATATACTTTTGATAAATTAGATATAACCTGATTGAGATTTATAGAAATCACAGAGAGGATAAGACTATGTTAATGAAAAAATTTGCAAAAACCGATATAAAGATTTCACAGCTTGGTTTCGGATGCTGGGGAATCGGAAAAACAATGTGGATCGGCGCCGATGATGCTGAATCTAAAAAAACATTACACCGGGCAATTGAGGAAGGGATAAATTTTTTTGATACCGCACTGGTTTACGGAAATGGTCACAGTGAAACTCTTGTCGGAGAAGCTGAGAAAGAGTCAGGCAAGAAATTATTTATTGCTTCCAAAGTTCCGCCTAAAAATATGATATGGCCCGCGCCGGATAATGCAAAGTTAAAAGAGACGTTTCCGAAGAATTATATAATTAAACGTACAGAACAAAGTTTAAGAAACCTGAACAGGGATTATATAGATCTTATGCAGTTTCATGTTTGGAATGATAAATGGACACACGAGGATGACTGGAAAGAGGCAGTCCTCAAATTAAAAAAAGACGGCAAGGTAAAGTTCTGGGGAATTTCTATAAACGATCATCAGCCTGAAAACGGAATTGAAGCAGGAAAAACAGGGCTGATTGACAGCTACCAGGTTATTTTTAATATTTTTGATCAGAAGCCTGCTGAACAGCTCTTCCCATTCTGCAAAAAAAATAATATCAGCATAATTATCCGCGTTCCATTTGACGAAGGCGCATTGACAGGCAATATCGGACCAGGCACAGATTTTCCTATGGGCGATTTCAGGAATAATTATTTCAGGGGCAACAGGAAAACTGAAGTAAAGCTGCGTGTTGATAATATCTGGAACGATGTAAAGAAGGAAACCGGTTCTATGTCGGAAGCAGCATTGAGATATATTATCAGTTTTGATGCTGTCACTTCTGTGATTCCCGGCATGAGAAAGGAAAAAAATCTTCTTGCAAATATTGCAAGTATCAGTAAAGGTCCTCTTTCTTCCGAACTGTTAAAAGAAATGAAAACGCATAAGTGGAATAAAAATTTCTATGAATAGAAATTTAAATCATAATGACTGACCTGTAAGCTCAAAAATAATATAATTCATTTTTCAAAACGGAAAAGCACTTGAACAAAAAAACGATTACTGTTTTCGGCAGTTCGCTTCCAAAAGAAGGAGACGAGGAATTTGAAACGGCATATCAACTCGGGAAATTATTAGCAGAGCAAGGATTCATTGTTTGCAGCGGCGGGTACAGGGGAATTATGCACGCTGTTTCAAAAGGCTCTGCCGAGGCAGGCGGCGAAGCAATCGGAATTACTGTTGATCTCTGGGGCGCAAAACCAAGTGAGTATCTTACAAAAGAAATCCGGTGCAAAACTTTGTTTGAAAGAATTTCAAAGTTAGTAGAAACCGGCGACGGGTTTGTTATTCTTCAGGGCGGCACTGGAACATTGCTCGAGCTTGCGGTTGTATGGGAACTGCTCAACAAAAATTTATTGAGAAGAAAACCGATCGCATGCCACTCACAAATGTGGAAAGAAATAGTTGCAATAATGGAAAAACAAATAGCAAAAGAAAAACGGCTAACGGGGTTAGTCAAAACCTGCGATTCAGTTGAAGAAATTATTAATTATTTAGTTAGCCAAACGAGATCATTCGATGAAAAAATTCAGAAGTAGAATTTTATTTTTGCTGGTTTTAACCGCTGCGCTTTGTGCACAGGATAAAAAGGAAGTAACAATTAAAGTACAAGCACCTAACCTTCAGCAAGGTTCTGTAATTTATGTGACAGGAAACAATGATGATCTGGGTAACTGGAATCCTGCAGCAGTACCTCTTAAGATGTTAAAAGACAGTATATGGACGAAAACGTTTGAGTTTTCAAAAGGAGAAATTGTAGAATTTAAAATTACAAGAGGCTCGTGGGATAAGGAAAGATTGAATAAAGACGGCTCAGTTCCTTCAAATACTGTATTAAAAGTTACAAGCGATACAACAATATATTTTGTTGTTAACAAATGGGCTGACCAGTTTGAAAGAAAAATTACTGCACACGGACAAATCACCGGCGATGTGGAATATATCAAGGGGCTTGAGGGCGACGGGATTCTGCCGAGAGATATTATAATCTGGCTGCCGCCGGACTATGAAAAAAATAAAGAACAAAGGTATCCCGTTCTTTATATGCACGACGGACAAAATATCATTGATCCTGCTACGTCTTCTTTCGGTTATGACTGGCAGGTTGACGAAGCTGCCGACAGCCTGATAAAAGCAAGGATAATAAAAAAAATAATTATCGTGGGAATTTACTCAACTGCTGACAGAAATCTTGACTACGGCGGAGCTAAATCAGATGACTATATGAAATTTGTTGTGAAAAAACTAAAGCCATTGATTGACAAAAAATACAGAACAAAACCTGGCAGAAAAAATACCGCAGTTGCTGGCTCGTCCCTCGGCGGACTTATTTCTTTTATGATGCTCTGGAAATATCCGGATGTCTTTTCAGAAGGAGCCTGCATATCGCCGGCATTCCATATTGAAAAATATAATTGTCTTCCAATGGTTGAAAAAACCAAAAGTAAAAAGCCGGTTAGAATTTATATTGATAACGGCGGCGTTGGGCTTGAAGAAAAATTACAGCCCGGTGTTGATGAAATGCTGGCTTTGCTCAAAGAGAAAGGTTATAAAGAAGGGGAAGATCTTGAATATTTTAAAGATGCAGACGCAGAACATAATGAACGATTCTGGGCGAAAAGAGTCTGGAGACCTTTGGAATTTTTATTTGCCAGATAGAACATGAAAAAAATATTAATTCTTTGCACAGGAAATTCCTGCAGAAGTCAAATGGCAGAAGGTATCCTGAAATCTTTCGATAAAAATTTAGTTGTTCATTCTGCCGGAGCGAAGCCTGCTGCACGTGTTCATCCGAAAGCAGTTGAAGTTATGAAAGAGATCGGAATTGATATCAGCAGAAATGAACCGAAACCTGTTGACCGGTTTTTACATGATTCTTTTGATTAAGTTATAACTGTTTGCAATAACGCAAAAGAGAGCTGCCCGGTCTTTACAGGAAAAGTTGATAAAAGACTGCACATCGGGTTTGATTGTCCGGCTGACATAACTGGAAGTGAAGAAGAAATTTTCAGTGAGTTCAGAAGGATACGCGATGAGATAAAAGAAGAGTTCTATAAGTTTTATTTAGCCGACCTGACAACGTAATTGACAATTTTAATATTTTAATCCTTCGCAGCGATCGGTTTCCTCTTCCAATAAACATAATCTGTTTCAGCGGGAGTTTCACCGATCATCCTTACAAGCTGAGCGATCTGTCCCCTGTGATACCACGAATGCCCGAATAGCTGAGTGAGAATTTCTTCAACCCTGTTCGTGTACCAGAGATCTTCAGTGCTTTTATATTCAAAGACCCTGTTCAGTTTTTTTTCATCTAACTTGCTTAAATAATCTTCCCACGCCGAGTACATTTCATCTGCCATCGGCTGTATGTTTTCGATTTTAATATTTTCCGGGAATAAATTTTCCGGCAGGTCTTTCAAAAATCCGAGCCTGTAAAGCCACAACGCTCTTGCGCTGACTATGTGTGCAAAGAGATCAACTGCTTTACGGAATTCTTTTGTTTTTCTTTTTTCTTCGGGAACTGCAAGCAGGGATGCTATTGTTTTTACGTGAGCATCTTTTTCATATTCGAACCAATTTCTATACTGATTAATTGTAAAGTTTTCCATTCGATCCTTTTGTTAAATGTTATTGTAAATCAGTGTTATAAGTATATAAAGATATGATGTTACTTGCTATACGCTATCTCTGAACGCTAAACGTTATGCACTTTGTACTCCGCGCCCTTTGCACTTCTTCTTTCAGTCATCTTCAATTTCAAGGTTCGGAATTTGCGTGAACGCAATTCTCATCGGGGCAGAATCGAGAGCGGTGTGAGAACCGCAAAAATAAACCGAGTTATTACCATAACGCCTGTTGAGAGAATCTATCGCAGTGTAGAGAGATTTTGATCTGTCATAATTCTCAAACAGTGTCGGGATATGTTTTTCTTCTTCTATCAGCTTGAACAGTGAAACTGAAACAGCCAGCGGCGTCTGATGCTTAAGGGTGTTTTTTGCCCACATTTCATCCAGGTAGTGAAGCAGGTCTTTTGTACTTTGAGTATGTGGGAATCTCATGGCATCTTTCCATCTGTCTCCGCCGGTATACTTAACTTTAACGAACATGCATCCTGTAACATATCCGAGGTATCTCATTCTCATTGCAGCTTTTTGAAGAAGACGATTAAGCACAGCATAAGAGCCTTCTGTATTTCTGAATTTTGGAGAAAGCACGTGCGAGTGCCCGACCGTTGACCTGTGTGTTAACGGGCGCAGCACAATTTTTCCGCGGAGCTGGTCGTACATTCTTTCACCTTCAATGCCGCGCCACAGGCGTTTCATCATTTTCTTATCGAGCGCATAAAGTTTTTCGATTGAATCTATGCCGTAATACAGCAGGCGTTTGTTCATTCTTCTTCCAATACCACAAAGATCGCTTGGCTTGAGTTTATAAAGAATGTCAGGCAGGTCTTTTTCCTCGATCACTACAAGCCCGTCTGGCTTTTGCATATCTGTTGCTGTTTTTGCGAGAAAAGGATTCGGCGCAATACCGATAGAACAGCGGAGATATTTTCCGACCTTTTTGCTGATCGTATCTTTAATATGCCTTGCAAGCCTGACGGCTTCCTCTTTCTGTTTTTGCTTCCCGAGAAGATTGCAAACCATCTCATCAATTGAAATTACTTTCTCAACAGGGATGCAGGATTCAACAGCAGCGACCAGTTCATTATGAAATTGTACGTAAACTTTATGTTGAGCTTCTACGACCTTTAAGGCTGGACAGAGTTTTTTTGCATCTCTGATAGAAGTGCCGGTTCTGATTCCAAAAGCTTTTGCTTCATAACTTGCTGCTATGCAGCAGGTCGTGTCCGTCATAACAGGCGCAACAGCAACCGGTTTGCCGCGCAGTTCAGGGCGAAGCTGCTGCTCAACAGAAGCGAAGTAGGAATTGAAATCCAGAAACAAATTGCGCAGAGGCATAAATCCACACAAACTTACTTGTTTAAATGGATGAGAAAATTATTAAAAGAATTTATTTAAAGCCAGACAAATTTTTAATTTAAAAATTTCAAAACCGCATCGTAAACCATGTCTACATTAAGTTCTTTTATACATTTGAACTTAATATCTCTGCGGAAACAGATAAGCGGACGGGGAGAATAAATAAAGCAGGGGGAACACTCAAGATTCAGTGAAACGATTCTGTAGTTTGTTTTCCATGGATGGATGTAAGCCGGGTTGGTAGGACCAATTATTGCAACAACATTCATCTGCATTGCGGAGGCAACATGCATAAGGCTGGAGTCGTTTGAAACGAAAACTTTACAGTGCTTCATCAGGGCAGCGCTTTGCGGCAGATTTAGTTTTGTAACAGAAAAAATATTTGGTGAATCTGCCAGCGATCTGATATTTTCCTTCAGCTCATCTTCATCGGGTCCCCCGAAGACCAGAACTTTCGCATTATGTTTTTGGATTAATCTTTTGCCCAGCTCAGCAAATTTTTCCGATTCCCATCTTCGCTTGATATGATTTTTCAAAACAGCAGTCCCTGGGTGAAAACCTATAACAAGATCTCCTTCGGTAATATTCTTTTCGTTCAGAAATTCTCCGGCGGCAGCTTTGTCATCTTCGTTCAGGAAAAATTCAAAAGCAGGTTCTTTATCGAATTTTTTATTTAAGAGCTTTTCAATAAGGAGGATGTTAGTCTGTGCATTATGAAGGGAATCGTTTTCTGTTATCGTTATGTTGTTAAGCCAGCCGAAGTTTTGAAAATTTTTCCGAAGGTAATTTACACCTGCTCTTTTTTTAGCGCCAAGCAGAAAGTTTATAACATTATATTCTTTCCTGTTTGAAGGATAAACATTAATTGTTGCATCATATTTTCTGCGCAAGCCCAAAATATAGTTCAGGGAATTAAGTGTGCCCTCTTTCAGAAATTCAAAAAAATATACGTTATTTACCTGCGGATTTCTTGAATAGATATCCTTGACTCCACGGAACATTACCAGCACGTCAATTTGAGCGTCAGGTAATTCCTTCCTGAGCAGTTTTAAGGCGGGAGTAAAAATAAGGGCATCGCCTATTCCTGATAAAGCGAGAATTAAGATTTTCATTTATAAAATTTATTTTCCTTGCTGCAATTTATTCAAAAAATAAGCGGTCAGGAACCGCTTATTAAAATATAAAATATTTTTATGGTTTTTATTTTTTCAATTTATTTACACTATCCTGCTGTGCAACAATACCCTGATATTTTTCCACGTTAGCTTTTACTGTAGGGTCATCGGGATACATCGTCTGAATGTGTCTCCACAGATCAAGCAGTTTCCGGTTTTCTCCAAGATTCTGATAAATATCTATCAGTACTCTGTATGGAGAAAGGTCTGAAGGATTTTCTTTCAGTGCATTTTGCGCTTCACTCTCAACTTCGTCGGCAATTTTTTTGTACTTATCTTTTTCTCCGGCATTTAAGTATATAACTCCGATCTCATTATAAATTCTGAAATCGAGATTAATAGTGTTTCTCGGGATCTTCACCTGCATCGTGTCGAGGACGGCAATTGCTTTATCTTTTTGATTAATATTTTCATAATAGAGAGCAAGCCTGATAAATGCATTCCTGTAATTCTGAAGCATTCTCTGGTGATTATCGTCGAAGAAAATTTTTGGATTGTTCAATCCACGGAATTTAAATCCTCTCTTGAAGTCTTTGCTGTAGCCGAAATTTTCATGCAATAATTCCTGTTCAAGAGCAGGTCTGTTTACAAATTCAACATTCTGATTTCTCTTTTCGGGAACAAGACGCATTGCCATTCCTTCAATCTTTAAATAATCACCCAACCCTATTCTTGCATCTTCTGAACAGGTGACAGCAAAATAGATCGGACGTTTCCAGTTATTAGATTCGATAATTTCTTTTACCATAATATCCTGTACGCGTATAGCTTTTATATTTCCGAAATTCAATGTAGGGTCCATCCTGAAAACAAGCTTTCCGCTTTTGATAATTGTTGAATCCTGTATATCCATTCCTTTGGTATTTACATCAGCGGGTACGGGAACTGTTATATCCTGCGCCTGCCATTCAACTGGTCTGATTCGTTCTATCTGTGAATCTGACATTCTCATATTTACAGTTCCAACGTGATACGGATCGTTGTTCTTCAGTTCTTCGATATACCACGGAGTATTTACAAGGCTGAGGCAAACAACTTTGACGTCTCTCCTGACTCCTTCGACATCCTGCAAATACCACAGCGGGAAAGTATCGTTGTCACCATTGGTAAATAGGACAGCGTTCGGCGCACAGCTTTGTAAAAGATTGTACGAATAATCCCATGGAACCCAGTTCTTTGATCTGTCGTGTGTAAAATAATTTGCTCTGATCATATTTAATGGAACAGCAGCAAAGCTGAAAAGTAGCAGAGCAAAAATTAATATTTTTTGTTTTGAAAGATCGCTTATTTTTTCTGTTATTAAATCTATCAGTCCTCTGAGTCCAACAGCAATCCAGAGAGCGAAGATCATATACGCACCGACATAAAAATAATCTCTTTCTCTTGGCTGTGGCTGCTGCTGATTCTGGTAAAATGCAGTCAGGTAACTCATAAAAATAAAGAGGATAAAAAATATGGAAGCGAGCTTCCAGTCTTTTTTAAAATGAAAATATAAACCAATCAGCCCAAGCAGGAAAGGAATGCCGAAGAGTGAATCGTGTATATCACCCGCAAAATGGATGTTGAAAATTTTCCCGAACGCATTACCAATTGTGTTAAAAGGCGCAATGTTAGGTCCTGCATCCTGCACCCAGCTTTCTCTTCCTGCAAAGTTCCAGAGCAGGTAACGCGTCATCATGTGGTTCATCTGGTATCGCCACCAGAAATCAAGCTCGCTGGAATAGTTTGTGTAAACTCCCTGCTGGTAAGGTTCTGTTGCGAATCTTCTTTCAAAAATCGGGAAGTCCCCGTACTGCTCTCTGTCGAGGTATGTGATCAAAGTTGAAATATTTTTTGGATTGTTTTCATTCATCGGCGGATTTTGATTAGCACGAATGATAATCATAGTATAAGTTGAAAAGCCAAGCAGAATAAAAACAACGGACATAAAAACCAGGTGAAGCGTCTGTTTTTTTGTTTTTATGTAATGATGAACAAGATAGATCAGCACAGCAAAAATTACCAGAAAGAAAACCATTGCGGTCAAAACGCTGTCGCCCGATATTGAAGCAAGAACGGTCGGCAGTATTTTCACAATTCCCGGGTAAGTAATAAATAAAGCAACACCTCCAACAAGAACAGGAAGGTAAAATGAACTTCTGTTGAATATTTTTTTCCAGAAAGCACCGATGACTAGTGCGCTGACAGCAGCTATGATCATTTTAAATTTAAAGTCAAAAGCCTGATATTCCTCCGGCGACGGCGGTGTCTTGCCTGTTCTGGATGCCCAGAGCGCCATTGATACTAAAATTATAATTACAGCATGACCAATAAAAATATAACCTGATCTTTTACATGCTTCATCATCTGTAACATACTTGCGCATAACGATCATCATTCCCACGGCTACTATTGCAAGAACACTCATAAGATGAACGCCGGTTGAAAGACCTATCAGGTAAGCGATCATAAAAATATATTTTTCATTATCGTTATTGTCAGCCTTTTCACTCCACAGCATCATCAGGTAAACAATAGCTGAGAAAAGAAATAAGCTCAAACCGAAAACAATACCTTCAGAACCGTTGAACCAGAAAGTATCGCTGAAAGAAAAAGCAAGCGCCCCGATAGCAGCAGGTAAATAAGTGCTGAGTGCATCAATTAAATTCTTCGGCTCCTTCCCTTTGAAATTTTCAATTACTTTTATCGTTATCAGGTAGAGGAATAAAACTGAAAATGCGCTGGAAAGAACCGACACAGTATTTATCCTGTGTCCGATATTTTCAAATATCGGTATCATTGAGAAGACTCTGTTTAGCAAAAGGAAAAACGGTGTGCCCGGCGGGTGAGGCACCTGCAGTGCATAGCCTGCGGCTGTAAATTCACCAACATCCCAAAAAGAAACTGTCGGCTGTGCAGTCATAAATAAAACTGTTGCCGAAATCAGAAAGATAATTGCCCCGATGATCCTGTAAAGTTTTTTGTAATTCATTTTTTTCTCTGAAAATATTTTACGTTAGATAAGATTAATTGCACAGAATGGAACTGATGAACCAAGCCTAAAAAATCTGCCGATTAAAGAATTAGTTTTAACTTTTCTTGAAGAAAGAGTCATACTTTGATCTGTCTACAGTAATATTATACTTATCATGTAATTCTTTTAACCTTTGCATTGAGAGAGTGTCGAATTCTTCTTCGTCTTTATGACGCTTGATGAACATCTTTAATTCTTCTCTCTCTTTCGGATCCATTTTACGCTCATGCCTTTGAAGAGTTTCAAGATATTTTTGCTGATCTCTGAATGACATAAAATGTCTCTTTTTTTTGAGTGGTATTATTGCTTATATTAACAAAATATATTCAACAAATAAGATTTTTTAAGTTGTTCTCAAAAATCTTTACCAATGGTGCTAAAATAAATAAACTCATAGCAATTAAAAAGTAAAGAACAGCCTTATTTATTGTGAATAAATCTTCAAGTGATTTTTAACTAACAAGTGTTTTGACGAAAATACATGAAATTTGTTCTATTAACATTTGAGGTTCTCTGATGAAGAGCAATATAGTTCCGGTTGTTTCAATCATTTTAACCGTCTACAACCGGCAGGAATATCTTAAGAGATGCGTTGATTCAATTATTCATCAAAGCTTTAAGGATTGGGAAGTGATTGCCATAGACGATGGAAGTGAAGATGGTTCAGTACAGATTCTGGAAGAATACGAGGTAAAATTTCATAATGTTAGATTGATAAAACAAGACAACATAAAGCTTGCAAGAAGCAGAAACCGTGGAATTGAGGTAGCCGGGTTGAAATATTTAACTTTTATTGACAGTGATGATGAGTACTCAGTGGATCATATTCAACGACGCGTTGACTTTATGGAAGCAAACAAAAACGTGGATTTTATTCATGGCGGAGTAAAAATAATTGGTAATGAATACGTCAGGGATAAAAACGATCCCCATAAATTTATTCATCTTTCTGAATGTTCAATAGGCGGGACTTTTTTCGGAAGAACAGAAGTGTTCCGCAGGCTGAATGGTTTTAGGAATATTCCCTATAGTGAAGATTCTGATTTTCTTGAAAGAGCCGAAAAGCTGTTCAATATCAGGAAGGTTAATTTTGATACATACATTTATCACCGTGAATCAGAAAACAGCATTACTAATTCTTATGTTCCCCAATAACTTCAGTTATTATATTGTGCATAAACCCTACGGTATGCTTTCGCAGTTTACCGATAAGGCTGGAAGAAAAACTTTATCAGGGCTTTATAATTTTCCGAAGAATGTTTACCCTGTCGGAAGGCTGGATCTGGACAGCGAAGGGTTGCTTCTTTTAACAGACGACAAAACTCTTACTGATTATCTTTTAAATCCGCTTAACTCTCATGAAAAGGAATATTATGTTCAGGTTGAAAAAATACCGACTGAAAAAGAGTTAAATAGATTAAAAGAAGGTATCGAAATTGAAGGCAAAAAAACATTACCTGCAAAAGTTAAAATGATTGACCTACCTGATTTTCCTGCAAGAGTTCCGCCAATCAGAGAAAGAAAAAATATACCAAGCTGCTGGCTGAGTCTTGTCATAACCGAAGGGAGAAACAGGCAGGTAAGAAAAATGACGGCAAAAATCGGCTATCCAACATTGAGGCTTGTCAGAGTCAGAATTAAAAATTTACTTTTAGGCAATTTAATTTCCGCTGGTGTAAGAGAGCTTACACCAGAAGAAATAAAAGGTTTAAGAAAGTAATAATCCTCTAATTTTAACATCACTTATTTTTTCTGTTTCTCAACAACAATTTTTTCGGTTCAGAGGATGAAATTTATTTGCATGAATAAAAAAATTTCAGGCAGATAAATGGATTTTCCATGCAGATTGAAAATATTTCTATCCAGGATAATCTCTTACATAATAATTAGTTAGAATCTGATTTCCATTTGGCACAATAATTTACACAGATTATTAAAACTGAGTGAAGTAACCAACAAATATAAGGAGTAGTACTATGGATAGAAAAGAACGTGCAGCATTAGTTAAGTACCTGATTGCTTATGCAATTGTGGGTCTATTTATCTTTTTAGTGGGATGCAAAGATTCTGTTACAAATCCTGTTACAGACAACACTACTTTAAAAACCGCAGACAAACAGGCTATACAGCAAATTGCAGAGCAGGATTCTGCAGTTGCATCGTTTGATGCTAATTTTGATGAAGATCAGTCTATGAGTTTTCTTAGTAAAGAAGCGACTGCAATTTATCCGGTTTTTGTATGGCATCATGTAATATTGGTTAACAAAAGCTGGTCTTACAATATAGTTGGAGACACAGCTTACGTAACACTAACCAAATCGTTTGAAGGAGTTCTGAACATTGCAGCATCTACAACCGGCTCGGGACCCCGTACAAAACCCGACACTATAATTACTAAAGCATTTGCAACAACTATAACAAGAAAGTTAATATTTGCACACAGAGACAGTACATCAAATCCACTTTTAAACTGGAAGCTTGTTGCAATTTCTCTGCCGCAAGGTGGAACGAATACAAATAACATAGTAATAAATAAACTCACACTAACTTTTTCCAGTGGTAAACAAATTGTTATTACCTCTCCTAACGATTATTTCTTTTCAAGAGGACCAAAAGCCTGGGGACATTTTCCTGAGTTAAAAAGAAATGATAGTTTAACTGTAAATGTGGAGATATATAGTGCTTATGCCGATACAGATTTTGTAACCGTTACTTATGGAGCAGATAAATTCGGACATCATAGAGAAAACAGAAAATTAAAATTAATTTCAAGTACTCCTTCCGGCAGCGGGTTTGTAAAAGTTTTTGAGCAAACGTACAGGTCCCGACAATATCCCGGCTTCTTCCATGCTGTGATAAACGCATTTACAAAACAAACGATATACGATGACCAGGCACCTGTGGAAGCTAAGTTCTGGGGTATTCCTTATCTGGTCAGATAAATATATCTGGCACTGTTGAGAGAATGCCCCGTGAGGGCATTCTCTGTTTTTAAATTGGAATAGTTCCTTTCTTTGAAGGGCTTAATGAAAGAGAAAATCAATTGCTAATGAACTATCACAATGTTAAGTTAAACTAAAATGAAAAAGTTAAGTTTATATTTTGGAATTCTTCTGCTGTCCGGCTTGCTCATACTTGGGTGTGACAAGCCAGCACCAACCGAGCTTGTGCAGGACCAAAACCAGCTACAGGTGCAGGTTATTGCCAAAGATACACAGGATGAATTTTACAGCAATGGTTTCGATACTACGGGCGTTGTCAGCGACCTGTCAAAGTTACAGAACGTTATTACTGTGACTGGTGCAAAGATTACTTATCAAAACTTTACTGCCAAGGCTTCGCTTGCACAAACAATTTTTTTTGATATGAAGATGCCTGTTCATACGCAGCACGGTAGGATTGTTGGTTATAGAACAGTTACACCTGGTACAGTAAAATTTAATGGTATAACTGCCAAACAAATACCTTTAAGAGTAATGTTCAGAGATCACGGAAGCTTTGGTGATTCTCTTCTCGGTGACAGGTACGTTTTATACAGCGGAAGAAATAATAATGTAAATCCATTCAATTATACAGCAGGATCCTTTGTCGGCTATTTCTTTAAGCCCGATAGTATGGGAAGAGCGGTAAGTTTCAATATTAGAACACCCGCTGAAATAAATGCTAATGTTAAGATTAAAGGATCAAGGAAAAATAATAATCTTGAAGCAACACTTGAGTGGGATAATAGTTCTGCAGACCCGGTAGAAATAATTTTAGGCGCGTGGGTGCGTAACAGTAATTTAGCTTTTCCTCTTTACAGAATTAAACCAAAGGATAATGGAAGAGTAAAACTTCCAGCCAGTTTATTGAATTCTATTCCTCAGGACAAATTTGATAAATTTATTTTTACTTTTATAAGAAGAAATGAAGGTACGCAGCCCTTTCTGAATGACAGGCTGCACATTAAGTCGCAAACTATTCATACAATAATTGTTGATATTCCTTGAGCAAAAGATTACTAATTATTTTCAGCATAGTTATGTTTTTGAAAGTCGAAATACCGGCGCAAAGCTCATTTGAATTGAATGGTTACCAGGGCTTTTCTAAAAATACAAGTTCAATGATTGATAGTTATGAAAGTAATCCCGGCAATTTTTCACTTATAAAAGATTGGGGGTTATTGATTTCTTATGGAAGTGAATTTTCACCCTCAGCTACAAATTCAAATTTATACCTGGTCGCTTTATCAAAAAGCATAAATAGCCACAACCTGTCGGTTCGTTATACCCCCGGGTACCAGAAAGAATTTTTTTTCAACAACGGGCAGTCTATTATTCTTCAGGATTCAAGTGCACAATCGTTAAGCTCAAGGTTTACTTATAAAGAATTATTTGGCTTCGGGTATTCTTATAAATTTTCTGATAACTTCAGTGCCGGCTTTGATCTCAGGTATTTTACTGAGGAGTTTAACCAGGAAACAGTGACCCCTATTTTTTCAGATTCTCTTACTTTAAAAAGAGAAAACCTGGTAGACAATATAAATTTCTGGAAAGCAGACCTCGGAATTAATTATTCTGTAAATAATAATATTTCATTTACCCTTGCTTCAATAAACCTGATGAATTTTGGTGAGATGCAGCCCTCTGAGCAGAACAGTATTTATGATATGAGAAAACAAAAAGGCGCTCTGATTGGAATGACATTAACCCCAGTTGAGAATTTAAAATTCAATTTCTTATACGAAACTACGCGGGCATTTCAGACCGGTTTTAACAGTTTGCTTGAAACAAGCTCAGGCAATTTCGGATTTGGACTGACCGCATTCCACGATAGATTTCAGCAGCCATATCTAGCGGGAATAATTCCAACTATTTCCTATTCAACAAAATCTTTTGGTGTAGCTCTTTCAGGGGTAAAATATTTTTCCAACAGGAACCAGGAGAAAACGCTTTCAGATTTCCAGATGAATGGAATAAACAATATTATCAATAACCGCTACAGCTATAATAAAGCTGTTCTCTCGGTTACTTTTAGCTTAAATACAATTACTGAACAGAAAATTAAAATTCTCGATGTAAATATAGTTAAAGATATATACCCTACTTTTTCGGATTTATATATAGATAATCCTTTTGCTTACGGCAGAGTTGTGAATCTTACTGATAAGCCAATCACTGTAAAATCATCCTGCAGGATTAACAGTCTTAATATAGATAGAATACAGTCAAAGCCTGTTACAGTAAATTCAAGGGATACAGTAAATGTTCCGTTTTATACTATCATACCGGATTCGTTTACTAAAGACAAAACAGAAATATCTTATGCTGATTTTTATGTTTCTACCGATAATAATAATCCCGATGACGAATTTCAAAAACCGGTTTTGATATACAGTGTTAATTCCTGGGATGATGTTGTATCTCACTTAAAATATTTTATTGAGAAAGACCTGAACTTCTCAATGAACTATGCTAAAAATATTTTGAGTGAGCATAAGGGTGAGCTTGATACTATCAGCTATGCTCTATCAACATTTTATAAAGCAAAAATTTTATTTAATGCGATTGTAAAAAATCTGGTTTATGTGGCTGACCCAAACGCAAGCTCTGATTATGTTCAGTTTCCACACCAAACCTTAAAGATAAAAGGCGGAGATTGTGATGACCTGAGTGTTTATTACAGCTCGATTCTTGAAAGCGTAGGAGTACAGACAGCACTAGTTGACTATAAACCTCAATCAGGGCTTGGGCATGTAAGTATTTTAATTAATACCGAACTCTCTCCAAGCCAGGCAAGATTAATTACCGATAATGATACAAAATTTTTTGTAAGAAAAAACACACATGGTGTTGATGAGATCTGGATAGCCGTTGAAACAACTTCTCTTACAAATTTCGATACATCCTGGGAACTCGGGTCACAAAAATTTAATACCGAAGCTATTTCTGATTTTGGGCTTGCAAAAAACAGAGTGCAAATTATTGATGTCGAGTAAAGATAAAATAATCCGGTTGCTGCCGGTAGAAAATATAAAGAGGTAAGTATATGAAAAAAGTATTAATAATTTTTATTCTAATGTGCTTTGTAGTTCCGGCTCAATCTTTTAAAGTTGAAAAGATAAAAGGAACTGTAAAAGCTCAGATCGGTTCAGAAGAAAAATGGGTTGATCTGAAAGCAGGTAATGTTGTTTATCCAAATACAACCTTAGTTACTGGTGATAAATCATTCATACTATTAAATAATGGGAAAGTAAACTTTCTTTTAAAAGAAAACTCAGCTCTTACAGCCGCGAATATTAAAACACTCACTCTGAATGAATTGCTGCTTGCGCTGGCAATGGAGAACCTGATAAATGTTCCGAAGAGTAAAGAAGAAGTGAGATCCAGCAATACTGCAGTTTATGGAGCCGAGAACAACGGTGTTAAAACTCCATATATCTCAGATGATAATTTTGGAATTTTGAAACTCCATGGTGCGGAACAATTAGCAGAAAATGGCTACAGGGAATCTGCAATAGTTACTGCCAAAGAAACTTTCAGAAAATATCCTGAAACACAAAATCTTTCCTCATACAGAATTTATTTTGCTGATCTTCTTTATGATACCGGGTTAAACGAAGAAGCTTATGACGAGTACA
Source organism: Bacteroidota bacterium (assembly GCA_021815365.1). Taxonomy (GTDB): domain Bacteria; phylum Bacteroidota; class Ignavibacteria; order Ignavibacteriales; family Ignavibacteriaceae; genus JAKAGZ01. The sequence continues at coordinate 29,205 of JAKAGZ010000022.1, forward strand.
GCTCAATAAATAAATTGCAGCTAAACGATGGGCAGAAAAAAGAAGTTACTGAAAAACTCGAAATGCTGAGAAAGAAGCTGGCAAAATAACTCTTCGCGTATAGAGGATATTTAATTATAATACATGCAGCTTTGCATTAATATATTCTTTCAGTAACGTGAATTTGTTTTCAATGTAATATTCTCTTTCATCGGCTTCCAGAAGTGAGCCTAATGTTACTTTAAAATCTCTATCTTTAAATGAATTAATTACATTAAGCAAATCAACAAGAATTTCTTTTTTCGCTTATAGAAGTTTTCCTATATTCATAAACACAAAAACATAACATTTTTGTTAAATACCTATATTTACCTATATCTTCGTGATTTAATTTTAGTGATATAGTCTTGTCAACTTAAACGAACAGGTTTCAACAAACACCGGACGTATACAGTCAGTTTTTAGCCGGCTGATTAAAAGTCTGTCAAAGAAGAAAAAAGGTTCCGGCTCCCAATATTCGTTTTTGATTTCAAAGAAATTTGATTTCAAGAGACCTCTGAAAAATTAAAAATAGAACGCGGATGACGCAGATTAAACGGATTAACACAGATCTAATCCGCGAAAATCAGCCAAATCCGTGTCTTCAGCGTGCTATTAAAAACACTGTGGCTTTATGTAATTCTATTTTTCAGAGGTCTCTCCAAAGGAATTTGAAATCTGTTCCTTGCTTATTCATTAAAATAGTGGTAATTTTGTACATCTTATTTCGCCCTATAAAGGGCGATTTTTGTTTGTACAAAAGAAAAAAATGAATTTTTTGGATAGTAATATTGCCCAGGTTGTCTCTGAAATTGTCGAAAGGAAAGGTTTCTTTCTTATTGATTTGATACTAAGAGGGACAAGCAGTAAAAGGGTGATAGAAGTTTTTATTGATAGCAGCAGGGATGTTTCTGCTGAGGATTGTGCGAACATCAGCAGGGAAATAAACGCAGAGCTGGAAACACTGCCGGAAATCGGCTCTGATTATCGCCTCGATGTATCATCCCCGGGCGTGGATAAACCGCTGAAATTTTTGAAACAGTTTCCAAAACATGTTAACAGGAAATTTGATGTTTCTTATTTATCAGGTTATGAAACTAAAACTCTGACAGGTAAACTGCTCAGAGTTGACGGCGAAGACCTGGTTTTTTCATCCGGCAATAACGAAATAAAAATAAATTTTAATAATATTAAAAAAGCAAAAGTAGTAATAAGTTTTTCATAGTGGAGGAATATAAGAAATGAACCTGGACATTGTTGAATCCTTTGCCCAGATGGTACGGGAAAAAGGAGTTGATAAAGATGTGCTCGCCGGAATTATCGAGGAAATTTTCGGTCTGCTTGTAAGAAAGAAATACGGTGAGGAAGCAAAATATGATGTGGTTGTGAATATGGATAAAGGAGATATAGAAATATTCCTCGAAAGGGAAATTGTTGAAGAAGTTACTGACCCGAATCTTCAGATCAGTATCGGGGAAGTTAATAAGAGAGGAAATGATGAGGGGCTTGAGGTCGGTGACGATTATGTTGAAACGCTGAGTCTTGCAAGCTTTGGCAGAAGATTGATAACTCTGGCAAAACAAAGTTTGAATCAGAAGATACGCGAAATAGAAAAGGATGTTGTTTATAACGAATATAAAGATCTGCTTGGTGAAATAGTGGTTGGAGATATTTATCAGACAAGAAAAAATGATATTCTGGTAAATCATAATAAAAATGAGTTGATACTTCCAAGGAACGAACAGATACCTTATGAAAGATATAAAAAAGGAGAGACGATTCGTGCAATAGTAAAGGAGGTTAAAAAAGGGAACAGCGGTCCGGCGATTATTATTTCAAGATCTGATAATATGTTCCTCCGCAGGTTGTTTGAAATTGAAATTCCTGAAATTTATGATGGGATCATCGAGATAAAAGCAATTGCCCGCAAACCCGGCGAACGTGCAAAAGTTGCGGTTGAATCGCACGACGACAGGATTGATGCTGTCGGTGCGTGTGTTGGTATGAAGGGGGTCCGTATACACGCAATTGTCAGAGAGCTTAATAACGAAAACATAGATGTAATTAATTATTCAGAAGATCCTCTTATCTTTATCCAGAAAGCTCTTGCACCTGCCAAGCTGAAAAAGATTGAGCTTGATGAAGATGCCAAGAAAGCTGTTGTAACTGCAGACAGCGACCAGGTCTCTTTGATTGTCGGTAGGAACGGCGTGAATATTAATCTTGCTATGAGGTTGACAGGATACGAGATTGAAATATTAAGAGAAGAAAAACCATTCGAGGAATATGAAGAAGATATTGAGCTTATTGATCTGAAAGAAGAACTTGGAGAGGATATTTACGAACTACTGATTAATAATCGTTATGATACTGCCCTTGAGGTGCTGCGGGCTGGCTCAGAAAAATTGCAGGAAATTGAAGGATTAGACGAAAAGAAAAGCAACGAAATAATTGAACTCATTAAATCTCAGTTTGAAGAGGAAGAATAGGCAATAAACCGGTATTCAAAAGTATGTCCGAAACTAAAGAAAAAAAGTTACGATTATTCAAGTTAGCCTCAGAATATAATTTATCTGCAGCGACGCTTGTTGAATTCCTTACCAAGAAAGGCTACGAGGTAAAGTCTCATATGTCGCTTCTAACCGATGAGATGGTAAAGGATATTAATGAGCATTATAAAAAAGACATTGAGAAAGCAGAGAAACATTATAAAAAGATTGCTGAGTTCAATAAAAAGCGTGCTGAAAAATCGGAAGAACAGGAAGATAAAAAAATAATTGAAACCACTCCTGAAACAGTGGCTCCCCCGCCGGTAAAAGAAAAGGAGAAAGAAAAAATTGAGCAGAAACCGGAAGTGATTGAGGCAGAAGAACCTGTACAGACTGAGGTAATTGGCGAAGCAATTCCCGTACAGGTTGTAGAGGAAGAGGAGAAAAAATTCAAATCGCCAATTGAAGAAGAAAAGGAAAAAAGAAGAGGATTAAGAGTTGTAGGAAAGATGGATCTTGCTGAACAAACAGAGCAAGCAGATAAAAAAGAAACTGAAGGAGAAAAGGTGCTTCAGCCTGCGACTGTTAAGAAAAAAAGGAAGAAGCCTAAAAAACACACACAGGAAATTACTGAAGAGTTGCCGCAGGCAAAGAAAAGAAGAAAAATTAAGAAATTTGAAATTGATCAGCGCGAAGTTGAAGAGGCAATAAGAAAAACACTTCTAAGTATGGATGATACAATAGCTCTTACACGTGCAAGCGCAAGGAAGAAAAAGAGAAAAGAGAGGGAGGAAAAGGAAGAAAGGATTCAGGAGCAGAAATCGCT
>JAKAGZ010000022.1:32637-44654 GCA_021815365.1 Bacteroidota bacterium
AATATTCTCGTTGAAGAATGGGGGGGAAAATATCAGTGCGTCGAAATTTCGGCAAAATCCGGGAAGAATGTAGACATTCTTCTGGAAAGAATATTGCTCGAGGCAGAAATTCTTGATCTCAAAGCAAATCCGAATAGAGAAGCGCGCGGGGTTGTTGTTGAATCTCAACTTGACAAGGGAAGAGGCATAACGGGTACAATACTTGTGCAAAAAGGAACATTAAGAGTCGGTGATCCTTTTGTAGCAGGAATCTATCAGGGAAAGGTGCGTGCAATGTTTGATGAAAGAGGAAACAAAGTTACCGAAGCTCCTCCTTCAACACCCGTGCTGGTTCTTGGTTTTGAAGGAGCGCCTCAGGCAGGGGATACTTTTGTTGTTGTTGAATCTGACAGACAGGCAAGAGAAGTTGGGATCAAGCGCCAGCAATTAAAGCGCGAACAGGACCAGAAACAGGTTCACCACATCACGCTTGATGAAATAGCAGAGCAGATTAGTATTGGCGGTGTAAAAGAATTGCCGATCATTGTTAAAGGAGATGTTGACGGTTCAGTTGAAGCACTCTCTGATTCTTTGATGAAACATTCAACACAGGAAGTTATTGTGCGGGTTATTCACAAAGGTGTTGGCGGTATTTCCGAAAGTGATGTTCTTCTTGCGGCGGCATCAAATGCAATTATTATAGGTTTCCATGTAAGACCAAACATCAATGCAAGAAAACTTGCTGAAAGTGAAAAAGTTGATATCAGGCTTTACAACGTGATCTATGATGCAATTAACGAAGTGAAAGCTGCCCTGGAAGGTCTTTTATCTCCCGTTCTTTCTGAAGAAATTGTGGGGACAGCAGAAGTAAGGGATACTTTTAAAGTCCCAAAACTTGGTACTGTAGCTGGTTGCTATGTTCAGGATGGCAAGATAGCAAGAAGTAATAAAATAAGATTGATAAGAGATGGAATTGAAATATTCGAAGGCGATATCGGATCGTTGAAAAGATTCAAAGACGATGTACGCGAAGTTGATGCCGGTTATGAGTGTGGTTTGAATATTGCGAACTTCAATGATATAAAAATAGGCGACACGATCGAAGCGTATAAGATTATAGAGACGAAGAAAAAATTGTAGATCAACCACAGTATTTGTTCGGTTAATCCGCTTAAAAAGAAAGTGATATTTTATGTCGTACAGAATTGATAAAGTTGAAAGCTTAATAAAAGAAGAGATCAGCCTGATCTTTTTATATAAGCTGCAGGACCCTGGATTAGGTTTTATAACAATAACAAATGTAAAAGTAAGCCCTGATCTGAGAATCGCTAAAATTTATGTCTCCGTGCTTGATAAAGAAAAGCGGAAAGATGTTCTTGAAAAAATAAATGCTTCAAACGGATATATCAGGTCTGAACTCGCTCACAGGATAAAAATAAAATTTACCCCCGAGTTAAAATTCTTTATAGACGATACGCTCGATTATGTTGAAAAGATTGAAGGCTTAATTAAAAAAATTCATTCCCCGGGAAATAGGGAAGATGATAACAAAGGAAACGACTGATTTTTCAAACGTTGATTTTAATTCCGGAGAAGTAATCCTCGTTGATAAACCTTCAGGCTGGACCTCCTTCAAAGTAGTTCATATCATCAGAAAAATCACAGGTGTCAAAAAAGTCGGGCACGCAGGAACACTTGACCCGCTTGCTTCCGGGTTGTTAATTCTCTGCACTGGAAAAAAAACCAAAGAGATAACAAAATTTCAGGAGAGGGAAAAAACTTATACAGGTATTATAACACTTGGAAAGAAAACTCTTTCGATGGACCTTGAGACAGAAATCATAGAAGAAAAATCTGTTGACGGGGTAAAACAGTCTGATATAGAACGAGCCAGAGATTTATTTGTTGGAGAAATATTACAAACCCCGCCAATGTATTCAGCATTGAAAGTGGGCGGCAAAACTTTATATAATCTTGCGAGGAAAGGTAAAACAATAAAGAGAGAACCAAGGAAGGTTAAGGTTTCGAAATTTTTGATAAAAAAAATCCAACTCCCGGATATTCATTTCGAAATACGCTGTTCGAAAGGTACATATATAAGAGTAATTGCAAATGATATGGGAGAGGAGTTAGGCGTCGGCGGTGTATTATCTTCACTCAGGAGGACTATGATAGGGAAGTTTTCTGTGATAAACGCACTGAAAGTTGAAGCTTTTGAGCAGAAAATGAAAGAATTTAAGAGCACCTCGCAGCCCGGATGAACTTATTCCTTAACTATGGCTTACTCTCAGGTTTTATTTTCAGGCTTAAATAACTTATATTTGCAAGCTACAGTTTAGCAATGTGTACTTATGGAAATATTTGATGATTTGACAAAAGTTGTGTATGACAAAAATACTGTTGTCACTATAGGAACTTTTGATGGGATTCATGTCGGTCATAAAAAAATTATCGAAGAAGTTGTAGCTAAGTCTTCTTTTTACGGAGGGAGGAATTTTTTAATTACTTTCGAGCCCCACCCAAGAAGCATAGTCTCTGAAGGACATAAAATTCAAATCCTTAGTACACTAAAAGAGAAACTTTCATTGCTCGAATTTCTTGGTATACAAAATGTTCTTGTAATAAAGTTTACAAAGGATTTTTCGCAGCTTAGCGCAGGTGAGTTCTTTAAAAGATATATTATTGAAGGGATCGGCATTCGTGAAATCGTAGTCGGGCACGATCATCATTTTGGGAAAGGACGCGGCGGAGATGAAAATAAATTGCGTGAGTTAGCGAAAGCTGATGGTTTTAAAGTTTCTGTTGTGAAAGCTGTCAGAATGGATTCAACAGAAGTTAGCAGCACAAAGATTAGAAATTTGTTAGCTGCAGGAGCTGTTCGCACTGCAAATTTATTTTTAAACAGGTATTATTCTTTCAATGGAAAAGTTGTAATAGGTGATAAGCGGGGAAGGGAGCTTGGATTTCCAACGGCAAATATAGAATTGGATAACCCGGACAAACTGCTGCCGGCAATAGGAATTTATGCCGTTGAGTTCTTTGTAAAAAATAATAATAAAAAATATACAGGCGTTATGAGCATTGGTAAAAGACCAACGTTTTATAACGATGGTAAAATAACGACAGAAGTTTTTATCTTTGATTTTGACAAAAACATTTATGGTGAGAATGTTACTGTAAACGTTGTTGAAAGAATCAGGGGAGAAGAAAAATTTTCATCGGCAGAAGAGCTTGTAATGCAAATGAAAAAGGATGTTGAAGCCGGTATGGAGATTCTGAATACGCCTGCCGGTTCATTTTACAATAATTCAGAGCGGGATTCAGGCAGGCAGAAGACACATAAGTAAGAAAATTAATTAATCCCGGTTTGTTTTTGGTGACTCAAACAGTTCTGGGATTACATTGTATCATAAATCAAAAGGATAAGTAAAATGACAAAAGAAGAGAAGCTCGGAATAATTAAGAAGTACGGAGTAAATGAAAAGGACTCGGGTAAATCGGAAGTTCAGATTGCCCTGTTAACCCGGAGAATAAATGATTTAACCGGACATTTCGATGCTCACAAAAAAGATCATCATTCAAGAAGAGGATTAATGATGATGGTAGGTAAAAGAAGAAAGCTGCTGGATTATTTAATGAACAAAGACATTGAAAGATACAGAGCAATTATTAAAGAATTAAATATCAGAAAGTAAAAAGGAATTTAAATGATAGTTACAAAAGAAGTTGAAATCGGCGGCAAGATCTTATCTATAGAGACAGGAAGGTACGCTAAACAAGCTAATGGTTCGGTGATGGTTAAATATGGTGACACAATGGTTCTCGTTACGGCTGTTGCTGCTGATGAACCCCAGGAAGGAATGGATTATTTTCCCCTTCAGGTTGAGTATAGAGAAAAAGCATCCGCTGCCGGAAAATTTCCCGGCGGATATATTAAACGCGAAGGGAGACCATCTGAGAAAGAAATATTGAGCGCAAGATTAATTGATCGCCCGATCAGACCAATGTTTCCCGCTGAATTTATTAACGAGACCCAGGTTGTTGCATCTGTTTTTTCTCACGATGGTGAAAATGATGCGGATGTTTTAGGTGCAGTTGGCGCATCTGCAGCTTTAACAATTTCAAATATACCTTTCGATGGACCCATTGGTGAAGTGAGGGTGGGAAGAGTTAACGGCAAATTTATTGTTAACCCAACATTTTCACAAATTAAAGAAAGCGATCTCGAATTAGTAGTTGCCGGAACAGCAAATTCAATAATGATGGTTGAAGGAGAAGCAAAAGAGGTAAGTGAAGATGAACTTTTGGATGCATTGAAGTTTGCACAGACAGAGATAGCAAAGATAGTTAAAATTCAGGTTGAGTTAAGGGAAGCCTGCGGCATTCCCAAAAGAGAAATAACCCCAAAAATAATCGAAGAGGATCTGAAGAAAGAGGTTTATGAATTAGCCGGCGATAAATTTAAAGCTATTGTTCATTCAGTCCTCTCAAAGGAGGAAAGAAGTTCAAAAAATAAAGAGCTTGCAGATTTTGTAAAAGAGTCTCTTGCTGAAAAATTTCCCGAGAAAGAAAATGAGATTGGCGAAATACTTCACGATCTTGAAAAAGATCTGATGAGAACAAGAATACTTGGTGAAGGGATACGCCTTGATGGCAGAACCACTACACAGATAAGACCAATCACGATCGAGCTTGGTGTGCTGCCGAGAGTTCACGGCTCAGCACTTTTTACCAGGGGCGAAACACAAAGCCTGACTTCACTTACACTCGGCAGTAAAAATGACGAACAAACTGTTGATGGTTTAACAGAAGAATATTCGAAGAGGTTTATGCTTCATTATAACTTTCCGCCTTTCAGTGTTGGCGAAGTTGGGAGAATGACAGGAGTAGGACGGAGAGAAATAGGGCACGGTAACCTTGCAGAGCGTTCACTTAAATCAATGGTGCCGCCGGAAGAAACATTTCCCTACACTATGAGATTAATTTCTGATATCCTCGAATCAAATGGTTCGTCTTCAATGGCAACTGTTTGTGCAGGCTCGCTTGCATTAATGGACGGCGGGATTCCGGTTAAAAAAGCTGTTGCGGGTATTGCAATGGGACTCGTCAAAGAAGGCGATAAATATGCAATCCTGTCCGATATTCTTGGTAATGAAGATCATCTCGGTGATATGGATTTTAAAGTTGCAGGTACATCCGATGGAATTACAGGTTTCCAGATGGATATTAAGATTCAGGGAATTTCTTTTGAAATTATGGAGAAAGCTCTTGCACAGGCAAAAGAAGGCAGAATGCACATTCTCGGAATTATGAACCAGGCTATCAGTCAGCCCAGGGCACAACTGTCATCTTATGCGCCCAGACTTATCACTATGAAAGTTGAAACTGATCAGATCGGGCTTATTATTGGTCCCGGAGGAAAAACAATCCAGGGAATGCAAAGGTTGTTTGGTGTTGATATTAATATTGCAGACGATGGTACAGTTACCATCGCATCACCGAATAAAGAAGGCGCTGCAAAATGTAAAGCTCATATCAAAGCGATGACAGCCACTCCTGAGGTTGGTGAAATTTATGATGGGGTAGTTACTAAAATTATGGACTTTGGTGCTTTCGTTGAAATTGTCCCCGGTAAAGAAGGATTATTGCATATTTCACAGATTGATAACAGACGCGTGGAAAGAGTGAGCGATTACCTCAAGCAGGGAGACAAAGTACGCGTTAAACTTATCAAGATCGAAAACGGGAAATATTCTTTAAGCAGGAAAGAAGTTCTCAAAGAAGAAAGTACAAATAATAACAGGGATAAATAAATTTTAATCGGTGCCGAATAATGATGTTCGGCATTTTCAGTTTTAAGTACGCTGTTCTTTTAGTTAATGTTCGTTTTGAGGTAAGACGAACAAATAAATTTTTGTTTACCCCGTCTTTAGGGCGGGAGAAATTAATTGTTTTTTAGTACAGGCGCACATGAGTCAAACAGAATTAAATATTGTTTTATTTTTTGTTCTGCTTCCCGGTTCATTTGTTTTTAAAAACGATAAGTATGAACCGGAGAAGGAAGATATAATTTTTACACAAATGTGCGGTCTGATTTTTATAAAAATTTTTATGAAATGTAAAATTTCATTAAACGGGTTTGCTCTTTATGGTAAAAGAAATTATTATCAATTCAACAAGCACGCAGACGCGTGCCGCCATAACGGAAGACGGGAATTTAGTAGACTTCTTTGTTGATTATCCCGAAAACCGCCGTATGGTTGGGGATATTTATCTGGGGAGAGTAGCCAGGGTTTTACCCGGCATCAAAGCAGCTTTTGTTGATATCGGGATGAAGCACGACGGGTTTCTTCATTTTTCTGATATCGGCGCCAGAACACAGCAGTTTCAGGATCTTCTCGGCGATGATGATGCAGATCTGGAAGATGAAGAAGAATCATCTTCTCACAACGGATCGAATGACAATATTGATCGCAACGATAATCACAACCATCCGCAAAACAGGCAAGCTGGTAAAGATAATTTTCCCCCTGTGAAACTTAAAAAAGGCGATGAGATTGTTGTACAGATCACAAAAGAGCCTGTCAATAACAAGGGTGTGCGGGTAACATCATCAGTTTCGCTGCCGGGCAGATTTTGCGTCCTGCTTCCTTTCGATAACAAAGTGGGGGTTTCAAAAAAGATTTATGATTTTAAAGAGAGAAGAAGACTCAGGTCTCTTGCAAAAAGTATTCTGCCTAAAAATTACGGACTTATAATACGTACCGTTGCAAGAAATCAAACCGAAGAAGCGCTCAAGGATGATTTAAATCAGTTAATTAAAACATGGCAGGTTATCGAACAAAACCTGAAATCAGAACAGCCGCCCGCTCTTGTTTACCAGGATGTGAGTACAACATCGAGCGTTATCCGGGATCTTTTCACTTCAGATGTTTCAAAAATTTTTGTTGATTCGAAAAAGCTCTACAAACAGATCAGAAATTATGTCGAAGTGATGCAGCCCGACCAGGTAGATAAGATCGAGTTATTTAAAACTTCCGGGTCAATATTCGATGCATTTAAAATAGAGGAACAGATTAAAACTTTGATGGGAAGAAAAGTTACTCTGCCAAGCGGTGGTTATCTGATAATCGAACATACAGAAGCTATGGTTGTCATTGATGTCAACAGCGGGAGATATGCAAAGAATAAAGAACAGGAGCTGAACTCGCTGAGGACAGACCTTGAAGCTGCCCGTGAGGTTGCAAGGCAGATGAGGCTGAGAGATATAGGTGGAATTATTGTTGTGGATTTTATTGATCTTGAAGAGGAAAAGAACCGCAGAAAAATTTATGACGAATTGAAAAAAGAATTCAGAAAGGACAGGGCAAAAGTTTCGGTTCTGCCAATGTCTGATTTCGGGCTGGTGCAAATTACAAGACAAAGAATCCGTCAGAATATTATGCAGACAATGAAGGAAGTCTGCCCGACCTGCCTCGGCACAGGGCTTTTGACAAAACATTCACACGTTGTTTACGATCTCGAAGAGTGGCTGCGTAAATTCAAAAGACACTCGAAAGAAAAATATCTTATTATTAATTGTCATCCTTCTGTTGCTGCGAAACTAAGAGAGGGTTTTATTAAAACTATTACCAAGCTTAGATTTAAATACTGGATTAAACTCGAGATAAAAGAAGACCAGGAAACTCCTGTCGGTCAGTTCAGATTTTTCTCCGGCAAAACCCAGAAAGAATTAACTGAAGAAATTTCATAATTATTTATCCTTAAAAACAGAAAATGAAAAAAACAAAATTTTATGACCTGCACGTTAAGAACAGGGCAAAGATCGTGGAGTTTGCAGGTTTTCAGATGCCGATACAGTATTCATCAATAATAGGCGAGCACAAAGCTGTCAGAACCTCTGTTGGTGTTTTTGATGTTTCCCACATGGGCGAGGTTTTTATACGGGGCAGTAAAGCTCTCGAGTTTGTGCAGGAGATCACAATTAATGATGCATCAAAATTAACTGACGGAAGGGTTCAATATTCTGCTATGTGCTACCCTGACGGCGGAATTGTAGACGACCTGCTTGTGTACAGGATCTCGCAGAATGAATTTATGTTTGTTATTAATGCCTCTAATATCGAAAAAGATTTTAACTGGATGAAGGAGAACCTTGCCTACCGGCAGGCAGGTAACAGTTTAAGTGTTGAGATAGATAATCAAAGCGAAGAGTATTCGCTTCTTGCGATACAGGGACCAAATTCTAAAAAGACGCTTCAGAAAATCTGCGATAAAGAGCTTGATCTTGAGTACTATCATTTCTTTAATGCTAAAATTGCCGGTGTTGATATGATAGTTTCAAGAACCGGCTACACCGGCGAGCTTGGTTACGAAATTTATTTTAAAGGCGATGAAAAGACCGCTGAAAATATCTGGGAAAGATTATTTGAAGCCGGAAAAGAATTTAACATTCAGCCAATTGGTCTGGCAGCAAGAGATTCCTTAAGGCTTGAAATGGGTTTTTGTCTTTACGGAAATGATATTGATAAAACTACCAACCCGCTCGAAGCAGGGCTTGGATGGATTACTAAATTAAACAAAGAAAGTTTTATTGGAAGAGAGGCATTGCTGAAAATAAAAGAAGAAGGCTTGAAACGGAAACTTGTTCCTGTTTCTGCTTCTGAAAAAGTTTTTCCACGGCACGGTTACGAACTTACTTTCAACGGAAAGAAAGTTGGTGTTGTAACCAGCGGAACTGTAAGCCCGACACTTGATAAACCAATTGCACTTGGTTATGTTGATATTAGTCATTCTGCAGAAGGTAGCCGGATCAATTTTTTGGTGCGGGGGAAAGAAGTTTCTGCTGAAGTAGTTAAACTTCCGTTTATTAAAAAAATGTGATTTTGAAATTATTGAGGGCTTTGTTCTGATATGAAATGCAGTGTAATTCTGTGTCCTGCACATCTTGATGAATTATATTTTACCGGCAAGACAATTATTGTAATTGATGTTCTCAGGGCATCAAACACAATTATTAATGCGTTGAAAAACGGTGCAAAGGAAATTGTTCCTGTAGCCAGTGTTGAGTTTGCTGTAAAAGTTTCAGGCGGAATGTTCGGAGGGCAAACACTGATCGGCGGTGAAAGAAACACAAAAAAGATTGACGGTTTTGCCCTTGGTAATTCGCCTCTTGAATATACTGAAGAAGTTGTATCGGGCAAATCAATTGTTTTTTATACTACCAATGGCTCAAAAGCTGTTGCCAAAGCAAAATTTTCTGAAAATTTATTCATCTGCTCTTTTTCAAATATTTCAGCAGTGGCAAAACATATTGTTAATCTTAATACAGATTTTGAAATTCTTTGTGCCGGAAGGAACAACAGCTTTTCCATTGAGGATTCTGTCTGCGCAGGAAGACTCGTTTCTATTATACAGACTTTGTCAAAGAATATTGAACTTAGCGATTCTTCAAAAGCCTGTTTGGCATTGAATAAATCTTTTGGTAAAAGTATTTTAGCTATGCTTAAAGGAAGTGAACACGGAAAGCTGCTTATTGAGAACGGCTTTGAAGAAGATTTAAAATTTTGCAGCGAGACGGATAGTATAAAAGTTATTCCGTATTTCAAAGAAAATGTAATTAAATTGCCCCGGTAAACCGGGACTGATAATTCTTCTTCCGGTAAGAAAAAAGAATAAATAAAACCAGGCATGGCAATTAAGAAAAAAGCTTTAGTCAAAAAGAACGGCTCTTCTGCCAGCGGCGATTATTTTGTTATCTCTGCCGGTAAAAAGAAAAAGATAATAGGAATTTTACTGATAGTCTTTTCAATTTTTACTTTTCTCAGCATAGCCTCATATTCAAGATTTGACCAGGCGAATCTCAATTACCGCATTTCAGATTTCCTTAAAGTTTTCGGCGGGAGCCAGGATGGTACACAGAATGCAGAAAGCACACACAACTGGCTTGGAATTTTCGGTGCGTATGTTTCTGATTTCTTTATAAATTCAACGCTTGGAATTTTCTCAACAGTTTTTCCCATTATGACTTTCCTTTGGGGATTTTCTATATTCAAAAAAATTAATTTCCGCACACTTATTCACACCTCAAATTTTCTGATCATAACAGGTCTGCTGCTTTCTTCTTTTTTTGGTGTGTTCAGAGAACATTACGGCACATTTCTTAAAGTCCCGGAATTATCGGGCGCTGCCGGCGATTATCTTGGAATGGCGGTCAGCAGGCTGCTCGGCGGAATAGGCGCTGTAATTTTCATCGCAGCATCTGCAGTTGTTTTATTAATAGTTGCTTTCGATATCAGGATTGAAAAACTATTTCATTTTGTTTTTGATGCTTTGACCGGCCCCCTAAAAAAAGCGAACGAAAAATATCAGGAAGGTTATGACGATACAAAGGAAAATTCAAATCTTAATAAGATCAAAAATTTACGGAATGGGAAAAAGAGAAATAAAATAATTCCTTTGCCTGATGAAACTACCGCAGAAGAATTGATGGATATTGAGGCTGAAGAAACCAAAATTAAAATTGTAAGAAAAGAAGAGAACGAACCTCTGCCCGAAGAAGAAAATAAAGTTCAGAAAGAGGAAGATAAAAAAGTTGATCTTCATAAGACGAAAGAAATCCCACAGTCTGAGATTGATCGTGATGCCGAAGCGATGCTGCCGAATCAGTGGGAAGAAATAATCGATTTTAAAAGACCAAGCCTTGATCTGCTGGAACCAACTCCTTCGGAAGATTTCAAAGTAGCAGAAGAAGAATTAACGCGTAACGCCGAACTGCTGAAAGAAAAATTAAAGCTGTTCGACATTGATATTGAGGATATTACTGTTACCCCGGGACCGGTTGTAACTCTTTATGAAATAGTTCCTGCACCGGGAGTTAAGATCAGCAGGATAGTCGGGCTTGAGCACGATATTGCACTTGCTCTTGCAGCGAGAGGAATAAGAATTATCGCTCCAATACCGGGTAAAAGCGCTATCGGTGTTGAAATACCGAATGCTGAAGCATCACTTGTGAATGCGCGCTCAGTGCTGAATAAAATTTCTGAATCGAAATATGAGCTACCGATTTCTCTCGGCAAAACAATTAACGGTGATGTTTACATTGCCGATCTTGCAAAGATGCCGCACATGCTGATTGCCGGCTCAACCGGCTCAGGAAAGAGCGTCGGAATAAATATGATCATCGCAAGCATGCTTTATTCAAAACATCCTTCCGAAGTAAAGCTGATAATGATTGATCCGAAAAAAATTGAACTTTCATTTTATAACCAGTTGAGAAAACACTACCTTGCTGTCTCCCCCGATCTTGATGAAGAAATTATCACCAGTCCGCAAAACGCAGTTCTTCTGTTAAAATCGGTTGAGTACGAAATGGAAAAGCGCTATGATAAACTTGCAAAAGCCAGTGTGCGAAATCTCGTTGACTACAATAAAAAAGTTTCTGATCCGAAAAAAAGACCGGCGGACACAGACGAAATGAAACATTATCCGCTGCCATACCTGATAGTGATAATTGATGAGCTTGCAGACCTTATGATAACAGCAGGCAAAGAAGTTGAAGAACCGATAGCGCGCCTTGCACAGCTCGCAAGAGCAGTAGGAATTCATCTTGTTGTTGCAACTCAGCGTCCCTCTGTAAATGTAATTACCGGGGTTATTAAAGCTAACTTCAGTGCAAGGGTTGCTTACCAGGTCGCAACAAAAATTGACTCGCGTACAATCCTCGATATGAACGGTGCCGAACAATTGTTAGGAAGAGGAGATATGCTTTTCCTCCCAACCGGAATGCCGAAACCTATTCGTATTCAGAACGCTTTTATTTCTACCGAAGAGGTGGAGAGAATCACAAATTATATTTATTCTCAGAAGGGATATTCGAAGCCGTATTTTCTTCCTTCACTTTATGAAAAGAAGAGAGATTCTGCGGGAGGATTTTTATCCGATCTCGATCCGATGTTTGAAGACGCTGCAAGAGTTATTGTCCGGCACCAGCAAGGTTCAGTTTCACTTCTGCAGAGAAGATTGAAGCTGGGTTATTC
>JAKAGZ010000023.1 GCA_021815365.1 Bacteroidota bacterium
GGAAGTAATAACAGAAGTGTGATCAGCTTTTTCATTCTTGTAAGTCTCCGGCTTATTTTTCTCAGTTTTAATTTCTATGTAAATTAAAAATAGGTGAACACGATCAGAAAGGCAACGGATGTTTAAATGATGTATTGGCTGCAAATATTGGTCGGGTTTTATCTCTATCGATCAATCTGCGGTATTTTCTTCCGGTTTATTTCTTTAATTTTACACCGGTAAAATTTCTGCGCAGATAACAATACAAAAATGAAATGCAAAATAGGATCAACAAAGAAATATACCTTCCCGGCTCGGTCTACCAGTTTTTGACTTTTGCGAAGAAATGCGGGATAAAAGATAAATCAGTACTAGTGGCAGGAGCCGGCAGCGAAGAAGTTTCAAAGCTGTTTCTTGAAAATGGAGCGGCATCTGTAATCCAGATTGTGGAAGATGAAGAAACACTTTTGGCTTCCCGGCTCTATTTAAAAGATACGAAAAATGTTTCCGTAAGAATGATGGCTTTCGACAGCACAGATTTTTTTGATGAGCGGTTCGATATTGTTTTTGCACAGGCTTCAATTTCAAATTCACGGAGGAATAAAATTGTTAAAGAGATAAAAAGAATCCTAAAACCAGGCGGATATTTTTGTGTTGGAGAAAATGTTCAGCTTAAAGCTAATGCACCAATGTTTGTAAGGGAAATCTGGCAGGCGTCGGATATTTTGCCATTATTAAACAGAGATGCTGCTGATTACTATAAAGAAAAGGGATTTGAAATTCTTTATGAAGATGATCTTTCGTCAACCTTAAAAGATTTTTACCGGGACAGTCTCGGTTTATTAAAAGAAAAGATGAACAATCTTTCGGAAGAAGAAAAAGCTTATCACAAAAAATTCCTGAATAAAGTCAGCCACGAATCGAACGCATATTTAAATTTAGGCGCTGACAAATATATGGGATTCAAAATTCTGGTCATGAAAAAAGGTGAGCGGTGAACGTAAAAAGAGGTGAAATAGTTGAGCTGAATATTGAAAAATATGCTTTCGAAGGAAGAGGAATTGCCAAAGTAGAAAAAGGAAGCATTGTCCCTGAAGCAATTGACGAATCAAAAAATAAATACGTCGTTTTCGTTGATGGTTCATATCCCGGCGATAAAGTAAGGGCGAAACTGACAAAGATAAAAAAATCTTATGCTGAAGCACGGGTAACAGAAATTATCAAACCTTCCGATCTGAGAGTAAAAGCACGCTGCAAATTTTTCGGAACCTGCGGAGGATGTAAACAGCAGGACCTTGACTATTCAACTCAAACAAAATTTAAGCAGCAGCAGGTTGAAGAAATATTTACAAAAATGGGCGGGTTTAATGATCTTGCTATTGAAGAAATCCTTCCATCAGAAAAGATATTTTTCTACCGTAACAAAATGGAATTTTCTTTTGCAGAAAAAAGATGGCTGACTGAAGAAGAGATAAAATCAGGCAAAAAAATTGAAAAAGACTTTGCACTCGGTCTTCATATTCCTAAAATCTATGATAAAGTTCTCGACATTGATGAGTGTTTCCTGCAGTCCGACTACAGCAACGGGATTTTAAACCTTACCAGGAAATTTTTTAAGGAAAGAAATTCTTCAATCTGTTCTGCAGAAAACCAGGAAGGCTTTTTAAGAAACCTTGTGATAAGGCAATCTCACCATTCGGATGATGTGATGGTAAATATTGTTACCTCTTCCGAAAATGATGAATTGATGAATGAATATAAATCAAAGCTGCTTGAAGCTATCCCGCAGATCACTACTATCGTAAATAATATAAACCTTAAAAAAGCTTCTGTTGCAGTTGGCGACTATGAAAAAGTTGTTTACGGAAACGGGTTTATTTACGATACAATCGGTGAATATAAATTCAGGATAAGTGCTAATTCATTTTTTCAGACTAACACACTGCAAGCTGAAAAACTTTATCAAACTGCACTTGATTTTGCAGAACTGAATGGAGATGAAATTGTTTACGATCTCTACTCAGGCGCAGGTACTATTTCTATTTTTATTTCCACACACTGCAAAGAGGTTTATGCCTTTGAAACAGTTGAATCGGCAGTAAATGATGCACAAGAAAATGCAATACTAAATAATATTAACAATGTACATTTTATTTCTGCTGATCTTTACAAATCATTTTTGCCAATTGTTGATGAAAGAAAATTACCCAAGCCTGATCTGATTATTCTCGACCCTCCGCGAAGCGGCATGCACAAAAATACTATTGAAGACGTAATAAAGTTAAGCCCCGAAAAAATTGTTTACGTAAGCTGTAATCCAACAACACAAGTAAGAGACATAAAGTCATTTTGTGATTCGGGCTACAGACTAATAAAAATAAAACCTGTGGATATGTTTCCACATACCTATCACATCGAGAATGTTGCGCTGATGATGAAAAACAATTAGATGAGATTTAAATATTTTTTAACATTTGACACAAATTCTTTGCCCTGTACCAACATATCTTCAGCCTCAGATTTATCAATTACAAATGTAAAATTATAATCGCTGATTTGTCTTTTATCGAATGCTCTGTTAAGTTCCCGCCCCATTTCTTTTGGAAGAAGATCTGTTTTAACAAAATTTTCACCGAAGGATGAAATAACCATTTTATGCGAGGAGTAACTCAATCCTTTTGATAAAAGAGCAGCTTGAGCGGCGAAGAACATAGCGTAATAAACACGGGAAACAGAGGATTCATAATCACCTTCATCCAGAAGCAATTTAGCTGAGAGCAAATATCTTTCAGCTCTTTTAATCAGGGATTCTAACTCGCCCATGCTTCTATTCCTTCGCGGCGTACATTCAGCAGCAAGGGACTATTAGTCATATTGTACTCTGAACCAGAGACAGGAAATACAGAAAGTAAAACATTATATTTTAAATTAATTTCTGTGATTATATCAATCATTCTGTCAATTTCTCTTCCGGGAGTTTCCATTTCTTTAAGAACCACTAACAAGTCAATATCGGAGTCAGAGTCATAATCACCCCTGGCATAAGAGCCATAAAGAATTACTTTTACCAGGTTATCCTTGTATATCTTTTTCAGCTCTTCGCTGAATTCATTTATAATTTGATTTACTTCCATACAAATCATTTTTGTTTTTGTTACAATCTAATGATTTTCCTTGTCATTCAAAATCAATACCTGCCTTCTTGCAAATTTTTGCCCGCTAATTTTTGCTTGTCAATATTCAGTTTTACCACTGCTTTAAAAGTTAATTGGTAACTATTTCACTTCAGGCAGATCAGAAATTTTATCAGACCCTTCAGCTTCCGGAAGATAAAATTTTATTGTGCTTTTGTCTTTGATCCTTTTTTTGATCAGCACACAGTGTTCGATATTCACATTATCACCTACCTTACAGCCAAATAAATAGCTCATCCCTTTTATCAGAACATTGCTGCCAATACTTAGCGGGAATTCATCGCTCCCGGTCATATTGACGCGCGATTCTATTCTTGACTTATCCCCAATTTTAATATTCCCTTTAAGAATATCTCCACTGAGTATTTCTACATTATCCCGGATCTTTATAAACTGTCCGGGAAAAGTTGAAAGCTGAACGTTCTCTCCAACCACCACTTTTTCCCCGAAATGAATATTTCCCGAGACATAAACATTCCTTTTTAGTTCGACGTCGTAATTCAGTTTAGCACCTGCATCAATGTAAACACCTTTTCCTATTGTTATGTCCAGTGGAATATTTTTTTTATCCATTTTTAAAATATCTTCAACAACTTCTTCGTGAATAAAAAAATCATCCGGGTCGGCTATATCAATAACATCTTTCAGCTTTTCGTAAACAATTTTTCTGGCAACTGCTTCCATCTCCTTCAGGACAGATTTATTGTTAAACCCCATAACAACGTGGTGGTCTTTAGGGCTGACTGCCTGCACAGAATAGCCGCGGCTGTTAAACAGCTCAATCATATCTGTAATATAAATTTCTTTCTGAACGTTGTTGCTGGAAAGCTCTTTTATTAATTCTTTTAACTTTGAATATTTAAAAGCATAAACACCGGAATTGAACTCTTTGTTTTCTATCAGCTCATCCTTCGTGAATGAATAAGTCCTGTCGCCATATTTTACCCTGTAAGGTTTGTCATTCTGCAAAGCATGAATATCTTTACTTTCCATTATCTGAATAACCTTTCCTCTGTCGAGTGAGGGGATCCCGAATTCATCTTTATCTTTAACTCTTATGATACGTCCATAAGAATTCTCCACAGGATTGCCCAGGTAAATCCCGGTTAGAACTATCATATCCGAAGCTGAATTAATAAAACTTTCCCTGAAAGATTCCATAGTTTCCCGATCTAACAGACCCATATCGCCGGGCAGCACATAAACAATTCCATCAAAAGATTTATCGCGTATCTTCTTTAATGCGATCTGTACAGCGTGACCTGTTCCATTCTGTGTTTCCTGGAATGCAAAGCAGGTTCTCTCTCTTTTACCTATTGCTTGTATTACATCTTCAGCTTTGATTCCAACTACAATTATTATGTTTATTTTTTTTATCCCGTTTACACAGGCATTATAAACTCTCTGGACTGTAGGCACTCCCCATATTTTATGAAGCATTTTAGATTTCTGCGACTTAATTCTTTTCCCGTGTCCTGCGGCAAGAATTATTGCAGCTTCATTTGATTTAAGATCGAGCTTTGATGAAAATTTACCGGCAAGTTTATGGATTTGCTTTTTTTGTATACTGCCCATTCTTTGCAGCTCCCGTAAAAGTAAAGTGTTATTATTTGTGTAAAAAATTACTGAAAGGCTAAACTATTTACAAGCAAAACACACAACAAACTTTGAAAAATCTGTACCCGGGTTTTTATTATCTTTTAATAAAATGTATCTTGTGACTGATAATTGATAAAACTTAGGTATATACTATGAAAAAAATATTTGTCCCGCTCGCTTTTTTGTTTTTATTTTTGGCTGCCTGCGGTTTTGCACAGGAGAGGGGATTGGGAGTTGGAGTAATAATCGGGCAGCCTACCGGTTTCAGCGCAAAATCCTGGATAAATCAGACCAATGCTCTTGATTTCGGGCTTGGGTTTTCATTCGCAAAAGATGACAACAGAATACATATTCACTCAGATTATTTGTGGCACTCATACAATATTATACAATCAACTGAAAAATTTGCTCTCTACTATGGACCGGGACTAAAATTAAGGACCGGTAAAAACAATGATGCGCAATTAGGAATAAGGGGAGTTCTCGGCTTAGCATGGATGTCTTCCAAAGTTCCCCTTGATGTATTCCTGGAAGTAGCACCTGTTTTAAATTTCATTCCCGGCACCGGCTTTAAAATGGATGCGGGCTTCGGGGCAAGATATTATTTTGAGTAATATCATCAGCAAGCGAATGATGATAAATGATCTTTTATTTTTCTTGCTGTATTTTCTTTCTCCTGTAAAAGCCATAAAGAGCAATATTCAAGCCAAGAATAAACCATACGAGCGTAATTATTTCCTGGTCGCCAAAATTTAATTCCGTCATTCCTGAAACCAGGAATGCACAATACGAACCAACTGCGCCAAGCGAATATGAAGAAATAAATTTTATCCCTTTTGTATCTTTATAAATTTTCCACTCTATCAAAAAGATTTTAACGAGCAAAAAACAAAACGCTGCAAAGCCGAACAACCCAAGTGTAACAAGAATGTGCATAAAGTTATTGTGCATGTGCCCCTGGATTTCCTTGTCGTATTCGTGCTTATATTGCCTGTATAATTTTTGCAGGTCAATGTCTCCAACGCCGAAAACAGGATAATCTTTAAACATCTTCCAGCCGGCAGACCATAATTCAAAGCGTACATCATTCGATTGATTATAAAGATCAAAAATGCTTAACAGCCTGCTGCGTTTAACATAAGTGCTGTATAATTTTCCATCTTTATACTCTAATCCTTCAGGGAAAAAACCGAGATTGTTTTTATATAAAATTTCAATTGAGTCCAGCGGATACTTAAATTCATATAACTCTCCGGCAAGACTGGCAGCAAATAATTTATTCCCGGTATTGCTCCATCTGAACAGCTTTGCCGTAAATTTTCTCTCCTGTTTTAAGTGAATACCGGAAGAATCTGCCTCTAATAATTTTAACCTGTCTCCGGAGGAGATCAGAATTTTTCCGTCTGAATAATAAAAAGAGTTTATATCAGATGAATCAGTAAATGTTTCTAAAAGCCTGCCCGGTAAAAAATTTTTAAGAGAATATATTTTCAATGTTCGCGGCGGCGAATACAGCACCATAAAAACAGAATCGAGCTGAACCTGGTAATTTCCTCCAAGCGAACTATAGTGGAGAGAATCATTAAGATTCTCCGGGTTCCTGAAAACAGTTAAACCGCTGTCCTTATCCAGCACATAAACAAAATTGTTCTTAACTTTGTAATCGAAAGTAAAACCAGGTGTGAGGAATTTTCCAATTTGTTTCAACTGTCCTTCTTCTTTTCTGAACACAACAAACCTTGTATTCACAAGCTCTGATATGTAATAATTATTTTTCCACTTTCTGAAATTAGCAGCGGGAGATTCAAACTTCATTTTATTTAATTGAATTGTGTCCCTGTATTCTGCTAAACCGTTTTCATAATCGCTTACATAAAAATGCTCGCCCACCGGAAGAATATCATACGCTCTTCCCTGAGTTTTAAATTGGTATTCGGTTTTTAATTTGCCTTTATTATAATCAAAAACTTTTACCAGACTTATATTTTTCTGAACTAATAACAACACAACACCTGCTACTAATAAAGGAATTATGATCTTCCATTGTTTTTTAATAACAAGAATTATAAAAATTCCGAAGGCAGCTCCTGTCCACCCTGTTCTTTTATAGGTTGAAACCAGGGCAATAACTGACAGAACAAGCGCAGCAAATAAAAATATTTTATTTCTAAGACTCGTCTTTTCATTTATAAAGAAGGCAAAAAGAAAAACTACGGTAAAGCTCAGTATTTCCGCGGCTGTGATCGGATATTGAAAAAGTGATGGTCCTGATTGTTCAATTCCATAAAGATTAGAAATATAGAACTTGTAAGAAAAATAAATATAAATCAGAACTGTAATTAAAGAAGCGCCAATATAAATCTTAAAATATTTTTTTGACCTGTTAAAATCCGTTGAAGCTGCAATAGCAGTATAAATGAGGGGAATCATAAGTGCCCTTTTCAGCACATTATGAAATGCCGCACCCTGCTCGTGAGAAAATACAGCCGATAGTATTTCCGCAGCAATGTACCAGACTAAAGCCAGCTCAAGACCGGTTTTTTCAAACTGATTTTCTTTTGTAATAAAATAACGTATCAATATCAAAATAAGTGCAAGAAAATAGCCGACCTGGTTTGCAAAAATTGAGTTAGTCAGGCTGATAAGAAAAATAACCATGAAAAAATAAATCGCACCATCTAGTATTTTTACTGTTAAGCTTTTTTGTTCTGTCATTATCAACATTTATTTTTCCTTGCAATCACTCCCATTGAAGAGTGCCAGAATATTTTTGAAAATATTTTCTCATCTATAAAATTTACGAGGGGGTGTGAGTTAATATTCACGTTCGAACCGCTGTAAATTTTTATAACATCAAACCCGTGGTGCTCTAAAAAATTCCTAATAGTAAACGGAGTGTAATACCACAGGTGATGATCGGTATCATAATATGCGGCTATATTTTTCCTTTTAATTCTTAGCTTCTCAAGTGCAAGTTTGAATAATGCAGACCTTGATTGTATATGCGGTAAAGCAATAAACAAGATACCACCGCTTTTCATCAGTGAATAAATGGTGTGAATATGTTCAACAGGATTCTTTAAGTGCTCGATAACATGCAGCATCATTACCACATCAAAAGTATTTTCTATTTTCAGTTTCGTAAATTCTCCGCATAGTATATCCATTCCAATACGTTCGCTTACTTTTTTCGCGCTATTACAATCAATCTCGTGCCCTGTTGCTTGCCAACCCCTTTCATGTGCAATAGTTAATAAATAGCCGTTGCCTGAACCTATTTCAAGCAAGCTCCCTTTTTGTGGTTTCAGTCTTTCAACCAGCGAAAGACAGTATGTCTGTGCCTTTATAAGCTGACCTTCGATTTTAGTTTCATCCCTGATATATGTTGAATAGTAATATGCAAGGTACTCATCGGAATACTGCGGATTCATAAACTGGATTTTGCAGCTTTTGCATTTAAATATTTGCGCTCCATTATCTGATTGGTGATATTTGTAAATATTTGGGGAAGCGCAAAATGGACAATTATATTTTATGTGATCATACTTATTCATTTTTAACTTTCCATAAAATATTATCAACCATTAATAAATATAAAAGCAGTAAATAATCAGTCTCTGAACTGCATTTCATAAAACTTTTTGTACAACCCTTTCTTATCTTTTATCAGTTCATTATGCTTTCCAGCCTGGATGATCCTGCCTTTATCCAGCACAATAATTCTTGTCGCATTCCTGATCGTGCTTAGCCTGTGTGCAATAACAATTGTGGTCCTGTTAATCATTAACCTTTCAATAGCTTCCTGCACCAGCAATTCAGATTCATTATCGAGTGCCGAAGTGGCTTCATCAAAGATCATTATCTCAGGATTTTTTAAAAGAGCACGCGCAATCGAAAGCCTTTGCTTTTGTCCGCCGGACAGCTTTACCCCTCTTTCACCAATAAATGTATCATAACCTTCAGGCATTTGAATAATGAAATTATGGGCATTCGCTGTTTTTGCAGCCTCGACTATTTTTTCGAAAGGATAATCACCCAGCCCGTAAGCAATATTGTTTTTAACAGATTCATTAAAAAGAAAAGTTTCCTGTGTGACTATGCCCATCAGATTCCGTAAGCTGTCAATTTTTACATTCCGAATGTCAGTATTATCAATTAAAATTTTACCCTCTGTCGGATCAAAAAATCTCGGCAGCAAATCTACAAGAGTAGACTTTCCTCCTCCGCTAGGACCAACGAGAGCGACTATCTCACCGCGCTTAACAGTAAAGTTCACATCATTTAAAACAAGGTCTGTTGAATCTTCATAATGAAATGAGACGTGATCAAAATTTATTGAATCATGAAATCCCTTCAGCTCAACAGCATCCTGTGAATCTTTAATATTCGGCTGTGTGTCAATAATTTCAAAAACTCTGTCACCCGCTGCACTTGATTCCTGTATCCTGTTGTTCACGCTGCTCAGCTCTTTTATCGGGGGCATGAGCTGAAATATAGCAAACAGAAATCCCATAAATTCACTTGCAGTTAGCGATTGCTCTTTCAGCACCAGCATCCCGCCGAAATAAATTATCACAACTCCCACAACAGTACTGAGAATTTCTGTGATAGGCGATGAGGCATTTCGTACACGTACAATTTTCAGCATCAGCCTGAAAAAATTTTTTGTTTCATCCGTAAATTTTTTATTCTCATATTTTTCCATTCCAAACGCTTTAACAATTTTTACGCCGGAAATTGTCTCCTGGAGAATGCTTGTTATGTCAGCCATTTTTTCCTGCAGGGTATAACTTTGTTTCCGCAGCTTTAAACCAATCCAGGTAATCACAAACATCGAGAAAGGAAGAATGACAAGGGCAAGCAAGGTAAGCTGCCAGCTAATGCTTATTGCAATTCCCAGGAAAACTATTATTGAAAGAGGCTCGCGGATCAAATTCAGGAATGCGGCTGAAATGCTCGCCTGAACTATATTCACATCGTTTGTAATTCTTGAAATTAAATTTCCGACTCTCTCCTTTTTAAAATAACTCATCGGGAGTTTGTGCAGGTGTTTGTATGCCGCATCTCTCATATCCTTCATTGTTCCCTGTTCAACGTGAGCAAGAAAATATGCCTGCAGGTAACCGAAAATATTTTTTAAAAGAAAGGCTATTAAAACAAGAGCGCATATTTTCAGAAGTGCATCTGCTTTGCCTCCGCTTAAAACTATTTCGTGAAATTTTTGAGAGATGTCACTGCCGATTTTTGTAATCCAATCCGGCAAAAAACCAGATGCCGGGTTTGATGCAGTTTGCTGTATAACTTCGTTCTTCGCATTCTGCTGAAATAATGTATCAAGCAGCGGTATGGTCAGATAGACTGAAATGCCGTTAAACGCAGCATACAAAACAGTACAGAAGACAGAAACAGCGAGGTGTTTCCAGTATGGTAGTGCGTATTTTAATATTCTGATGTAAGTTTTCACTACGCCTTAAAATTTGGAAATTCAGGGATATTCCTTAATCCGCAGCCGCCTTTTATTTTTATTGCATCAATGATCTTTAATGTTCTGCAATTAAATATCGAGACAGAAGAATTATCGCCAAAGCCGTTGTCAAATATCAGAAAATCATTTTTAATAAAGAAATTCTTTATTCCGTCCCCGTTCCATTCTTTAACAATTTTTTTCTTTCTTAAATCATAAATATATAAACCTGATGTTTGCGATTCCTTTGTATCAAAAGTTTTGTTCTTTGCAGAAATATCTATTGTAGAAAAAATTAAATATTTCCCCTCATCCGACCATTGAAACTCATTCAGGTGCTGATCACTCACAACGATCAGGTCGGTTCTGTTTTTTCGAATATCAGCCAGGTAAATTTTTGTTGTATCGGCATTTTTATTTATCAGCTTAAATCTTCCATCCGGCGAATTATAACTCACTTTGCTGTGATATGGTTCCGGGTAACCGGTAGTAGTCAGGTCATACGTCTGCACTTCATTTAACTGCTCTTTGCCAAAAATGTTATAGATAAATGTCTGCTGATTGATATAGGTAGCAACGATTGAGTCTATGCCGTTCATTACCACCTTGAAATTATTATTATTTTCCCATTGAGTAAAAACCTGAACGCCGTCTCCAAAATTTTTAATGAATTTAACTTTTAAAGAATCAAGGTTTATGAGATAAAGTTTCACACGGGTGATAAAAGGCAAAACGCTTTTTTTGCCAAGGTGTCCGGCGGTAAGAAAAAAAGCAGATTTTCTGTCTGGTGAGTATGAAAGTTCTACAACCTGTTCATTATAATTTGACCAGAACTCTTTATATTTCTTCCGGGAAAGATCATACTTATACAGTCCTGCTTTCTGATCTGCCATACCAACAAAAATAAAATTCGTAAACTTTCTCCCTTTTTCAGTTAAAGAATTTTTTGCGGATGAGTACGTTTTCGATTTTTCCCTGGTTTTTTCTCCACAGCCCGAGAGCAGTAAAAAAAATATACACAGAAAAATTTTTATCCTATACATTAGGCAATTTCCCGATTGAGAGGAACAGGTTCAATATCAGTGTAACTGCTTTCATAAAATATCCCCATAACGGGCTGTAGATAAATACAAGCAATATTATTGAGCCGTAGAATCCGAGATTCAGAAGTGCTGCGGTAAATCTGTTCGGGATAAGATCATACAAAATGTGCGAGCCGTCAAGCGGAGGAAGAGGAATTAAATTAAATGCAAAAAGAAAAACATTAAAAAAAACTCCGTACCATACAACTTGCAGCCAAAAGCTCTGAGTGCCGCTGGTTGAGTTGATCATTATTAAAAAGCAAATATAAAAAACCACGGCAAGCAGAAAATTCGAGAAAGGACCGGCAAATGAAACGATCGCATCGTCCCTGAACTCGTTCTTCAGATTTCTTCTGTCAACAGGAACGGGTTTTGCCCATCCGATCAATGCGAAACCTGATGCAAACGAAGCGAGAGGCATTATTATTGTCCCGACAAGGTCAGCGTGCTTAAAGGGATTCAAAGTAAGCCTGCCCTGTTTTTTTGCAGTATCATCTCCCAGCTTTGATGCTGTAAAGGCGTGTGCAAATTCGTGAACAGCAAGTGAAATGAAAAAGATCGGGAGAAAAGTTAAAAATGAAATTAATTTCTGGCTTATTTCAATATCAGGCAATGCATTTAACCTTTTCTTAAGCAGTCAAGTACATAATTCTTTATAGCAGTTTCCCAGGAATCATTAACCAACAAATAAGGCTTTAATAATTCTATAAATTTTTTCCTCGATTCACCAGTCCTAAGCGAATCAATCCGTAAATTATGGATTGCATCCTGTAAATCTGTAAAAGGATAATTAACAATCTCGCTGAAAGATCCGTATTCTAACAACCTTCTTACTTTGAATTCCCTGGAAAAAGTTTGTGGATCTCCGTCCCAGAACAATCTATTTTTTGCTTTTTGCATACTGTAAAATACTGAGAATTAATGATTCAATAAATTTCTTAAAATCATCCAGGCTATAATCCTGATCTGTAATTATTTCACCTTCAAATATTGATTCTTTCAAAGCAATAATTAATTCTTCATAAGCAGGAGGAATAATCTTTACTTTTGTCTCCTCAAGCAGTTCGTAAAGCGCAAATTCTTTAAGCAAAAAATACAAATCAAAATAATCTTTCGCAGTTTTACGTGTGTAAATTGCCGTTAGCTTATTAACTGCAATATTGTCTTTTGTATCTATAAAATAATTATTCTTTTTAACAGCCGACCCTATCCTCGAATATGGTTCATAAATAAATTCGATCTTCAAATTTGCACTTTCTGATTTACAAAATACACGTTTAAAATTTGAACTGTTTATCGTGACTTCTATTGAAAATAACTCCTGGATTTTTTTAATCATCCTGCTAAAATCGATTTCAAATTGATAAAGAGGATGAAGACTCCCATCATAAAAAAAATCAAGGTCCTCGGAAAATCTATGATGATAATAGAACCGGGAGAGGCAAGTGCCTCCGGTCAGGTAAAAAAGTTCATCCTCAAATAAGGACAATACTTTATCCTGAATGGGATATAATGTATCGTAAAAATATCTGCTCTGTTCTGTATTTAATTTTCTGATCAACGCTGCTTCCATTTTTTATGTTATAAAAATAAGACTTTCAATTATTAAAGTGAATAAAAGCAGATATATACTGGTCGCCTGTATTCAGGATATTTTTGGGGCTTAGACACATTACTGCAGGAAATATAACAATACTAATCTTTCCTCAGTACACTTTTCTTAATTATGATGACGTATCTTAATCATAATCTTACTCTTTGGGATTATGATTAAGATCAAGCCTGTCTGCCGGCATGAGCACAAGATTAAGGACAGAATAAGTCACCGTATTTATGAATCAAAACACTTAGTTTCAACCTCTTGGATGAAATTCTTTGTGAACCTGTTTAATATAATCCCGGTCAATGTGAGTATAAATCTGCGTTGTTGAGATGTCAGCATGTCCGAGCATTTCCTGGACTGCCCTCAGGTCAGCGCCACCCTCAAGCAAATGCGTTGCAAATGAATGCCTGAAAGTGTGCGGATGAACCTCTTTTCCAATGCCGGCTTCTTTAACATACCTGTCAACAATTTTCCATACACCCATACGTGAAAGTTTTGTTCCCCTGTTATTAAGAAATAAATAATTACCGCTTTTATTTTTCTTCATTAAAAGTACGCGGCTGCCCTTTAAATATCTGTTTACCCACTCTATTGCACTGCTGCCTATCGGTATTATTCTTTCTTTAGAACCTTTCCCGAAAACCCGAATTACTTCATCGTCAAAATACAGATCTGAAATTTTAATATTTATCAGCTCCGACACTCTTGTGCCGCAGGCATAAAGCATTTCCAGAACCGCTTTGTCTCTCAGACCAAGTTTTTCATTCACGTCTGGTTTCGAAAGTATGGCATCAATTTCACTGACAGACAAGACCGGCGGAAGATTTTTTGCCAGCTTCGGCGAAGAAATTTTTTCAATCGGGTTGACATTTATATACCCGCTTAAAAATAAATAATTAAAAAAACCTTTAAGTGAAGAATAATAACGAGCGGCTGAACTGCCTGCCAGACCAATTTCATTAAGAAGTTTAAAAAAATCTGCCAGATGATTTTGCTTTATTGAAGACGGATCGTCAATTTCTTTTGATTCAGCGAACTGAAGAAAAGAATTTATATCATTCCTGTACGAAGCTATTGTATTATCTGAGAGATTTTTTTCCAGCCTTAGGGCAGACAGGTATTCTTTTAAAAAAATATTCATTCTGCAGTAGTCATTAGGGATTTGTCATTGGCTATTAGTTATTTGAATCTGCAAATTATAAACAGGTACCGGATACCAGATCCCGGATATAGATAACCATCTATCCGGAATCTGGTATCTAAATCCATACTCCATCTTCCATATTACATCTTCCATCTTACTACCCTTTTTCCATTTCATCCTGTTTCGGGTATCTTATCCTTCTGTGATGCTGACCTAACAAAATACCAGTAAAGGCTTCTTTAATTTTGCTCACATCGCTGAAGGTGATCGGCGATTCATCTAACT
Organism: Bacteroidota bacterium; assembly: GCA_021815365.1. Classification (GTDB taxonomy): domain Bacteria; phylum Bacteroidota; class Ignavibacteria; order Ignavibacteriales; family Ignavibacteriaceae; genus JAKAGZ01. The sequence goes on from JAKAGZ010000023.1 coordinate 14,351, forward strand.
GACCATCTGTTATACGGGATTCTATAATTTTGCTTACAAGATTTTCAACTTTGGCAGGATCCGGCTCATCAATTGACCTGACTGCAGATTCGCATCCGTCTGCCAGCATTATAATTGCAGTCTCTTTCGTGTTTGGTTTCGGTCCCGGATATTTATAATCTTCCACTTTTACTTTCTCATCACCGTATAATTTCCTTGCCTTATCATAAAAGTAAGCTATGATCATAGTACCGTGATGCATCGGAATAAAATCTATTATTTCCCGCGGAACATCATATTCTTTTGCGAGATTTATTCCTTCGGTAACATGTTTAATAATCATATTTACACTTTCTTCGGGAGATAAATTTTCGTGAACGTTCTGACTATCTAATTGATTTTCCACAAAATTTTGCGGAGAGATTGTCTTCCCAATATCGTGGTAATACGCACCAACACGAGCCAGCAAAGGATTTGCACCAACTCTTTCAGCAGCAGCTTCAGCCAAAGTTCCCATTGTCATCGAGTGGTTAAAAGTACCGGGAGCTTTTCTTGCGAGTTCTCTTAATAACGGTCTGTCAAAATTTGATAATTCAAGCAAAGTAAGGTCGGTAGTGATCTTAAAAAATCTTTCAAAGAATATAAGCAAACCATAAGTGAGAACGGGGCTGATCAACGCATTAGTACCTGCAAAAGCAAACTCCATAAAAATACTTTCAGACGGTGCAAAACCCTCAAGTCCAAATGCTGAAATTGCAATAGCATAGCCGAGCAGAATGAACAGGAATGATCTGAAAATCTGTGAGCGGTTTTTTATGTCTCTTACTGTATAAACAGAAAGTGCCGAGGCAAATAAATTCATTGCCATAAATGAATAATCATTCCCTTTTATTGCGCCGGTTACAAGTGCAAGTATTACAGTAGAATAAAAACCAACTCTCGAATCAAAAATAATTGTTATGAGCATTGCCGAGGCAGGAATGAAAATAAAAAACTGTATCGGCGCATTCAATGATATCTGGTTTATCAGGAAGGTTATGAAGGAGAGAAGAATAAAATTAATAGATAAGAGAAATAACTTCCTGTTATCATAAAAAATCTTTTTCCTGAACAGGAATAAATAAATTGTTAAGAGAGAAAGAAGAAAAGCAATATGCAGCCCCTTCCCGATCATCTGCCAGAAGTCGCTGTCGTAACCTAATTTTTCACCTTTCGCTTCTTTGTAGGAATCTATCTTTAATTTAATCTCGCGCGTTATCCTGTCGTGCTTTGCTACAATTCTCTCATTCTCATTTACTATCCCGCTGTACTTCGAAACATTGGTTTTAGCCTGCTCTGTTTCTTCGTCTGTCATTTTCTGGTTATAGACAAGTGTTGGAAAAATAAAATGGGATATATACTCTTCTTCGGCTTTTGTGATTTCGGGGGGTAAATTAATTAAGGCTATTATTTTACTCAGCTCCTCTTTAGCCTGCCGGATATTTAAAAATTTTCCTGCGGGTTCTATTTTATCAAAATTACCTGTTCTTATCGCAATGCTGTCCCTTCTTAAAATATTTCCCGGAATATGGATGATATCACCTGAGTATAGTTTCTCTACAGCAAGCCGAGCAGAACTGAAAAACTTTTTATAACTGATCTTACCCCTCTCCGGATATTTTTCCGTGTTCATTAAACTTTTAATTGCGTTGAAAGATTCATCGCTCAAAAAAGAAGGATTTAATTTCTGCAGCGAATCACTAACAGAACTTTCTTCCATAATTTTTTGAAGATAAGTATTGTAAGCCTTGAGAGAATCCAACGAACGGATTACAGCATTTGGGTTCTTTGTAAAAACCGGGTACACGGCGGCGACTGCTTCTTTAACTTCTTCACGATAAATTTTCGGATCCTTCTTAACAGGAAAGCTAAAAGGTGCTATGAGGTCTTCGTGCGTCCAGACTGAACCCACTGTTAGTTCGGACTCAATTGATTCACCGCGCGGAAACATAAAGGTGATCAACACAACGGTTGCAAGACCGATCAGAATTCTAACCTTCATCCCCTGCTTTTTATTTTCTTCTTCCGACTTTGCCATACCAATAAAAAACTATTATTGATGCTTAAGTTAAGAAAATTTAGGGGTTTGTTACAGCCCTGTAATGTTTAAAATTTAACTTAATGTATTGCCGACTTATAACAGACTGAAAAACCTCGAAGGTCACTTTTGGCATAGCCACCACTACATGGAAAGACCTTCGAGGTTACTTAAAAAGATAAGAGCAACCTTCGGGGTTTTAAAAAGTATTTGAGGGCTTCAGCACCATTTAATCCAAAGATTTATTAAATTATAACTCATAAACATTTCAATTCTGCAGGGATGTAATTGAAGAAGAGCTTAAAAATATTTCTGCTCTCTCTCCTGTTCATTTTCTCTCTCAGCTTTCAGTTCATTGAACGCTTTTCCCACGCTCTGCCCGGGGATGAAGATAAGCTGGCAAAATCCCAGTCAACAGGAAGCATTACAATTGATGCTTTCACATCAGATGATTCTTCAAAAGTTGTCAAGTACATAGCAACACTTATGGATGCAAACAATAATGTAATAAAGACAGCATACCCTGACTCAAACAGGGTTCTATTCAAGGATTTGCCTACTCCTGTTGAAAATGAGAGGAATGCAATTCCTTCAGATTTCAGGCTTTACCAGAATTACCCAAATCCATTCAACCCATCAACAAAAATCCAGTTTGACATTTCAAAATATGGCTCAGTAAGGCTTGATGTTTATGACATCCTCGGAAAGCATGTCAAGACGCTTGTGAATGGGGAATTAAATCCCGGAAAGTACGAGGCTGAATGGGCAGGCGACAATGAAAACGGGGGAAGTGTTGCAGCAGGAGTCTACATTTACAGGCTCATTGCAGGCGACAAGTCAGTTTCCAGGAAGATGATTGATTTGGGCTCTGGCGGGGGAAAGTCAGCCTTCAGGCAGCTGGGGAAAAGCGGACTGCAAAACATTGAAAATACACTTTCTAAAACTGCAAACATGCAGTATAAAGTTGAGATTGCACCAACAGACTCAACCAATCCTAAAATACTTGCAAAAACAATCAATGTTGACCTTGCAGCAGACACTGCATTCAATGCCTACCTTGACAGGAAGCCGGTTGCAATAACAGCAAACGTCTTTACCGACAACGGCGCAACAAATGTAACAGGCTACAATGCAATCCTCAAGGACACTCTTGACAAAGTGATTGAGCAGGTTGCTGCAACAGGCAATCAAGTAATTTTCCAGAACAAGCCCGCAAACAAGTTTTACAGGATGCAGATACAGAACACAGCATCAACAAATCCCTCAATAAAGGATACTGTTTTCCAGTTTAAGGCAATATCTGACACATTGTTCAATGTCAATGCGCAGAAATACATCCCAAAGAGGACAATCTCCGGAATATTGACGGATGATGAAGGCAATGTCAAGGCAGGCTACATTTTGGCTTATAATGCAAAGGGCGACTCAGCTGTTGCAATGGCTGGTGCAGATGGCAAGTTTACATTAACAACAAAAGCATCCAACGGCGACACTATCAAGGCGCAGATTTACAATCCCAACCATGCAGAAGGCTTTATCAGGAAGCTTTATGTTGCAGGAAAGAACGACACAAGCAATGTAAAAATAGATGCTGTTCCTTTATTGGCAGATTCTTCTTATATTGGCCCTGACACATTGGCAAGCTTTGCATGGGAAGGTAACTTCCAGCCATTAGATCAAGAGTTTTACGAAGGCCTGAAGAAAGCTGACCTGAATAATATGAAGGAAGTGATAAGCAGTATTGTGGATTATGGAGACCATGTTGATACAATCAAAGCGGACGAACAAGTTTACCTAAAACAGGTTATCGGACAAGATACTGTTTACAATAATGTTGCAATTGTCCAGGAAGGTCTCAGCGCAAGAGTTGCTCCTGGTGAAGTGGGGTTTACAAGCACAATTGGTGCTGGTCAAACAGTTCTGCATAAAAACACTGGAAGAAAAACTCTCCAGCCAGCAGACATCTGGCTTGTAAAAATAGCAGAGAACTATGCCCCGAAGACAAGCTATTATGCACTATTGACTGTTGGCAGCTTAAAGCCTGTTTATGACAGACTTAAAAACCTCGAAGGTCGCTAAGAAGACCTTCGAGGTTACTTAAAAAGATGAGAGCCTAGGAAGCGATCCCCGAAGGTTTGGAATATTTGGATTTTTTAAATAACTTCTATTATGAACCTGCCCAGATTTTTTAAGGCAGATACATATCATCATCTTTATAACCGCGGCGCAAATAAACAATCAATATTTTTTGATTTAAAGGATTATGACTTCTTCAAAAGAAGACTTCTTAAATACAAACTAAAACATGAGGTTGAGGTTCTATGTTTTTGTTTGATGCCTAATCATTTTCACTTGTTTGTCAGACAGACTACAAAAGAAAAATCATTAGGAAACTTCATCAGTGATTTAACAAACTCTTATACCAAGTCAATAAATAAGAAATACAAAAGAAGCGGTGTTCTGTTTGAAGGGAAAACAAAAAATAAAATTGTATATGATGAAAATGCTTTTCCTCTCCTGATAAAATATATTCTTCTGAACCCCGTAAGAGCAAACCTGTGCGAAAATTTTTTTGATTATGAATACTCAAGCGTAAAAGAGCCGCTGGGAACATCATCAGAAAAAATTACTGATAAAGTAATACTAAGTTATTTCAGCAATACAGAGGAGTTTGAAAACTATATTCTTTTGGAAGAGGAAATTGAAGCAAATAAGATGTTTCACAAAACAAAGTAAACCTCGAAGGTCACTTTTGGCATAGCCACCACTACGTGGAAAGACCTTCGAGGTTACTTAAAAGATAAGAGCAACCTTCGGGGTTTCAAAAAGCAACCCCGAAGGTTTTATATTCTGGTCAGAATTTATCGTCCGTCAGACCCCGGCGGTCTGCTCGTCGAGTCCGCTCGTTCCGGCAGAACGGAGTTCTGACGAAGCAGACTCTACGGAGTCTGACGACCGAGACCAACGGGCTTCGCTGAAAGATTTCCGTAAATAACAAATACAGATACAACCGCTGCAGCAAGATAGATAAGAGCTGATTTAATATCTCCAAAAATAAAGCTGCCGCTTCCGAAGAGCATTGAATAAACCAGCACAACTCCCATAATCCAGTTGATGAACATTGTAAAGAATCCGCTGTCGCTTTTTACATCGGGAAGCTGAGAAGATATTTCCCTCCACAAAACACCTCCTGGATGGATCCGCCTGTAAAAACTGAAAAGGATTTCCTTATCGGTTGGGCGCGTAAGGTATGTAACGGTTAACCAAACAACCGTAGTTGCAGATGTCAGGTAAAAAAGCGTGTGCGGAAAAGTTATTCCATAAAATTTTATTACAGGGTAAACAATGAACGGCGTTATCATCGCAGAAATTTCGGACCAGGCATTTATTCTCCACCAGAACCAGCGGAGAATTAATACAAGCCCTGCTCCTGCACCGCACTCAACAATAAATTCCCACGCACCTGAAATTCTGTTTATGAACAATGTCACAAAAACTGAAATGAACATCAATATCACTGTTACTGCACGGGAAATTTTTACATAATATTTTTCGTCTTCATTACGCCTGATGAATCTTTTATAAAAATCATTTATTATGTATGAAGTTCCCCAATTAAGCTGTGTTGAAATTGTACTCATATATGCTGCAAAAAAAGCTGCAACGAGCAGCCCTTTTAATCCAACCGGTAAAAAATCTCTCATCGCATAAATGTAGCCAAGACCCTTTTCATTTGATCCGAGATGTGGATACAAAAGAAGTGTGGATAGTCCGACTAAAATCCAGGGCCAGGGGCGTATTGCATAATGCGCAATCTGAAAAAATAAAGTCCCGAACAAAGAATTTTTTTCATCTTTAGCAGACATCATCCTTTGTGCGACATAACCACCTCCGCCAGGCTCAGCACCCGGATACCAGGATGCCCACCAGATTATTCCGACATAAGCAAGAAAAGAGGCGGTGGTTAATGCAAAAGCCCCGCCCACCGAAGCTGCATTATTAATTGCAGGAAAAAACTCAAAGGTAAATGCAGGAAGCTTTGATTGTAAACCAGCAACTCCGCCGATCTGTGGTGACTGCACAACTACTACTGCAAGGATAATGCTGCCCGTCATTGCAATGAAAAACTGGAAAGCATCGGTAACAACAACTCCCCACAGCCCTGAGAGGGCTGAGTATAAAGCAACAAAAAGCATGCTGCCAAAAACATAAAATAAAACCTGTGATTCAGGGATGCCGAACATTCCGACAAGTATTGAAACCATGGCTTTATTCACCCAGCCCATAATAATAAGATTCATAAAAAGCCCCAGGTAAAGCGCGCGGAAGCCTCTTAAAAATCTTGCCGGTTTTCCTGAATAACGTATCTCCGCAAATTCAACCTCAGTCATAATTCCCGAGCGTCTCCATAGCTTGGCAAAAAAGAAAACTGTCAGCAGTCCACCGAAAGCAAAATTCCACCAGAGCCAGTTGCCGGCAATTCCGTTTTTTGCAACAAGCTCAGTAACTGCAAGCGGTGTATCTGCAGCAAAAGTTGTAGCAACCATTGAAAGCCCGGCTAAATACCAGGGAAGGTTTCTGCCGGAAAGAAAAAACTCATTCGTGTTTTTCCCGGCACGCTTTGAATAAAACAGAGCAATGCCGATCGAAAAAATAAAATAGGCAAGGATTATCAGGTAATCTATTAACTGCATGATTATACTTTCTCATTTATCTTTCTCGTCATCAGTCTCCAGATGAAATTTATGAAGAAAGCGGTGAAACACCGGCGCGAAAACAACGCCGACAATCACGAGGAAAACTATGCCCGAGAACAAAGCGTAAAAAGAAGCAAATAATTTTCCGGCACTTGTTTTCAGTTCATTAACCGGTCCCATCCCGCCGAGTATCATTGAAGCATTAAGAAGTGAATCAACAAAATTGAATCCCTCAAAGAAATGATAACCCAGCACTCCTATACCAAGCGAAAAGAAAATTATTGAAAATGCTGCTAAGAAATGTTTGAAGAGTCTTTTGTAGTATAGTTCCTTAGATAATAACGGCTTCCCTAAATGTTCGTACATATTTTGAATTTATCCGGGCAAATAATTTTTATTTTTAAAAGTGAATGATTAAATTTTAACAATAAGGATCACTTACGTTTCTTCAAAGATTTTCCCTTTGTTGAATGTCCGGGCTTCACCCCGGGCTGTCCGGTTTTTATATTCTCGCTGCTCATATCAAGCTTGATAAATTTACTTCCGTTGCTGATTTTATTAAGGCTGTCTGCGTAGGATTTAAATTCCCAATTTTTGGCTTTAAGCTGGAGAAGTATTTCTTCGTGAAATGAAAGAGTGAGTTGATTCATTTAACAGCCTGAAAATTTCAATTGATTAATTGAACGGTTACAATCTAATAATTTTTCTTTGATACACAAAATTTCCAGGAAAAATATTTTAAATTTTTTTGTGCCACTTTTAATTTTTTTCAATTAGATTATCGGTTCATTTCTCAGGCATTTCAGGAAACAGTCTTTTTTCGACTATTCATTGCGGCTAAAACATATCCGGTAAGCAGCGTTGCTGAAACACCGATCAACGTGAACCACGTCCATGCTGCAAGTTTAAGCAAAACAACAATGATCATAATTAAAATGCCGATTGTAAACCCTATGATAGCTTCCCTTTCTTTTATTTTTTTATTAAGCACACCAAGTAAAAAAGTTCCCAGCAGACCGCCATAAGTAAACGAGGCAATGCTTAATGCAAGCTCAACAACCGCACGTGAAATATTTATAAAAAGCATTGCAGATAAAATTAATAACCCCGCCCAGATCAATGTAAAAATTCTTGAGATTTTTAACTTACTGCTTTCATCAAGATTTTTCCCAAAGAGCGGAATATATATATCGTGCATAGTTGATGATGCAAGCGAGCTTATTGATCCTGAAAGTGTTGACATCGCAGCAGCTAAAAGACCGGCAATAATTATCCCTGATAAACCAACCGGCAAAATCTTAATTATGAATAATGGAAAAATCTCATCGGGCTTAATATTCATCTTTCCATAAAAAGCAAAAAGCATTATTCCGAGGATCAGAAATATTGTAAACTGAACAATTATTATCGCCCCGCTTCCGATAACTGCTTTCTGGCTGTCTTTGAGGTTTCTTGCAGATAATAGTCTCTGCACAATCAACTGGTCGGTCCCATGCGAAGCCATAGATAAAAAAGCCCCGCCGATCAGCCCTCCTAACAAGGTGTATGGCTGGCTGAAAAATCCTGACAGCCCTTTATTAAAACCGAAATTAAAAATATTAAATTTATTTTCTGCTGATGCAGTGTTTACCACAGCTTCCCACCCGCCGGGTAATATATGAAGCAAAAAAAATCCCGCCAGTATTGCACCGCCAATGTAAATGAACATTTGAACTGCATCAACCCATATTATGCCTTTCATTCCGCCAGTATATGTGTAAACAAGAGAGACCACTGCTATAATTATAATAGCAAGCGGATAATTAATATTAAGCATTAATTTTAATGGGATTGCAGTTGCAAAAAGTCTGACGCCGTCTGCGGCTGTACGCGTAAAAAGAAAAACTATAGAAGCAAATGATCTTGTCTTTCCGCCGAACCTGTTCTCAAGAAACGTGTATGCAGTTCTCAATTCTCCTTTATCATAAGCAGGTAAAAAAAGATAAGCGACAACGATTCTCCCTAAAAAATATCCAACAGCAACCTGGAGAAAATTAAGATTTGCAGCGTAGGCTAAACCCGGAACTGAAATAAAAGTAAGTGCGCTGGTCTCTGCGGCTACTATTGAGAAACACACAGCCCACCACGGAACAGATTTAGAGCCCGCAAAATAATCCTTTAGCGATCTCTGCCTGCCCCCGGAAATGATTCCAAACACAGCAACGCCAGCCAGATAAATAATAATGATTATATAATCCGGCGTTCTACCTTCCAAAAGATTTCCTATTCTTTATTTAATTCTGCAAATGCTTCATCAACAGTTTTGCAGACGGGGAGGACTCTCTCGAGCTGCGTGATTTTTATTAGCGAGTAAACTTTTTCAGAAGGAGCGGCAATCCTCATAAAGCCGCCTGTCGAATTCAGGATCCTGTTAGCAACAAGAAGTGAGCTTAAGCCGGAGCTGTCGCACGATTCTACTTCACTCAGGTCAACCACCAACTTAGCAGCCCCTTCAACTTTCAGCAGCAGCGTGAATTCACCTTTTACTAATCCCGATATGTTTGTATCAAGTCTTTTTTCATTCAATTTAAAAACTGTTATGTCGTCGACCTTTTTTATTTCGAAATTCATATTTATCCCTAAAACATTTGTAAGCAATTTATGAAATTTCTGTATGAAATCTCAGGGTTATCTGCACTGTCAGCTATTTGAATATTATAATAACGGTCTGAATTGTTTTTCCTGAAACCTATCCTTAGGGGAGATTTCACAAGATTCGAAGCATAGCTGCAAAAAAGGTTCTCCCTCCTGTTAAGATCAATCACAACATTAAATTCTTTGCGGGTCAGTTCGTCAATTAATCTTTTTGAAGGAAGCTTGAATTTAGAATAATCTATAAGCCCGTATTCTATTGTCGCAGGTCTGTATTTTTGGAGAACCAGGTTCCTTCTGAAATCAAGACTGAATATTGTAATGTGCTTTCCGTTTTCATCAAGAAATTTCAAAACTTGTTTACAGTTATTAAAATCTTTTTCCTCCTCGGGCATAACTACTAAAAATGTAAAAGACCTCTTTAAAAGATCTGAAAAGGACTGCTTTTGATCTGCTTTGTGCCGCAGATTTTTATTGACGATATAATTGGCTATTTTATTCTGAAAGTAAGTTATCATCCTGTTTGACTTTTCTTTATTTTCTTTCTTCCTGAATTAATTTCATAAACTCTTCATCTTTCAAAACCCTAACGCCAAGCTTTTCGGCTTTTGCAAGTTTTGAACCGGCATTTTCACCACAGATCAGGTAATCAGTATTACTGCTCACGCTCGAAGTAACTTTTCCGCCTAAGCTTGTTACCGCCTCGGCTGCCTCTTCCCTCGAATAAGCTGAAAGCGTTCCTGTGATCACAAAAGTTTTTCCGGTAAAGAATGTGCTTTTAATTTTTTTCTTTTCTGAAGTAAAATTCAGTCCATGCTTTTTTAATTTCTCTATTATTTTCAGATTTGTTTTATTTGAAAAAAATCCCCGTACGCTTTTGCTGATACTTTCACCAATCTCGTGGATTTCTGATATATCTTCTTCCTTTGCAGACATTAACTTATCTATCGAACCGAAATGATCAGCAAGCTTTTTTGCAGCGCCTGCCCCTACATACCTGATGCCGATTGCGAATAAGACTTTCGCAAATGGCTGTTTCTTGCTATCCTCAATAGCAGCTAAAAGATTATCAACACTCTTCTCTCCAAGCCTTTCAATCGCAATCAGTTCTTCCCGTTTGTCTTTCAGATCGTAAATATCGTCATAAGATTTCAGAAATCCTTTGTCAACAAAAAGATCTATTAATGCTTCTCCCAATCCTTCAATGTCCATTGCTGCCCTCGAGGCAAAATGCTCTATCCTCCCTTTTACCTGTGCAGGGCATTCTGTATTCTGACAGTAATATGCAACCTCGCCTTCGGGCTTAAACAAAGGAGTTTTGCAGACAGGGCATTTTTCCGGCGGCTTTGTCGGTTTGATATTCTTCCCTCTTTCCGAAACAACTACAGAGACAACTTTGGGAATTACATCACCGCCTTTTTCAATTACAACTTTATCGCCCTCACGAATATCTTTCCTCGTTATCTCATCAAAATTATGAAGCGTGGCGCGGCTGATCGTTGAACCAGCAAGAAAAACGGGCTCTAACTCTGCAACAGGTGTAATGGCGCCTGTTCTGCCGACCTGCCAGCTTATCTTCTTCACAAATGTGAATGCCTGTTTCGCCTTGAACTTAAATGCAACTGCCCATCGCGGCGATTTGGCAATGCTTCCTAAAATTTTCTGCTGCTTCAATGAATTTACTTTTATAACTGCACCATCTATTTCATAAGGGAGACTATTTCTCCTTTCTTCAAGCTTATGACATTCATCAAGAACTTCCTGAATATTTTTACAAAGCTTGTGTTCGGGGTTTACGTTAAATCCAAGCTTTTGTAATATCTGAAGATTTTCATACTGTGATTTAAATTCTTCGTTCCTGCTAAGAAGAGTATAAACAAAAATATTCAATGGTCTCTTTGCTACTATCTGGGGGTCCTGCATTTTCAACGTACCTGCTGAAGAATTCCTTGGGTTCGCAAAAAGTTTTTCTCCGCTTGCTTCTCTTTCCTTATTAAGATTCAAAAAATCTTCTATCTTCATAAATACCTCACCCCTTACCTCAATGTTATCGAGCTTGTAAGGAATGGATTTGGGTATTTCCAGTTTTAAGGGCACTGACCTGATAGTTTTTACATTGGTGGTGATCTCTTCTCCAACCGTGCCGTCACCTCTCGTCGCTGCTGTTCTCAAATAGCCGTCAACATAATTAAGACTGACAGAAGCCCCGTCTATTTTCATCTCGACAACATATTCAACTTTCTCACCTGATGGCAAAGCTTCGCGGACTCTCCTGTCAAAATCAAAAAGCTCTTCTTCATTATATGTATTTGCAAGACTGAGCATCGGCACCTGATGAGTAACAGGCTTAAACTCTTTCGTCAGGTCTTTGCCAACACGCTGCGTTGGGGAATCGGGCGTAATAAGTTCCGGATTTTCATTTTCAAGCTTTTCCAGTTCTTTCATCAGCATATCGTATTCGTTATCGCTGATTGAAGGCTCGGCAAGAACATAATATTTATAATCGTGACTGCGTATCAGTTCTCTTAATTCTTCTATTTTTTTTTCGGGAGATTTAGGCATTTACTTCTGACCAAAAGTTGGAGGATTGTCTAAATATTTTAATCCGTTCTTATCAATGGAAATATATTTAACTTCATTCTTCTTCCCCGAAAGATTCAAATCTTTATTGTTCAATTTTAATTGCGTGCTGCCTGCATTTCCAACTATCAGGTTAAATACTGAAGCAGCTTTAACAACCTTGCTTGACAGAGGAAAAAGCTTAAACTCCTCAGCCCCACCGTTATCAATGCCTATTTTGATCCAGGATGTATCGCTTGCACGTATTAATAATGATAAACTATCGGATCTAAAAGCAGTGCCGGTATTGTCAGGAACTGCCGCCGTTTTTTCTTTAACATATCTCTGCTGATTTTCCTGCCTGATCTCCTCATACGGCTTTTCTGCAACAACAATTTCAGAGTTTGATCTCAGGAACAAAAAATAAATTATTAAGAAAAGAACAATTGCACTGCCGGCAATTACACCGCTCAGAAGGATTTTATCCCTTTTTAATTTTTCAAAAAAATTCCCCTGTTCTGATTCGATTTCTTTAACCGTGCTTTCCTCAAAAGATTTTACAACTTTAGCCGGAACAGGTTTAACTGCCTCTTTATTTTCACCTTGCTCTGGTTTACTTTTCTTTATTTCAGGCAATGATTTTTCTTCTGGTTCGTCAAATGGTTTTCCTTTTTTTGCTGATTCATATTTTTTTATTGTGAGCTGTTCATCCAGCCCTACCATTTTTGCATACTGTTTGATAAAAGCTTTTACATAAAGCTCAGGCAGAAATGCAAAATCGCCGTTGTCAATTGCACGGATAAATTTTAAATCAATGCGGGATTTCTGAGCGATCTGCTGAAGAGACAGCCCGCTCTTTTCTCTGGCTTGCCTGAGTTCATCTGCAAATTTATCTAACATTTAACTAAGCCCTGGGTTCTGATTACTAAATATTACACAATTACTAAATTCAAAATCTTTGTACTATGAAAATGAAATTTATCCTTTACACAGCTATTCAACCCTGACCAGCTTGGCTGCAAAAGCCCCATCCATCTGATGGATTTGCGGCAAAGTCTGGATGCAGCCGTTTTCATCAACAAGCTCTTTCGGAAATTCATCAGCAGCATTTTTCAGAATAAAATTATTATGTTTTTTAATAAAACGTTCTACTATCTCAAAATTTTCTTCCGGTTCGATTGAGCAAGTGCTGTAAACAAGCACACCATCTTTTTTAACCTGCGAGGAAGCTTTTTCCAAAAGATTAAACTGGATTTCCGTCATATTCCTGATATCGAGCAGATCGCGCTTCCATTTAATATCAGGTTTTTTAGAAAGCGTTCCTGTACCCGAGCAGGGAACGTCTGCAAGAACTCTGTCAAATAGTTCACTATCGTTATAATCCATCGCATCGCTTGCAATAGTTTTGACGCAGGAAACTCCAAGTCTTTCAATGTTCTTGTTGAAGATTTTCAGCCTGCTTTCAAACTTGTCAATAGCAACAATCTCTCCTTTATTCTGCATAAGTCCGGCAAGATAAGCAGTTTTCCCTCCGGGTGCTGCACAAAGATCAAGCACTCTCATCCCCGGAGAGACGCCGAGAAGCCGGCAGGCTAACCCAGCGCTTTCATCCTGAATATTAAAATAACCTTTTATAAAATATTCCCAAGCAGTAATGTTGGTTAAATTCTGCAGTTGAAAAAACTCCGGCAGGTATTTACCCTGGTTGAACTTCAGGTTAACTGAATTCAACAAAGTCTTAAATTCCTCGGGGTTTGTCTTCAGAGCATTGATCTTCAAAGTAAGATAAGGTTTTTCGTTATTTGCAGCCAGCAATTTTTCGGTCTGCTCACGTCCGAATCTATTTAAATATCTTTTTACCATCCAGAGAGGATGTGAATAATAAGCCGTTAAATAGCCGGGCAGATCGGTTTCAGGGTCAGGGTACCTGATCGCATTTTTGCTGCGGATTATATTCCTGAGAATTGCGTTGGTAAGGTCAGCCGGTCTCTGTCCCTGTAATTTTTTTACGAACTCAACCGCCTCGTTCACTGCAGCATAATCGGGAACCCGGTCTAAAAATAAAATCTGGTAGAGAGCAACGCGCAGACCATTTTTAAGATTTGGGATCGCTTTTGAAAATTGCCCCTTATAAAAACCATTGAGCACCCAGTCAAGCCGTCCGCCCCAGCGCACAACACCGTGAACTATTTCATACAACAATGCTTTGTCTGAACCGTTCAGTTCTGGGTTCTTCATTTCATTATCAAGAAGCTTTTCGAGATAAGCATCAGTCCTCTCTACTTTATTGAGGATACTCACCGCCAAACCTCTTACGCCTTCGTAAAGATCTTTTACCTTATGCTCTTCAAGCTGAATTGTTTCTGCCATTAAAGTCCTTTCTTAGTTCTTGCTTCCTGTGTGATCTCAAAAATATTTCTGAACAGGTTTTCATCGTCGGTAGTCATTTCAATATCCCTGCGCTTTAAAACTCTTTTTGCCGTCTCGATACTTTTTTCTACATTGTAAGCGGTCATACCACCGTTACCTCCCCAGCTAAAGGAAGGGATTTCTTTCGGAGGAAAGTCGGCACCGAAAACATTACAGGAAAATCCAACAACGGTTCCTGTATTGAACATAGTATTGATCGCTGTTTTTGAATGATCGCCCATTATCAGCCCAAGAAACTGCGAGCCGCTGTCAACTTCATTTCCGTTAACACGGACTTTAACTTTTCCGTAATTATTTTTCAGATCGCTGTTGTTTGTATCGGCGCCTAAATTTATCCAGCTTCCAAGATACGAATGCCCGATAAAACCTGCGTGCTGTTTATTGCTGTAAGGCATCATTACTGTGTCTTCAACTTCTCCACCGACCTTGCAGACTTTCCCGATACTCACATTTTCATAGATCGCAGCACCGCTTTTTATTTTTGTTCTCTCGCCAATATAAGCAGGTCCTTCAATTACTGCGTTGGGATAAATCAAAACATCACTGTCAATATAAATCGGTCCTTTGGAAGCATCCAGAACACAGCCGGGTTTTATTTCAACTCCGCCGGCAATAAAGATCTGTTTCTTATTTATAAAATGAACGCCTTCGTGAATTTTTCTTTTAGCTTTCGTATAACGGCTCCTTTTCTCTTTTGTTAAAAATTCAAAATCTCTTTTTATCTCCTCTCCATTATTATTTATCAGGTCCCAGATATAATTAACAAAAGTAACTTCAACTTCCTGTGACGGCAGACCGGGAAAATCATCTATACTGAAAACTTCCGGCAAATTACCGCTCAGCTTTTTTAGTCGTTCGCCCGAAAGCTTTGCTGCAGCAACAGTGTGATTAGATAAAAATACTTTATCCTCTTTTGTCGAAAATAATTTTGCAAGATTTTTACCGGCAAGTATTCTTCCGTTAATAAAAAGACATTCATTCTCTGCCGTTTCATTTATTGGTGTTTTGGGAAATTCACGCCTGAGCACCGGTTCCAAATACTTCCTGCAATGGAGAGAATACCTCCGCTTCGGGAAACTTCGCAATATTTTTTCTCTCAGCGATGAAATTCCGCAAACAAGCTCGTAAACCGGGCGCGGGTAAATTAACGGCTCAAGATTTATATAATTATTGTCCTCGAAAATGCAAAGCTGCATAGCTATCTCTTAATAAAATCGGATTTCAATTTAGCATTTTTTGAGTTAATAATCTTTAGGGGACCTGACAAAAAAAGAGTAACCAAATTTATGGTTACTCTTTAAAAGCTGAAAATATTTTACAGGTAAATTATCTCAACATAAACCTTCGAAGTTTCAACTCAGGGGTGACCTGCCCTCCGTCCGGCAGTTGCCGGATTAGCGAAGGAGGACTAATTTTTTATTCGCAATAAAACTCCCTGACCTTAACTGGTATATATAAATTCCGCTGGATAAATTACCTGCATTAAAAGTAACACTATATCTGCCGCCTGGTTTAAATTCATTAACTAATGTCGCAACTTCTCTGCCAAGCATATCATAAACTACAAGCCGCACATAAGCTGCTTTTGGCATCTCATATTTTATCGTAGTAGTAGGATTGAATGGATTCGGATAATTTTGCTTAAGTTCAAAAATTTTATTTTTGAAGTTATCATTATCTAAAACAGATGTAACAGGATTATCAAAATTCAAAACATTTGACCATAACTGACCTTTTCTGAGAGAATCAATGTAGGTATACCATAAAGTTATAATTTTGTTATTATGCAATTGAACTATAGGCCAATAATGGTCGGAATTCACTGGGCTGGTAGAAATTTTAAAGTTGTTACCTGTCTTTGAACAATCCGAAGAAAATCTTTGTCCATATATTCTTACTTTACCATTATCAATTCCTTCCCATACTATAATTGATTCTCCGTTCGAGCTAAAATCAATATCTACAGACGGATAAGAACTTACCACATTACTATCAGAATTAACCCGAATAATATTTCCATCACTATTTCCATTTAAGTCATAATTTGTCATATTAATATTCCAAACACTATCTCTTTTCTCTGGCCAAATAATAGTGTATTTACCGGACGGATTATATGATAGGGACGGTTGCCATATTTTAACGCTTGCTGTATCCTTGATCATCAGAGTAGAAGGCATTTTAGGAGTACCATCTAAATTAAAAATCCTATAATAGATTCTTTTAATAGAAGAAGTATCCTGATCGAAAATTCCACCAAACAAGCAAAAAAAGTCATTATATCTTTTACCATTTATTGTCCTTCCTCCGCCACCCCCAAAAGAAGGTATATCCTCACTCATATAAATTTCTTTATTCAAAGGTCCAGAAAAAATATTCCCCACTCTACCTACCAAGGTATATACCTCTCCTCGATTTGCATTTCCAAACCAAGTTACCAAATAAGTAGTATCATTAAAACTAATGACATCGGGATTTCTTTCTAATGAAATTGAAGAATCTTGATAATCTATGCGAAGTTCTGAAGAAAGTGTATCACCATCTATTTTAAGTATTCTTCCAAAAACTCCCCATCGTGAAATACTGTACAGCATAGCATCCCACACTGCTATTACATATTTATCGTTAACCGTAAGCCTTGGATATCCAGGCAAAGCGTTTGGTTTTGAAGATATTCTTATTTTTTCTTTTTGAGGATTCATTAACGAATCAAATAGCTGATAATAGATTGTACGATTATCACCATCTGCCCAAATAATATGAACATTGCCTTTAACATCAGTTTTCATTGCTGCTGGACCAAAGCCAGTAGATAAGAAAAAATCGGAACGTAGTTGAGCGTTTGACAGAAAAGAACTTAATAAAAATATTAAACAGATTATTATTTTTTTTGATATTATACCATTCTGCTGACTACTAATAATTAGATAAACTAAACGGAAAAGACTTACAAACAAAAAATCCCAACTCTTCGCTCGCTTTAGTTTAAGCGTACGATTGAGAATTGGGATTTTTTCACTCACCATTGCCTACCCCGTTAAGCTAAATGAGATAAAAATTTTGTATCTGTTTTTTACTATAAAAGTATAGCTAACCGGCGTACAAAAGTCAAGCACTTTTTCTTGACGCTGTTATAAGACATACCTTTTGTCTTTGAAGACATTTAGATAATAAATCCTTAAAAAGGACTACCTTTTTAAGGACGGGAAATTACAGTTAATTTTTATTATCAGCTTTTAAAAGTAACCCGCTTATTCTCAGCAAATCTGTCTCAGAAGATTTTGCATCATACTCGGCGGATAGAAGCCTGCTCTTTGCATCCATCAGGTTTTGCTGAACCACTCTGAAATCAAGAGGAGTAATGCTTCCTGCTTTAAGCTGCTCAAGAGCAATGCTGACATTTTCTTCGGTAGCTTTATAATTGTCTGTTTCAAGTTTCACTCTCTGCAGGCTGTTGCTGTATTTGTGATAAGCATTCAACAGGGATGCTTTTATAAGATCCTCGGTCTGTTTGTAAGCGAACTCGTTGCTTTCAATTGACACCTGTGCATTTTCAATTCTTCTTCTTGTGTTTAAACCATTAAAAAGATTTAATGAAGCAGAAACTCCATAAGTCAATCCCATTGTTCTGCTTGATTTAAAAAATCCCGCATCAGATTCTGAACGTGAAAAATTATAACCCAGGTTCAGAGAAATTTTAGGCAGCAGATCACCGCGTTCAAGACTGAGCTGCGCATCTGCAATATTTTTATTTTGCTGTGCTAAAAGGAGCTCACTGTTCTTTCGCATTGCATCCGATAAAAGATCATCATAAGCAAGATCGTGCCGCACGGCGATCGTATCTACAACATCAAAACCTGTATCAACATTACGACCAAGAAGCCGGTTTAATTTTGTTTTAGACTGCTGGAGAGTAAGCTCCTGGTTCATTAATGCAGATTTATCCTGGTTGAGATCTACCTGCGCACGAAGAAGATCAAATCTTGATGCAGCGCCGACTTCCTTTTCTGCTTCAGTAATTTTTAATCTTTCTTCCGAAATCGCTACGGTACGTTTTATAACCGCCAGCACCTGTTCCTGCCTGACGACATCATAATAAGTTGTGAGTACATCGGAAATATTTTGTTCAACCGCTAATTTATAATTTACTTCTCCGGCTTTTTTTATTTCTTTTAACTGTTCAAGGGAGGCGAACATTTTCAGTCCGTCAAATACGGTCCAGCTTAATGTGATACCTGCGTTGTAATTTCTCGAACCAGCCCCGGTTTTGTCAACCGAACCTCCGTTTGAATATTCCTGCCGTATATTGTTTACAGATTTTGAAGCTGAGCCTGAAGCATCTAATGAGGGGAGAAAGCCTGCATTACCGATAGTTGAATTATTATCGGATATGTCTTTCGAGTTTTTAGCAATTTTTATTGAGTAATTATTCTGCAGAGCAATTCTCACTGCATCTTCAGGTGTGAGAACCTGCTGCGGGTAAACCTGTGTAAAAAAAACTGCAAATGTGCTGATAAAAAAAAATATAAATTTCCTTTTCATAATTCCCTGTTCCTGGTTCAATTATTTTTGAAATTCTTCCTGCAGTTGCAGCGATTCTTCTGTCACATTGGAAACTGTTGCAGTTGCTCTTGAGAAGTAAGAATAAATTGCCGGTATAACATACAAGGTTAAACCGCTTGAAAATATTAACCCTCCTATAACAGCAATACCCATTGAGACCCTGCTTTCTGAACCTGCACCGAGTGCCAGTGCGATCGGCAAAATTCCAAGAACAGTTGATAGGCTCGTCATCAGGATTGGTCTCAGTCTTGCTGCTGCTGCATCCACGATCGCTTCCATCTTTGTTAAGCCGGCAGCTTTACGCTGATTAGCAAACTCAACAATCAGTATCCCGTTTTTTGTAACAAGCCCGATCAGCATTATTATTCCGATCTCGCTGAAAATGTTAAGGGTCTGATTAAAATACCACAATGAAATCAACGCTCCTGCAATCGCAAGCGGAACAGTAAATAAAATAATGAAAGGATCTCTGAAGCTTTCAAACTGTGCTGCGAGAACGAGATAAATTAATCCTATTGCAAGAATGAAAGCAAACAAAAGACTCGATGAACTTTCAGCATAATCTTTTGAAGCTCCGTCTAGAGCAGTTGAGAAAGTATCGTCAAGGACTTTAGCTTTGATTTTATCCATCTCTTTAATTCCGTCGCCTATTGTTTTTCCAGGTGCCAGCCCTGCGCTTACGGTGGCTGAGACATAACGGTTGAACCTGTATAACTGCGGCGGGGTGCTCTGCTCAGTCATACGGATTACATTATCAAGCTGGATAAGTCTGCCGTCACTGCTTTTAACATAAAGTGATTTCAGATCAATTGGCGCATCCCTGTTCTGCCTGTCAACCTGACCAATCACCTGGTACTGTTTGCCATTCCTTATGAAATAGCCAAACCTCTGTCCTGAAAATGCCGACTGAATTGTCTGTGCAATGTCTGCAACCGAAATGCCGAGCTCTTTTGCACGCTGCCTGTCTATGTTAACTCTTATTTCCGGTTTATTGAATTTTAAATTAACATCAACTACTGTAAATGTTGGGTCCTTCTGTACTGCGCTAACAAACTTTGGAAGATACTCGCGCAGCTTTTCAAAATCGGGTGCCTGCAAAACATACTGAACCGGCAGCCCGCCTCTTCTGCCTCCGATTGTCTGCTGCTGAACCACATACGTTCTTGCACCTGTAAGCTGATTAACTTCTGATGTTAACTGGTTTGCAATTTGCTGCTGTGACCTGTGGCGCTGGTCGGGGTCTGTAAGTATCAGGTAAACGAACCCGGAATTAGTCGAGCCTGATGCACCGAAGCCCGGTGAGGTAACTGAGATAATACCTTCTCTTTCAGGAACATCTTTTTTAATCATATTAATAATATGATCCATAAAATTATCCATATACTCGAAAGACGCTCCTTCAGGCGCTGTTGAAATCAAACGAAGGCTGCTTCTGTCTTCAAGGGGAGCTAGTTCTGCAGGAGTGTTAACAAATAAAATATAAATCAGCAAAGCCGCCCCGCCCATAATTATAAATGCCCACCATCTTTTATTCATAAAGTTAGTGAGAGAGCTTTTGTAATACGAATTCATCTTTACAAAGAATGGCTCTGTCTTTATATAGAACCAGTTATGTTTTTCTTTATCACGAGCTTTCAGGATTTTTGTGCCAAGCATCGGCGTAAGCGTTAATGCAACGAATGCCGATATAATTACCGAACCTGCAATTACAATTCCAAATTCTCTGAAAAGCCTGCCCGTCAATCCCTGTAAAAATATCACTGGTAAAAATACTGAAGCGAGCGCAACAGTTGTGGAAATGATTGCAAAGAAAATTTCTGCAGATCCTTTCGCTGCAGCAGCAGTAGGCATCATCCCGCCTTCGATTTTCGTATAGATATTTTCAAGTACAACGATAGCATCATCAACGACAATTCCTATCGCCAGCACAATCCCAAGCAGTGTTAAAACATTTATAGAAAAGTTAGCAACGTACATAATAAAAAATGCGCCTATCAGAGAAATAGGAATTGCAATGACCGGGATAACTGTTGTTCTCCAGTCTCTGAGAAAGAAGAAAATAATTAATACAACAAGTATAAAAGCAACGATAATTGTCTGCTCTACTTCTGATATAGATTCCTTGATATATTTTGTAACATCAAAGC
This sequence comes from Bacteroidota bacterium, assembly GCA_021815365.1. GTDB lineage: Bacteria > Bacteroidota > Ignavibacteria > Ignavibacteriales > Ignavibacteriaceae > JAKAGZ01. Next base: position 35,434 of record JAKAGZ010000023.1, read on the forward strand.
CTATTCCAACCTTAATATCCGGGGGAAGAGTTTTCTTAATATCATTTAACCTTTTATAGAACTCGTTTGTAATAGCGATATTGTTTGCGCCGGGCTGTGCGATAAGCACAACGCCAACCATCGGGATACCATCGCGCTTTAAAATACTTTTAATGTTTTCAGCGCCTAATTCTGCGTGCCCAATATCCCTGAACCTGACAATTCCGTTCGCATCGCTTTTAATTATCAGGTTGTTAAACTCATCAACTGTTGAAAGCCTGCCAATAGTTCTGATAGAAAGTTCGGTGTTATTGCCTTCGATAATTCCTGAAGGGAGTTCGATATTCTCGCGTGCCAGAGCAGTCTTAACATCGAGCGGGCTTAAATGATAAGCTGCCAGCTTCGCGGGGTCCATCCACAGTCTCATCGCATATTTTCTTTCGCCCCATACCTGAACACTGCTGACGCCCGGGATCGTTTGAAATCTTTCTTTGAACAAATTATTTGCAAGCTCTGAAAGCTGAATGAGACTTCTCGTATCGCTCTGCAGGTTCATAAATACAATAGGCGAGGCATCGGCATCTGCTTTTGATACTATCGGGTTTTCAACATCGGGAGGCAGGCTGCTTATCGCTCTCGAAACTTTATCTCTCACATCATTTGCCGCTGTTTCAAGATTAACGTCAACTCCGAATTCCACTGTTATAGTGCTTCGCCCGTCTCTGCTGACTGAAGTAAGTGATTTGATTCCGGCAATTCCATTAATTGATTCTTCGAGAGGCTCTGTGATCTGTGATTCGATAACATCCGCATTTGCACCGACATAATTAGTACTTACTGTAATTACTGGCGGGTCCACTGCGGGATATTCCCTTACGCCTAAAAATGTATAGCCGATAACTCCGAATATTACAATGGCTACAGACATTACAATAGCCAGTACGGGTCTTCTTATACTTATTGATGAAAGGCTCATAAAATAATTTTTTTAGTTAGTACCTGAAATAGTCACGGGCATACCCGGTGCTATCTGGAGAATTCCTGTAGTGATCACAGTATCCATAGGTGAAACACCATCGGTAATCTGAACCATTGTGTCGGTACGTATGCCGGTTTGAACAACAGACTCAACAACCCTGCCGTTCTTGTAAAGATAAACTTTCTGTCCTTTGAGAATAGGAATGATTGCCTGCGTTGGCACCATCAATGCGTTTGTAATTTCTTTTAGTATTAATGTAACATCCGCAAAGGAGCCCGGATGAATCTCTTTACTTGCATTCGGACAAAGCGCTCTTAAATGAAGAGTTCTTGTAGCTTCGTCTATCTTTGGTTCAATCGCATAAACACGACCTGTATAAATTTTTGTGTTACCGGGAATTGTAAAAGAAATTTTGTCGTTGATGTTTACAAACGATGCATACTTTTCAGGAATAGAAAAATCAATTTTTATCGGATCAATTTCCTGCATGCTTGCAATATCAGTAGAAGTAGTAACATAAGCACCTTCGCTTATCTTCCTCAAACCAACGATGCCGTCAAACGGAGCGCGGATTTCTGTCTTTTCTATCTGTGCGTTATAAAGTGCAACGTCTGCTTTCCTTGCATTCAGTTCATTAACAGAAGCGTCGTATACCTGCTGGCTTACTCCGCCAGTTTGTAATAGCTTTTTCTGACGAGCTTCATTTTCAACGGCAAGCTTAAGAGCAGATTTTGCTCTGAGTAACAGAGCCTGCAGCTCTGCATCGTTTATTTTTACAAGCAAGTCACCTTTCTTAACGCGGCTTCCTTCTTTGAATAAAATTTTAACCACTTTACCTGAAGTTTCGCTTTTAAGATTAACCTCTTCATTAGCCAGAATAGTACCTGTGGTTAAAACTTTATTATCGAGCTTTTGAGGCTTTATCACACTTATTTGTACAGGAACGGGACCGGTCATCTTATTCATACTGTTTTCCTGTTTGCCTGCTTCGGAAGAAAATATTTTAGGTAAAATCAAAAGAAGAAGAACAACTGCAAAGATAGCGTATATAATTACTTTTTTATTTTTTTTGCTCATAAAATTCTTTATTGAAATTCTTATTGTTTAACTCATAGACGGCTAAAGTGGTTATAAATTTCTATAAGTTTCATCTAATAGACAAGGCATTTATGACAGATGGTTTATCACTGTTTCATCAAACAAAAAAGCCAGAAGAACTCTGGCTTTAAGCTTTGTAAATATGCAGACAAATTTTTAGTTATTTTTTCTTTGCATACTTTTTATTGAATTTCTCTACGCGTCCGGCTGTATCCAAAAGTTTCTGCTTGCCGGTGAAGAACGGATGTGAGCCGCTCGAAATTTCAAGTTTTACGAGCGGATAAGTATTACCGTCATGCCAGGTAATAGTATCCTGGGTTTTAATCGTTGAGCGTGTCAAAATCGCAAAATCACAGGAGCCGTCCTGGAAAACGACTGGTCTGTAATCCGGATGAATTCCTTTTTTCATCGTGCTTTTCCTGATTAATATTTTTTACAAAAGTGCCTTCAAATATAGGGAAGGCGGGCTATAAATACAAAAATTACTTTTGCGGCTCTCTGAAAAATTCCTGCATCTTTTTCTTCAGGAATTCAAGCTGCATTTTTTCGGCTTGTGTTAAATTTCTCTGCCTGTAATTCAATCCATTTTTGTTGATCTGGTAACCGTTTGAAAAAGAAACAACGGACTGATTTCCGGGGAGTGTGCTCTGGTTATCTCCGCCGGTTATGGTGATACCTAAATTTGAAACTCCCGAATCGCTTGTGCCAGCCTGGCTCTCTGCCATCGAAGGAGCGCTTTGTTCAAAAACTGCGGGCGGCTGACGTTTAATTTCTTTCTTTCTTTTTTCTTCAGGCTTTTTCACAAAAGATTTGTTATCTGTTAAAGGAATATCTGTGGATGCAGAAACGTTTTCGCGTATGCGCGGAGGTACTAACAATGGATTTTCTTCGGGACCAGAATTAATATTAACTACAAATAAAATTATTACTGCCGCAGCAGCAACTGCCGCTGAAGGAATAAACCACGACGGGAAAAAGAAGCCTCCCAAAACAGGTTTCTTCTTTTCAAATTTATCTGAATGTATTCTCCTCATCAGGTTCGCTTCAAAATTAGCCGGAGCTTTTACTTTTTGAAGCCCGCCGAGGATTTTGATAATATCTTTGTACTGTGGGTTTTCGTCAGTATTATTCATAATTCTGCCCTTACTCATTATATATACCCTTTAACAATTTCTGCAGTTGAGCCCTGCCCCTGTTGATTCTTGATTTAACCGTTCCAACTGTTATGCCCATTATATCTGCTATTTCTTCGTACGATAATTCCTGTATATCTCTCAGAATAACTGCCTGTCTGTATGCGTCTGAAACTTTCATAAATGCTTTCTGGATAATTTCATCTTTTATCCCGCTGTCTGTAATTTTATCCGGTCTATAATCTTCATCGGGAATTTCGTAGGTCTCATCGTTATCTTTTCCAAAAGCATTTATAGACAGAATTGTCCTTCGTTTTCTTCTTTGCAATTCTGTCTTTGCAAGATTACCCGCGATCGTATAGATCCAAGTTGAAAATTTTGCAATAGATTGATACGTATCTTTATAACGGTAAACTTTTATCATCGTTTCCTGGACAACATCAATGCAGGATTCATAATCACCGAGATATCTGAAGACAAAATTAGTAAGAGGATTTTTATATCTCTGCACCAAAATCTCAAAAGCCCGTTCTGTATCATTTTTCTGAAATTCAAGGATCAATTCCTCGTCAGTCAGCTCATTTAAATTTCTATCAGTCAACGTTATTGTACTTTTTTGTAATTGAAATGTTTCCAGAATTAGACAATAAATTACAGAATTTTAAACAAATTCCGAAAGTTCCCTTAAACACTATCGCAAAATAATAAAATGCAGAGAATTCTAGCCGTTGACCCCCATAAAATTAGTTGAACATTTCGGAGATCAGGATGGATATTACAGCTTTACTATCAGCAGTTGTGGTTTTTACGGCGAAGTCGGCTTTAAGTAAAGCCTGGCTTGCCTGAAACAGGTCGCTGTCGCTGTATATTTTTCTTGCCTGCTTATAGTTTTTATAATAAAAGGGGTGTGTCCCGACTATTCTTGCTGCAGCGTAATCATTTATTTTCTGCTCGGTCATTTCATTGACGCGTGAAAGTCCTGTAAAATATCTTGTAAGCATATGGATTATGAATGTTGGCTCCTGTCCTTTTTCAAGAAGATTATAAGCCATCTTCATTGCGAGCGGCTTATCTTTTTTCGCAATTGCTTCCTGGAGATCAAAGATAGAATATTCTTTCAAAGATGAAGAAAGTGCTCTTATATCCTCAAGGGAAATCTCGGTTTTATCTCCCACATAAGTAAAGATCTTATCAAGCTGTGCTTCGAGCATACTCCTGTTCTCTCCCACAATATCTACAATGGCCTGCGCATTTTCGAACTTCAGAGATTTTTTATTTTCTTCGCAGTAGTCAATAAGCCAGTTTATAAGATTGTTCCCCTTCAATTCTTTAGCCTCGAAAATAAAATTTTTTTCGCGCAGTGTTCTGTAAAGCTCTGTGTCGGGGTTCTGAATCGAACCGTTATGAATAATTAAAAGCACTGTGAAATCAGCAGGAGCTTCAGCATACGGAAGCAGATTTTTTTTATCTCTTACCTTTTCAAATTCTTTTACAAGAATAAATTTTTTGCCTGATCCGAAAGGGAAAGCTGAAGCAAAAGCAAGGATCTCTTCAAGCGATTTTTCTTCAGTATAAAAAACTTCCCTGTCGAATTCGGAAGCAATGTGCGGCTTTACTGCTTCACTGACAGCATTTACAGAAGTATCAATGCTGAAAGAATCTTCTCCGAAGAAATAATAAACCGGCTGAAGATTTCCCCGTTTTAAATTCTTCACAGCTTCTGAAACAGATGGAAAATTAATTTTGCTCTTCGCCATTTATGCTCTATTATTTTTATATCATTTAACAAAAAGGACGATGGTAAAAAGTGTACTGAAAAATTATTTTGTGCGTTCTTCAATTGTTACTTTCTCCATCACAACGTCTTTAACAGGCTTATCGTAAGGTTTTGAAGTCTGTACTTTTCCAATTGCTTTCACAACGTCCATCCCTTTAATAACTTCTCCGAAAATTGTATGGTGATGATTCAGCCACGGGGTTGGTACAAGAGTAATGAAGAACTGACTGCCATTTGTGTTGGGCCCGGCATTTGCCATTGCAAGTATACCTGGCTTATCGAATTTCAAACCAGGACTGAACTCATCCTCAAAAGGTTCGCCCCAGATGCTTTCTCCTCCGCTGCCTGTTCCAGTCGGATCTCCGCCCTGTATCATAAAGTCATCTATCACCCTGTGAAATGTTACGCCATCGTAATAACCTTTTCTTGCAAGTCCTATAAAATTTTCTACGGCTTTGGGAGCTTCTTTGAAAAAGAATTTTACTTCTATAGTTCCCATGTTGGTTTTTATCACACCTATTTCCGTTCCTTTTGGGGCGGTGTTTGAATCGGGCATTGCGGTATTCTCCGTTTTAGTGATATTAGATTGATTATTAGTTGCACCGCCGGTCTTATCTGTTGAGTCAGAACTTTTACATCCAACAAAAAGAACGAACAGTAAAAAAGAAAAAAATAAATTTTTCATACGTCCTCCGAAGATTAGAATTAGATTACTTTAGTCAATAATAATGTTAAAATAATTACCCCCGCAGCTATTCTGTAATAAATGAAAAGATAAGTTGAATTTTTTTTAAGGTATTTTAAAAGAAAATCTATTGAGAGATAACCAAAAATAGCGGCTGCAATAGTAGAGACAATTAGATTAAGGATCATTTCGCCGTGAATGTATTGCAGCGATTCATAAAGCTCAAGCATTCCGCTTGCAAAAACTGCGGGGATACTCAGCAGGAAGGAAAACCTCGCAGCGGCTCCCCTCGTCAGTCCGAGGAATAAACCGCCGGTAATTGTTGTGCCGGAACGCGACGAACCCGGAATAAGCGCAAGAGACTGCGCTATGCCGATAATAAAAGAGTCCTTCATTGTAATGTCTTTCATTTCCTTTTTAAACCCTGCTCTCTTTTCAGCAAACGCAAGAATAACAGCCAATAGAATGAGGCTGCCTGAAATTACATAAAGATTTTTTGTCAACGGTCCTTCAATAATGTGCTTCAAAGATAAGCCAATAATCGCAACCGGAATACTTCCTATGATTATTAACCAACCCATCCTGGAATTTTCAGATTGGTTTGCGAATTTAACTCTTGAAATTAAATTATCTCTGAAAAAATCTTCAAGAATATTAATAATATCTTTCCAAAAATAAACCAAAACTGCAGCTAAAGTTCCTAACTGGATAACTGCAATAAAAGCCGTCCAGTGTTCTGGGTGCTGAGTTGAGATAAGATTCATTAGTCTGCCTGCAACTGTTAAATGCGCCGTGCTGCTGATCGGCAAAAATTCTGTAAGTCCCTGTATAATGCCAAGAATTATTGCCTGTAAAAGATCCATGTTACCTCCTATAAATAATAAGTTATCCCTAACCCAACGCCTGCTGAAAGTGAATTAAAGTTTACATTGTTTTTCATTGCCGGATTATAAAGAGATTTTCCGTTGTTTTTGGGTTCGCTGTTAAGATCGTATCTGATATCAACCAGAATATTAGCATAAAAGCTTCTGCTTATTTTTGTATTTCCCGCAGCTCGCAGCAAAAAACCTATTCCCGTTGATGTGTAAGTTTGTGTTGATGGAGAACCAGGCAGGGTTTCATCTGCAGTTAATAATCTTAAGCCTGCGCCTCCTCCAAACTTAAATTGATATCCTTCACCATTTATAACGTAATAATTCACAACGGTGGGCATCAGGTTGTGATAGCCAAGGTTATATTTCCCGAGATCATTAGTGTTATTGTAAGAATATAATCTGTAAGCAAAGTCCAGCCCGATTTCATATCTGGCTGCTGCTTCATAATCAGCCTCAAATGAAAAATTTACAGCAGCAGCAAAACTTCCAACCTGGGAATTTGGCTGTCCAAAATTCTGATTAAAGTAATCGTAGAGTGAGGGAGTGCTTACATAATCAACACCCATTCCTCCTCTGAGTTTTATTTGTGAATACGATGTTGAAATTATTAAAACAAGAAAAGCAAGAAGTGCTGAAGATCTCATATTTCATCCAATTCGTTTTCTGCCACTTTGAAGAAGTTGTCGTGCTGTTTATCAATAACAAAATAGACAAGCAGTGAGCTAAAAATGAATAACAAATACGAAACGCCGTGTGTTAAAACTGCATAAGCAAGACTTATATCATGATTGAACCCGAAAAGCACAACAAGCGCCGATGTTGCCAGAACATGGTAAGAACCTGTGCCTCCCGGCGTTGGTATAACAACTCCAATCGCACTGATGCTCATTACTATCCACCCCATTTCAAAGCTGACCGGCTTAATATTTTCTAACCCAATTGAGTAAAACCCTACATACGAATTCAGTGCATAGAGCAGCATGATCGCAACGCTTAATACAATAGTGAACAAATAATTTTTTTTACCCTTCAAACTGCCAAACCCGAGAGTGAGCATTTCAAAAATATGCGCGGCTTTGTGGGCTATATTCCCGGAAATTTTTCCTATCAGATTTATTATCACACCATAAAATTTTTCTCTGAACTTTATCATCATATAAAAGAATACAATAACAAAAGCCATTAAAACAAAGCTCAGGTAAACTGTGGCTTTCAGCCAGGGAAATTTATCATACAGGTTCTCTGACCACAGAATTGCTGAAGCAACAACAGCCAAAGCGAGAAAAATAATGTCTATGACTCTTTCAACAATTACAGCGCCAAGCATAGAAGAACGCGAGAGGTTCTCCCACTTACCGAGAATAACTGCACGTGAAACTTCGCCAAGCCTTGGCACAACGCAGTTAACACCGTAGCCTACCATTATCGCACCAAAAAGATTTTTAATTGATGTATCCGCTTTAACTGAATGCAATATTACCTTCCACCTCACAGCCCGTACAAAATGAGCGAAAAGGTTTACAACAACAAAAATGACAATCCACAAAGGAGAAGCATTGGAGATATAATTGAATACATCTTTAACATCCACATTCTTAAATGCGAAATAAAGAAATACCACGCTCAATAAAATTGAGATGATATATTTTATTGCTTTCTTATATTTATGATGTATCCCTGTCTTATCTGAGGTCAACTGTTTTCGTTCCTTCAGGTGGAGTAAATAGAAATTTAGAGTCAGCCAAGCCTGTGTTTATTTTATAATCCGTAAATTTAACTTCGATAACATTTCCCCCCGGTTCTTTTATAGAAACTTTCTCAATAAGATTTTCTTTGTTGATCCATATTTTTATCAAGTCAGCATTTATGCCTGAGTCCGGTTCAGGCTTTAAAGTGAGTGTATTCTGCCCCGCCTCAACTGACTCAGTAACAAAACACTTTGACGGGTAATCGAAAATAATTCTTTTCAGCGAAAGAACTGACGGATCATTTTCATCATAATTGCTGATGATAACTTTTTTCTGCTTTTTGTTGTAGTTCCAGTTTGTCTTACCGTCTGAAACAATAATTAAATTTTTAAGTTCCAGCTTCAGCTTGTTTTCTTTCTTAAAAAAGAATTTTCCCCTGAGATTTTCTTTGCCGTTGTTAAGCTGAATAAAATCAGCAGAAAAATCTTTTAGAGCGTCAAACTTATCCTGCAGACTCTTTAACAGCCCGCTGCTCTGTGCTGTAACAGACGAAACAGAAAATAAAATGATTAAAAAATATTTTAAATGGTTTTTCATTGCTAATGTTTTGAAAGGAAATCTATAACGAACGAATTATAGTTTCTAACTGTTCTTCATTATCAACCAGCACAGCGCGTGCTTTGCTTCCATCGTTCGGACCAACGATCCCGGCTTCCTCCAACTGATCTACAATTCTCGCCGCTCTCGAATAACCCAGCTTCAATCTTCTCTGCAGAAGTGAAACTGAACCTTGCTGGTGCCGGACAATAACTCTTGCAGCGTCTTCAAACATCGGATCGAGATCGGATAAAAATCCTCCCGCAGAATCTCTCT
>JAKAGZ010000077.1 GCA_021815365.1 Bacteroidota bacterium
CGGCTGATGAATTGCGAAGCATTAATGCACAGATCGAGTTTCTGCTTAAGGATGCCGTACGTAAAGCAGGCAGGCTGAAAAGTTCAGATGCTGATAACTCAAACTCATCAAAAAATTCCGGCTAAAATGAAACGCTCTCTTAATTTCAAAATAATTATATTTACTCTATAATTATTTATTTAAGCAGACAACGGTTGAAAAAACTTTTCTCCATATTTTTAATTTTTTCTTTTGTCTTTAATGTATGCGGACATCTGCTGCTATACGAGGCTTTTAAGTATTCATTAAAGAATAATGCAAAGGAAAAAATAAATTCCGGTACACATTCTTCAAAATATGTGCTGTTTGTTTTTGCAAACGCGGAGATGAAAAAAGAAATTCCTGATTTAATATTCCTCAGCGGGAAAGAGTTTTCATACAAGGGAGAAATGTTTGACGTTGTTAGTAGAGTCAATAAAAATGACAGTACATATTTCTACTGCCTGCCGGATAAAGATGAAGACAGATTAAACCTTGCATTTAACACCAGCACTAAAGAAAACAACAGCGTCCCCGATAAAAAATCAACGCAAGAAAAATTAACAAAAAATATTATCTCAGAATCTTTACTGCTTTGTTCATCGGCTTATATTTATCAAAGAAGTGAAATTTTTAATGATCTTTCTGATAGTAAGTTTTACCCACAAGGATTTAAAAATATTCCCACGCCTCCTCCTAATCTCCAAATTTCATAAACAACATACTGTCAAAATATAAATGTTAAGCATAATATGATCATATGCTGACTGAGTTTTTTAAAACTGAAATTAATCCGAGGAAGGTTTATGAAAAGTTTTCTTTTATTAGTTACCATGGTAACTTTAATTCCATTTATTTTATCAGCACAGGAGGAAAATGGTGACACCCTGCATTATCAACTGCCGCAGATCACTATAAGCGCGACAAGGTATCCTGAAAAAATTATGGAAGTGCCGTATGCTGTTTCGATCATCACTGAAAAAAAACTTGAGCTGATCCGAAGTTACAGCATTGACCAGGCGTTGAACAACATTCCTGGTGTGCTCGCACAGTCGCGCGCTGGAAACCAGGATATCAGAATAGTGATAAGAGGATTCGGCGCCCGCGGATCGGGCGACAGGTCTAACTCAGGCACTTCGAGAGGTATACGAATAATGATAGACGGAATCCCGGAGACGGAACCAGACGGAAGAACCTCGTTCGATCTTTTCGATCCGTCAAACGCATCTTATATAGAAGTTATCCGCTCAAATGCTTCGGCACTTTGGGGTAATGCGGGCGGGGGAATTATTAATTTATCCACCGTCCCTTTTTTTGAAGAACCATTTATCAATTTGACAGGACAATACGGAAGCTTTGGTTACAAAAGATATTCCACTAATCTTGGTACAAGGTTAGGCGGCGGAAAAATATATCTGAATTTCTCAAACGATACTTTTGACGGATGGAGAAAACATTCGGGGAGTTCCCGTTCTCTCGTTAACCTCGGAATACTTTCTAATACAGGTATCAATACCAGGCTCGGCGTTTTTATTATAGGTGCGATAAATGTTTTTCATATTCCCGGTCCCTTAACACAGTCACAATATAATTCCGATCCGTCACAATCAAATACTGTGTACGCGGCAAGGAATGAAAGAAGATTTAACAGGCTTGGTAGAATTGGCGTGACTTTGTCACACAGCATTAACAATAAAAATGATTTATCGGGAATGGTTTATTTAAATCCAAAATACCTTCAGAGGTCTGAGCGGGGAACGTTCAGAGATTTTACAAGATATCACTTCGGCGGAAATTTAATCTATAAAAACTCTTCTTCTTTCAGCAGTGATTTAAAAAACATTTTTACAGCAGGTATAGATGAAGCTTACCAGGATGGCTCAATTCTTTTTTATTCTCTCTCGGCAGCAAACGGAAGGGGAAATATTTTGAAAAATAATAAACGGGAAGGTGCAAATAATTTCGGAGCTTTTGTACAAAACGAAATTAATTTCAACGAAAAAATCAGTGTGATCTTTGGTGGAAGGTATGATGATATAACTTATTATTCAGAAGATTTTCTGACACCGCAGCTGGGGCTTCAGCAAAAATCATTTACAAGGTTTACGCCTAAAGCAGGGATCAGTTACCGTTTTACACCGGTTCATAGTATTTATGCAAACCTCGGGGGCGGTGTTGAAGTGCCGGCAGGCAATGAAACAGATCCGGCAGGAACTTACGGGCAGGACACTGTTTATCTTCTAAATCCATTGCTCGAACCAATTCTCTCCACAACATTTGAATTAGGAACGAAGCAAATTATTTCGTTCAGCCAAAATAATATTTTAAGATTCATTAACTATGAGCTTGCTCTTTACTACGTCGCCATTAAAAATGATATAATCCCTTACCGGGGCGGAAGGTTTTATTTCACTGCCGGCAAGTCACACAGGGTGGGTCTGGAGCTCAGCACAACTTTTCAGCTTCAGCACGGAATTTCTTTCGATGCTGCGCTCACATTATCTCAGAATAAATATGATGAGTATAAAGTTGATTCAGCGCACTACGGTGTCCCGGGAAAATTTGCTGACTACTCAAACAACAAAGCTGCGGGTGTCCCGGATATGTTTTACAATTTAGGAATAACATTTGCGCCGGATTTATTCAGCGGCATCTTTCTGAGTTTTTCAGCAAATGGTATCGGCAGTTATTTTGTTGACGATGCAAATAAAATTGAAGTCCCTTCATTCAATATTTTCAACGCTGCACTGGGTTTCAATAAGGCGATAAAATTAAGCGACCATCTGAATATGCGCGGTTTTATTTCTGTCAATAATATTGCTGATAAAAAATATATAGGTTCAGCATTTATCAATCCGGACATTGTTGGCGGAAGCCCGGTTTACATTGAACCCGGTCTTCCGAGAAATGTGACTCTTTCACTTTCGTTTGAGATAAACTGAACTTTATTCACTATTTCTACGTATAATTTTGGGCAAAGATTTACTATCTTTAGTTTTCGCGAAGCGATCAATTCTGAATGAAAGGATGAAATGAAAATGAAACAAATTATTTTAAGCATGTTTTTAGCAGCGCTGCTGACAGAGGCAGCAGTTTGCCAGCAGCACAACTTAATAACCAAACATAACGGGAAAAGAAAAATGAGCGATCAAACTGCAAAACTTGATACCGCAACTTTCGGCGAAGGATGTTTCTGGTGCACCGAAGCAATTTTCCAGAGATTGAAAGGAGTAAAATCAGTAACGTCAGGATATTCCGGCGGCAATGTCCAAAATCCAACTTATGAAGAAGTGTGTACGGGAAAAACAGGTCACGCAGAAGTCAGTCAGATTGTTTATGATCCGAATGAGATCAGCTTTGAAGAACTGCTGATAGTCTTTTTCAGAACTCACGATCCTACAACTATGAACAGGCAGGGCGCTGATGTCGGGACGCAATATCGCTCAGTTATTTTTTATCACAATGAAAAACAAAAAGAGCTTGCAGAACATTTCAAGAAAAAAATCAACGAGGAAAAATTATATAAAAATCCTGTTGTAACAGAAATTTCACCGCTCAGGAATTTTTACAGGGCAGAAGATTACCATCAGAATTACTACAACAATAATCCAAGCCAGGGTTATTGCTCATTTGTAATTGCGCCGAAACTGGAAAAGTTTGAAAAGTTATTTCCAGAACTGATCACTTCACGAAAAGATAAGTCGAAAAAGTAATTAACTGAATTTACGCAAACAGAAAGATGACATTTTTTTAAAATCCCTGCCTGCTTGTCGAGTTCGCTCGTTCCGGCAGAACGGAGTTCTGACGAAGCAGACTCGCCGGAGTCTGACGACCGGCAGGCAGGCGAAATCACAATTCTCCGTTAGGACTTCGTCCTACCGAGACGAGCGAAATCCGAAATCTCTAATTGTGTTTACAGAGAATTCTTCGTAGGTTATTTTAGTAAGTGTAAATATTGTCGATAAAATATCAAGAAATATTATGAACCTGCAGGAGATCATAAAAGAATTAAAAGAAAATATTAAAGAGAAACTGCCGGGAGAAAATTTCAAAGTTATTCTCTATGGTTCATACGCCCGTGGTAAGTATGATGAGAACTCCGACATTGATATCCTGATTATTCTTGACTCATATCCCGACACACAAAAAAAAGATAAGATATACGAAGTGTGCAGCAGTTTAAACATCAAATATGAGATCTGGATAGACGTAAGTTTAATCTCCAAAAAAGAAATGGATACTATAAAGGGAAGACAACCCTTCATACAGAATGCGTTACGTGAAGGGATCACAATATGACTTTATCGAACGAAGAGAAAGATACACTCGTTAATTTAAGACGAAAACAAAGCGAAGAAGCTCTCGAACAAGTTCAATTCCTTTTAGATAATAAAAAACTTAATCTTGCGGTAAACAGGATATACTACGCTATCTTTTATATAATCTCGGCTATAGCTATTAAAAATGATTTCTCAACTTCAAAACATAAGCAATTGTTGGGATGGTTCAACAAAAAATTTATTGCAAGCGGTGAAATAGATACAAAGTACAGCAAGATGATTTATGCTTCTTATTCTAACAGAGAAAAAAGTGACTATGATTTCTTATTTGAACTTACTTTGGAAGAGATAAATGATTTGTACAGAGAAGCTTCGGAATTTGTAAAAGTGGTTGAGAAACTTATCTAAATTAATCTAAAAAATATTAATTTATGGATGAAAAAGAACTAAATAAACTTCGCTACCCGATCGGTAAATTTTCACCTCCAAAAGAAATCACGACCAGTGCAATAAAAAATTTTATCAAAACTATCGAAGAAACACCCGAAAAACTCCGCGCCGCTGTTCAGGATCTGAATGAAGAGCAGCTTGATACTCCTTACAGACCCGGCGGCTGGACGATCAGGCAGGTCATTCATCATTTACCAGACAGCCACATGAACAGCTATGTAAGATTTAAATTAGCACTAACAGAAAATACACCGGCAATTAAAACTTATGACGAAGCAAAATGGGCAGAGCTTGATGATTCAAAAGATACGCCGATTGAAGTTTCGTTAAACCTGCTCGAATCTCTTCACAAAAGATGGGTTGTGCTTTTAAGGTCAATGTCTGAAAAAGATTTTCACAAAACAGTTAATCATCCCGAATGGGGTGAAATAAAACTTGACAGGATGCTGGCACTGTATGCCTGGCACTGCAGACATCATCTTGCACATATAACAACTTTAAGGCAGAGAAAGGGGTGGTAGATACAAATTTCAAAATCGTTCCTGTAATTTTAATTGTAAGTTGAAAAAATATCCATTAAGTTTTACAAAAGTTTGCAGTTAATTAATTTTTAGTTTTCCTTAAGGAACGATAATGAAATCAAAATTGTTACTGATCGCACTTTTGTTATTCACATCATCATTAAAAATATTTTCACAGGAAGAACCTCACTATAAATATCCTCCTTTCACACGCGCAGATACTTTGAGAGGAATGCTGACCCCACTCCGCACCTGTTACGATCTGATTTATTATCATCTCGATATAAAAATAAATCCTGCCGACAGCTCTGTCGCTGGATCAAACACCATTCGATTTAAAGTAGTAACTCCGTTCGATAAAATGCAGGTTGATCTCTTTCCAAATATGAATGTAGATAAAATAGTTTTTGAAAACGGAAAAGAATGTACTTACACACGGGAGTTCGGAGCTGTATTTATAACCCTTCCCGAAAAACTGGAAAGCGGAGAACACCAGATAATTTTTTATTATTCAGGTAAGCCGCAAGTTGCAAAGCGCCCGCCGTGGGATGGCGGCTTCACGTGGACTCACGACAAAGAAGGAAATCCCTGGGTTGTTGTCACCTGCCAGGGAACTGGTGCAAGCCTGTGGTGGCCCAACAAAGACCAGCAGGCTGATGAACAGGACAGCATGCTTATAAGCATCACTGTTCCGAAAGGTCTTGAAGATGTTTCCAACGGAAGATTAAGAAGCGTAAAAGAGCTTCCGGGCGGCTGGCTGCAGTACAACTGGTTCGTTGCTTCGCCAATTAATAATTACGATGTAACTATCAATATCGGAAAGTTCAAACACTTCAGCGATGTTTACACCAGCTCTGACGGACAAAAACTGTCGATGGATTTTTACGTACTCCCCGAGAATTATGAAAAAGCAAAAAAGCAATTTAAAGAAGCAAAAAATATGCTGCGCTGTTTTGAAAAATATTTCGGCAAATATCCTTTCTACAAAGACGGTTATAAGCTGATTGACGCACCGCACAATGGAATGGAACATCAGAGCGCCGTAGCTTATGGAAATCATTACTGGCACGGTTATGTCGGCAGGTCATCTTCTAAGGTGGGATTAAAATTTGATTTTATAATCATTCACGAAAGCGCACACGAGTGGTGGGGCAACAGTGTTACTTCAAAAGATATTGCTGATATGTGGATCCACGAAAGTTTCGGCGCTTATGCAGAAGCACTTTACGTTGAGTGCAACTGGGGACACAAAGCCGCACTCGAATACATCAATGCGAAGAAAAAGAATGTAAGGAACGACAAACCTATCATCGGTCCTTACAACGTAAACAAAGAAGGCTCGGGTGATATGTATGACAAAGGGCAGTTAGTTTTAAATACCCTGCGCGATGTAATAAATAACGATACTCTCTGGTTTTCAATTTTAAGAGGAATACAAAAAACTTTTTACCATAAAACAATAACGGCAGATGATCTTATTAATTACATTAACAAAAGAACCGGCGAAAACTATAATTATTTCTTCGAGCAGTATTTGAGATATACAAATATTCCTGAGCTTATTGCATATGTAACACAAAAAGGAAGTGAAACAGTCGTACACTATAGATGGAAAGCCGATGTTAAAGATTTTCGTATGCCGATAAAAGTAACGACGTCAAAAAATCATTATGAATTTATTTATCCGACAACAAAATTTCAGATGCTTAAATTAAAAAACTTTGACCCGGCAGATTTTAAGGTTGCAGAGGATCTCTTTTACTGCAGCACAAAAATTTACAGAAGTTATGTTGATCCCAACAGCACTATTGATATTGAACGATTGACTGGAATGAGATAAGAGCGTGAAGTTAATTCCCGATAGTTAGTAAATAGTGGGATTGTTTTATAGAAGAATTACCTTTGTAATTTTTGGTGCCTTTGTGTCTCGTGCCGAAGGCATCACTGTTCGTGAGTGGCGAACAAAGATTTGGGCTTTCAAAAAAGCACAAAGTCACACGACACAAAGAATCACGGGCAAAATACTTTTGCATTTTCACCTTAACCTAAAAACAGGAAAGCATTATGAAAAAACTTTTAACACTCTTCACAATACTAATTTTATTTATCCCTGCAATAAAATCACAAACAGGAGATAAAACTCTTTTAACAATTGACAGGATATTCAACTCAAAAGATTTTTCCGGTCAATGGTTTGGCCCGGCGAGATGGATAGATGACGACAAAGGATATACTACTCTTGAATCCTCAAAAGATTATAAAGGCGCCAGAGATATTGTAAGATACAATACCGAAACCGGCGAGAGGAAAATTTTAGTAGACGCAAAACATTTAATCCCTGCTGGTGATAAAGAACCTTTACATATTGATGATTACCAGTGGTCGGGTGATGGTAAAAAATTATTAATCTACACGAACAGCAAAAAGGTCTGGCGCCGCAATACGAAAGGCGATTACTGGGTTGTAGATCTCAATACGTGGAAAATGCAAAAGCTCGGAGGGAAAAAAGCAAAACCCTCAACACTGATGTTCGCTAAATTTTCACCCGATAATAAAAAAGTCGGGTACGTAAGAGAAAATAATATTTACGTTGAAGATATTGCGACCGGAAAGATTACTCAGCTAACATTCGATGGAACGGACAAAATAATTAACGGGACTTTCGATTGGGTTTATGAAGAAGAGCTTGACGACCGAGATGGGTTCCGCTGGAGTCCTGACAGCAAATCAATTGCTTACTGGCATCTGGATTCCAGACCTGTTCCGATTTTTTATCTTATAAATTATACTGATTCGCTTTACCCAAAATTAACACCTATTCCGTATCCCAAAGTCGGGCAGGCAAATTCAATTTGCAAGGTCGGAGTTGTTAGCGCAAACGGGGGTAAAACAACCTGGATGAAAGTTCCCGGCGATCCGCAAAATAATTATATAGCGAGGATGGAATGGGCTGATAATTCCGATGAGCTTGTGATCCAGCATCTTAACAGGCAGCAAAATACAGATAAGCTAATGATGTGCAATGCAAGATCAGGAAATGTAAAAACTATTTTGACCGAAAAAGATTCAGCCTGGGTTGATGTGATGGATGATTTTATGTGGCTGAATAACGGCAAAGAATTTACATGGATAAGTGAGCGTGACGGGTGGAGACATATTTACGTTGTCTCTCGTGATGGAAAAAATATGCGCCTTGTTACTCCGGAAAAATTTGATGTTATCAGCATCGAAAAAATTGATGAGAAGGGAGGATATATTTATTTCATTGCTTCGCCTGATAATGCCGGACAAAGATTCCTTTACCGTGTTAATCTGAGCGGAACGCCGAAGGAAGAAAGATTAACTCCTTCATCACTTGCAGGAACAAACAGCTACCAGATTTCATCCACAGCAAAATATGCTTTTCACACTTATTCAAATTTTCAAACACCGAACACAATTGATCTTATCAGCCTCCCGGATCATAAAACAATAAGGGTAATGGCTGATAACACAAAGCTAAAAGAAACTGTCGGCGTTCTGAAAAAATCTCCTGTAGAATTTTTTAAAGTAAAAACTGAAGATGGAATTACACTTGACGGCTGGATGATGAAGCCTTATAATTTTGACCCTTCAAAAAAATATCCCGTTTTATTTTACGTTTACGGTGAACCTGCAGGGCAAACGGTTAGGGACGGCTGGAGCGGCGCAGGTTATCTCTGGCATCTGATGCTTACACAGCAGGGATATATTGTAATGAGCATTGACAACCGCGGAACTCCCGCTCCGCGCGGAAGAGAATGGAGAAAATGTATTTACGAAAAAATAGGCATAATAAATTCTCACGATCAGGCAGCAGGCGCAAGAGCAATATTTAAAAAATATAATTTTATTGATACGAGCAGAGTCGGTGTGTGGGGCTGGAGCGGCGGAGGTTCAATGACGCTTAATTTAATGTTCCGTTATCCCGACATTTATAAAACAGGAATGTCCGTTGCGCCTGTCAGCGTTGAATGGTATTACGATGACATTTACCAGGAAAGATATATGAACCTCTGGGATCTGAACAAGAAAAATTATATCGAAGGCTCACCGATAACGTACGCAAAAAATTTAAAAGGAAATTTGCTTGTCGTACACGGAACAGGAGATGATAACGTTCACTACCAGGGAACAGAAGCTTTGATAAATGAATTAGTCAAAGACAATAAATTATTTTCAATGATGATCTATCCCAACAGGTCGCACGGAATTTTTGAAGGAGAAAATACAACAAGGCATTTAAGAGAAGTGCTGACAAACTACCTCGAAACATATTTACCGGCAGGAGGAAGGTAAAAATTAGTAACTCAAGTTGACCGCTTAATTACTTGATTGTCTAAAAGTCGTTAAAAATAAATTATTTGTGAGACTTAGTGTTTCCTTTGTGCGACTTTGTGAAACCGAAAAAAGGATCACAAAGTTACACTAAGTTTTCACAGAGTAGCACAAAGTATAAAATACAAACCTCTTCGTTTGTTTACCGCGCTTTAGAGGAATAGTTTAAAATAACAAGCGGTCAACTTGAGTTAGTAAATAAAAAATCACAACGAAGAGATAAAGACTGTGTAAAAAGTGTAAAACGAAACTCTGTTTCGTCTGAATTACTTCAAATCCTTACAAAATTTGTAATAGCGATTCAGAGAACCTGCCTGCAGGACAGGCAAGTCGCTCTACGATTTAAGTTTTTATACAGTCTCAATAACTTCGTCCTGAAATTTCAAATTAGAAAATTGTCAGACTCTTCTTATATTAATTTTAACTTTCATAAAAATTACAATTAATTACCGCAAACGAAAGAGTTTTCCAGGGGATTCCCTGGAATAAAATAAATGAGCTTCTGAAAGAAGAAAAGGAAACTCCATAATTAAAAATTTTTCAATGAACAAAGTATCTCTGATAAAAGAATATTTATCTAAAGCCAAATCTGCAAACAAAGAGCTGACCAAAAAGAAGCTTTTAAGAATTTATTGAACAGGCTTTATGCAGGCGATAAAGAAATGCTTAGCCTGATTGATAAGATCACTCATTGAATAATTGCAACAATAAATATCAATAGCTAAATTTATAGTAAATAATATGCCTGAAATCTGCAGTTTCAATGGAATGTCAATTAAAATTATCTGGGAA
>JAKAGZ010000078.1 GCA_021815365.1 Bacteroidota bacterium
CTTAGCCTGATTGATAAGATCACTCATTGAATAATTGCAACAATAAATATCAATAGCTAAATTTATAGTAAATAATATGCCTGAAATCTGCAGTTTCAATGGAATGTCAATTAAAATTATCTGGGAAGACCATTTGCCAAAACATTTACATGTTTTTGTTGGAAGAAGTGAGACACGTATTACCTTTGATGGTGAAATTTTATCAGGTAATTTAGAGCAGGATAAATTGAAATCGTTAAGAAAGTGGCTGATAAAACGACAGGATGAATTGAATGACCTTTGGGAAAAAGCTATGAGAAAAGAACCAATTGAAAGGATTGAACCATGACTCCAAGTATGTTAATTGAACGTGCTGTTTATTTAGGAAATTTTATAATTCTCTTTGAAACAACTCAGGGAGAAATGAGAACTATAGATTTCAAACCTCTTCTAAATGGTTTTATGGGTGCATTTGAAAGTCTTAGAAATGAAGAAGTTTTTAAGAAATTTTATCTTGACACTGGTATTTTAACCTGGAATATTAATTTACCTAAGAAAAGTGAGAAGCAAATAAATCAATTTGATATCGCACCTGAATACATTTACGAGAACAGCCTGCCAGTTGCTATGGATAAAGGGGAATATCGCATTAGTATTTCCGGAAATGCATAATAACACTTACGGCTTGCAGAATTAAGCGAGACAGCACATAAAAAAGCAGCTAAATATTTATGGTCATCCCTCCCTTTGGGACAAGACAATCCACCGCAAAAAGAACTAACCCCACCCTGCCTTGCCGGCAGGCAGACGACTCGGCAAACTCCGTCTTGACATAAAAAACACCTCCCGGCTGAAATGAAGGAGATAGATAGGGTGGTTAAGAAGGTGGTTGAGTGAGGGAACTCTTCCTAATCCTTCTCTAACAAAGAGAAGGACTTGTCACGTAGTGATCACTTCGTGATTAGTGGTGATGTCTTAACATTTGAGATGCTGACAGAAGAAATAAGGTTTTGTTTATGTTGGCAATAAGTCTCTCTCTTTAATCTAATTCCCCGAAATAATTATTTTTTGAAATAAGTTATAATCTGTTTTAAGCATAAAGCAACACCGGCAACGATCCCCAACCCGCCGAAAGATAAAGAAATATCTTTTATGAAATTAAATACTTTTTGACCTACTTTACATTTATTAAAAGAATTCTTTAATTAACTTAAAGCTTATGAACGAATCAAATACCATACAGGTCAATTCAAATGTACTTAAATGGGCAAGGGAAATGTCAGTTTCCGGCGGGCACAATTTTATAATATCATCAATACTGTGTGTATAAGGGAAGTCGATTAATCTGCTGACGAGAAAGGCTTTCAAATATTTTTCTGCACATTGCTGAGCATGATAACAAATTAATCTGTACGGAACATTTGAACTTAGGGTAAAAGCATGATTGGCTAATATTAAATCTTTTTCGGCTATTTCTATCCACTTAAAAACCTGTTCCTCAAGTTCTTTCCTTTCATCGCTCATATAATATTACTCCCTCTTTGCTGGCATATCTGGCGATAGCGCCGGGATATTTTTTATCTTTTTCAAATTCTGCTTCTGTTAGAATAATTACATCAAAAGCATATTCGATCGGCAGCAGCACGTGTCTCATTTGATCCATTAATTCAACCTATCTTCTTTTAATTCACTTATCACCAGTAAATCAACATCGCTTTTCTTATCTGCAGTACCCCGTCCCTGTGAACCAAAAAGTATTATTTTTTCAGGATTGAACTTTGAAAGCAGCCGTTCCTTTATCTGGTTTTTTAGATCTTCGCTCAACATTGATTTTGAATTAGAAAATTTAATCTGTTAAATATAGATTAAATAATATAAACTAGTAATATTTTGTTGTAAGCATATTAAGAATTTAGATCGAATTTTCATAAATTTGAGTCCCTAAGTGCGGGGTTCTTTGCAGAACCCCTTTTGTAGTTTTAAATAAAATATGACGTTGTAATAACAGGAAAATTAAGAAAAGGATTTTAATGAAAACAAAAATAATCTCTCTCTTTACAGCCTTAATTTTTTTTTCGACTTTGACTGAAGCACAGGTTGGGCAGAAAATTGGTAGTGACATTAAAGATTTTTTTCACGTAGGCGGTAATGTTCTTACCTCGCCGCTGCATTTTGATTCGAAAGACTGGATAAATTTTTCAGCAGTCACCTCTGTTATTGGCGGAAGTTTTTTTCTCGATAACACTGCGAGAAGCATTGCGTTAAGAAATCATAATAACACAAACGATAATATTTTTAGCTTTGATAAAAATTATATAATGATTTCTCTTGGTGCCGCCACAGCAGGAATTTATGGATACGGACTTTTCTCTGATAATGATAAAATCAGAAATCTTGGTGTCCAGCTTGGTGAATCGGTTATTTATGCAGGCGCAATTAATCTTGCAGCAAAAAGTTTGTTCGGGCGCAGCAGACCATTTACAGAAAGAGGGCACACGGATTTTCATCCCTTCAGCATTTCCGATGACAAAGTATCTTTTCCGTCAGGGCATACAACCGTAGCTTTTGCTTTTTCAACAGTGATGGCTCATGCCGTGGATAATATTTTCTGGAAAGCAGGGTGGTATGGTTTTGCAGGCATGGTCGCGGTCTCACGGATTTATCACGACAAGCACTGGGTTTCAGATGTAATATTCGGAGGAGCTATTGGTTATTTTGTCGGGAGACTTGTGGTTAATCACCCGTTGAATAATCCGGGTGAAAAGCAGGCAAGTGCCGGAATTGGTCACCTTGTGAAAAAAATTAATAAGCCATTTTATTCGGTTGGGTTAAATTTCAGGCAGAGCCAGCCTGTCTATACATTTTATTTCGGGTATCAATTTTAGTTTTTCGCTATGTAAATAACCTGACTCAATAACTACATGATTACAAATTTAGAACAAAATATTATCAGCAGCGGTTTTCTAAATCAGATCGTCAGCTCGTTAAAGAATGAAAACAAAGTTTTTATTTCGCCTCTTTTCGGTTCATCGAAAGTTTTTACAGCAAAGAAATTGATAGAAAGAGAGAAACAATTAATTTTTCTTTTTCCCGATGTGCAGACAGCGTCTGAATTTTGCGTTGAGTTAAATGTTCTTGGTTTGGAAAAGTTCGTTATCAGTATTGTAGAATTTAAACCGGAGATACTGCAGGAAAAGATAACGGACATTTCTAAAAAAAATAAATTCATACTCGTTTCAACCTATGAATTGTTAAATCATCAGTTTCCGTCAAAAGAAAAAATAGATAAGACTACAACAAGAATTGAGCTGGGTGGAAATTTGTCTTATAATGATTTGATAGAATATTTTAATCTGCTCAATTACCAGAAGGATAAATTTGTCGAAGCGCCGGGGGATTTTTCTGTGCGCGGTTCTGTAATTGACTTCTGGTCCTACAGCGAAAAAAATCCCGTGAGACTTGAGTTTGACGGCGACTTTCTCGAATCAATCCGCTACTTCGACCCCGAAAGCCAGAGATCAATTGAAAACGTAAACCAGGCAAGCCTGGCAGGTTCTTTTATCAACGGAGGCGGGAACGATTATAACAACTTCACAGATATTTTCGACTATCTTGAAAACCCGCTGTTTTTTGTTTCCGCTTTTGAAATTCAGAATCTTGATCTTCAGCAAATTAATGTTTTCAATTCAGCAAGGGGAAAAACCGAAGAAACGCATAAAGAGGAAATTAGTAATTCACTGGAAGATGATTTCCCGGAGCCCGGCTTTGAGGAAGCTGCTGCTGAATCAAACAGAGTGAAAATCCCGGAGAATAATTGTGATACAGAAAGAATATTTTCAAAAGAAGGCACAAGATGGATAATAGAAGAAGAACTTGTCAGAATTGATCGCTATGCGACAGGCAGCAATAACAGGATAGAGCTTGGTTTAAATGAAGCCCCGACAATAAACGGTAATTATGAAATCCTCTTTAATACGCTTAAAAAATATTCAGCAGAAAATTTTTCAATGACAATTACATCCGAAAATGAATTACAATCGGCAAGGCTAAAAGACCTTCTTACGGAATTCAATTATGAGCTTGCTGAATTATTAACAAGCGGAAAAGTGAAAATTGAAACTCTTGCCATCAAAAAAGGATTTCTTCACAAGGCGGAAAAAATTTTAGTCCTGACAGACTACCAGATTTTCAACAAGCCCTACAGAACACACACGGTAATTTCCGGTAAGCATAAACCAGGCAATCGCCGGGCAAAATCAAAAGCTTTTGCTTCTATCAGTAAAGGGGATTTCGTTGTTCACGAAGATTATGGCATTGGCAGATATATGGGTCTTGAAACAATTAAGATCGGGGAAACGGAACAGGAGTCAATGAAAATACTTTATGCCGAAGGCGGCCTGGTTTATGTAAATCTTAATTATTTAACTCTTGTAAAAAAATATTCATCGAACCTGTCTGCCCGCTCCGACAAGTCAGGGACGAGGCGAGCCGGACAGGCAGGTGAAAGTCTTACCCCGACACTCTCAACACTTGGAACATCGGAATGGGCAAACACCAAGCACAAAACCAAGAAGAAAATAAAAGAAGCAGCTCGCGAGCTTATTGAACTTTATGCGAAGAGGAAAGCTACAAAGGGCTATCGTTTTAATCCCGATACCGTATGGCAGACAGAACTCGAAGCTTCTTTTTTTTATGAAGATACTCCCGACCAGGAAAAAGTTACAGAAGAAGTTAAAGCGGATATGGAAGCAGAAAACCCTATGGACAGGCTGGTCTGCGGCGATGTTGGTTTTGGCAAAACAGAAATTGCTGTTCGGGCTGCATTTAAAGCTGTGCAGGATGGCAAGCAGGCTGCCGTACTTGTCCCAACAACTATTTTAGCCGAACAGCATTATAATACTTTCACTGACAGGCTCGCTCAATTCCCGGTTCGCATTGCTGCTCTTTCAAGGTTTCAGACAAAAAAGGAGCAGAATGAAATTCTAAAAAATCTTGAAACAGGTCTGGTGGATGTTGTTATCGGTACACATAGAATTTTATCCAAAGATGTAAAGTTCCAGGATCTGGGACTTCTCATAATTGACGAAGAACATCGCTTCGGAGTTTCTGCAAAAGAAAAGCTGCGATCATTAAAAGTCAATGTAGATACTTTAACTCTTACTGCAACACCTATCCCGCGGACACTAAACTTGTCATTACTCGGCGCAAGAGACCTTTCGATAATAGCAACACCCCCACCAAACAGGCAACCGATTTATACGCAGGTTTCTGTTTTTGATATTTTCAAGATCAGGGAATGGATAATGAACGAGCTGAGAAGGAACGGACAGATTTATTTTGTCCACGACCGTGTTCAGTCAATTGATAAACTTGCAAGCTATCTTCAGAAGTATATGCCCGATCTGAAAATTGGAATTGCGCACGGACAGATGAAACCATCCGAGCTTGAGAATGTTATTCACGGATTCCTGAATAAAAGATATGATCTGCTTCTCTCAACAAAAATTATTGAATCGGGAATAGATATTCCAAATGTGAATACGATTATTATCAACCGTGCAGACAGGTTCGGGCTTGCCGAGCTTCATCAGCTTCGCGGAAGGGTCGGCAGGTCAAACAGGCAGGCATATGCTTATTTTATTGTTCCATCACTGAACGGAATAAATAAAAAAGCTTTGCGGAGGCTTCAAGCAATTGAAGAATTTACTGAAGTAGGTGCCGGGTTCAACATTTCTATGCGTGACCTTGAAATACGCGGTGCAGGAAATCTTCTCGGTAAAGAACAAAGCGGGTTTATAAATGACGTCGGTTTCGATCTGTATGTGAAATTAATAAATGAAGCTGTTGAAGAATTAAAGTACCAGGAATTTAAAGAGATTTTTAAAGATCTTCCGAAACACGTGGAAAGAACAGAACCTACACTTGATACTTTTTTCGAAATCGGGATTCCGCAGGAATATATGCCAGAACAAACAGACAGGCTGAATTTTTATACAGCGCTTTACTCTGTAAAGACGCTTGAAGAAATAGATGAGCTTCGGGAAGAAATGAAAGACCGGTTCGGCACAGTGCCCGCAATTGTAAACAGGCTGATCTCTGCAGCTACTCTCAGATTCTATGCTTCGTTTGCATTATTCGAGAGAATAATTATCCAGCGGAAAAATATTTTTATCGTTCTTCCGAAAGGAGACAAAGAGGATTATTACAAAGTCAAATTTGTTGAACTGATGAGATTTATCCTTGACGAATATAAAGACAGGATAAAATTTGATCAAAAGAAAAATGTAATGAAGCTTATTCTGGATAATAAATTTGCATCACCTGAAAAAGCTCTTGAGTTTCTGATAAATTTCAGCAGGGAAGTGATGGCTTTATTCGGTGCGGAAATTACAGTTGATGAAACAACCGATAACAAGGATTAATTTTTATTGCTTGTTCTGCTCAGCCTTTTCTTTTTTCATTCTTCTTAATTTTTGTGCACTTGGGCGGTGTTTGCCGGTTGTTCCTCTCCAGATTTTTCCCCTTTTGCTTTTTCTGTCACCCTTACCCATAAACGTTCCTTTGTATAATAGTCAAATAATTTGATGGAACAAAAATATTGTCTTTTGAAATTTTGTACAAGAGAGGTTTACAAATTCTTTTTTGATGTGAGGCTCATCTTATAGATGAGTCTCACATCCTTTAACTATTCAGAATTGATCGCTATGCGACAAGAATAATATTCTTCACAGTTTCTACCCACATATCGGAATCATTTAAACTTTCAACAAGCTGAAGTTTCTCCCCCCCGTTTTCGATAAAAAGTTTTTGATATTCATCGCCGATCTCAATTGTGGTTTCAAGGCAATCAGCTACAAAAGCAGGGCTGAAAACGAGCAGTTTTTTTACACCCCTCTTTGCCTGTTCAATTACGGTTTTATCTGCAAAAGGTTTCAGCCATTTATTATCGAGCCGCGATTGAAAGCAAACCGTATATTTTTCTGTCGGGATATTTAATTTCTGAGCAAGCATTCTTGTTGTTGCATAACAGGCGGCTTTGTAGCAGAATTTATTTTCTTCTGTAATTTCATTTTCACATTTGTGTTCTGAACAGGGTTTGTTATCAATATGAACTTTGTCAACCTGTCTTTCAGGCAGCCCGTGGTAACTGAACAACACATGATCATATTCTTTTATATTATGTTTATACCCGTTTGATGCAAAGCAATTTAAGTAGCCTTCATCATCATAAAACTGGCTGATGATTTTAACATCGGGAATTACCCACCATTTTTTTATTACCTTCATCGCTTTATCAATTGCTGAGCCGTTTGTTGCTGAAGCGTACTGAGGAAAGAGCGGTAGAATAATTATCCTGGCATAATTTTTCTTTCTCATTTTTTCAAGAACTGATTCCATAGAAGGGTTTTGATATCTCATAGCGAGTTCGATATCAAAATCATTGCCGATTATTTTTTGCAGTTTGTTTTTCAGGTTCCTGCTGTAATAAAGAAGCGGCGACCCATTTTTCGTCCATAGCTGCTTATAAATTTTTGCAGACTTCGGTGCCCTGAACGGTGCGATTATCAAATTTACAAGCAAAGTTCTTGCAAACCAATTGATATCAATTACTCTGGCGTCACTTAAGAACTCTCTTAAATATTTTCTTACATCAGGTACTGAAGGGCTGTCCGGTGTACCAAGCTGAATAAGTAAAACCCCGGTTTTTGCACTCATATTATTTTTGTCTTTTGACTTTTTGAATTGAACATTTCAAAGATAGGAATTTTATCTGAGTAGTATTGAAAACACCTGTTTGTTTATTTTACTACTCTAAGATAAAAATCCTCCAATAGGTTTACTTATGGAAAATATTTATAGATTTCCTTTCGATGAAGTATTCTATAAATAGTAACTTTGTCATTCTCAAACTTAAAACCAAGACGATAGTCTCCGATACGTAATCTATAATAGGATTTGTAGCCGTTTTTATGCTAACTAAGTCATAAAGATGCTTAATGGCGGGTATTTCAATAAAAACGATATGTTTTACTTTTGACTGAACTTTATCAGGGAGTTTTTGAAGGTCTTTGAAGAAAGTTTTCTTAAAGATAATTTGCATTATGAAGTTTTTTGCTTCAAAAAACCCGTTATTTCCTTTGCCTGATCTAAATTAATTTCTTCCTCGTCTTCAATTTCTTCCATTGCCTTACCCAGCCCATAATCAAGCAGAATACTTTCGATTTTTAAAAATTCAGCGTAATCAATTACAACCGATGTTGGTTTCCCTTCATCATCAACTATAAAAGATTTTTTCAAATGTATGCTTTAACCCTTAGAATAAACGTAAGCTTTCAATTTGTTTTAATAATCTAACAAATGAATCTTTTATTAGCAAAAATATATAGATTATGGTTAATTTAATAATTGCAAAAGCATAGTACATAAGTTAAATTTATACTATGAAAACCACCTGGAAAATTGATGAGGAATGGCTTGAGTGATATTTGCTGAAACCAGTAGAGCGTTGGTGCGAAAGCGGAAAGCTGTGGGAGTTTTATTTATCATCCGGCGGCTCACTTGATCCCGAACCAGATTCACAAAGTCCTTTCGACTCTCTCTACAAGCAAAGTGAAAGCACTGCTGATGGACGGTCAGGCATGCATATTTTACGGCGCGTCAGAAAGAAGAAATAATTATTTGTAACTTTTCCGGCTTTGCTTACTCTAATATAATATCGTTTGAATGGTTTACATTTTAAATTTCAAGGCTTAACTTTTAACTGATATTTATCGTTAATAAAACAAGGAACTACGATGGAAGAACATATTGTCAAAATCTTAAATATTGAAAACGTTACTCACGATGTAAGAAGATTTAGGGTTGAGAAGCCTGCAGGTTATTCTTTTATTCCAGGTCAGGCAACAGAAGTAGCTGTAAACAAAAATTATTTGAAGGAAGAACGAAGACCTTTTACATTTACCGGTCTGAACGAATGGAAGGAGCTGGAGTTTACAATTAAAATTTATTCCGATCACAACGGTGTTACCAACGAATTGGGAAAATTAAAAGCCGGTGATGAGCTGCTGCTTCACGATGTCTGGGGCGCAATAAATTACAAGGGACCGGGGATTTTCATTGCAGGAGGCGCAGGCATTACTCCTTTTATTGCAATCTTAAGGCAATTACAAAAGGAAAATAAAATTGATGGGAATAAGCTTTTCTTTTCAAACAAAACTGAAAAAGATATTATCCTGAAGGATGAATTTTCAAAAATGCTCGGGAATAATTTTTATAATACCCTCACGAGAGAAAAGGACAGCAAATACGATAACAGAAAAATTGATGAAGGGTTTTTGAGAGAAAAAGTAAATAACTTTGATCAGAATTTTTATTTATGCGGACCGGATAAATTTGTACAGGATATTTCCGCAGCGCTGACAAAACTTGGTGCGAAAGTGGACTCAGTAGTGTTTGAGAAATAACTTTAAAATGCTGCAGTGTAGCGGTATTCGTTCTTTCCTGCCTGAAGTGTATTACCATTTTCAATCAGGTATTCTATATAATCACCTTCAGCGCCGATCCAGTTAAGAGCAAACTCAATCCCATATTTACTGGTAAAGGCAGCAAGTACCTGGAATGCATTGGGCTTGACCAGCCCTGCATCTCCCACTCGCCAGGTTCCTGCGGGATCATAATCAGCAATATTATCTTTGAAGAGAAGCCGATTCCCCTTCATCAAAACAAGTGAAAACATTGCTGTGTCATTTACCACCACAAAATTTACGAGGTATAAACTGCCATAACCATCTACTTTTACCAGCGGAAAAGAATTTTTAATTTTTCTTTGTTTAATACTTTCAATTTTGTTTAGTGCATTCGCATCAAGTTTTTTTGTTTCCGGTAAAATGTTTGTAATAAGTTTTCGTTCAGACAAAAATTTTTCAGTCATCAGCACGGCTACATTTTTATAATTGACATTTCCATTGCTGCAGCGGAATAAATAGCCGCCGCAGTTTGAAAAATTATTATAAGTCTGCTGTGCGTCTTTTCCTTCAACAGCTTTTCTTTGTTGAATAAAAGAAACAGGAATTAATTTTCCTTCAGCAGAGATTGCTTTTGTATAAAGTTTCGGATCAGGTAGAGTGTCGCTGATTGCAAGAATATCCCTGCCGTTTGTATCGCTGAACCCGAAAATGATGCTGTATTCATCAAAGGATATTTCCGTTAATTTTCCTTCGTCGGAGTTTGTTTCCGAAGATTCAGGCAAGTATTTTCCTAATGAGTCAGGTTTAAGAGAATCGCCGCAGCCCAGGCAGGTAAATTGCAAAGCGATGAAGGCAATAAAGATTATTAATTTTGATTTCATAACCCGAAAACATTTTAAGCGCACAGGGAAATCTAATAAATAAAAATTCAAATGGCATATTCAACAAACC
>JAKAGZ010000024.1 GCA_021815365.1 Bacteroidota bacterium
TGGAAAAATATTATGAATATAGTTTTAGAATATTTATAATTTTATTTTTCATTTTCTTCTCAAATACGAAAGTATCAAACGGATTAAAAATTTTGGTAAGTTCTTTTTTCTTTGTTGGGCTGATTCTATCGGAAGCCAAAAGCCTTTGATAAAGAGATTGTGGAGAAGAGAATTTTTTTATAATCTTAGAACCGTCTGTTTTCTTTTCAATCAGTACCATTGTCACAGTCAAAACCAAGGATCTTAAATGGAAGTACATTTCTGATGTTTTTAATGGCATCAAAGACACCCGCTCTACCCTTGCCCCAAACGGCTCTCTGTTCTGTCCATCCAGTTGCAATATCAACGATGTTAAGTGTATATGCAAATTGCCCTGAGACAGAAGAACCGCAATGTGCTACTGTATCTGCTTCTATAAAGCCCGGGACGGATTCATCCCATTGATTGAGTTTAATAGATACCTGGTTTTTGATTAAGGAACCTCGTTTATAAGGCAGCCATAAAGTATCGAAGTATCGTCTTCTGATCTCAATCAGATACTCTCTCTTTGCTGAATTGCTCATAGATAACATCTAAAATTCTTGGTTACCTATATTATGACCCAACGACCTTTTTACAAATCTTTTTCGGTTACTTTATTTATGGTCCAATGCGTACATCTTAGTAAAATTGTTTTTAACTAATTATTCAGTTAATTTTGAATAAAATAAATTAAACGGAAGCTTAGTTGGACGAGCAGAAGAAAACTGAAAATAGCCCGAACAGTACAAATCAGAGTGGAGAAGCACAGCAAAAGCCGTCAGAAGGCGGCGAGCAGAAAAGTTTCCGAAAACCTTATTATAACAGAAAAAGAAGATACTCTTACAGGCAAAACAGAGCTTCCGGTTTTCAGCAGATAAATACAGCGTTCAAAAAATTATCTGTTGTAGTACCTCTTTTTAATGAAGAAGAATCCCTTCAGCCGCTGGCAAATGAAATAAGAAAAGCTATTAAACCTATCAACATTGCTTACGAGGTAATTCTTGTAGACGATGGGAGTACTGATAACTCATTAAAAATCATAAAAGAGATCTGCAAGCCTGATAAAAGGTTCAGGTATGTAAGCTTCAGGAAAAATTACGGAAAATCTGCAGCGCTGCAAATCGGATTTAAAGAAGCAACCGGCGATGTTGTTGTTACGATGGATGCAGATCTGCAGGATGACCCGAATGAAATTCCTAATCTCCTAAAAAAACTTGAAGAAGGATTTGATCTTGTTTCAGGATGGAAAAAAAAGAGACACGATCCTTTCATAAAAAGAGTATCATCAAGATTTTTTAATTTTATTACCCGCCTGATGACCAAAATTAAAATTCACGATTTCAACTGCGGACTAAAAGCCTACAGGAAAGAAGTAACTGAAAACATAAAAGTTTACGGTGAGCTTCACCGGTACATGCCCGTGCTTGCCGATTGGGAAGGTTTCAGTGTTTCAGAAATTGCAGTTAACCATCACCCCAGGAGATATGGCAAAACAAAGTTTGGCACTTCAAGATTCTTCAAGGGCTTTATTGACCTGATCACTGTTTTATTCTCGACAAGATATATTAAAAGACCACTGCACTTTTTCGGATTCTTCGGTGCATTTGCTTTCTTTGTTGGTATTATTGTTAACGGCTATCTTTCATACCTCTGGATAATCGGCGAATCGCTCAGCAACAGACCGATGTTATTTTTAGGTATACTTTTGATAATCGTTGGAGTGCAATTTTTTTCTGTAGGCTTATTAGGAGAAATGTTCGTTCATAATTCAATGAATGAAAAAGAATATTTTATTAAAGAGAAAGGATAATCTTAACCTCTTTTAAGATGATGATGAAATGGAAAGAATAGTTCATAAAGCCAAAAATCATAAAGAAGCCGAACTGTGGGATATATATCAGCAGATAAACATGAAGCCGGAGGAAAGGCAGCGCGCAGCTAAAAAACTAAAGGAAAAAGTATTCGGCATAAAAAGTCAGGATATAAAAGAAGCGTATAAGCGTAAAAAATGAAGGGACCTTATTTCTCAAATGATTTAAAGCTTTATGAAAATTTCTGACATAAAAACAGACTGCCGGTACTTCAGAGGGGATATTCCCTGTAAGCCATCCAAAGATCACGGGGTTCATTGCGTTGATGAAAATGGAAAGGACTGTAAGTATTACGATCGAACTGAAGAAAAAATTCTTATTATAAAGCTGGGTGCTATTGGCGATGTGATAAGAACTACGCCGCTTTTACAAGCTGTAAAATCAAAATACCCGAAATCAAAAATTTTTTGGCTCACACATTCACCATCTGTTATACCGGATACTGTTGATGTTATTCTAAAATTCAACCAGGAAGGAATTACTTACTTAGAGAACGTAGACTTCGATATAGTCTTTAATCTTGACAAAGATAAAGAAGCCTGTGCACTAGCAGTTAAAATAAGTTCAAAAGTAAAAAAAGGATTTTTGCTGAAAGATGGTGTACCCTTCCCTGCAGATTCTGCAGCAGAACAAAAATTTTTTACAGGTCTTTTTGATGATGTAAATCAAGCTAATAAGAAAAATTATCTTGAAGAAATTTTTGAAATCTGCGGTTTCAAATATTCGGGCGAAAAATATATCCTCTCTCCTTTTGATGAATATTCGGATTCCTGGAATCTGGACAAAACAAAAAATATCGTTGGATTAAATACAGGCTGCGGCGGAAGGTGGACTTCACGCCTTTGGGCTGATGAAAACTGGATAACACTTGCAAGCTCACTGATAAAAAGGAACTATGAAGTTGTTTTCCTCGGAGGCTCACAGGAAGATGAAAAGAATAAAATGTTCGCTGAAAAAACCGGCGGAAAATATTTAGGGCATTTTCACCTCGAAAAATTTATAAACCTTGTCAACCAATGTGACCTGGTTGTAACAGCCGTAACGATGGCAATGCATATTACAATCGGTCTGAACAAAAAGATCGTCCTTTTCAATAATATATTTAACCCGAATGAGTTCGAGCTTTTCGGTCTTGGAGAAATCATTCAACCTGAAAAAGAATGTAAATGTTTTTTCAGGGGAACATGTGTAAACCCTGAATACAAATGTATGGACTACATTAAAACCGATACTGTTTTAAAAACGATAGACCGTTTGATTCCCGAATGAAAATTACAATTCTTTCAGCGGCTTATCCCTTACGGGGGGGAATTTCGCATTTTGTCGGATTACTTTATAAAGAACTTTCAATCAACCATGATGTAAATGTAATAACTTTTAAAAGACAATACCCTTCACTGTTCTTTCCAGGAAAGTCTCAATTAGAATCCGGCAACACTGTTGAAAAAATCCCTGCAGAAATCCTGCTTGATTCTATAAATCCATTCAACTGGGTAAAAGTTGGGAAGAAAATTCAAAAGGATGCGCCGGATCTTTTAATTTACAAATACTGGATGCCTTTTTTTGCTCCCTGTTTCGGAACAATTTCGAAGATCGCGAAGAAAAACGGGAAGACAAAGATTTTAACAATTTGCGATAACGTTATTCCCCACGAAAAAAAACGGGGAGATAAGGCAATGACAAAATACTTTTTCA
Source organism: Bacteroidota bacterium (assembly GCA_021815365.1). Classification (GTDB taxonomy): domain Bacteria; phylum Bacteroidota; class Ignavibacteria; order Ignavibacteriales; family Ignavibacteriaceae; genus JAKAGZ01. The sequence continues at coordinate 3,588 of JAKAGZ010000024.1, forward strand.
GATTTGCAGATTACTTTGTTGTTTTGTCAAAAAGTGTGCAGGATGATCTTGTAAAAATAAAACCGAAAGCTAAGATTAAATTTCTCTCACATCCTGTATATTCGAATTTCGGTAAACCGGTCAGCAAAACTGATGCAAGAAAGTTTTTGGGTTTGCCTGAAGATGAAAAATTAATTTTGTTCTTTGGCTTTATCAGGGAATATAAAGGACTGGACATTTTACTTGAAGCAATGAACATCTTAAAAGAAAAACTAAATGTAAAGCTGGTCGTGGCAGGTGAATACTATTCAAATGAAGAAAAATATAAAGAGATAATTCAGAAGCTGGATCTGAAAAATCAATTGTACCTGTTCACAGATTTTATTCCTACTTCGGAGGTTAAATATTATTTTTCGGCAGCGGATTGCGTGATTCTTCCATACCGTGATGCGACGCAAAGCGGCATTGTGCAGATCGCAATGAATTTCCATAAGCCGGTAATTGCAACAAATGTTGGCGGGCTGGCAGAGGTTATTAATGATAATCAAACCGGCTTTATAATTGAAAAGGAAAACCCGGAAGCTTTAGCAGAAGCTATTGAAAAATTTTATGTGGAAAATAAAGAATCACAATTTATATATTCCATTAGTAATGAAGTTAACAAATATTCTTGGACTAATTTTGTTGCAGGAATAATAGGAATGGTAAATGATATTTAATAATTTTTATAAAGATAAATTAGCCGGATAAATGAAGGACAAAACATATTCCATATTCCATTAAACATCATCCATCTTTTATGTACTACGACCCGATTAAAAATGTTTTCGCAGCAATAATTAAAAAGTTCTCGTTTTTAACTGTTCTTTTTTATAACACACTGGATTTAATGTTCCTCCGTTCGTGGTACGTACGAAGAGAATTAAAAAATCTCAGGAAGGTATTCGATCAAAAAGAAATTTCGATTTATGACGCAGGAACAGGATACGGGCAGTACTCATATTTTATGTCAAAGAAATTACTGCCGAATAAAATTTACGCTGTTGATATTAAAGACGATTGGATAAACAACTGTAAAAGATTTTTTGAAAAACAAAATCTGCGTAACGTTTTATTTGGAGTGGAAGATTTAACAAAAATCACTCACGAAAATAAATTCGATCTGATTTTAAGTGTTGACGTAATGGAACACATCGAAGACGATATCCGGGTGTTTAAAAATTTTTATAAGGCATTAAAACCCGGCGGTTTTTTAATGATCAATACTCCTTCAATTTACGGAGGCAGCGACGCACATGAAGACGAAGATGAAAGCTTTATAGGCGAACACGCAAGGATCGGTTACTCCTTTGAAGAACTTGAGGCTAAGCTTAACCTGGCTGGATTTTCTGTTTATCAGAAAAAATATACCTATGGATTCTGGGGGGATAAAGCGTGGCGGCTTGGAATAAAATACCCGATGCTGCTGCTGAATGCGTCAAAAATATTTTTTATTCTCCTCCCGTTTTATTATTTAGCAACACTTCCCTTTACATTTTTAATGATGTATGTTGATTACTCAGGAAATAATAAAATTGGTTCAGGAATAAATTTAATAGCTAAAAAATAATTATCAAATAAAGTTTGAGCTGCACGGTGTAGAAATGACTAAAACAAAAAAAACGGTTAGACCGCAAAAAGACCAAGAAACTTTTTTCAACAAGTTCAGCCTGGAAGAAATTCTGCCGGTAAAATATCATCCACTTGCTGTAATTTTAGTAATCATCATCTTATTCCTGATTTTTTTAAACCCGCTTTACTTTGGCAATAAGACATTTCAGTCGGGTGATATTTTAGCCAGCAAAAGTTTAGGCTCTTATATAAATAATCATAAAGAGGGTTTCACACTATGGAACCCGCTGATCTTTTGCGGAATGCCCGCTTATGCTCTCGGAACATCTTATTTATGGTTTAACCTGATTTACGTTATATATACAGCTATCAGAGATTTATTTACTTCGTTATTTGCTGTTCCATATACTACGTGGACTTTTTTCCTGATACTTTTAGCATTCAATTCCTACTTAGTGGTGAAACATATTACAAAGAATACTCTTGTAAGTTTGTTTACAGGCTTAACAACAGCTTTCAGCACTGGTATAATTGTGTTCCTTTACATCGGGCACGTTACAAAATTAACCACGCTTTGTATGTTTCCATTAATACTTTTGATGCTGTTGCGTTTAAAAGATAAAATTAGATTAATAGATTTTTTAATTCTTATTGTTATCCTTCAAATAATGCTTCAGGGATTTCATCCTCAAATAATTTTTTATATACTTTTAGCTGTTGCAATTTATTTCATCTATTTTTTTATCAGGCACCAGGTAAAGAAAGAATTTGAAGTCAGGAAAAAATTAGTAAAGTCCGCAGCCCTTTTTGCTGTTTCTTTGGGAATAGCTTTATTGATTCAGGCAGATAATATCACTCAGATATATGAGTATACACAGTTTTCGACAAGAGGAACAAAGAGCGTTGTTGAACAGGCTGCTGATAAATCGGACGCTTCATCATCTGAATATTATGAGTACCATACGAACTGGTCTTTTTCTCCTGAAGAAGTTTTAACATTCATTATACCTTCATTTGAAGGGTTTGGATATACTATATATAAGGGACCTCTGTCAAACAATCAGCCCGTAGATGTAAATTTATATATTGGTCAGATGCCTTTTGTTGATGTTGCAATGTATATGGGAGTAATTGTATTCTTCCTCACTTTATTTGCCGTATTCACCAGGTGGGAAGAGCCGCTGGTTCAATTCCTTGCCATACTATCGGGCATTTCAATACTGATATCATTTGGCAGAACTTTTCCTTTGCTGTTTGATCTTCTTTTCTATTATCTGCCGCTGTTTAATAAGTTCAGAGTACCATCAATGATACTTGTAATTCCCCAAATGTGTTTTCCGATATTGGCAGGATTTGGTCTGATGAAAATTATTTCCTTAAAGGAAAATTTTGACCAGAAGGCATTAAATATTTTAAAATATTTTACATACGGTTTTACTATTGTTTTTGTTTTCGGACTACTCTTTAACGGTTCACTTACAAGTTGGTTTGCCGGCAGGGTTAATGACTATGCTTCATCTATTGAAACAAGGCAATCAGGATTGGCTCAACAATACAGAGCGCTTGCTGTATTTGCAGGAAATATGTTTTCGTCAGATTTTATGTTCGGGTTCGCGCTTCTTTCATTAGCTTTCTGGTCTGCTATTGCTTACCTGAAGAAAAAATTAAGCAAAGATATTTTCATCGCTCTTGTAATTCTCTTTGCAATGATTGATCTTTTAAGGATTGATGCACGTGGTGCAGAGCCTAAGTACATTGATGTCCCGGATGTCTCCGGCATGTTCAAAGAGCCGGAATATGTAAAAGTAATTAAAAAGCAGAATGACAGTAATCCGTTCCGGATTTTGAACTTAAAACAAGACGGCTCGCTGGGTTCATTTAATAATAATTCAAATTACAATTCATATTTTATGCTGGAAGATTTTTATGGTTATTCAGGAATAAAGCCAAGATCATACCAGGATATAATGGATGTAATCGGTCCTGTAAATCCAACACTCTGGCGAATGTTGAACGTAAAATATATTATTACGAATCAAGCTGCACAGCTACCGGGTCTTACTCCTATTTTGCAGACAAAAGGAGAGAATGTTTACAGAAATGATAATGCTCTTAACCGGGCTTATTTTGTTAAATCAATCGAAACTAAACCTGCTTTAGAAATATTGAACCTGATTAAGAATAATTCATTTGATCCGCAGAACATTGCTTATGTTGAAGATCAAAATTTAAAGGTTGCTCCCCCTGATTCAACTGCTTCAGTTTCCCTGACAAGCTATAAAGATGAAACAGTAAAATATAATGTTAATGCCAGCGGTAATAATTTCCTTTTTTTTGGTGATACTTATATTGCAGGCAAAGCAGATTACAAACTATTTAAAGTGCCAACAGGATGGAACGCTTTTATTGACGGAACTAAAACTAAAATTTACAAAACAAATCATGGATTTATGGGAATAATCGTCCCAAAAGGTAAACACGAAGTTAAATTTGTTTACTCTCCAATAAGTTTTTCAATCAGCAAATACCTGGTTTTAACATTAAGCGGGCTGGTAATATTAGGATTAGTAATAAGTACCTTTTTAGAAATTAGAAAAAATATTCTTGCAAAGTCAAATTAACTTATAGATAAAAGCGTAAATTAAGGTGTGGTATGAAAAATTTTGGAATGACAGGAGTTGCGGGATATATTGCTCCAAGGCATCTTCAGGCTATTAAGGATACAGGTCATAGATTAATTGCAGCAATGGATCCTCACGATTCAGTTGGAATTATAGATAGATATTTTTCAACCACTTCGTTCTTCACCGAGTTTGAAAGATTCGACAGACACCTTGAGAAATTAAGAAGGACTTCACAGGAAGAGAAGATTGATTATCTCACCATTTGTTCGCCAAATCATTTACACGACGCTCATATAAGATTAGCTTTACGACTGGGTGCAAATGCAATCTGCGAGAAACCGCTTGTACTTAACCCCTGGAATCTTGATGCGCTGCAAGAACTTGAAAGAGATTCTGAAGGCAGAGTTTACACAATCCTTCAGCTACGAGTTCATCCTTCGTTAATTGAACTCAAGAACAAGTTACAGCAGCAAAAACAAAAGAAGCATGATGTTGAGTTAAGTTATATAACTTCGCGCGGACCTTGGTATAAATATTCATGGAAGGGTGATGAACATAAGAGCGGCGGCATTGCAACTAATATCGGTATACATTTCTTTGATTTATTGATGTGGTACTTCGGCGGTACTGAGAGGGTTGAAGTACATTATTCTTCCTATGATAAAATGTCAGGTTATATAGAACTTGAAAGTGCAAATGTAAAATGGTTCCTATCTATTGACAGAAACGATTTGCCCGAAGAAGCTATTAAGAATAGTAAGACAACATTTCGTTCAATTAAAATTAACGATAAAGAAGTTGAGTTTACAGAAGGCTTTACTGATCTTCATACTAAAGTATACAGTGAAACCTTAGAAGGAAGAGGATTCGGAATAGAGACTGCTCGTCCTTCTGTTGAGCTTGTCCATAAAATAAGAAATGAAAAGATCACACTAAAGCCCGCTTTAATTCACCCGTTTGCAAAAAAAATTTTAGGAATAAAATAAGATAATTATCAAATGATGATAGAAGTTTTGAATCATCAAGTAAAAATAGAAAATCGTAAGGTAATTTAGAATGCCTGAAAATAAAAATTATTTTGTACATGAGTCATCTTATGTAGATGAACCATGTGAAATTGGAGAAGGAACAAAGATCTGGCATTTTTCACATATTCAAAAAAATTCCAGGATTGGAAAATTCTGTGTTATTGGTCAAAATGTAAATGTGGCAAACAACGTAACCATTGGCAACTACTGTAAAATCCAGAACAACGTTTCTATATATGAGGGGGTAACGCTTGAAGATGATGTGTTTTGTGGTCCATCAATGGTTTTCACAAACATTTTGAACCCACGTTGTAAATACCCACAGGTTGGCTCCCAATATTATATAAAAACACTAGTAAAGGTAGGCGCATCAATTGGAGCTAATGCTACAATTATATGCGGACACACGATAGGAAAGTATGCCTTGATCGGTGCCGGCGCGGTAGTTACTAAAGATGTTCCCGATTATGCATTAGTGATTGGTAATCCTGGGAAGATTGTCGGATGGGTGAGCGAAGCTGGGAAGAAATTAAAGTTCGATGAGAACGGGATTGCGTTTTGTGAGAAGTCTAAGAAGAAATACAAACTTGAAAGTGGAAAAGTAGAAGAAGCGGAATAAGAAGTATTACTTCTAACTACATTAGCTGATAATTCTTCATTCCAAACAATCCTCATATAAGTGCGTGGAAGATATACCCATATTTTGTTCAGAAAGAAATTTATAAGTTTTAAGATTGGATTATTAGTTTTTATAGTTTCAAAATCATGTCCATCCCTGTTCAAATAGAAAATTGAATAAAATAGTTTTGAGAAAGGCTTCTTTCTATAATTTTTTTTGAAATAAATTTTTGTATCCTTTCTGGTAACAGTCCGTTTATGAGCAATGGAAGGAAGGAAAAATTCTGTAAGAGGACCGGGCGTTTCTATATAGCCGCTTTTTGCAACTCTTCTTAGCTCTGAACAAAATTTAACCGGTTATCAATATGCTCGGCAATGTGGGAAGCGATCAGGAAATCAAATTCCTTATCTTTAAATGGAATTGTCAAGACGTCGCCAATTACCAATTCCTTATCATCCGGTACTTCAACTTTCTGATTAGTTCGGTGGATTGTTTCGCCCATATACTTTTCCAAGATTACGTTTGCTCTTCGATTTGGATGATGACCACTGCCTACATCAAGAACCTTCCGTCAGGTTTAATATCAATCAGCTTTGAAGTATTTGCGGCTTTCCATTTTTGTATAACTTGCTCATAAACTTTATAAGTATTCTCGCAAATAACATCAGGGCTGAAATGTTGCCTGCCAAACTCTTGCAGCTTTAATGGATCATAATCTTGAGAATGATCAAGCATATAAATTATAGCATCAATAAGCTGCTGAAGATTTCTTCTGTCAATTAAGATCCCAACTTCCGGAGTAACAAAATCTTCCGGTCCGCCACACTTAGTAGCTATAACAGGAATCCCATACAAAATAGATTCAGCTGTAACGACGGAGAAACCTTCTGCATCACTGTTGAGAATATGAAAATCCGAACTTGTCAGTAGTTCTAATTTTCTTTTTTCATCAACGAATCCATGAAAGAAGATATTCTTATTCAGCAATCCAAGCTCCGAAGCCAAATATTCTAGCTCTGCTTTTTGCTCCCCTTCACCAATAAGATGGAATTCAACATTTTTTCTGTTTAACTTATTACAGACATGATCAAATGCCCTGATAATATCACTTACATTCTTTCTTTCGTTTAAAATCGAAATATGAACTGCTTTCTTTATGTTGTCCTTTTTAATTCTGTCTTTTTTAACCAGATACTCTGTTCTAATCTCTACAACATTTTTTATAACCCCAAAATTTCCTCTGAATCCTACTTTCTTATAATACTCTAAGGAAGCTTCCGAATCGACATTCATAAACTCGCTGTTTTTTATCACAAGAGATTTTAAAAATCTTAATGGTATTTTTGTACGGTTTGTAATTCCCCGCAAAAAATTTATATCAGGGGTAGAATGTTCAGTGATAACATATTTAATTTTCTTCAAATATTTTAAAATGAGCGCAATATATCCGGCTCTATCAATAACATTTACATGAATAAGATCGGGGTTTTCCCACTCTCTTTTAATTGCTTTCCAGCCAAGATAATGTGCTATAATATAGCTTAAATTGTAAAAAATTTTTCTGATTATCCCGGAAAAGAAATATCTAAAATAAACTCTTACGACAATTAGACTGTCTTCTTTGGAACAAACTATATCAAAGTTTTTATCTTTAAGCTGTTGATCTGCGGTTACGAACAGTACCGCAACATCGCACAGTTTAGAAACGGCAACAGCCTTTTTCTTAACAAACACTCCGAGAACTTTGTTTGTCCTGTTAGGGAACCAGCTTGCTAAAAAAAGAATCTTGTATTTTAGAGGTTTAAAATATTTCATTATAAATAGAGATTAAAATGGCATTTGCTAATTATTAACTACCTTACATTTGAGTGTCTAAATAATTGTTTTTTTTGATTGCAGAATGCATTGAGCAAATAGTTATTCAAGGATAAACTGAATGTCAATTATATGTAATTTGGGTTTAATAAAAAAATAAAGACGTTTTTTTAATTTTATAAATTTCCATATAATAAAATGAAATATATGCTTAAAAGTTTTTGAAAAATATTACATTTACAATAAAACTTTAAGAAAATTTACTTAAATATGCTTTACAACTTCCCGGTGTAAACTATGGCAAAAGCACTGATAATAGGAATTTCAGGACAGGACGGAACATATCTTGCAAACCATCTTTTAAAAAGTGGATATCAGGTTCATGGTACTTCGAGAGACGCCGATCTTTCTAATTTTTATGGACTAAAAAAATTAAATATATACGATAAAGTAAAACTGTACTCAATGTCTCTGATCGATTTTAGAAGTGTAATGCAAACTATACTTCAAGTTCTACCAGATGAAATTTACAATCTGTCCGGTCAAACTTCGGTTGGATTATCTTTTCTGCAGCCAGTGGAAACTTTGGAAAGTATAAGCATCGGCACTTTAAATATTCTTGAGGTTCTAAGATTTCATAAGCTTCCGATAAAATTCTACAATGCTTGTTCAAGCGAATGTTTTGGAGATACAAATGGAAAGGCTGCAAACGAAGAAATGCCATTTAGGCCACGCAGCCCTTATGCCGTTGCTAAATCGGCGGCATATTGGCAGGTTGCAAATTATCGTGAGGCATATAATCTTTTTGCCTGTTCTGGAATTCTTTTCAATCATGAGTCTCCATTAAGACCTAAAAGGTTTGTAACAAAAAAAATTATAGAGACAGCATGTAAAATTGCAAGCGGTGAGAAATTGAATCTTAGGCTTGGAAATATATTAATCAAGAGAGACTGGGGATGGGCACCGGAATATGTTGAAGCAATGTTTTCAATATTACAGCAAGATAAACCAGATGATTTTGTAATCGCGACCGGGAGAAATATTACACTTGAAGAATTTGTTCAAAAGGCATTTGAATATTTTAATTTGCCATATAAAGAATTTATTAAATATGACAACAGTTTAATTCGTCCGACAGATTTAACTTTTAGTTTAGGTGATCCGTCAAAAGCAAAAAAAATATTAAACTGGCAGCCTAAATATTATGTTGATGACGTAATCAAAATGATGATTGAAGATGAATTAAATAAAAATAAATTTTAACGTAACCAGGAATTGAATTAATGCTTCAACAAAGAATTGAGATATGGGCATAGTTGTTCGTCAGAGCGCTAAAACAGTTTTTCTCACATACCTTGGGATTGGTGTTGGTATAATCAATACTTTGTGGCTCTTTCCTTATGTGCTTACTGAGGAACAGATCGGTCTGGTCAGAACTTTAATAAATGTTGCATTATTATTTTCAACTTTTGCATCTCTGGGAGCCGGAAATATACCCACAAAATTTTTCCCGTACTTTAAGGATATTAAAAAAAGTCATAACGGATTTTTATTTTTTCTTCTTGTTACTGGTGTAACGGGATTCCTGATATTTACCTTATTATATTTAAATTTGAAATTTTTATTTGTGGATGCCTTCGTTAAGAACGCTCCTATGATTCTTAATTATTTCTTCCAGCTTATTCCGCTCACGTTAATAATGCTTCTTATTAATATTTTTGAATCCTACAATGTAATTCAGCAAAATCCCGTTCTCCCTGTATTTACTCGTGAAGTAATGACTAGATTATTTTTATCTATCAGCTTGATACTCTTTTTATCCTTAAGATTCGATTATAAATGGTTTATTAATATTTTAATCAGTTTTTACGGTGTAGTGCTTTTAGTCTTGGTTTTATATACCTACCATCAAAATTATCTTTTTCTAAGACCAAATTTAGAAGTATTTAAAAGTCCTTTACTAAAAAGTATATTAGTTTTTTCTGGATTTATAACTATCGGTAATGTAAGCGGAACTGTAATAAACAACATCGACAGCTTAATGTTAAGCGCTTTTTCAGGGTTAAAACAAACAGGTATTTATACTATTGCTTTTTTTATCGCTACTTTTATAGAGATACCAAAGAAATCTCTTTCTCAAGTCTTAATCCCGCTTGTCTCTCAAGCAAATATGGAAGGCGATGTGAAAAAGCTTGGGGAGCTTTATAAAAAATCATCAATCACACAGCTAATAATCGGCGGGTTAATTTTCATCCTAATATGGTTTAATATTGAAAATATTTTTAAGCTGATTCCTCATGGCAGTGTTTATTCTGAGGGAAAGTGGGTTGTATTTTTCATCGGCATGGCAAAAATTTTCGACATGACTACCGGGATTAACCAAGAAATAGTCGGCACTTCAAAATACTATAAAATTGATCTGGCCTTTTATCCTATCCTGGGTCTGGTTGCTATTGGTGCAAACATTTTCTTTATACCGAAGTTTGGAATGACGGGCGCCGCTATGGCTACTGCATTTTCTGTTTTTCTTATCAATACTATAAGATTTTTCTTCTTGTTGTTTGTAATGAAGATCCAACCGTTTGCTTTTGGAACCATAAAAGCCTTGCTTATATTTGCCATCGCCTTTGTATTAAATTATCTGCTGCCGCATATTCAAAACCATTTTTTAATTGATTTATGCTTTCGCACTGCTGTAATTGCAATTATTTTCATTTCTCTTGTTCTTTTGTTAAAAGTATCTGACGATATTTATAATGTTTATCAAAAATTATTAAGAAGATATTTATTGAGACATTAAAGATTTATTATTTAATTCAATATAATGTATGAGCTACCGCTTTCTTAAAATAACTACCTTTTATAGAGATTATTTAAATTACTATTATGGCAAAAATAAATATGAGGATAAGAAATCTTATATTGAACAATATAACAACTTAATGTACGATTCTTTCGGATGGGCAAATTTCTTTCAGAAGAATCTATCTAAGCTCGGCATTGATGCTTATGAAATTGTCTATAATGCCATTCCGCTTCAAAGAGCCTGGGCTGCTGAACACGGGACAAACCTCGAAGGAAAGGAATTGCTGTTGTACCAAATAAAAGTTATAAAACCGGATGTAATTTTGTTCCAGGATAGTAATTTGTTTAATGGTGACTGGATTAAATTTTTACGTGAACAAATTCCTTCGGTAAAATTAATATCCGGCTGGTGCTGCAGCCCGTTTACTCAAAAACAGTTAAGCTTGAATAAGAGCTACGACTTTATGCTTACCTGTTCTCCTCTTTTCGATAAGCAATTTAAAGAATATGGATTAAAATCTTTTCAGCTTAAGCATGCTTTTGATCCGGATATCCTTAAAAAGATTAATTTCAATGAAAGAAAACAAACTATTGATTTTTTATTTACAGGATCGTTTGTACAAAGTTCCGACTTTCACAACGAGCGCACACAAATAATTGAGGAGCTTATTAACTCAGGTATAAATATTAAACTATTCTCAAAATTAAATATTGATAGTCCTGCTATATTATTTTCAAAACAAGTATCATATTTGCTTGTAAAAATATTTCTTGCTTTAGGCTTTGAAAAGATAATAGACCGCAGTCTAACCTTAAAAAAGTTTACAACCTTGAACGAGATGCCGGGAAATCCAAATTTCTCGAACAGGCTAAGGAATATTGTAGAGAAACCACTTTACGGTTTGGATATGTTTAAGATTTTGGCAGGCTCTAAAATAAGTTTGAATATTCACGGAGGTGTTGCAGGAAATTATGCTGCAAACATGAGACTGTTTGAAGCAACCGGCGCAGGCTCTTGTCTAATTACTGATTGGAAAAAAAATTTGAACGAAATTTTTGAAATCGATAAAGAAGTTGTAGCATTTAAAACAGCCGAAGAATGTGTTGAAAAAGTCAGATGGCTTTTAAATCATTCTACTGAAAGAGAAAAAATAGCCAGAGCAGGTCAAAACAGAGTCTTAAAAGATCATACATTTGAGATAAGAGCTAACCAGCTCAACGAAATAATAAATCAAGAATTAAACAAAAATTAAATAAATTTTTGCATAAGTTGAAAAATGTTTCGAAAGTTAGAGGAAAAGATTAACAATGCACAGTTTGAACCTGGTATAATTGCGTTCTTTACAAACCCTTTTTATATTGCCCGACAAGGTTTGTATGAAAATATTAAACGCACGGGAAGTTCTATTACAGGCAGAACACTTGATGTTGGCTGCGGTACTAAGCCTTATGAAAATCTTTTTAATTGCTCCGAATATATTGGACTTGAGTTTGATACCGGGATAGATTCCGGCAAAAAGAAAGCGGATTATTACTACGATGGAAAAACTTTCCCCTTCGACGATAAGGGATTCGATTCAGTAATCACAAGCCAGGTTTTTGAACATATTTTTAATCCCCAGCTTTTCTTAAAGGAAGTTAACCGGGTTTTAAAAATTAGCGGGAAATTCCTGCTTACGGTTCCTTTTGTTTGGGATGAGCACGAACAGCCATTCGACTATGCAAGATATTCTTCGTTCGGTTTGAATTCTATTTTAAATGAGAACGGATTTAGAATTATAGAACACACAAAAAGCATCAATGATCTAAGGGTAATTGCCCAACTGCTTAACGGTTATCTTTATAAGATTACTGCAAAGCATAGAATCATTAAGAGAATCACTATTGTTTGCATTATGCCATTAGTCAATATTTTTGGGATTATCTTATCGAAAATATTTCCTTCAAATAACGACTTGTACCTCGATAATATTATCTTAACCGAAAAGGTGAAAGATGTATAACTTTTGCACCTTGTTTGATTCAAACTATCTTTCACGAGGAATAACCCTTTATGAATCGTTAGAAAACGTATGCGATAAATTTCATCTCTATATTTTTGCATTTGATAATAGATCTGAAGAAATTCTGAGGAAACTGAATCTGAAAAATGCTACGATTATTTCATTAAAAGATTTTGAAGACAAGGAACTACTTTCTGTTAAACCTTCAAGATCAACAGCAGAATATTGCTGGACGGCAACTTCTTCAACTATATTATATGTCCTGAATAATTTTAAAGTAGAAAGCTGCACCTACCTTGATGCAGATATGTTTTTCTACAGCTCACCGAAACCTCTTTTCGATGAGATGAAAAATAATTCCATTATGATCACTGAACACCGCTACACCCCGATGTATGATAAATCAAAAAAAAGCGGAAAGTACTGCGTGCAATTCGTAACATTTAAGAACAATGATAAGGGGCTGAAAGCATTAAAATGGTGGAGAGAAAGGTGTCTTGAATGGTGTTATAACAGGCTCGAAGATGGTAAGTTTGGAGACCAGATGTATCTCGACGATTGGACCACAAGGTTTGAAGACGTTCACGTTATGCAGCACCTCGGCGGAGGGCTTGCTGCCTGGAATGTACAACAATATGAGTTTCATAAAGACGATAAAAAGATCTATGGAAAAGAAATCAAAACCTTAAAAGAATTTGAAGTAATTTTTTATCATTTCCATTATCTTAAATTTATAAAAAATAGTACAATAGAACTTGGCAGGAGATTATTAAGTGAAAATGTCAAAAACATTTTTTACAAACCTTATGTTCTTCAGCTTGAAAAAACAAAGGAGAATATTATCGGGTCAGATAATTCTTTCGACCCGCACGGTGCTGCAAATTATTTATTAAATTGGAAAACTCCTTTACTATTTTTATGGCGAAAATTCAGATCAACTTATAACATACATAACTTAAATGAATTCATCGGGAAATAAATGGCGCATATAATAAACCTTACCACACATTCGGATAAAAGAGGTAACCTGACTGTAATAGAAGATCAGATACCTTTTCCGATAAAAAGAATTTTTTATATATATGGTGTTGATGATTCGGTACGTGGCGGACACCGGCATAAAACAACAAGGCAGGCTGCTATCTGTCTACACGGAAGCTGTAAAGTTACCAACAACGATGGTAAAAAAACTGATGTGTTTGTGCTTGATCACCCTAAAAAATGCCTGATACTTGAACCGGAAGACTGGCACGCTATGCACGACTTTACAAAAGATGCTGTCTTCCTTGTTTTTGCTTCAACGAAATTTGATCCCACAGACTATATTTATGAGCAATACAAATGATCGAATACGAAAACCTGCGAAAAGTTAACCTGCCATTTTTTGAAGAATACCTGCAAAGTTTTAAAGACACACTTGAAAGCGGGTGGTTCATACTTGGCAGTAATGTAAAAAAATTTGAAAAAGATTTTACAGATTATGTGAATTGTAAATATTGTGTTGGTGTTGCTTCTGGTCTCGATGCTTTGATTCTTTCGTTAAAAGCATTTGATTTTGAAAGTGGAAGCGAGGTAATCGTTCCCTCAAATACTTATATCGCTACGATCCTTTCAATATTGCACTGCGGACTCAAACCAATTCTTGTTGAACCTGATATCAGAACCTACAACATTGACCCATCAAAAATTGAGGAAAAGATTTCTCCAAACACCAAAGCAGTTATGGTTGTTCATCTTTATGGAAAATCCTGTGAGATGGACCCAATCATAAATATTTGCAGGAAATATAATCTAAAACTTATCGAAGACTGTGCTCAATCTCACGGCGCAAAATATAAAAATAAGACGACGGGTTCATTCGGCGACTTCGGTGCATTCAGCTTTTATCCCACGAAAAATCTCGGTGCTTTAGGAGATGCAGGTGCAATTACAACAGATAACGAAAACCTTGCTAAGATAATCAAACGCTTAAGAAATTACGGTTCCGACATTAAATATTATAACGAAATTGCCGGCTACAACTCCCGTCTTGATGAAGTTCAGGCTGGTTTTCTTTCAGTCAAATTAAAAAAACTTAATGAAATAAATGATCATAAAAGAAAACTTGCAAAGATATATTTTGAAAATCTCAGGAATGATTTTATAAAGCCTGATGTACATCAGGATTTTTTTGATGTCTATCATATTTTCAATATTAGGCATCCTAAGAGAGATATGCTGAAAGAGTTCTTATTAAAAAACGGAATAAAGACAGATATTCATTACCCTGTTCCTCCTCACAAACAAAAGGCTATGAATGAGATCATTAAAGAAAAATATTTCCCGATTTCTGAAGAGATCCACTCAACTACATTAAGCTTGCCTATTTCTTATTCACACTCAGAAGAGGATATTTATAGAGTGATTGACACAATGAACAGATTCTAGTGAGTTTATTTTTTATTTGATTTTGAATCGGGTTATATTTAATATTTAGCACTCAATAAAGATAAAATTCGGGGGTCTTTATGAAATACGTGTTTTTACTTTTAGTCTGTGCTTTAGTTTTATATAACGGTTGTATAAAATACACGATAACTTCTCCTGATAATAATACTAAGGGCAAAGTTTCACTTCAAATTGACAAAACTAATGCGCCGCAAAATGTTGTCAGGGTTATTGCCTATTTAAGCCGCACTAATTACGCCACTCTCTCCGGTGAATTAAACTTACTGGATAGCTCTAGTGCTCAAATCACATTTAATGATGTACCGGCTGGGACATGGCATTTAAAAGTAGATGCATTGACTGCAGACAGCCTGGTTGTTTACAGCGGAGAAGCTGATGTGCAGGTTAATGATGGATTTACTACCCAGGTGAATTTAACATTAGTCCCTACAGGAAATGGCAAAGGCAGCATTTATATTTTTGTCAGATGGGGAACTGGCTCAAATTGGATTGATTATAGTTTAAACCCAATTTTTACTTCAAATGATAATCCCACCTTTCCCAATCAAGTAAGTACTTCAAAAGTAATTTATGATAACGGTAAATATAGAATGTGGTATATGTGTACTTACAATGGAGGAAGAAATAATGTGTGGTATGCTGAATCATTAGATGGAATACACTGGCAAAATAAATTTACTTATCCTGTATTCGCAAGTGGAAATACAGGATCATGGGATGACTATGGTGTTGCTCCTGGTTCGATAATCAAAGATGGAAATAAGTATTTGATGTATTATACTGGCTGGCGATCAATATATGGCGTTTGGCAAATAGGATTAGCTGAATCAAATGATGGTATTACGTGGCTAAGATATCCAAACCCCATCTTAAAGGCTGATAGTTCATCAAACTTTAAGATAGGAGTAACTTCGGTTTTGAAAATTAATGGCAAATACTATATGTACTATACTTCAAGTCCTCTTGGTTATTACGATAATATGAGAATTAATCTTGCGATTTCCTCTGATGGCATAAACTGGACTAGATATCCCGCAAACCCTGTATTAAAACCAACAGAAAGCTGGGAAGGTGTAGGTATTAATTTTCCTGCTGTAATATATGATAATAATCATTTCATTATGATTTATAATAATACTGATAGAACAAAACTAGGTATAGCTAATTCAGATGATGGTATTAATTGGAAAAAGTCTTTGACACCTACTTTTACCACTCGAGATACACAAAAAAAATGGGAACAAGCAGCTTATCCTTTTCTGACTAAATTTGGCAATGAATACTGGTTATATTATACCGGAACACCCCCTAGTTCCAGTGATAAAGGAGAAATTTGCTTTGCAAAGAGCTTAAAGTTATATTAAATATTTTTGAACAGAATAACTATTTTTAACCTTAGCACCTCATATAAATTACTCACCTTTTGCCTTCTTTAGAATCACAGCAGGTACTGAGGAATCATGCACTAATTTATTGAATGCTGGTATATCATTATCAATAACATTTTTCAATTTCAAAAGCTGCTCGTCAATCAATTTTACCAGCTCATTTTTTACTTCAATTGCCTGATCGGTCGGCTTAAAGCTGCCTAAGGACATTAATCTTCCTACTCCTGCAAGTTTATCGTTCAACCGTACAGGAAAGTTTAACGGATCCTGCGAACTTCGGTTTTTTGTCTGGTACAAACTTTCTTCTATTGCCGTAATTTTTTTATCAATTTCCTCTTCAGATTTTTTTATTTCATCTGCACCTTTCTGTCCTTTGATCTTTGTCAGAACATCTTTCATCTGATCCCTGATCTCTCTTATTTGTTTTACTGCTTCATTTGTTTCAGACAATTTGTCCCTAACCGAAATAAGAAAATCAAATTGAGCCTGCAGATCCTCCTGTGAAGAAGATGACCTGGGATCTTTGAGTATTTCAAATGGAACTGTTAATGTATCTTTGCCGGAAATTAATCTTGCCTGGTAACTTCCGGGCACTGTGACAGGTCCTTGGGTATTACCTGCCCAGAGGATCATCCCTTTAAACTTTTCTGCATTGGGATATCTCATATTCCATGTAAACCTGTTCAGTCCTTTATTCACAGGAAGCTGATGATCTTCTTCTTCTGCTTTTGGTTTAATGACTGTAATTATTTTTGAATCCTTATCCAAAATCTGAAGCTGCACCGAATTACTGTCAGCCGGCGATTTAGGAACAGCATTTTGTGAAAAGAAATAATCAATAATAACACCTCCCGGCAGGTTCTTTCCTTCAGTAATTGTATTATCAGAAGCAAAGCCGCCGACCCTGTATGTTTGGCGGGGTGTATAAAGCCAGACAGATTTTTTTTCAACTTCTTTATTCAACTGGTATAACGGCGTAAGATCGTCAAGTACCCAGAAAGCTCTTCCCTGTGTTGCAACAATTAAATCATTATTCTTTACTGCAAGATCTGTTATAGGAACAATGGGCAAATTTAGCTGGAACGGATTCCAGTTCACACCGTCATTAAATGAAATATACATACCTTGTTCTGTCCCTGCATACAACAATCCTTTTCTGTTTGGGTCTGCTCTTACAACTCTCGTAAAATGATCTGCTGGAATCCCATTTGTAATTTTTTCCCAGTGTTTCCCGAAGTCAGTTGTCTTTAATAAATAGGGATGATAATCATCTGACTTATATCTTGTAGCAGCAGCATAAAGACCTCCTTCAATAAACGGATCAGCTTCAATGCTATTGATCTGTGCCCACTCCGGTAAAATATTTTTCGGAGGAGTTACGTTCGTCCAGGTTTTTCCGGCATCTTTTGTGACATAAATCAGTCCGTCGTCGGAACCAGTCCAGATAATTCCTGCCTTAACCGGACTTTCTGTAACTGTAAAAATAGTAGCGTAATATTCAACGCTTGTATTATCTTTTGTGATCGGACCGCCGGATGAACCAAGCTTCGTTGTGTCATTTCTTGTTAAGTCAGGGCTGATGGCTGTCCAGCTTTGTCCTTCATTTGTAGTTTTAAACAAAACATTCCCCGCTGCGTAAAGAGTATTTGGATCGTGAATCGAAAATAAAATCGGGAAGTTCCACTGGAACCTGTACTTCAGGTCTTTAGCTGCATGACCCATTGCATTATCGGGCCAGACATCTACATCGCGGTTCTCACCTGTTTTATGATTGTGCCTGATTATTAATCCATCATAGGAACCGCCGTACACGATGTCAGGGTTTTTAGGATCTGGTGCAAGCCATCCGCTTTCGCCGCCTGCTGATTCTTCCCAGTCTTTTTCTGAAATACTGCCGCCATCAGTTCTGTGAAATATTCTCAGTGTGGAATTATCCTGCTGCGCACCGTAAATCCTGTAGGGAAAATAGTTATCGGTAGTAACCCTGTAAAATTGAGCAGTCGGCTGATTGTAATAAGTACTCCAGCTATCACCCTGGTTAACAGAAACCTGCGCTCCGCCGTCATCGCCTATTATCATTTTAGCAGGATCATTCGGATTTATCCAGAGATCATGATGATCTCCGTGAGGTGTTCTGATACTTTTAAAACTCTTTCCTCCATCCTTTGAAACCCAGAACCTTACATTCAATACATAAACCATATCTTCATTTTTTGTATCGGCATAAATTCTTGAATAGTACCATGCCCTCTGCCTTAAACTTCTTTCGCTGTTAACTTTGATCCACTTTTCGCCTCCGTTATCAGAACGGAAAACACCGCCATCGCTGGCTTCAACAATAGCCCAGATGCGATCATGGTTCACCGGCGAAACAGTTACTCCGATAATACCCAAAGTTCCTTTAGGCAATCCTTCGTTTTGTGAAATGTCTTTCCATGTGTCTCCGCTGTCAGTAGATTTCCATAAACCCGAACCTTCGCCCCCGCTTTCAAAACCATAAGGCGTACGTTTAACTCTCCACGTTGATGCATAAAGTATTCTCGGGTTAACAGGATCCATAGCGAGATCAACTGCGCCGACTTCATTATTTACAAACAGTATCTTCTCCCATGTTTTTCCGCCGTCTTTGCTTCTGAAAATTCCTCTCTGTTCATTCGGTCCGAACAAATGCCCGATAACTGCGGCATAAACCAGGTCGGGATTTTTAGGATTTATTCTAATACGTGAAATGTGCCTCGAATCTTCAAGCCCGATATGCTTCCATGTTTTTCCGGCGTCAACTGATTTCCACATCCCGTTTCCGCTTGAAACATTTCCTCTTAAAGTTTCTTCACCGGTACCAACATAAATAACGTTCGGGTCCCATTCACTAACAGCAACAGCGCCGATAGAGCCTCCGAAAAATCCATCTGAAATATTTTTCCAGGTCTGTCCTGCATCTTCAGTTTTCCACACGCCGCCTCCGGTGCCTCCGAAATAATAAAGCATCGGGTTGTTTGTTACTCCGGTTACCGCTGCAGACCTGCCTCCCCGGAAAGGACCAATGTTCCTGTATTTCAGGCCGTTATAAAATGAAGTATCAACATCTGTGTTTTGTGAGAATGCGGACGCTGCTGGTAACAGGGTCAGAAGTATCAATGTCGAAGAGAAAATATAAGTACGGAAAAATTTTAAAATAAGATGCATAATTATCCTCCATAATGAGAGATCTTATGATTAAAAACAGATTGAACAGAATAACTATTTCTAAAATTATGACTGCTGAATAAAGTTAAACAAAATTGTTTTAATATCAACGCGTTTTGTGATGAATGAATCTAAAAAAAATTTATTTGCTTGTGAGTTCAGTTTAATTTTCTGATATTGAAAACCAAAAAAAGTAACATTGGCAGAATTAAAGAAAGCTCTCTCCCGTTTTGATCTGATAATGATTGCAATCGGATCAACTATCGGTTCCGGAATTTTCCTGACCCCTGCAATTATTGCTAACTCACTTCAGTCACCAGCATATATTTTAATTATCTGGTTAGCCGGCGGACTCCTCATTCTCTGCGGAGCTTTAACCTTTGCGGAACTAGGCGCGTTTATGCCTCAAGCCGGCGGTGTGTATGTTTTTCTATCCGAAGCTTACGGCAAACCCGCAGGTTTTCTTTACGGATGGGCTTACTTCCTTGTCGTTAACACGGGTGGAATTGCCGCTTTGTCTGTTGCGTTTTCAACATATCTTGCATATTTCTTTCCGTTGAGTCCGATTGCTTTAAAACTTACAGCAGTAACCGGGATTTTCATCCTTACCGTAATTAATGTACTCGGCGTAAAAATGGGCGGCATCTTCAGCGATCTTTTTACTGTTCTAAAATTAATTGGAATATTTGGAATTATAACAGCAGGGTTTATCTGGGGAAGCAGCACTGTCACAAATTTTTCTTTTGATACGCATTCCGGTATTACCGGCGGACTTGCTGTTGCAATGGTCGGAGTCTTATGGTCATACGGCGGATGGCAGCATGCAACTTACACTGCCGGAGAAGCAAAAGATGCAAAGAAAGATGTTCCTGCTGCAATGATAATCGCAGCTTTGACTGTTACTGCAATCTATGTGATTATAAATATTGCTTATATGTTTCTGCTGCCGGTTAACAAGATAGCAAATTCTCCCAGTGTTGCAGCGGACGCTGTAAAAACAGTTCTCGGTCCAGTTGGCGGAGGAATAATAGCACTAGCAATTTTCATATCAACTTTTGGAACTGCAGGAATTTACACGCTTACAGCGCCAAGAATTTATTTCGCAATGGCAAAAGACGGAATATTTTTCCCGCAGATTGCTAAGATTCATCCCAAGTACAGTACACCTCATAACGCAATAATTATCCAATCAGCCTGGGCTGTGATACTGATTTTATTCTGGGGTACTTTTGAAAATCTTATTTCTTATGTGGTATTTACGGACTGGATATTTTTTGGTCTGACGGCAGCTAGTGTTTTTATCTTCAGAAAAAAATTGCCTGAAGCAAAAAGAGACTATAAAACTCTCGGCTACCCTATCACTCCGCTAATTTTTACAGGCGTTGCTGCCTGGTTCGTGATAAACACTTTAATCGAAAAACCCGGGCAGGCAATTGCAGGTTTGATTATGCTCGGGCTTGGACTGCCGGTATATTTTTACTGGAAAAATAAAACAAGAAGCCTTGAAAAATAATAAATGAGACTAAGGATGAACACTGATCCCGATTCCCTCTCATAGACGTCAACTTAACATATAGAGAAAAAATGAAAATGTAGAAAATTATTTAGAAATATTTCCATAAATAAAAAAATCTTATAAATCCTCTACGAGGATTTGGTGCTTGAAATGGGAATATTTACTACAATAATTTGACCCTGCCTACCGCAGGCAGGCTCTACGAGGTCAATTACCTAAAACATCGTAGATGTTTAATTATTGTAGAAAAAGTTTTCCACCCATAAAGCTAACATCCTCGTAGAGGATGAATAACAGTAATCTTAAATTAAGTTAACCTCCAATAATCACAGTAGTTAGATGGATTATATAGGAAAATTAAGTTAACGCCTATGCAATTCCCTCTGGACTGCATTCATCCCCGCTGGATTTATGAAATCCGCGCCTGCCTGCAATAGTTGTCAGGTTCTATTTTTCTTAAAAATATACTTTAATTGTCTCTACTGAATTTTTCTTTGTTTTAACTTTTACAACTCTTCCATCAAATTTAATTGGTTTCCCATCCACTTCCATAAAATTCGATTGCAAAACTTTTTTCGGAACAGAAGGCAAGGTTAATGTTGCTTCAGTTTCTCTTCCTTCAGCATCATACCATTGGAAAATCCAAGCATCTGCCTTGCCCTCTTCGCCGCGAGGCGAGCCGGCTAGTCTCGTCTCCGACTTGTCGGAGCGGGCAAACAGGTGTAAATCTTCAGCTTTTTTAACAGTCGTCAAGACAAGATTCTTTTCATTTAGTTTAATAAAAGAATCACTCAATGGTAATTTCCCAGGATGAATAGAATTCATTACAGCAATCAAAGGTTCATTATATTCCCAGCCTCTTCTTACAGTGTTTGCTTCTTTCCAGCTTCCTGCGTGAGGATAAAGTGCATAATCAATTGAATGCTTGCCCATATCCGCAGTCGGATCGGGCCACTTTGGAGAACGAAGCAATGATAATCGCATTACATTACCTTTCGTGTCATAACCATATTTAGAGTTGTTCAGCAAGCTGACTCCGTAATTACCTGCCTTGCCCGCTTCGCTGCGAGGCGAGCCAGCTTGCCTCGTCTCCGACTTGTCTGAGCGGGCAGACAGGTCAGCCCAGTTTTCTGCAGGAACTTCATACCGCGCTTTCTGCCAGCTTGTTATTCTTTGGGTAGATCGTTCAATTGATCCATAAGGAATTTCGTAAGTCGCCACAGTATCGCTGAATGAAAACGGGAAAGCGACTTTTAACATTGTATGCTCTTCCCACCAGTCAGCATCGGTTTTAAAATCAATTCTGTCAAGCCCGTTGTAAAGAATTACATCCTGCGTAAAGAATGATGAAGGAAAATTCGGAGTGGGGTAATCTTTTACAACTCCCGGTTTTAAATAATCACGGTACAGCCTTACAACAATTCTGACGGGACCGGATTCAACAACTTCTGCTTTACGGAAATGCGATGGATATTCAACACCCGTTAAACCAAGATTCCACGCATCCCATTGTTTAGGTTTATCTTCGAGCAATTGCAGCTTATTTCCTTCGCCCTTAAATAATTCCTTCCCGTTTCTTTTGTCAGTAATATTTTTCACCCAGCCGGTTGTCGTATCAATTGAGACTGTAAAAAGCTGATTCTCCATTTTAGTTTCAGTAGCAGAAAGAGAAGCATTCGTTAAAGAAGATTTACCCCTCTTCAACACATAAGTTTTATAACCAATTGATGGAACATCTGAAGCGATGAACATTATCTGATTATGATAGCGATCGCTCTTAACCATTTGCGAAGGAATTTCTTTTCCGGTTGTTTCACAAACGGAGTAATCATTTTCATCCCCTGCCGGAAGATTAAATTTTACAATATCTGTCCTATCCCAATTTAACGGATTGTAAACAGTTATTGGTGATCCGTCTTTTATTTCAGAAGTATTAATATTTCTATCAATTGAGCCAAGCGCGTTAGCAAGAGTGAAGCTGCCGATCTCTTTAGCCTTTTCATATTTTTCATCGGCATCAATATAATTTTCTCTGATTCCTGAACCGGGAAGTATATCATGAAATTGGTTGAACATAACTTTTTCCCAGGCATCTCTCAAATCACTTTGAGGATATTTATTACCAAAGCTTGTTGATATCACAGAAAATTTTTCTGTTTCAGTAAGAAGGTTTTCAAGCTCTCTGTTGTATTTTTTTACCTTAGCCTGTGTAGTGTATGTTCCGCGGTGATATTCGAGATAAAGCTCATCATCCCACACAGGAAGTTTGGAGAGGTCCTGTTTCTTCAGCCAGCCGATATATTTTGCCGCTGTCCCATATTCAATGTTGGGGTAAATAAAAAGAGTTTTGAGGTGCTCAATCCTGTTTAACATATCAATAGAGGGACCGCCGCCGTGATCACCTACTCCAAACAATATCATAAAATTCCTGAAGCCCGTGTTAGCTTCAAACTGTCTGAGCCAGTCTACTAACTGGTATGACTGCGTGATCGTATTTACATAATCGAACGGGAAGTATGAAAGGATTTTTGAACCATCGGGAGATTCCCACCAGAAAACCCTGTAAGGAAATACATTCGTATCGTTCCAGCCAATCTTTTGTGTTATGAAAGCATCAATGCCGGCGTTCTTATAAAACATCGGCATATTCCAGTTGTATCCGAAAGAATCAGGGTTCCAGCCAATCTTTACATCTACTCCCATTTCATCCTGAAAATATTTTTTTGCATACAAAAGCTGCCTCTCCCAGGAAACACCGCTTGGCAGATTGCAATCGGGTTCTATCCACATTCCACCAACGATCTCCCATCTGCCGTCTTTAATTCTTGCTTTAATTCCTTTAAACACATCAGGAAATTTATCCTGCATCCATTTAAAATATTGTGCGGCACTTTGTGTATATGTAAAATCAGGTTTCTCGTCCATTATATGAAGCACAGAAGCAAAAGTATTTCTGCAGATCATTACAGTTTCAAGATCGCGCCAGAGCCACGCTGCATCAATGTGAGCATTTGAATCGAAGAAGAGCGTGAATTTTTTTGCAAACTTTGCTACAGGTACGAGTTCTTTCTTTACTTCTTCCACTGACTCTTTGTAATTTGCAAGATCGCCTTGTTCAAGTGCGTCAACGTTAATCTTTAAAGCTTCCTCCTGAAGCAGTTTATTTAATTTTATTTTTTCATTTTTGTCGAGTGTAGATTTATCAATTCCCGGATCTGTTCTCACGCGGGCATTTGTCTGATAGGTGTCAAAACTTAAAAGTTTTTGCCCGACTTTCAAACTCAGTGCAAAATCCTGAATCTCCTGCCTGAGCGGAGTAACGACTCCCATATCGAGCTCGGCTCTGATTAATCTTAACGGACCACCAGTATTGATCGCTTTAATAACGATAACAAATTTATCTCCCGGCTTTGCATTTTCAGTTAAAACGAAATCGCCGTCCCACGGGAAATATCCTTTGCTCTCTCCGTTGATCCATAAATAACCGTAATCATCTACTGAAAGGAGAAGTTTAACTTTTCCGTTCACAGGTGTTCCAAGAATTTGTTTTGGGAGAACAATTGTTTTTCTCAGCCAGCAGGAATCATCCGTAACGTGTTCATTAAGGCTTAGCGTCCCCCATTTTGAATCGTCAAAATTTATCGAGGTAGGGTCGCCTGCGATTACTGTTCCGCCGGAAAGATTCGGACTTTTTTTCCAGTCATCATAAGAATAAGTGCTGAGGAAAGTTAACTTCTTGGCAACTTTATCAACATTGGTTTCGTTTTTATTATCACTTTTATTTTGTGAAAGAATTATGAACGGGAACAAGGAAATGAGCAGAAAGTATTTCAACGATTTCATTTCAGATACCTTTGGATTATAATGAGGAAAAAAGTTTTACTCTCTTCAACAAATTTAGTTACTATAAAAACTTCTTTAATAGTTCGGCGTCAGCTATATCTTTTGCTCTCCCGCCAGATGTTTTATTTCCTAAAAGGTCGCAAGCTGAAATAAATGTGAAAGATCAAGGCGTATGCCCCCACCACAAGATATTTAACTTTGTGATAGTTTAATAATTTTATGAATTCTTCGAAGCCCTTTAATATTTAGCTCCTGAACGTTCACAGCATCAAACCCGCGCTTACGCAGAGCTTCAGCAAGACCTGAATGTACATCTTCATCAATGAGCAGTTTAATTTTCAAAACACCCGCCTTTATTATTTTTTACCGGTGTGATATGCTTCCTCATTTTCACGAATCTGCATATCAATTTCATTCTGGTGATCAAAATACGTTTTGGCACGCAGGCGTGTCATCAGCGTGCTATCATTTTATAATTCCTGTGCCATCAACTATTTTGCAAACATAAATCCCCGGTTCTTTCCCGAAAGTTATTCTGTATTCTTCGGAAATTATTTTACTTGCTTCTGCAACATAATCATTCTTTATTAAATTTATTGTACATCCGCCAAACCCGCCGCCCATCATTCGTGCACCTAAAACTCCCTGCTGCACAGAAGCGACTTCAACCAGGTAATCCAATTCTCTGCAGCTAACTTCGTATTTATCGCGCAGACCTTCGTGCGAGAATATCATTTGAAGTCCGAAATCTTCCTGATTATTTTCACTCAGATCATTACAGGCTTTTTCGACACGTTCGTTTTCTTCGACCACATATAAGCAGCGGTCGAAGACTGCACGGGTAAACTCTTTCTTGTGCTCAATTATTTCTTCTTTTTTTGCATCTCTCAGACTCTTTATCCACGGAAAGTGGTGCTGTAAAATTCTTACTCCTTCCTCACATTGTCTTCTCCTCAAATTATACTCAGTCGAAGCAAGCGAATGTTTAACGTGAGTATCAAACAAGACAATTTTATAATCATCCGAATCAAATGAATAATAATTAAATCTTAGTGAACGGCAGTCGAGCTTTAAAACGTGATTTTCTTTCCCGAAAATATTAATAAACTGATCCATTATCCCGCAGCGAACGCCGACAAATTCATTTTCTGCTTTCTGCGCAAGCTTAACTAACTGAAGCTTATCAATATTCAATTTATAAATATGATCGAGAGCATACGCCAGCCCGGCTTCAATTGCTGCTGAAGAAGAAAGCCCTGAACCAATAGGAATATCACCGCCAAAAACACAGTTGAATCCCTTTATCTTCTCTCCTGTTTTTGTAATCTGCTCAACAACGCCGAGCAAATAATCAGCCCAGTGTATTTCTGACTTATGCAAATTATTCAGATCTGTTTCTGCGTGTTCGTTGAAGTCGAGAGAATAAAATGAAATCAGGTTGTCATTCCGCGGGCAAACACCAAAGACAATATCTTTATCAATCGCTGCAGGAAGAACGAAGCCTTCATTGTAATCTGTATGTTCTCCGATCAAATTTACTCTGCCTGGCGAGCGGAAAAGCAGAGGATCTTCATTATATAATCCCCTAAATTTTTCCCGGATTTTTTCAGGGTCTGTCATAATTATTTTTTAACATCATTCGATTTTTACCTTCCTGTTCTTTATAATATATATCAGTCCCACTATGATCATCAGAGCGCCCCACCATATATCAGGATGAAGATCTTTAAGCACTGTCTGATCACTGCTGGGATTCATCAAATAATAAATGCCGTTAATAAAAAGCACAAGACCCATTGAGGATAAAATAAGCCCGACAAAATACCAGATTGGTTTCATAAAATATCTCCTTCTACCAAAAGATTACATTTAAGATTATTAAAACTATTATAGAAAGTACTGCATAAAATTCCGGTCGTTTAACGAATGGAACATCTTTATTTACATTTTCTTTTGTTAAACCTTTCACCAGCCCGACAAGTTCTTCTTTCGGTTTCTTTTCGGTAAAGAAGCTTATAACAATAGTAACAACAAAGCAGATAAGCCACGCCCACCATGCCCGCCAGAAATTTGCAGCCATATCGCTCGAAGGGCTTGAAAGAGTGATAAAACCTTTTTCTATCCACTCAAATTTTACTGCAAGGTAAAGTGTAAAAGAAGAACCCATTCCTGCAATCAGTCCCCAGAAAGCACCTGCCGGAGTTATCCAGACAACAAACATTCCAAGAAGCATAGTTGCAAACAATGGTGCGTTGACCCAGGAAAAGATCGCCTGCATGTAATCCATTATGCTCGGAAAACTTTTTGCCCAGTAAGCTGTACCTAAACTAACAGCAACTCCTACTACGGTGGCTGTTCTTCCCATCCACAGAAGGTGTTCATCACTTGCATTTTTATTAATTACTGATTTATAAATATCATAAGTCCATACTGTATTAAAAGCGCTGACGTTTCCAGCCTGCCCTGCCATAAAACCCGCAAGCAGTGCAGTAACTCCCAGTCCCACCAAACCTCTTGGATAATATCTTGCGATCAGCATGGGAAGAGCAGAATCATAATTGATCTGCCCGCCGTCTTTCAATAATGCAAAACCGCTGTGAGGATCGTGTGCAAGAACGAGCGCAATAAGTCCGGCAAGTATAACAATAAACGGAACCGCCATTTTAAAAAATGATGCAAGTATAGGTGTCATTCGTGCCGAACGAAGATCTTTCGCAGAGAAAGCGCGCTGCACCACAAGAAAATCCGTAGTCCAATATCCGAATGAAAGAACAAAGCCGAGGCCAAGAACGATTCCACCCCACGTTATCATCATTCCGTTCTGTGAAGGATCGCCCGAAGTTGACCAGAGTGTATTGAATGATTCAGGGATTCTCGCAAAAATTTCGTGAACGCTTCCGATCTCAAGGATCCCTAAAATCGAAACAAGGAACAAGCCAAACCATATCAGGAAGAACTGAATAATTTCGGTGAAGATTGCAGACAGCAGCCCGCTGAGTGTTACATAAACACCGACTGTAATTGCCGACACCCACATACTTACGTCCCAGTTCCAGCCGAGGAATGTATGCAGCACAAGCGCCATTGCGTAAAGGTTTATTCCTGAAACCAGCAATGTCATAATTGCGAAAGCAATTCCGTTCAGTACTCTTGTCTTTTCATCGAAACGAAGTTTTAAATAACCAGGTACAGATTTTATCCTGCTGCTGTAGTAGAACGGCATCATGTAAATGCCGAGGAAGAGCATTGCAGGAATTGCACCGATCCAGTAAAAGTGTGCGACGTACATTCCGTACTTAAATGTGTTGCCTGTCATCCCGAGCAGCTCAAGCGCACCAAGATTTGCAGAAAGAAAAGCAAGCCCGGCTACCCACGAACTATTTTTTCTTCCCGCAAGAAAAAAATCATCCTGATTTTTTGTGTACCTGCGAAGATAGAAACCTATGCCTATTATAAAGCCGAAATAAATAATTATTATAAGCCAGTCAGCAAATGAAAGCCCTATTGCATGCATATTTATCCTCTTTAATTAATTTGAGTGTTATAATTTAAAAGAATCCTTTTAATAATTTTTTTTATCATTGTCCTGGATAAATGTCATTTATAATCCCGGGCATTAATTGTAACAACAGGCTGATCTATTATTTTACCTGTCTGCGGGTCTTTCAATAAAATTGCAGGCTGAGGATAAATTTTACCATACAGTTCAACATTTATCATCGGCCAGTTTTTAGATTTTGTAATTACTTCGGTGCTGTCTTTGTAAGCAACCAAAGTTTCTTCAACTTTAGATCCGGGCACTGTGGGATTCCACGCAAAAGCCTGATGGTCGAGAACAGTTTCGGAGTTCCCCGGATACAGAATATATTCTCTGTCGTTATAACCGATCGCACCACCCTGGTGATGATTCTTCCATTCATCATTAAACCCAACACTTGCGTACCACTGCTGACATTCTTCAAAAATTTTTTCTATTGATGTGCCGGGTTTGGTCGCCTCTTCGTAATGCGCATTTACAACCGCAGCCTTTTTAATATTCTCCTCAAGATTTTTCGGCAGCTTTCCAAAATGGACAAAGCGCGTTACAGCAATCGGCATTCCCCATTTCTCTGCGACAACATTTACCATCGCATAATCTTTTAAAGTATCGCCAACCGGCAGAGCGTGGCGGTATTTATAGATTCTGTCATTCACCGCAATCAAAAGAACAGTTGGCATAATCCCTCTTGAAAGAAGTGATGCCGAAGTCATTGCCTCAATT
Source organism: Bacteroidota bacterium (assembly GCA_021815365.1). GTDB lineage: Bacteria > Bacteroidota > Ignavibacteria > Ignavibacteriales > Ignavibacteriaceae > JAKAGZ01. The sequence continues at coordinate 32,714 of JAKAGZ010000024.1, forward strand.
TCGTATTCATTCATCCCGGGCATTAATTTTCTGCATACGTCGCTGACTGCTTCGGTGGTTTGTTCACCAAGCCATTTGTATCGTTTAATCTCCGTGTTAGTTAATTGATACCTGAGTTTTGCAAATTTATCTGCAACTAATTCTGTGCCCGGATAATTTATATCACTTCCGACTCTGCCTGTTCCTGCAATTTCTCTTATAATTTTTCCCCTTACATCCTTAACACTGTTTGCTTCATACCAAGGGAATTCTTTAAGCTGGTAACCGAGATCGCTAAGCGCTTCATCCATAAGCAAACCTGCTTCACTCTCGCTGCAGATCAGATATTTTCTGCCGTCATTCATTATTAATAAAGAGGCGGCTCCGACATCCTTATTCAATACAATCTGATTATCTGCAGTGCCGGCAGTCATCCAGTAAAAATTCCTGACCTGGGTCAAAAGAATTCCGGCAAGATTGTTTTCTTTCAGAAAATTTTTAACTCTTGCAATTTTTATCTCTGTTTCCTGCTTTACTTCATCCTTTGTCAGAAGCTGTGAAGGCTCGCCTTTCCATATCTCTTTGCTGACTTTTCCATTTGACCGCCTCGCACAGCCTGAAATTAAAACCCCAATTGCAAAAGCGAAAAAAATATAAAATATCTTCTTCATCCTATCCTCCTTTTGAAATCAAAGGAATTATTTTTTCATTGTTATAGAAATTACCTGATCAACAAAATGGTTTTTATTTGCATTATTAATTTTGATATTTAAAATATTACCCGAAAGCACAGCACCTGTAATATCATTTATCAACTCCGGATTCATTACCCCCAGCCTGTAACTTCTCCCGCTGATCCCTTCAATATGAATTTTTAATTCATCGCCGTTCAATTCCTGCGAGGTAACTTTCAGAGTGTGGTTGGTTTCTCCGGGTGATATTTTCTCTTTCAGAAAATAAATCTCTGGTACAGGTTTGTAAGCAATAATAAGTTCATCCTTTTTATCCAAAGTAAATTCTGTTTTAGCCAGGTATTCCTGAGAAAGCTTTTCTATCCTTGTTTCAATTTTTCTTCCGTTCAACACAGATGAAATTATTTCTGTGCCTAATCCAAGCGAAGGTGAAAAATCAATTTTAATTTTGTCGTTCCCTGTTTTATCAACATTTAATTTCAGCTTTCCATTTTCTTTTGTTAAGTGCAGAGCGACAATACTTCCTCCGGCTTTGATATTTTCAATTGTTACTCTCTTCCAATCCGCAGGCAGGTTTGGAGAAAAATAAATTGTTTTATCAGGTACATCAACTTTTAACCCGAGCAGTCCGCGCACAAATGGCTCCATAAATCCCGTTGCAGAAAATCCCTGGTCGTGATAAGCTTCGCCAAGTTTCTGATTTATTTTTCCTGAAAAAACTTCAGGAACGACTCCGGCTGCATTGTCAAAAAAGTGATCAGCAGCAGATTCAACAGTTTTATATCCGGCTAAATTGAAATGATAATTATACTGAGCAGTTCCAAAGAATGAAGCAATAAAGGGCCAGACAGCGCCGTAGTTATAATTTACCGGATCAAATATTTCCGATTTATCAGAAAGAGAACGTATCCCCCAATCAGTGGAAAGATCAGAATTGTTCAGGAACGGCAGGCTCTTTTCCGAATGTTCATCATTCAAAACTCTGAAAGCCATTCCAATAGTAGCCCAGGGAGTTTTTTCTTTTATCTGTCTGCCTGTTTCTGTTGCGCCGTAAGAATATAAATTCATCTCCGGTATCCAGAATTTTTCATCGAGAGATTTTAATGCTTTTTGTAACTCTTGTTCAGCTTCTGATTTTAATTTTGTATCACCAACAGCATCAGACATTCTAATCACCGCCTCTATCGCTTTTGTCCATATTGCAGAAGTGTACATATCGGCGTAGATGTGAACATACTTACCAAACTCAAGCGCGCCAAGTCCTGCACCTTTCAAATCCATAAGCCCGTCATTATCGCTGTCTTTTCCAACGCACCACTCATAAGCCTGTTTAATTGATTTCCAGCTTTGCCTGACAAAATCTATATCGCCGCTCTGCAGATAATAATCGCCCATCGCAACGAGATACCATGGAGTTGTATCAGCGTGATTGTACCCGTAATGATAATCATTCCACCAGTCTATCAGTCCTTCGCTTTGTGAAAGCTCGTGAGCCATTTTACCAATATTATTATTTATTTCTTTAGGAGATTTTTTCCTGATTGGAAAATTATCCTCCCTCTGCCATTTTTGTGTGAACGTAAGAGCGTCTTTCACAGTCTGGAAATCCTGGAAGCTGTTGAAAGCAAGACTGTTTATAAATGCATCGCCGCCGAAAAACCATGCAAAACCGGGACGACCACCGGCGCCGGACATACCATAGCCGGCGACCAATCCCTCTCCAAGATTCGGATTTTTTACGAGTAAATTATGAAGAGCTGCTTTTCCCCATTCGTAAGCAAGATTAAATTTCTTGTTTGGTGTTTCGACCTTTATAGTGTTATTAGATAAAGCCTGGTAACAATCATAATTCTGATCGTAAAATTTTTCGGCATCCATCCATAAATTTTTATAAAGAGTTTTTACTGAATCAAATTTCATTTTATCGCCGCCGGCAATTACGATCGGAATATATTTATCATCTGTCTCGCCGGGTTTAATATTAATTCTGAATTGAATCGGGTTATCTGCGAACATGTGTGCGGGAGGAGCAGTCATTTGATTTCCTGCGGGAGAGCCGCATAGAAAAACTGCTCTGCCCTGGGATTCAGAAATAACATAAGCTTTCTGATCATTATCCCAGTAGCTGTACTGTCCGCCGATCCCCGCGGGCCACTGCGGCTGAAGCACAGGAAGAAATCCCGGTACGATGCTCAACGGCTCTGTTGTGAAAACATCCAGCAAAATAATTACGCCCGGCTCATCAACAGGAATAAAAATTATTTCTTTCACTTTGAACGATTCATAAGTAAAAGTAATTGTCGTTACTTCCGGAGTTACAGAGATCGTCCTTAAAATATCTTTTGAAAGAATAGGCGAAGTTGATGAACCGAGGAAAAACTGCAGATCAAAATTTCTTAAAACTTTCCACGGCCAGACCCACATTTCGAACGAGCCGTTTTCGTACCCCATCAACGCAGCTTTTCTGCCAATTTTATCAAAGTACTGGTTCGGCTGTGCAAGCCTGGTTATTTCGAAAGCATTTTCTTTTAACTCAAATTGAGGGATGAGTCCGGTTTGTGCTGACAAATTAATAATAAATAAAAATATTACTGACAATAATATTGCTGATGATTTCATTTACGTTCCAATTATTATTTTTTACAATTGTTTATAATCAATCAACATCCTTGCAATAATCCCGGCCCGCCCGGATGTAGGTTTTGTTCCATCCTGCCTGCAGGTCATCTGCGCTGTAAAATTTCCACAACCAGTGATTTGTTCTTAACTGGTTATCTACTTAGAACTAACTTTTATGCCAATAACCCGGCTTCCTGTGCTGGTGAGCAACTGCCGCGATTATGATTTTATTCTCAGTATGGTAATAAATGATATTATAAGGGAAAGCATTTAATACAGCTTTACGAGTGTGTTTTGAATAATTTGAAAAAACGTCAGGATAATTTTTAATTATTGATATCGTTCTGTCAACTTCAGAAATAAATTTTCCCCCTAGTCCTTTTAATTGAAGATCATAATATTTAACAGCATCTAAATATTCATTGTAGGCAGGTTCAAGAAATTCAATTTTCATTTTTTTAAGTTTTTATCGTAAGGTATACTTTTAATTTCACCTGCCCGATATGCTTCAAATCTCCTCTCTACTTCTTCCTTCCAGTATTTATCAATTTCTCTGTCAGGTTCACTCAGACTTTGTGATAACAGTTCAATGAGGTAAAGCCTTTCTGACGGACTCAAATTTAAAGCGTCTTTAATAATACTATTAGAATTCATTTTATACCCTTAAAATTTTTATGAGTCAATAATAGAAAAGGTGGGCTATAAATTCAAGTCTGGTAATACAGCTATTGTAACTCGTTATAATCAATCAACATCCTTGCAATAATTCCAGCCCAGATGTACGTTCTATTCCATCCCGCCTGCAAATCATCAGCGCTGTAAAATTCCCAGAACCAGTGGTTTGTTCTTAACTGGTAATCTACATTTTTTAAAACTTTTTTCACTAATTCTTTTGCTCCTTTTTTATAACCGTAGTCAATCAGTCCGCGGAAAATTAAATACTGCCATTGTGTCCACACAGGTCCGTTCCAGTAACCGATTGGATTGTAATAATTGCCCCGTTAAGATATCATCAATTCAAAATAGGTGTTTTTTTGTCAAGTCGGCAGAGGAAATTTATGACTGTTCATATTTTTTCAAAACGTGCTTTTAATATTTGAGCAGTTCTTCGGTTTGTTCCGGCGATAATTGCTTTTTGTCGCTATTTATATTTTACATACCTTTAATTATCTCTGTTGAATAGGGTGTTGTTCCCTTTTAAAAATACTTCATTTAATCCTGCTTTTCAAAATTGTAATACACTACCAAATTGTACTTACCTGATATTTCATTATGTTTTCATCTTTGGTAGCCATTACTAAATTATTTGCTTTACATTGTGCAATTAAAATCCTATCAAAGGGATCTCGGTGTATAAATTCCAGAGTTGATACAATTATTGTATCCTCAAAAGATATTGGTAGAATATCAAACCCATTTTCTTCAATCAGTTCCAAAAAAAGCTTGAATCCTTTTGCGAATCTAAATTTATCGAGACTGATTTTAATGGCTATTTCCCAGATGGAAGCAATACTGACAAATTTTATATTATTTTGATCCTCAATAATTTCTTTTACCTTTTGAGATAGAGTAGAATCCCCATTTAAAAACCAAATAAGCACGTGCGTATCGAGTAATATATCCATTACATATATTCTTTGAAATCATCTAATGGTTTATCAAAATCAGGCGACGTATAAATTTGCCCTTTTGCACATCCAAACTTTGGTTTCTTTTTCCCAATTTGCTGTTTTCTTTTATTTAACAGAAAATCAATGAAATCGTTTACCTGGGATTTCAGATCAGAAGGCAGATGATTTAGCTTTTTATATAATTGTATATATTCCATATAGATATATTAGTTTAAGATTAGTTTAAAATACTTCATTTAATCCTGTTTATCAAATAATCTTCTATTGAACATTGGCATCATTTAACAAGTAACAAGGAAAGCAAAATAACAACCTTTTTTAATTTAAGAAATAAATTTTTTTGTCAAGACAGCAGCAAAAATTTTAATGACTTTCTTCTCATGGCTCAGGCAATATTTTATCATAATCAATCAGCATCTTTGCGATAATCCCCGCCCAGATGTAGGTTTTGTTCCATCCAGCCTGCAGATCATCCGAGCTGTAAAATTCCCAGAACCAGTGGTTTGTTCTTAACTGGTAATCTACATTTTTTAAAACTTTTTTCACTAATTCTTTTGCTTCTTTTTTATAGCCGTAGTCAATCAGTCCGCGGAAAACCAGATACTGCCATTGTGTCCACACAGGTCCGTTCCAGTAACCGATCGGATTGTAATAACTGTCATCGGCTGAAAGAGACGGAACACCGAACCTTCGCCAGAATTCTTTTTTGTTTGTTAAATGTTTTATCAATTCCTTTGCCTGATCCTTATTTGCGACTCCCGCCCACAACGCAAGAAATGCAATTATTTCTTTTCTCTTTAAATCATTTTTCTTTTTGAAAGTGAAAGAATGGTTGTCTTTATTAATGTTATAATAAAATTTCGTTTCGGGATCCCACATATATTTATTTATCAGAGCAGTTCTTTTTTCATAATTTTTTTTGAACGATTTTGCTTCATCCGTCAGACCGAGTTCATTCGCCATCTTTTCGAGAGATTTTGCTTCCTTAACCAGCATTAAATTTAAATCAACAGCATCGAAGTTCGATGGGTCGCCGACTTTATCCCAGACAGCTACAAGCCCGTCGCGCACACACTCAAGCACCCCGTTCCCTCCCCATTCACAAAGTCCATCATTATTTGAATCCCGGTTCTTCATAAAATACTCAAATAATTTTCTACCTGATTTGTACGCATCTTCCAGAAATTTTTTACCTGCCTGTCCAGCCCGCTCCGCCGATGCAGAAGTGAGGCGAGCAGGCAGGTCTTTCGTCAATTTATAAATTTCCCAATTCTCCCAGTTAAACCATGGAGCTGAAGTTGTGAGCTGACCATTTTCGGGAATCGTTTCATTCAGGTAGGGACCTGTCCGGTAATTTATGTAGCCATCAGGATGCTGTCTTTCCATAAAAACTCTCTGAGAGTTCATTGCACCCTGCGGATCCATATAAACATAAGCAAGCATTGAGAGACTTTCGTGAAAAACCTGTCCGCCGTATCCCCATCCCCATCGTGGCTCGCGTGAAAAAACATAATAATTGTAGCTGCATTTGCCTTCCGGCGGCAGCATACATTGCCGCAGCAGTGAAAAAGCATTCCAGTAAAGAGCGTTGTAACCTTTTTCTTTAAAGTCTATACGAGGAATTTGGCTGTAGCCCTCTTCATCTTCCCTTACAAATTCTTCTGAATTTTTGGTCATTAGTAACTGGCAATTGGTAATTAGTGAGGTTAAATCTTTTTCAGCTTCGTTGATTCCCCTTATAATTTTTAATGTTACTGAACTGCCTGCGGGAACAGATAAACTCTTTTGAAGAGAAATTATTTTTGCATATCTGTAATCAGCAGGATTTTTCAGGCTATCATTTTTAAGATCGTTAAGAAAAACTTTGTCGGAAGTATCTTTCACAGAATTAAAAAAATTATATGCACCGTGTCCGTCAGGTTTAAGGTTCATCAATAAAACATCCGTAATATCTTCCTGGAAAGGAATATTGTGATCTTTCATCCACCTGTCAGGAAATTCTTTGTGATTAAATTGCATACCGTCATCAAGTGTTCTTAAATCAGAAAAGCTCTCGTTGATATTCTGAATGAAAGGATAAACGTTGACATCTAGTTCAAAAGGAGATTCATTTATTATTTTCATTTCACTAACAGCAATGCGCGAGCTGTAAACCAAAAAAGTATTTTCGATTTTTAAATCCTTAAAGGGGTAATAATAAAATTTAACAAGATCACTGTATGAAGCTGTTATGACCGGTCGTTTATAGAATTGAGAAAGTTTGTATTTGATAATCCCGTTTAATTTAAATGCAGTCCCGAGTTCTCCAGCCTGAGCCGATCTAAAGCACATCCCTTTTTCAGGATCGTACCAGACGAACTGGTAACCTTCGTTTACTTTATATTCTGATCTGTTCAGTGCGGCGGCGTACGTAGTGTAAATAGGATCGTTTTGTGTTACATTAAGATTGGAGAGATAATTTTGTGAAAAAGAATTGAAGAAAATAATTAAAACTAAAATTGCTGTACGATTTATACTTTTAAAATGCATTTTAATAACACAACTATTTTAAACTGATTTTAATTGTCTTTCTCAAATATTTCTCAGCACTTTCAGGAAACACTACCTTTATGGAATAAATGCCGTTTTCCTTCCCGGTTATTTCCCCGTCTTTAACACTTGCAATATTTTTATCAGGCGCATAGATTTTTAATATCTCTGACCGTTTCGGTTTCCCTTCGACATTTATGCTGTAAATTTCCCCCCGCAGCTCAGAAGATAAAATTCTGAATCCTTCGGATTTATAATTCGGAATCGGATGAGCAATTGAAGGCAGAACTGAAATGCCGCCTGTATTTTGTATTTCAATTTCTGTTTTCCCTTTCAGATCAAATTCAAGATTTAGTGACTCAGAGCTTCTGCCTGAATGTGCTGAGAAAGAAATTTCTTTACCGTTAATTTTAATTTTAGAAAATTGCGTACCCTGTGGAAAAACAGGATCAAATTCTAAGTGAATTTTATTATTACCCTTTTCTGTGAATGTATAAAAAGTTTTACCGTATACTCTTTCCATCTTAAAACCGATAACAGTTTTTCCAAATTTAATATTCTCTACATTTATAAAATTCCAGTCAGAGGGAAGCTGGGGAGAAATTCTTAAAATATTTTTTGCTGCATCGGGATAAAGCCCGAGCATTCCTTCTATCACAGGCTGGAGTACCATCGTTTCTGACCAGCATTGATGAGGGCAGACCCCCGAGGGCTGAAAAATTTCTCCGTTCAAAACTTCTTCCACAAAACCTTTTGCCCAATGCTGATACACAAGCAGATTGTTCATAATGTGAAAAAATCCCTGTACGCTGTTCCCTTCTTTATATTCTGCGAGAGAAGTCCAGCCTGTGAATAAGGGCCAGACACTTCCGAGATGATAGCCTCGGGGATTGAACAATGGACTTTCCTCTCCCAAAATCCTCACACCCCAGTCTGAAGAAAAATTATTTTCTGCATATTGATCAACAGTTAACTGAGATTTTGTATGATCCGTAACCCCAAAGTAAACCGGCACAGCCGGCAGGACTGTCTTTTCAGGATTAAATTTCCCGTCAGGCAATTTTCCGTAATTATAAAATTTTTCTTTTTCATTCCAGAATTTTTTATCGATAATTTCCCGAACTACTTTAGCTTCTTTCTCATAATATTCCGCATCCTTTTTATCACCGATGTTTGCAGCCATATTAGCTGCTTCAGAAAGAGCATCCGCCCAGCAGCCGGCAAGATAAAAAGTCGTCTGCGCTCCGTACAAAGGTCCGCCTTCAACCCAGCCGTGACCGACATTTGTATTTTCGATCAAATGATCTTTATTAAAGTCAGTCGAAAAACAGAAGTCTATCGCTTTTTTAATATGAGTCCAGTTCTTTTTTATAAAAGCTTTATCCCCTGTCCATCTCAGGTAATGCCCGGCAAGAATTATATAAAGCGGCGTTGCATCTGCAGCATCATAATGAACTGCGCCGCTCGTTGTAAGCTCGTGGTAGATTTTGCCCTTCGGCGACTGAAATTTTGCATACACTTCAAGTTCAGATTTCACTTTTTCAAAATCGCCGTAATCGAGCACAGCCATTCCGCTCCATTGGCCGTCGCGGCCGAAATACCATCCGTATCCGGGTCTTCCGCTTACTTTCTGCCCGCCGTCCCAGCCTGTCGCAGTTGTTGAGTAACCAGCAACAAGTGATTTACCAATTCCCGGTGTGTTTACAAAAAATCTGTCCGTTCCAACAAGCGCCCATTTGTAACCTTCGTTAAATTCTTTGTCGGGAGTAGTTATCATCAAATGGTTTTTCAAAAAATCAGAATAATATTTTGCAGTGCTGTTATAAATTTTTTCAGGGTATCCGATTCCATATCTGTAAAAAGCTTCTGCTTTATCTTTTCCCTCATCCGTTCCTGAAATTGTTACATCGAAATTGTCATTCATCTTCAGATCATATTCCAGAATTCCTGCAACCTGAAGTTTATCAGTAGTGATTCCTGCAAAAGTTGAATCTTCTTTTTTAAATCCGTCAAATCTTCCGAACATTCTTTGTACAGGAATTTTATTTGCACCGATTATAGAATTAAAATCGCCGCTTTTATCTTTAACCACAAAAGCGTTCAGCTCTTTATCCCATCCATAAAAAATTGATCCCAGTGCATTCTCAGAGTAGGGCCACATAAAGCGAAGATTGCTTTTAAACTTTAAGAAAATTTTTGCAGGAGAAAGTCCGCGGTATTCATAATGAATAATTCCAACCGGCTTTGTAATATCGGGAGTAACTACTTCTTTTAAAAATGCTCTGTTGAACCTGTAGGTGCGGGTAAACGATTCTGGTTTCACTTCGATTTGTGGACGCAGATCACCTACCCAATAAATAGTATCTCTGTAAGGGAACTGAATACCAACTTCATAATCGCGGAAAGCCATGAATGGGTGAGTCCAGATTTCTTCGATTCCGCCGTTTTCCTTTCCCATAATCAGAATTCTTTCGCCTGCTAAATCCCAGAAATTTTTCGATGCAAACTCAGAAGAAATTGTAAGTGATCCTTTATTTGTGTTCCAGGGATTTGAAGATTTTAATTTGACAGGATTACTTTTAATTGATGTTTCAATTACCTCCGGTATTTCATAATTCCAGTAATGTGATTTTACTTTTAATTTTTCGCCGGCAAGATAATTCAGACAATTATTAATAAAGATATTCAGCATAATCCTGTTAAAATTCTTCGGCGCAAAATATGTGTAAGCACCAACAGCTAAAATCTTACCTTTACCTTCCTTATACTCAACAACAAGCTTAGAATTTTCATTAAAGGTTATGTATGCCCAATCAATTCCAACAACCTTTCCGTTTTGCGGAACTGAGTTATTAAAAAATCCAACCTGCCTGCAGATATTGTCTTCATAAGCATTCCAGATAAAAGCGCCGCCGTGAAGCCCATCGAATATTGGATGCGAACGGAATGAATGCAAACCAACTTTTCTGCCGTAACCCTGATCTTCCGCTTTGAAATGTCTTACCTGCGGTTTTACAGATTCTATTCCAAGCGTGTTTATATAATTGAAAGCGTCAAGAGTTAAAAATAACCCGCCGCCTTTTTGAACAAAATAGTTTATTGCTTCTATCACCT
>JAKAGZ010000025.1:0-38508 GCA_021815365.1 Bacteroidota bacterium
GCCCGCTAAAGATAAAATTTCCATCATTTGTTTTCTGCAGACAGGCCCCATAGTCGTTGTTATCACCGAAGGTAACGCTGAATATCGTATCGGCGTTTGCTTTCACCCGAGGGGTTGATTGCCCGAACGCAATCACTCCCGCACAAGTAACCAACATAACAAGAGTTGCAATCATTGTTTTCATAGCAGTCATCCTTTCTTTGTATTTCCAATAATCTCCATTATGTAAAACTCTATCCTAAGTCCCGCTGTATGCTTGCCGGCAACTGGCAGGATTTTTTATTTCCCAGTAAAAATCATTTATTCGTTAAAAAATTTTTTGATAAAAAGCTGTCGACTGCTTTCCAGTATTCATCGCTTATTTTGAATTGCTTCCACAAAACTCTGGCTCCGTGATACCCCTCTGAAGAAGGGAGGAACCAAATTTTATTTTTGGATGGAATGGCATTGTAGATTTTATCCCAGTCTACTTTTTCACTTCTTGCAGAAGTTATAAAGACGGGACATTTTACATTTTTAGCTGCATCCTGAATATAAGTTTTGCTCTTCCCTGCTTTTTCAAAATACTCTCCCGGCGAAAATGCCAGCACGCCGTCTATATTTTTCGGATGATCGCCTGCATATTTTATTACAAGTGAAGCAGAATAAGAGCTGCCCCATAAAATAATTTTCCCTTTTGCATAATTTTTTCTCGCAAAGTTTACTGCCGCTTCAATATCCTGGATTGCATCAATGTAACTTGTACCTTTTTTCAGCTCAACTGCACTTTGGTGAGTAAGATTCTGAACAAAATTTACACCGCCGCCTGCCCTGAGGTCAACAGACATACAGTTGAATCCCATTTCATTTAGCTTAGGGGCTATCTCATTATATTCGCCGCGGCTCCACCCTGCCTGATGAAAAAGTAAAATGAAAGGTGCTTTTGAATCTTTAACTAAATAAAGATCAGCAGTAACATTTACGCTGTCTTTAGATTTGAATGTAATGGTTTCTTTTTTGAGAAGATTAGTCCTGTTTACAGGGTAGACTGAAACAGTAAGAATTAATACGAGCAGAAATATTAGCGAGTGCTTCATTTTTTACACTCCTTATTTTTTGTTAAGGTAAATTAATCTAAAGGAATGAAAGAAGCATCAAAAAAAAATTTTGATTTTTATGCTGCGTTAATAATAAAGCCCCTCAGCAGGGCTTGAACTGAGAGGCTTGTCTATTATGGGAGGGAAATATTTATTGAACTGTAGCGAAATTGAAATTTTTCTTTCTGAAAAATTGCAGTACCTTATATACAATAGAGTAGTAATAAGAACTATATCTTTTATTAATTTAATTACAAAAAGGAAAGTTATCAGTCAGATAAAGTATGATTTTATTGTAGCTGCTTTTGCTACATGAAATGTAAATAAATTACACTGAAAAGCCAGTAAAGTAACCGGTTTAATTTTTATAATCCGAAAGAAAGTCCTGCATTCACTCCAAACCATGTAGTAGTAGAACCCGAAGCTCTGATTACGTTGTACCTAACATTAACATCCAGCGCAACTAATCCAATCGGACTAAATTTATATCTTACGCCAAGCACCGGTGAATAAATAAAATTTGAAGATGAGGTAGAACCGGGAATATTGTTAGCAGAGATCGCAAGCCCGACATCGCCGCCGAGATAAGTATCAATATTACTGCCGCCAGAAAAATATCTTATCCCTGCCATCAAGGGTAAATTATAATAATAATATCCCTTGCTATAGGGATTATTATCATTAAAATTCCATCTGTTATAACCCGCCGAAAATGCCAGTGATACAGGAGAGAATGGAATTGAATAATCAAAAGACAAACTGGCTCCATAGCCATTATTCACATCGTTCTTAAAATCACTTGTAGGAAATTGTAGTCCCAAATTAATAGTCGTTTTTATCTGTGCAAAAGAATTAAAGGAAGAAAGGAGAACAACAACTATAATTGCAGTAAATAATTTTTTCATAACCTCGTTCCTCTTGTTTTTAAAACGTAATATAATTATACAAGTCAAAAGTGTACTGTAAAACTAATAACCAGAATCTGAATATTTTTTAAATATTACCGTCGTATTGTGCCCGCCAAATCCAAAGGCATTGCTCATCGAAATATCTACCTTTCTTTTCTGAGGTTTATTGAATGTATAGTTGAGGTCACATTCAGGATCAGGATGTTCGAAATTAATTGTAGGTGGAACAATATCATTCATTGTCGCAAGAATAGTAGCGATTGCTTCAACTGCGCCTGCTGCACCTAAGAGATGTCCTGTCATACTTTTTGTAGAAGAAACATTCATCTTTTTAGCGTGATCGCCAAACAATTTTTTTATAGCTTTAGTTTCTCCAATGTCGCCAAGGGGAGTTGAAGTTCCGTGCATGTTAATATAATCAATATCTTCAGTTTTAATGCCGGCATTTTTTATCGCCATTTCCATAGACAGCACAGCACCGGTTCCGTCAGGGTGTGGAGCTGTAATGTGATATGCATCAGCCGACATACCAAAGCCGATAATCTCGCAATAAATTTTAGCGCCTCGTTTTTTTGCATGCTCTAATTCTTCAAGCACAAGGGTCCCGCTTCCCTCACCCATTACAAATCCATCCCGTGTTGCATCAAAAGGACGGCTTGCTGTTGCCGGCGAATCATTCCTGGTGGAAAGTGCGCCTGAAGCATTAAAACCTCCAACGCCTATTTCGTTTATCGGAGCTTCACTCCCGCCTGTTATTATGACATCAGAAACGCCGTTCCTGATCAGCAGATAACCATCTATCATATTATTATTCGCGGTAGCGCACGCCGAAACAATACAATAATTTGGTCCTCTGAAACCGTACTGTATTGAAATATATCCTGAAGCCATATCGGGGATCATCTTCGGAATAAAAAATGGGGAAATTTTTGATGGACCCTCATTAGCATTAATTATTGCCTGGTCGTAAAAAGTTTTTATGCCTCCGATGCCGCTTCCGAAAATAACACCTGTTCTTGCTCTTTCGCTGTCTGAGAGCGTATCGGTTTTAAGCCCGCTGTCTTTAATAGCCATCTTTGCGGAAGCCAGAGCATACTGTGAATAAGAGTCTAATCTTCTGGAAGTTTTTTTATCAATATAATTAATTGGATCAAAGCCTTTTAGTTCACACGCAAAGTGAGTATCAAGTTTGGAAGAGTCAAAGCTTGTAATCGTGGCGGCTCCGCTTTTACTCTCCATCATGCTGTTCCAGAATTCTTCGACTGTAAGCCCGATAGGAGTCAGTGCGCCCATGCCGGTTACAACAACTCTTTTGCTATTAGACATATTTATCCTTGTAAAAATTTTTTCTTAATTAGATATAAATTAAAATGATCACGAATTGACAATTATTTAGAAAAATTACCCTCAAAGATAAAAATATTTCGTCAATTAATATAGAATCAGAATAATTATAAGCTGTTAAAAAAGATCATTTTATCGGTCTATGTAAGGATTTTATCAAACTTATCTGCTGTGAGGCGAAAAACCGACCACCCGTCCATAGAGACAGCTCCAAGCTTTTTGTAGAAATTTATTGCTGGTTCATTCCAATCCAGTACGCACCACTCAACTCTTCCGCAGTTTCTTTCCTTAGCAAGCCTTACAAGTTCTAAAAGAAGAGCCTTCCCTATTCCTTTGCCTCTGAATTTCTTTCGGACGAAAAGATCTTCGAGATAAATTCCTGGTCTCCCCATAAAGGTAGAAAAATTATGGAAGAATAATGCCTGCCCTGCCGGTTCGTTTTCATACTCGGCAATTAAAACTTCAGCATACTTTTTTTTGCCGAAAAGATTTTCTCTTATATCATCTTCTGTAGCTATAACCTCGTGAAGAAGTTTTTCATATTCTGCTATTTCCCTGATGAGCGAAAGAATTAATGGTACATCGGCGATATTTGCTTTACGGATAGTTAACTTATTTTTCATTTTTAGACTTTCTTCTTTAGTTGTAAATAAAAATTTCGAAAACCTGCGGCTTATGAAATCATATCAATGTCCGGCTTATTAATTTCACTTTTTAAAATTACTGATTCTAATTCTGAGTAAAATTTATTAGATTAAAACCACATAAATATAGAGCGTATGCATGTCAAATAAAAACAACAAAACAGTTGTTGACTTTATTTATAACGAACAAATACCTTTAGAAAGCAACGAATACCAGCATCTTTTAACACAATCAAAAGAACTGCTAGTTACACCACTGAAAGTTATGGCATTGCTTATAGCTATTTCCGGACTTTTCGCGATGGTATTTGAAGTTCAATACTTCACACAATATTCCGTTAAGGTTTATATAACAAGATTACTTGCAACGCTGATAGCTTTTACAGTTCTGATTTTAATGAACACTAAAATAGGCAGAGAAAAACCAATATGGTTTGTTCACATTCTGCTTATAGTAATAATAGCTTCATCAGGTTATATGATCTACCTTATACCAAAAACGATTATCGTAAACGCACAGATAGTCGGATTGATGATCTTCACTTCAGCCTTATTCCTTAGCTGGGATGTAAAGAACCAGATAATTGTGGCAATATATTATAACCTTGTGTTTGCTGCTGCAATACTACTGAACGATAAAAGTATTTATTTCCTTCCGAATATGTATGAATCGGTTATATTTGTTCTTTTCCTGAGCATTGTTTCTGTCATCGGCAGCGCAGTAAATTACAGCCTGAGAATGCAGCTCGCCGAAAAGTCTTACCGTGTCAAACTTTCTGAAAACAAATACAGGTCTATATTTGATAATTCTGCTGAAGGAATTTTTCAAACCAGCATTGATGGAAAATTTTTAACAGTTAATTCTGCTTTGATCAAGATTCTTGGCTATGAAAATAAAGACGAAATGATGAAGCTGAACATTGAATTTGATATTTATAAATATGCCGGCGAGAGAGCAAAGATTATTAAAGAGCTGCAGGAAAAAGGCGAAATAAAAAACAAGCAGCTAACCCTTAAAAGAAAAGACGGCTCTGATGTTATTGTGAGGCTCAACGACAGAATCTATTCTGATGACAACGGAAGCAAAACATATTTTGAAGGAACTATACAGGATATAACTGAGCAGGTAATGGCTGAGGAAAGAAGAAAAAAAACTGAAGAGGAACTCAGGAAAGAAAAAATAAGATCTGATAATCTCGCAAAACAGGCGATGCAGTCGAATATGGTTAAAAGCCAGTTCCTTGCAAATATGAGCCACGAAATCCGCACGCCTATGAACGGCATTATAGGTTTTCTGTCTTTAATTGAAAGAGGCGCGTATAATAATATTGATGAGATGAAACAGTTCGCTTACAATGCACGCACATCTGCAGAATCTTTATTAGAAATAATTAATGATATACTCGACCTTTCGAAAATTGAATCAGGCAAAATGTCGCTCGAGAAAATTGATTTTAATCTTGATGAAGTCGTTGAAGAATCAATTTCCATACTCTCAACAAAAATTGCAGAGAAAGAGTTAAGGGTGATCAAAGAAATTGACAAGCATACACCAGTTTATCTTAAAGGAGACCCTAAACGAATAAGACAGATACTGATAAATTTGTTAAGCAATGCCGTTAAGTTCACAGATAAAGGAACGATAAAAATTTATATTACTTCTAAAGAGAAGGACACAAATCTTTTTGAAATTTTTGCATCCGTGCAGGACAGCGGGATAGGAATTCCCGCCGATCGTCTTGATGTCCTCTTTAAACCTTTTTCTCAGGTTGATGGATCTCATACCAGGAAATTCGGCGGAACCGGACTTGGGCTTGCTATATGCAAAGAATTTGTAAATCTTATGGGCGGTGACATAGGCGTTGAAAGCAATAAGGGTGAAGGAAGTAAGTTTTATTTTACCATACTTCTCGAGCAGGGTGACAAAGAAAAAGTTTTAAGACCCGACAGTTTCCATAAGGATGTTCCGGAAACAGGAACTGAAAAATCAGGACAGCCCAAAGAAACAAAAATGACTAAAGATATAAGAGCTAAATTTAAAATCCTTTTAGCCGAGGATAATTTTATTAATCAGAAAGTTGCTTTAAGAATATTAAGCGAAGCCGGTTATACAGCAGATGCAGTTTTGAACGGAGCTGAGGCTGTTAAAGCTGTCTCCGAAAAAGATTATGATATGGTTTTAATGGATGTTCAGATGCCCGAAATGGATGGTTATACGGCTACAAAAGAAATCCGCTCAGTGAAAAACAATAAAAAAAATATTCCGATAATCGCAATCACTGCACACGCTTTAATGGGAGATAAAGAAAAATGCATCGAAGCAGGTATGAACGATTACCTTTCCAAACCAATAAAGTCCGAAATTCTTATACAGAAAATTGATAAGTGGTTGAATATCCATATAGCTAAGGATGAGACTAAAACTAAAGAAGTTAAAAACGATTTGACTTTTGATTTTGAACATCTCGAAAAAATGAGTTCAGGCGATAAGGATTTTCAAAAAGACCTTGTGGCAACTTATTTTGAAGATGTTGTAATAAGATTTCAAAAACTTGAATCTGCTATTGAAGAGAGCCAAAGCAGTATGGTGGTTAACGAAGCTCATACTATAAAAGGTGCAAGCTATTCCGTAGGTGCTAAAAGGATCGGCGATGAAGCATACGGGATCGAACTTTCCGGCAAGCTTAACGATTTAAAAAGTGCACAGGAAAGACTGCATTCATTACAAAACGCAATTGATGAAACTAAAAAAATATTAAAAAATCTTTTGTCATAATTCACCAATAACAATTAAGCAATTCCGATAAAACCATTTTGATAACTAAAAATATCTATAAATTTATTAGCGGAAGTAAAATGAAAACAGGACACAGAAGGTCTGCGGCATCTTTATTTATATTTTTTTTACTGCTGCTACCTGCAGTAAATATATACGGGTGGGGAGAGAAAGGTCACAAAATAATTAATCGCAAAGCTGTTGATTATTTCCCTGTCGAAATGAAAGATTTCCGAGTCTGGAAAGATTACCTCGGCGACCACGCCTCCGATGCAGACATCCGCAGATATACAGATAAAACTGAAGCACCAAGGCATTTTATTGATATAGATTTTTATAAAGAATTTTTAGCAGGCAGAATGATCGAAAATAAAGATTCTTTGGTCTCGATCTATGGAGAAAAAACTGTTACTAAAATAGGAATTCTTCCATGGGCTACGCTTGATACTTTCAACAAACTCGTTGAAGCTTTTAAACAGAGGAACAAAGATGAAGCCCTTCGCTATGCTTCGGACCTCGGACACTATGTTGCTGACGGACATCAGCCAATGCACACTGTTATGAATTATAACGGGCAACTTACAAACCAGAAAGGTGTCCACGCAAGATATGAATCAGATATGATAAACCGTTACACCCAGGAAATTGAAAATTCTTTCGGGAGCTGCAGCATTTCAGAAATTTCAAATCCTCTCAATTATATTTTCTCTTATATAACAGACGCAAATTCGGTTTGCGATGTTTTGTTTAATGCAGATAAATTTGCTGCCAGACAAGCGGGAACGACTGATAGCGATGAATACTACAGCCTGATGTGGTTCAAAACAAAATACATTACTGAAATCCAGTTCAACAAAGCTGCACAGGATCTTGCAGCTTTAATTTACACAGCGTGGACCGATGCAGGCAAGCCCGCTTTTTCTGAATTCAAATAATTTTCTTTCTCGCTTCAGAAAGAATTATAGCGGATGCACTCGCAACATTCAGCGATTCTGCTTTACCATAAGAAGGGATCGTCAGTTTTGTATCTGCTATTTTAATTATTTCTTTGGAAGGACCATTTGCTTCGTTCGAAAAAACTAAAAGAGATCTCTTCCTGAACCTGAATGAGAAGACATTTTCCCCTTCCAGGTCTGAGCAAAGAATATTATAACCTTTCTTTTTTAATTTTTTCATGTCCTCGTTCCTTGAGTCTTCAAATATATTCAGATGAAAAACTGAGCCCATACTTGCACGGATAGTTTTGGGATTAAATATCTCTGCACAGTTCTCTGTGAGTAAAACATTTTTCACACCGAACCAGTCACAATTCCTTAGTATAGTACCAACATTGCCCGGATCCGATATATTATCAAGACAGCATATAAGGTTGTCTTTTATTTTTTCTGTTTCTTTTCTGTTAACGCGCTTCTTTGCAAAGACAGCCGCAATACCCTGAGGTGCTGCAGTATCTTTCAACTTATAGAACTCGAGATTTGATACTTTTTCAAGCCTGATTTTTTTGTTTGTTGAATCAAGAAATGATTTTTCTTTCTCAGCGAACTCGTTTGAGGCAATAATTATTTCACATTCATAATCGCTTCGCAGCGCCTCTTCAACTATCTTTTTCCCTTCAACAATAAATTTATTTTCTTCAAGGCGGAATTTTTTTATGAGAAGTGAAGAATAATATTTCAACTCATTTTTTGACAGCATCAGATCAAATCGTTATAATTTTGTTTTTTGTGATAAGCCTGATCATTATCAAGCTGTGATAAATATTCCCAGGTATAAATGCCTGTGTTATGCCCGTCTTTCCAGGTGATCTGGATTGCGTAGCCTCCAACTGTCTGAATATTTTTTATCTTATACATCTCGGGGCTTTCATTACTCTGTCTCTGAGACCTGTAACTCTTCATTAAAACCGTTTCGCCTTTACAAGAGGCACAGGGGCATTCCTTCCTCAAGTATTCAAGATCAATCTTACTTTCTTTATTATCACTCCATAAAATGAAAAGCTTATTCTTCTCAAAGATTTTTATCTGTTTAGGATTCATTTTTCATCCAATCATTCTTAAAACATAATGTTAATTTTACTTAAAATTTAGCTGCAGGTCAATTTTGAATAATTTACCCTGCCGTGTATTATCATTAACAAAATTGTTTGCAATACAAATCTGTCAAAAATATTTTTTTATTTCGCCCCTACCGGGACTTCAGACTTAGATAGTTATTATTTTGTTCTATAGATATTTTATCCCTCAGGGGACAAAAAGTTTTTGCTCGTTAATTTAATGACTTTATAATCCCTTTAGGGATGAAATATTTATAGAAAATTCTGAAACCACAAAATGTAAAGTCCCGTTAGGGACGAGATAGGATTTTATTCCAGAATAATCAAAATAATTGGGGACTTTATTTTATTCGAAGCTAATTTTTACTTTAAGAGTTATTTTTAACACTACTGCTGCGGCATCATAATCAAATAGAGTCACAATTTCATTATATTATAGATTATTAGATTAGATCATTGCTATTAATTTTTCATTATGGACACATTAGCCCAGATTTTTTTAATAATTATTTTTGTACTCGCAGCAGGATTATTTTCTGTGATTGAAATTTCGATCGCCTCGTTCGGGAAAAACAAAATAGAAGAGTTGAGAGAAGAAAATCCTGCTCTTGCTTCTGAGTTCGAAAAGATACAGAATAATTTAAATTCATTCTTTGGTACTTCCCAGATATTAATCACTGTTTTTAACA
This sequence comes from Bacteroidota bacterium, assembly GCA_021815365.1. Taxonomy (GTDB): domain Bacteria; phylum Bacteroidota; class Ignavibacteria; order Ignavibacteriales; family Ignavibacteriaceae; genus JAKAGZ01. The sequence goes on from JAKAGZ010000025.1 coordinate 9,491, forward strand.
CAAGTGCTGTTTTAATAACGTTTCATTTGTTCTTCAATAAATTTTCACAATGGCTTCTTTATCAGAAGATCGCATTTTTAAGTGAAAACTCTTCAACACTTGCAGCGATTATATCTGTTGTGCTGGTAACCTTTCTCGTGCTTGTGTTCAGCATTTTAATACCAAAAGCAGTTGGTTTTAAGTACTCTGACAAGGTAAGCAAAGCTTCGGTAAAAACTTTTCTGCTGATCGTCAAAATATTTACATACCCGGTAGAGTTTATAACCTGGCTGGGAAATTTATTTTTAAAACCAATTAATGAAAAAACAGATTTTTCACAAACCAGGTTATCTGAAGACGAGATCCGCGTCATAATTTCAGATGGAGTAAAATCGGGCGCATTAAATGAAGCAGAGAAGCAGATCATCGAAAATATTTTTGAATTTAATGACCTGAAAGCTAATGAAGTGATGGTTCCCCGAACAGATATGTCTGCTGTCGAACTGAGTGAGGACAACTTCCGTATGGTTAAAGAAGCAATTGAATCCGGGTTTTCAATCGTGCCTGTTTACGAAGGATCGCCTGATAATATTATTGGAGTGCTTCACACAAAAGATTTTATAAAAACTTATGTCGAACAAAAACCGATCGTGATCAAAAGCCTTGTCAGGCAGGCTTACTTTGTTCCTGAGACAAAACTTATTTCTGAAATACTCCGTGAGATGCAAAAGCGCGGAGAGAGACTTGCAATTGTAACAGATGAATACGGCGGGACAGAAGGTTTGATTACAATGCAGGACATACTTGAAGAAATCGTTGGCGAGATAAAAGACAAAAGTAAAGTCGAAAGAAAAGATTTTATGAAATTACCCGATGGAACTTTTTCTGTCCTTGGTTCAATGGAAATAGATGACTTCAATGAAACTTTCAATCTCACGCTTCCCGAGTCAGATAATTATAATACTGTTGCGGGATTTGTCTCGGATATTTCCGGCAAGATCCTGAACCGGGGCGAAATCGTGGATTTTGAGAACTTAAAATTCGAACTTGTGAAAAAAATCAGGCAGAAAATGGTTCAGTTCAAAGTCTACTCTAAATCAGGCAAACTTGAATTAAGAAAAATTATCAGGGAAAATTAGACACCCGGATTCTTGTAAACTCACTATAAAAATATTAATTTTGTCACCTGTCTGAATTAAATTTTTATGCTGGCGTAGCTCAATCGGTAGAGCAATTGATTTGTAATCAATAGGTTGCGGGTTCGAGTCCCATCGCCAGCTCACTCAAAAACCCACTCCTGGAAAATTGGGAGTTTTTAAAAATTAAAAGATAATCGCATTCCTATATTATTGAATCCCAATAAAGGCGATAAATTTAATTTTAGTTTGTCGGCTTCTGTTCCCTGTTCGTGCGAATTGTTTTGAAGAGGAGCAATTATATTTCCAAAAGTGTATCCCAGAAAAAATCCCATAGGAAGATCACTGTACCAGTGCATCCCCCTGCTGACAAGACCAATACCGGTTAATACAATTAAAGAATAACCAACAGGCTTTATCCATTTCTCTTCGGGAAAATTATTTGCTATCACTGTAACAGTAGCAGTTAGCGTAGTAATGTGTCCCGATGGATAAGCATAATATTTCGGCTGATGTTTTTGATACTCAATTAAATTTGGAAAAAACTTCCAGTTACCCGCATATTCTGTAGCAGCCGCAGGACTTTCTCTTCCGAAAACCCTCTTTAATAATTGAACACTGATGCCGCTTGCTATTACCACTTCAACAATGTTGCTCGCAGTTTTTAATGCCCTCTGATTATGATCTACTAAACCCAAAACCGCAAATGCACCAGCCAATGCGAAATGATATTGCGCCTCACCAAGCGAAACGCCAAAATTACTCAAGCTGTGAAAGACAGGGGAATTATCGAACAGACGTCTGTTAGCATGCCATCCTGGTTCATCAAAAAGCATAAGCGCTCCTGTGCCGGCTGTGAGGGCTGCGAACAGTGGTATTTTATCTGCACTAAATGCTGCTGCAGGATAAGTTGAAATATCGTGAGGAACATTGGTAATCATTTTATACCAGGTAAGCTCACTGCCTGGTTTAATATCTTCGTGCAAAACAGATTTAACAATCGCCTTTGACGAATCAATAAAATAACCCGAGCTGTCCTTTGGCGTTTGAGCAAAAGCTGCAGCGAAGCTGAGAATTGTAAATGACGATACTAATAATTTAAATTTCATCAGCCTTCGTCATTACTTCGCAAAAAAATATCATTAGTCCTCTTAAAATTTTAATTGAAGAGACAGCCCTGTTCCCGTGAAACTATAATAAGGCATAATATTAAAAGCGACACGATCTTTTTCAGAATCAGAGTTATAATTTTCAGGATGAGAAACAATTTTCCCGAATTCATAACCAAGAAAAATAGCCAGCGGGTAATCACTATACCAGTGAATTCCGTTATTGACCATACCTAAAGCCATCAAAGTAGAAAGAGTATAACCCACAGGTTTTACCCATTTCCATTCAGGATAATTTTCAGAAATTACAATTATCATTCCAAGCATAGTTGTAAGATGCCCCGAAGGATAAGCATCGTAAGCGGGCACGCGGCGATGATAAGCCAGAGGACTAGGAAAAAATTTCCATTCACCTGCAGGCTGAGTCGAAACAATAGGGCTTTCTCTACCAGTTAAATGCTTTAGCACCTGAACGAACGCACCGGAAGAAATTGTAACCTGCAGAATCTGGCTGCCTGTACGGATAGCTCTTTCATCTTTAAATAATAATCCCCAGCCTACAAAAATTCCTGTGAGAGCAAATTGAGTTCTGCCATCACCCATTTCACCAAACCTGTCGCTTGCCTGACGCAGAAAGTTAGAACTTTTATACCACCCATGCTGCAAAAGCCAGGTATGATTATCAGTCGCCATAAAGAATGCCGTTGAAGCAGCAATGCTAAAGTAAACTGAAAAGCTGGTGTGGGTTGCTATATCATAAAATCTTACATAGTCTTTGGGAATATTTGTCAGCCAGGAGTGCCAGGTGATTTTATTTTCCTGTTCAGGGAAACCGGGTTTTGCAGCAAGGCTCTGCTGAAAGTCAAAGTCAGATGAATCAGGTTCAGTTCTATTCAGCATCTCTTTAATGTTAAAAAAAGTGCTGTCAGTTTCTGATTCAGTTTTAAAAATCTTCTGAGAGAAAACGCTGACAGAAAAGGTACTGACAAAAAAGAAAAATAATAATTTATTCATATAAGGGCGGCGTCCATCACAATCTAAAAAACAGGTATAAAATTACCATAATAGACTTAATGTTGCAATAATGGAGAGAATCAAAATCAAAATTTTTTTTACGGGGCTTATTAAAATTGCCGGCTTGTGTTTCTCCACTTGAAAAAATACCCTTTTTCATCTGATTTTCATATTCAAAACTTAGTTTTGTAATAAATCAATTGGAAACATTTTTGAAAATAATTAAACATAGGTTAAGAGAGCGCTGCTGTTTTTATATTTTGAACTGTTAATGGGGCTGTCGTATATTTAAACGCAGAGCCTAAGTATTTTACTAATTTTAAATTTGTTATAAAGAATCTACTAAATGAAAAAACTAATTTTAATAAGTCTTGCAATCCTTTTGCTTCAGCTTAAACCCTTTGCACAAAACCATCTTGCACAGCAAACCGACAGCTTATCATTGAACAAGGCAATTGACCTGGCTTTAAAGAATAATAAAAATATCACTCTGGCAAACCAGGAAATAGAAAAAAGTAAATCGGTTTTAACAGAAGTAAGATCAACTCTTTACCCTTCGCTTTTTGGTACGAGTCATTATCTTTACTCCCCGGAAAATGGTTATGACCCGGTTATTACGAATGGCGGGGAATACGGACTTCAGCTTTCTGCAAATTATATTTTATTCGATGGCGGCATTCGCAGTGCGCTGATAAAAAAGGCTAACGTAAATATCGAGGGCAAAAATCTCAGCTTCGAACAGATAAAAGCTCAGATAAGATTTTTGGTAAGAGTTGTGTATTACGAAATTATTGCTGCGAGGAACGAACTAACAATTCAAAGGAAAGGAGTAACTGAACTCAGTGAATACCTTCGTTTATTAGAAAGACTAAAGGCAGGAGGCGCTGCTACAGAAAGCGATGTTCTGAAAGCTACTGTTGATTTAAACAATATTATTTCTTCACTCGAATCAGCAAAGCAAAAAGTTGAAAAGCTAAAGTTTGATATGAACAATCTGCTCGGAAGAAAAATTGACAAGCCGTTAGAAATCTATGAGGAAGCTTCCGCTGATACTTCTGCACAGTTAAATTCTGAAATAAACAGATTGATTGATCTTGAAGTTGTACAAAATGAAGCCAGGGCAAGCAGTTATGATATAAATATTGCTAAGGGAGAAAGACTCCCCAAACTTTCGATCACGGGTGATGCCGGACTATTAGGCGTAAAACCGAATAACATGAAACACGATGCCGGTTATTCTCTTTTCCTTTCTTTCAGTGTACCGATTTTTACCTGGGGCGGGATTAGCGGCAGGATCGAACAGGCTGAGATTACACAGAAGCAGGCACAGACAAGAGTTGATCTGACAGACCGTGCCCTTCAGACACAAAAACTTTCAATATTAAGCGAGATAGAATTAGCAAAAAGAAATATGGTGAATTATAAATCTTCAATTAAAACGGCGCAGGAAAATTATTTATCAGCAGAAGCACGTTTCAAAGGCGGCAGCGGCACTAATCTGGATGTTCTTGATGCTCATCGTCTGATAATTCAGGCTGAATTAAATTATAACAATTCAGTCTTGCAGTACCAAACAGCTCGCGCAGGATTGTTAAGATTATATGGTATGTAAAAATACTTTCAATGAAGACAATTGAGGAGTGGTCAATTTTTTAACTAAACATTTTAATATATGATGAACTCAACTTATAAAATTTTTACTGTGATTATTTTCACATTTGCTGCTCTGTTAGGCGGTTGCTCTGATCAGTCTAAAGATTCACCCGCACCACCTGTGGTAGTTCAGGTGAAGGTTGACAAAATTAAAACAGGAAATGTTGAACAGAGAATAACGGCTGCGGGACAAACCTCTGTTCAGAAATTATTCCAGGTCACCTCACCCATTATCGGTGTGATCGTGAAGTTCAAATACTTTAACGGTGATGTAATAAACAAGGGCGATGAAATCTGCCTGATAAGGACAAAAGAATCCCAGGCTGCAATTACCGGCGCTGAATCGCTGCTGAAGAATGCAGTAACGCCGCAGCAGAAAAGTGAAGCGCAGTCAGCATTAAATGCAGCAATCAGAAATTCTAATGAAGTAAAAATAATTGCGCCTTTTACCGGTATACTAACAAAGAAAATAAAAAACGAAGGTGAGGTTGTAGCTGAAGGAGAACAAATAGGTTCATTAATTAATGACGCATCAATTATTTTTATTGCAAATGTTCCAGCACAGTCTATTTCAAAAATCAGGAGAGGACAGAATGTTTACCTGAAATTTGCATCGCGTGAAGGACAAAAATTTTTGGGAACAGTAAAGAGGATTGAGCCTTCAGTAAATGCAGTAGACCAGACAATACCAGTTCAAATTGAATTTAACGGTGAACATAAAATATTTGAAGATGCTCTGTTTGGCGAAGCGTCTGTTTTAACGGGCAGGCTTCCCGATCAGCTTATTGTTCCGCTGAAAGCGGTGCTTCATAATGACGAAACGAATACAAACTCCGTTTTCCTGATCAACCAGGATTCAATCGCTTATAGTGTTAATGTTAATATTGTACAGAAGAGTGACTCCACTGCTGCTATTTCTTCTCCTGAGATCAGAAAAGGAATGGCTGTTATTATAGAGGGAAGTTACGGATTACCCGATTCAACAAAAGTCAGGGTTGTACGATGAATATATTCTCATTTGCAGAACGCCACACCAAAGCTGTAATCTTTGGTATTGCTCTTTTATTTCTTGCCGGAATTTATGCTTCTATTAATTTACCCGTTTCAATTTTCCCTAACATAGATTTTCCTAGGATCGTTATACTTGTTGATAACGGCGAACAGCCTGCAGAACAGGTAATGATAACTTTAACTAAACCACTTGAAGAAGCTATCCGTGCAGTGCCCGGCGTTCGCGATGTACGTTCTACTACAGCAAGAGGCTCGGCTGAAATATCAATTAATTTTGACTGGGGAACAGACATCATCCAGGCACAGCAGCTTTTGCTTGCTCAAATTTCTTCTGTCAGAAATCAGCTCCCGGCAACTGCTAACATTGTAGTCAATCGAATGAATGCTACTTTCTTTCCGATAATGGGATATGAAATTACATCTGACACACACAGCCAGGTTGAGCTTAAAGATCTTGCTCTATACACTATAAGACCTATCCTGAGCAGAATAAAAGGAATATCACAGGTAGTTGTCGTTGGAGGAAGAACGAGAGAATTTCTTGTTACTGTTGATCCTCTTAAGCTCGCTTCATATCATTTAAGCATTCAGCAGGTCTCTGATGCAATAAAGAATACTAACATAGTAAGCTCTGTTGGATTGATGGATGAGAATTACCATCTCTATCTTACACTTGTTGATAACGTTTATAAAAACATTGATGATATTAAGAACACGGTAGTAGCAATTCCAAACCTTACGCCGATTTATATAAAAGACATAGCAACAGTTACTCCTTCACTTAAAGACGAATACATAAGGGTAACAGGCAGCGGCAAGCCGGCAGTATTAATAAATATAATAAGGCAGCCTGACGGCAACACAGTGCAGATTGCCAGAGATGTAAAAACTGAACTGAATAATTTAAAATCACAAATCCCTTCCGGCATTTCGATACATAATTATTACGATCAATCCGATCTCGTAATAGGTTCATTTGGAAGCGTAAGAGACAGCATCGGAATCGGTGTACTGCTTGCGATAATAGTATTATTAATTTTCCTCAGAAACTGGAGAGTAACTTTTGTTGCTGCTGTTATAATTCCTGCAACTGTATCTATTACTGCTGCGTTACTAATGGTTACAAATCAGACGCTTAATATGATGACGCTTGGTGGAATAGCTGCAGCGATCGGATTAATTATAGACGATACAATTGTTATTATCGAAAATGTTTTCAGGCATTTCAGGCACGGTCACGAAAAAATATCACACGCTATTTCAGCATCAATTAAAGAAATGCTACCGGCTGTAATTGGTTCAAGCTCGAGTACGATAATTATTTTTCTCCCTTTTGCATTTTTAAGCGGCGTCACCGGTGCATTCTTTAAATCACTTTCACTTACTATGGCGCTTGCGCTGATAGTCTCTCTGCTGCTCTCATTATTATTTGCGCCATTGCTGGCTTCTAAAGTAATCCACATAAAAGATTTTGAAAAAGAAGCAGAGAGTGAAAGCTCTGGAAGAATACTTTCACTGTATAAAAAATCACTTCACTTTCTTATAGAGAGAAGATGGATAGTCCTGCCGGTCATCCTGCTGCTTTTTGGCAGCGGCTACTATATTTATTTGCACCTCGGCAGCGAGTTCATGCCAAAGATGGATGAGGGTGCCTTCGTGATGGATTACAAAGCGCCATTCGGAACTTCGCTGAACGAAACTAACAGGATGCTGATGCACGTGGAAAAAATCATTATGAGCATTCCTGAAGTTGACACATATTCCCGCAGAACAGGAACACAAATGGGCTTCTTCATTACAGAACCAAACTCCGGCGATTATTTAATTAAATTAAAAAAGAAAAGAAGCAGGAATATTGACGAAATAATTAATGAACTGAGAACAAAAGTTGAAGCTTCTGAACCCGCTTTACAGATAGATTTCGGACAGGCAATGCAGGACCTGATCGGAGACCTTACCAGCGTACCCTCGCCTATCGAAATAAAAGTCTTCGGCGACAATAAAGAGCTGATCCAATCTGAAGCTAAAAAAATTGCCGGGCTTATAAAAAATGTGCAGGGTGTTGTTGATGTTTATAACGGAGTAACTATAAGCGGACCGGCGTATCTCATCAAAGTAGATCAGCAGGCTGCCGGGAAAGCAGGATTTACTGTCTCTGCACTCCAACAGATCATTTACAACTATGTTCACGGAGACGTCTCTACAAGCGTTCCAAGCGGCGAAAAATTAATCGGGATCAGGGTAAGATTTCCTGATCAGTACAGATATAAAATTGATAAGCTGAAATCATTGAGGGTAACTTCTCCTAACGGCGGAAGCTATCTGCTTGGCTCACTTGCAAATTTCAGCGTGGATCCCGGGCAATCTGAAATTGACAGGGAAAATCTTAAACAAATGGTTGCCGTAACTGCACGAATTTCCGGAAGAGATCTTGGCAGTACTATTGCAGCAATTAAAAGTGAACTGAATAAAAAATTAGTTCTTCCGCAGGGAGTAACAATAAGCTACGGAGGAATTTATAAAACTCAGCAGGAATCTTTTTACGGTCTTCTGATGGTTTTATTTGCAGCCTCTTTACTGGTGATATTTGTTCTTGTCGTTGAGTTCGAATCATTTTTTCTGCCGCTTGCGATATATCTTGTTGCACTACTTTCATTATTCGGAGTTTTCCTTGCTTTATGGATAACAAAAATTTCGTTCAACATTTCAAGTTTCATGGGTGCAATAATGATGGTTGGAATTGTTGCAGAGAACAGCATCTTCCTTGTTCACTACTTTATTAAATTTCAGAAAGAAGGAATGTCATTGAAAGAAGCAATAATAGAAGCTGGAGCTGTCAGATTCAGACCGATAATAATGACGGCGCTTGCAGCAATATTGGCATTGATACCGCTTGCATTGGGAATCGGCGCAGGTGCACAGATGCAGCAGCCTCTTGCAATTGCCGTTATCGGAGGGTTTTCACTGTCGAGCATCCTTTTACTTTTTATATTGCCCGTGCTGATCGTCAAATATAAAATTAAAGAATAATTGTAGAGTTTCCTTTGCTGTTCATGTTATTGTAATTATAGAATAAGTTCTCTGAAATTCTAAACTAATTTTAATTACTTTATGAACAATGCGTAGACCGGTTTTTCTGAAATCGTTACAGGCAAAAATCACATTATACTTTATAATTTTCACACTCCTGATAATAAATATAATTGGCTCACTTCTCTATTTTCAGGCAAGAAAATACTTTGACGAAGAACTGGGAGATAAGTTAAAGAGTGCTGCAGTAAACGTAAATTATTTAATTCAACCCGACCTTCTGCGCTATATAAATCCGGGAATAGAAAGAAGCAATTTTTACAAATCACTTAGTGCATCGCTGCGCGGTATGCAAAAATCATTTGGTCTGCAAAGGGTTTATATAATTGACAGATCAGACAAATTATTAATAGATTCGGACTCACTTGGATTGATAGGTTCCTCTATTCCCCATTTACAGGCTAACCTTGCAGAGCTGTCAAAAGCAATAAAGGATGGCTTGCCTGTTTACACAACTTTATACAGGGCATATAATGGCAATCTTTACAAATCTGCTTTCGCCCCTATAAAAAATAAAGACGGAAAAATTATTGCAATGGCATGTGTTGATGCAAGTCCTTCTTTTTTGAATGTGATAAATAAAATTGAGAACTTTTTAATTATGGTAAACACTGTCAGTCTTTTAATCGCTTTATTACTCAGCTTTTTACTGGCACGGTCTATCACAAATCCTATAAAAAAATTAGTCACAGCGGCACAAAAGATCAGCGGAGGCGATTATAAAACAGAGATAAAGATTACTTCACAAAATGAAATTGGTTTTTTAGGGGGCGTTTTTAACTCTATGCAAAAAAACATCCGAGAGAATGAGGAGAAGCTGAGAATTCTTAAACAGAGCGCCGAGCAGGCAGCAGATAATATCAAATCATATAACGAACTTATACTGCAAAATATCCCCACGGGCATTTTAACTTTCGATCTGAACGGCATTATAACGGTTTGTAATAACGAGGCTAAATCCCTTCTGAATATTATATCTTCTGATACCACTAACAAGCATTACAGCAGTGTTTTCAATCCAGGTCATCCATTCAGAGCAATAATAGATAACGTCTATAAAAAAAAGGACTTCTTATTATTGATTGAAGAGGAATTGAGACTGGGGAAAAAGAAAAAAACTATTTCTATAAAAGTTACTCCTCTATATGATTATAAGAATAATCTGATCGGCAGTAACTGGCTGCTGATAGACCTTTCGGATATAAGGGACCTGCAGGTAGAGATAAAAGAAAAAGAATGGCTTGCGCACTTAGGCGAACTTTCAGCAGGAATAGCACACGAAATCAGAAACCCATTAAATTCTATTTCGTTATACCTGGGCTTGTTAAAACGAAAGATCACCGACCAACCGGAACAAACAGAATCGGTTGAAAAAATACAGAGAGAAATAAATAATCTTAACAAGATTGTTGCAGACTTTCTTTATTTCTCACGAATACCGCAGTTGAACATAGAAACCCTGCTTATATCAAAACTGATCTCCGAGAGTTTATTCCTTGCAGAAGATAAAATTTCTCAAAAACATATTAATGTTATAACTGAAGTAAACCCGGAAAACTTATCTGTCTCGGGGGATATGATGCAGTTAAAACAGGTAATGTTAAATATTATTCTTAATTCTATTGCTGCTGTAAAAGATAAGGGAAAGCTTAAAATAACTGCAAATAAAAATGATGAGTATATTACATTAGAAATATCTGATAATGGCGAAGGAATTTCGGAGGAAAATATTGATAAAATTTTTCAGCCGTTTTTTTCTACAAGAAAAAACGGTACAGGATTGGGATTAGCCATAGCAGCTAATATAGTCAAAGCACACAATGGCACAATTAGTGTTGATAGTATTTTAGAGAAAGGTACTAAAATTAAATTAAGTCTGCCATCAGCTGGTGGAAAGTAAAATGGAAAACATATTAATTATAGATGATAACGTGAGCACAATTGATGCTCTGAAGCAAATTGTATTGAAAAATGGTTATAATGCTTTTACAACAGATACTGCAGAAAAGGGTTATGATATATTGATGAAAAACCCTGTTGATTTGGTTATAACAGATATGAAACTGCCGGGGATGAACGGTATTGAACTATTAAACATTATAAGAAAAAAGAATGATCTTATTCCTATCATAGTTATCTCTGCCTATGGAAATATTGAAAAAGCAGTCGAAGCAGTAAAATCAGGCGCAACTGATTTTATTACCAAACCTTTTACCGTTGAAGAAATAGAGTTTAAGATCAATAAGGCTCTCGAAACAAGCTTGTTGACAAGGCAGAACAGAGAATTAAGCCTTGAAAATGAATACCTCAGAACAGAAGTAAGCTATAATTTTTCGGAGATCATCGGCAGAAGCAAAGCTATTCTGAAAATCATTGAACAAATAAAAAAACTCAGAGATGCTAACTCTCCTGTTTTATTATTAGGCGAAAGCGGTACTGGTAAAGAACTGATCGCAAGAGCGCTTCATTCAAACAGCAACAGGAAAAATAAACCTTTCGTCAGGGTTCACTGTGCTGCATTAGCACAGGGCGTTTTAGAAAGTGAACTTTTCGGCCATGAAAGAGGTGCTTTCACCGGAGCGATAAATAAAAAACCAGGCAGATTCGAAATTGCCGGCGAGGGAAGCATTTTTTTAGATGAGATTGGTGAGATATCACAGGAGATACAAGTAAAATTATTGAGAGTCTTACAGGAAAGAGAGTTCGAAAGAGTTGGCAGTAATGTTGTTCTCAAAATGAGGGCAAGAGTAATTGCAGCAACTAACAGGAATCTTATCCAGATGGTTAAAGATAATACCTTTCGTGAGGATCTGTTTTACAGGCTGAACGTTATTCCAATTGAAGTTCCTCCGCTGAGAGAGCGTAAAGAAGATATACCAATACTTGTTGACCACTTTATTAAGAAATATTCTCTTGAAGCAAACAAAAAAATACCTGAGATAAAAGATGAAGTATTAGACCTGCTGATTGAATATCCCTGGCCCGGTAATATCAGAGAGTTGGAAAATGTTATAGAAAGAGCAATAGTTATGAGCGAAGGAAATTCTCTTTCCCTGAACGACTTTCCTGAAAATATTATTAACTATACTGAAAATCCCGGTAAATCTCATACTTTACAGGAAAAAAGTTCTGACAGCCTGACTGATATAATCGAAAGTTACGAAAAAGAGCTGATTAAAAATGCAATAATTAAAAGTGAAAATAATATTACTAAAGCTTCTAAAATCCTTGGAATAAAAAGAACTACATTACGTTACAAAATGGAAAAATATGGATTCATCAATGATAATATAACCGAATCAGATGATTAGCCTGCTAAGAAAATATTTCCTAATTTTTTTGTTTATTACATTTTTATATAACTCTAATGAAATATTAGCACAGGTAAACTCACTCGATTCTTTACGTACTTCTATTTTAACTTCAGAAAATAACCTAACAAAATTAAAGTCACATAAGGAGATTATATCCTCTTCATTTAACCAGATAAATGACAAAATCTATCAGCTAAAATTAAACCTCAACAGCTCTGATAATCCTCTGACAAGGATTGAATTAAATAAAAAATTGAAAGAGTCAAATATGTACGCAGACAGCATTGAAACTTTGAACCAGTTAATACGCAAGTCTGCTTCAATGTTAAATTCCAAATACCAGGAGTTAATTTCAGTCTTAAACGGACTTATAGCGAGTGAACAAAATAAATTCAAAAAGGCAACCGGTACACAGGCAAAGATAAATATATTTGAAAAGATCCGTCAACTGGAAGATGAGAGACAGAAATACCAGGATTTAATCACTAAGCAGTCTCCTGCCTTAAATTTAAAAACCTCCTTAAATATTGAGCCGGGAGATACTTACAACACTATTCAATTAAAAATTGATATCGTTAATGACAGGATCAATTCAGGGAATGAGGAACGCCATACACTTTTTGAAAGGCAGAAAGAATTACGATCAGAACTGTCTATATACCAGGATATGCTGGATTTTATGAACGATCTCCGGCTAAATACAGATGAGGAACAGGAATTTTATGACCGTGACCGCATAAACCAGTTACGATACAACATTAACCAGATCAAAAACAAACTTCAGAATATTGATGAAAGATTAAAGGCTATTAATAAAGAAGAAAAATTTTTTAGAGAAAAATCAGATAGGCTAAAAAAATATTTAAATTCATTATTGAAACGAACTGAATAGGACGGTTAACGGAATGAAAAAAAAATATATTCCAGTCGGATCCTTTTTAATAATATTTCTGCTGTTTAGCGGGAATCTTTTTGCTCAGCAAGAAAGCCGGTTTTTTGTTAGAGGTAACGTAAACCAGGAATACAGCAATAATTTCTATCGTTTTTCTGATTCCGCTAAAAGTAATGATTTCAGATTATTAAGCTCAATAATTGCTGGCTTCAGTTGGAAAGACGATTCTCTTTTCAGTGCTGTTGATATTTATTATGAGAACCGCTACTTACGATATTATAAATTAACAAAATACATTAGGATGGAGCACAACCTTACATTAGACGGCTCAATAAGAATTGATAATAATAATGTTTTGTTCTTAAATAATAAAAGCAGGGTCAGAGACTATAGTGAATTAACCCAATATAATTATTTCAGAAATATCCTTGATCTTTATGATCAATTGAAATTGTCTTCAGAATTAAATTTAGTCATAGGTTATAAATACTGGATAAAGAATTATCCGAATAGCTCGTTGTTCCAAAACTATTCAAGCCACAGAACTTTTATAAAATTAAATTACAGACTAAGTGAAAAAGATTACCTCGGATTAAGATTTGAATATCAGTATCACAAAGGGAATCTTTATCCTTTGATCAACTTAATTAATAAGAACAGTAATCTTACTGGTTCAAGATATTTCCTTGAGGCTTCTTTAAGTAAACTTTGGGGAGAATTAATTCTGACAGATTTTTCATACAAGCTTGAAAGTGACCAGCCAAGTAATCCCAATGATCAGGCTCAGAATAATTACCAGGGAGATGAAAATTTTGAAGAGCTGCTGATTGATGATGCTGACTTTGATTACATCAAAAATCAGTTTAACTTTTCTTTACTGCTAAAACTCTCAGAAAGAATTTCTTTATTCAGCTTCAACGTACTTCAATTTAAAAATTTCAACAACTGGCTTATAAACCCTGATGAAAATTTAAGAAGGGATATTTTATTTTTCAGCTCCGTGATATTAAAATATAAATTAGCGCAGTCTTACCGGATTAACCTTTATTATAATTTAGAAGATAACCATTCAAATCTTTCTTCAGCAAAATATAATTCAAGCAGGATGGGGTTAGGCTTACAATTCAGTTTTTGAACCCAATACTCTGTTAAGAATTTAACACCTTACGTCAAAAATCTGCCAAAAGTGTGATAAATTTTTGTCACATACTCTGTACTGTTACTGACAAATTATGATAATTCTATTCAGTTAATAAAATCTTGAAGCAAAAAATTTAGCTCTTATCTTTCAAAGATGGCACAGAAGATGTGAACCTTATCATGTATTATGAACTTGTTTTTATATCTGGAACAATTTACAGAACAGATTTCTTTTAGCATTAATAAAATATCATTCAGGAGAGCTTTGGTTTTGGATAAACCAACTATTTTATTGGTTGAAGATGACTATTCAAGCAGAAACATAACAAAATTATTTCTGAAAGATATCTGTAATGTTGAAACTGCTGTTGATGGTGATTCAGCTATTGAAATGTGCAGAGCTAAAAACTATCCCTTGATATTGATGAATTTAGGACTTGGTAATGGTAAGGATGGTATGCAGACAACACAGGGAATAAAAAAAATTCCTGGTTATGGAAAAATTCCTGTTGCAGCGGTAACAGCTTATGGTTTTGCGAGTGACAGAGAAAATTTATTATCGGCTGGTTTTACTGATTACTTAGCAAAACCGTTTAACAGAACTGCATTAATTAAACTTGTTAAAAACCTGTTGAATGTTACTTAATCAGAAGTGTTTGTAACTAAAAAGAGAAATATGAAAATCAATATGGAGCTGTCTTATAAAAATATTCTACAGAATAATCCCGGCAAAACAGGAGTAACGGAAGATAATCTAAATCTATGTTTTAATTTATCTCGGATAAGGAGGTGAGAATATGAGAAAGATGATGAAATATGCTGCTTTTATTTTTGCAGTTGCTTTAATAGGTATGACAGCAAGAGTAAATGCTCAGGCAATAAATGATAACGATTTATTAGAAGTAGCTTCAGGAGTAAACGTTAACATTCAACATACCGATTTAGGAAATGTAGATATAAAATCGGCAGCAGTTAATGATATAAATGCAAAGACTGCACTGGGAAAATTAAGCTCAGTCAATGCAGATAAAAATGGAATAGAAGGATTAGTAACGGAAGGTCCCGAAGGATTGAATGAAGGTAAAGCCGAAGGTCCGGATCTTGACGGTCCGGGCGGTTCAACTCACCAGTTCAATGGCGAAGAGACCGGTCAGCACTAGTTATAGTAAATGCACAAAATATATGATTAGCGAATTTTCTATCCCGTTTGCCGGGAAGGAATTATTTGTATAAAACTTAGTAGTTAGTATGATGATAAAAAAATCAAGAATAATAATCCTGTTTCTCATTATTTCATTTCCAGTATTCGGGCAAAATAATGAAATTATCCAGAACGATAACAGCTTCTTAAATCGCTTCGGGTATAAAATATCACTTTATAGCTTGAGTAAATTTGATTCTAACATTTTAAGGCTTACCTCAGGCAGCTCTGATTTATCAACTTCTGTATATCCTTCGGTAACTTTAGCGTATCCGTTTTCAGCAAAGACTAAAATTACTGCACAGTATTTGTTTGGACTGGAAAAATATATCTCGACTACTTTTCTAAATACAAATTACAACAGAGTCGGATTAAAATTAGATCATTACTTTCTGCCGATACTTAATGGACAGATCTATGGTTTTTATTTACACTCTAATCAACCGGATATATTAACTATAAGCCCTTCGATTTACAGGTTTGCCACATTCGATCAGTATTCTGGTGCAGTAAAATTAAACTTGCTGAACAGCAACAATAATCTCTACAGCCTGGAATATTCATTAATCAAAAGGAACTATTCTCATCTTCTTACCCTTACGCTGGTAAAGCAGCAGGATATTACAAATTACGTTGCTCTTGGCTTTACTCATAAATTCAGCATTTACGATCTCGCATATTTAAAGCTGGGTTTTATCAACAACAGCTCAAATAATTTTAATTACGATTACAAAAGACAATTCATCGATATTTTTTTTAGTCATAAATTCTATCCTGAGTTTGAGCTTCAGTTTGAAGACCTGTTAAGCACATTAAATTTCAGTGGAAGAAAAATATTCCTCGATCCGAATACAACACGGAGCGATATTATAAATACATTTATGATAGGATTAAAGAAAAAACTTACAGACAATATTTCCCTCAACCTGAATTATTATTTACAAAAAGATTTTTCTAACGACCAAAACAGGAAATTTCTCTCTAACTCTTTCCAGTTAGGCTTGTCAATGTCCTTTGGAAAAGACGCAAGCTATTCCCGAAGGGATGGATCCCCAGAAGACCAGAATTATTACGACCAGCAGGACATTACAAACAGCCTTGAGATGAATAAGGAAATAATAACAGCCGAACGATATACAAACACAGGCTATCAATACCTTTTGAAAGCAAATTATGACAAAGCCCTGGAATACAGCTTAAAAGCTATTGCATTGAAAAATAACATTGAGCAAGCTCATATAAATGCCGGCATAGCTTATTATAAATTGGGCAGGCACAGAGATGCAGTTGCAGAATGGGAAATTGCCTTAAAACTAAATCCCAAAAATATTAAGCTTAGTGCCTTAATTGAAAAAGCAAGGTCAGAACTAAACTATTAGTACTGTTCCTCTTCGCTGCTTTTATACGAATAAGCAGCGGAACATTAACTCTATAAATTGCAGTCGTGCATTGTGACTCACGGGGCGAAGCTGAGTTCAAGATAATGCAACTATAAAATCAACTGATTATTTCCTTTGTTATTATTTTTCGAATTGAATTTTATTCGACTAAGGTCAGAATATGAATATAAGAATTCGGTTTGCGTCTAAATCTTTTTTTGACAATGTTCGAATTAACAATTTATTGAATTATAAAATGATAAAACGTTATAGTACAATAATTGTGGATAAATTTTAGAAAACATTAAAAAGGCATAATTATGAAAAAATTTTTGTTACTAGTCGTTTTTTTATTCCTTCCTTTGGGTATTTCATACAGCCAGGTAAGTAACCTTATATTTTGGGGGCAGACCGGCAATTTCAGCAGAGCTTCGGGTGATACTGTAAGCTGGAGCTATAATGTGCCAAACCCGGGAGACACTACATTAATAGAATTCTGGATTGATGCTGATGGCAGTGGAACAATCAATACGGGCGATGTACTTTGGAATTATTTTATACAGATTGACGGAGACAGTGTTGGCAGTAATGGTCCTCCCGATATTGATGGCAAGGCTAATGGATCGGTCTCTTTCAAACAAAAAGTTGGATTAGCACCAGGCAAATATGTTGCCTTATTTAAGAATCATGGTTTCTACACGACAAGGGCTGGGGTGGTTACTGCACTTGTTTCACCAACTTTTACAATATCCGGTCACATAACAGTTCCTACCGGATATAGTTCGCAAAACATTGTATTAGATCTTCTTCAGTTCAAACACGGTCGGATGTTCTGGACTGCACTTACAGATGCAAGCGGCAATTTTACAATTTCCATGGACTCAGATACTTCAGGTAATCCGTGGGGACTTATAATTGACAACGGGTTCATCTTTGGAGCTTCTGTTATTTCGCCGGATAGGATTATGCTGACACTAGACAAAGGAGTAAAAACATCCTATACAGGGAATAATTTTACAGTTACTTCTGCTGATGCCGAAATAAGCGGTACATTAAGAGGAGAGGACGGAAATCCATTTGTCAACGCTGATGCATATCTGACTAACGGTGGTAGTTTAAACAGATATACTAAGACTGATACGGCCGGAGTATTTCATTTAGGATTGCTTACAAGTGAATTACCACAGACAAATTTGAGCCTTGGCTCAGGCGATATGCAAGATACAACGATTGTATCAGCTACTTACCGCTTTGCGAATGTAACTTCCGGAAATAAACTGACTCATGATCTTACTATTTTTAAAGTTAATTCTACTATAACGGGTCAGGTAACTTTTGATAATAACCCGGGTGGTCCGGGATTTCCATTATGGGCTGAAAATTCTGATACCGGACAAGTTCAAACATTTACAGGCAGCAACGGGAATTTCAAATTTTATGTAAGCAATAAAATTTTTAATTACAAGATACAGGTTAACATACCTCAGGGATACAGTTATAATGGAGTAACGGCTCACGCAGGCGACACAAATGTGAAGGTTAACCTGACGACAACTGATGTAAAACAAATAAGCTCTGATATTCCAAAGGCTTTTGCTTTATTACAGAATTTCCCGAATCCGTTTAATCCTGCAACACAGATTCAATATGATATTCCCAAAACCTCTTATGTTCATTTGGTTGTTTACAACCTGTTGGGACAGCAGGTCAAAGAACTGGTTAGCAGCCAGCAAGCTCCGGGAAAATATTCTGTGACCTTCGATGGAGCTGGCTTTTCAAGCGGAATATATATCTATAGTATTCAGGCAGGAAGTTTTGCCCAAAGTAAAAAATTAATTTTGCTGAAATAACCTGTAACCAGATGATTATAAAATTAAAAAGTGCCCCGCTTATCGGGGCACTTTTTAATAGAAAAAACAAGGTCAGAATTAAACTAATAGTACCGTTCCACTCCGCTGCATCTATACGAATAAGCAGTAAAACATTAACTCTATAGAGTGCAGTGTACATCGAGACTCACGGGGCGAAGCTGAGTTCAAGATAATGCAACTATAAAATCAATTAATTATTTTTTACTAAGGGTTTTTTAATTAATAATCTACCACCTTGAATATCCTGATGACATTATCCCAGCTTGAGGTTACTGGGGCAGAAGTATATGCAGTTTCAATTGCTGATCAACTGATCAGTAATGGGCATAAGGTATTTATTTTATCCGATACTTTAACAAAGCCTACAACTGCAAATTATATATCTGTCCCGTTTTCCAAGAGAACAATATATCACCGCATAAAGAATATTTTATTTTTAATAAAATTTATTAATTCGAATGATATTCAAATCATACACGCTCATTCGCGCGCCTCTGCCTGGGTTTCCTGTTTAGCAGGAGGGATCTGCAATATACCTGTAATCACAACAGTACACGGAAGACAGGCAACACATCTTTCAAGAAAAATTTTCCCCGCTTTTGGTTTTTACATTGTCGCAGTTTGTGAAATGGTAAAACAGCAGCTTATTCAAGAATTAAAAATCAATGAAGGAAAAATTGAAGTGCTGAGAAACGGATTTAATATCGAAGAGAAGAGGGAAAACTCTGTTAATAACTCACAGCAAATAGTCACAATACTAACCAGGCTTACAGGGCCTAAAGGAGAATTAGCTTTTAAACTATTGGAACTTGTACAAAAAAATTTAGCTGACTTTCAGGGCATTGAATTCAGAGTCGTAGGAGGACAAAATTTACCAGAACATTTCAAACAGTTCAAAGAAAATTTCAGATTCTTAGGTTATGTTGAATCCCCAGAGAAATATATTGCAGAATCATCAGTAGTAATAGGCTCCGGCAGAGCTGCTGCCGAATCGCTGCTTATGAACAAGCCCACAATAGCAATTGGTGAAGCCTGCTCAATAGGGCTGATTACTCTAAGTAACATTGAGCTTGCTATAAAAACAAATTTCGGTGATACAGATGAATCTGAAAGAAACTTTGACTTTAATAAAATACTAAATGATCTGAAAACGGCGTTAACAGTAACGAATTGTGACCCCATGGTCTGTGAAAAATTAAAAATGGAATATGATCTCACACGAATAACAAAGAGACTGGAGTATATTTACCGAAGCGTTATCGTAAAATATTATCACAAAGAAATTCCTGTAATAATGTATCACAGCATAGCTGATAACAATAAAAACGCAGGCAAACACGGCATTTATGTTACCAAGGAACTATTCGAAACTCATCTTCATTATCTTCATTCAAAAGGTTACCAGACTCTTTACTTCAGCGACTTAAAAAAAATTATTGATTCAGCTATCAGGGGAAAATATATCCTCATCACTTTTGATGACGGCTACGAAGATAACTATTATAATGCTCTGCCTGTGCTTAAAAAATATAATATGAAGGCAACGGTATTTTTAGTTGCTGATAAAACATATAATGAGTGGGACTGCAAAAATCCCGGCGATGTTGAATATAAGCTGCTTGACAAAAATCTTATCAATAAGATGGCAAACGAAGGAATAATGTTTGGCTCGCACACGCTGAGTCACCCAGATTTAACTTTACTTAACCGCAGCGATATTGCAAAAGAGATAAGTGAATCGAAGAAAATCTTAGAAGAAAAAGTGGGCAGAGAAATTACTGCTTTTGCGTATCCTTATGGTAAGCTGAATGCAGAAGTTAAATCTGCTGTGAGAAATGCCGGTTATCAATTTGGTATCGCAACAGACAGCGGTCCACTGGCTATACACGAAGATTTTTTTGAAATACGCCGAATTATAATTTTCCCCAATACAAATCTTTCAGGATTCAAGAGGAAGATAAACGGAAATTATACTTTTAAGAGAGTTAAAAGAAATAAACAAAATTACCCGCTCGTTCACCAGCCTTAGGTTACATCATATTTAAACTCGACATCCTTAGCTTTTGGGGAATGCGTACAAGAATTATAAGATAAGACTGAACTGAATTAATCATTCTTTCCCCATTTAAACAGAAAGAAATTGTGAGATGGCATATTTTCAAAATAAATATTCCTGAGTTATTTGAGTAAAAAATATTTATTAAAAACAGCCATCTCTTTCACATTATTTTTCAGAGCAAGTTAATTATTAAGGATAACCAAAATCAGAAAAATCAGCATTTTCTAATCATTATCCTGTTCATCTGATTTTTTGCCAAGTTCGTGAGTCTTTTCAATCTTCCCTTTGGAGTTACAAATTACTTCATACTCGTTCTTGCCTGACTTAATTGTAACTTCATAAGTGGTCACAGAATTACGAACATTCTTTTCACCGCGTATGAACGTGTGATTTTTATACTTTGCTTCGATTGATTTTTTTACAAAACCAGGAATAGTTTCAGCAGTCAATCTTTCCTCAATTTCTTTTATTTTTCCTTCTTTTGTAAAAAGCAGGTCTCGCCTTACGTTTCCGTCCTTGCTTTCAATCTCAAAGTAAGCAACGCCTTTTTCAGTTTCCTTTGCAGTACCAAGAATTTTAGCATTCGGGTATTCGCTGTGAAATGCTTTTGCTACCGCCGGCGGAAGATCTTTCTCTTTAATTTTTACTTCCTGTCCGAAAACATTAGAGCCTGATGTTAAAAGAATAAAAACAGCTGCTGCTGCAAAAAATGAAATTTTTGATTTGATCGTAATCATTTTATTTCTCCTTTTTAGTTTAATAATAATTACTGTAGTAAAACTAACCGGCAAAAATGAAAATAAGATGAAAACAGGGGGAAAAAATTACACTGCTAAAACGGAACTATTTCTCCTGCTAAAATGTAGTAGCCTTTGTGTCAACAGGAACTGGTTTACTTTGAAAAGGTTCTTAACAATAACATAACAGCTACTTAATGATTCGTTAACATTTGCACCTTTTGATGATATTATATTTGGACAAAAACAATTCTATGAATAAGGAAATACAATTCAACAGGCTCTTTCATTTAACCAGTATTGTAACTGACGTTTTCCCAAATTCCGGTGGAAAAATTCTTGATATTATTTTCGGCAGCCTGCTTGGCAATACTATCATTTCGAAAACACTTGACTTATCAAATAAAAGGAAGCTCAAAAAAATTAACAGGTTCAGAAAATTTCTTGTTGTTTCAGACCTGAATATTGGCGATGCTATAATCGCCTCGTGCGGAGTTTCAACTCTTAAAAAAATCTTCCCACATTCTGAAATTGATTTTGTAATCAAGAAATCAGCCGGAAGCCTGGTTAAGGGAAATCCTGATATTTCGGATCTGTTTGCTGTTTATAACGGAGCGCCTTATCCTTCAGATAATGATCTCTCGATGCTGGTAAAAATCGCTGACAGAAAAGATTATGATATGATTATCAATTTCAGCCCGATGATCTCTGATAAAATTTTCAATAAGAAAAATGTCATCAATTATTCTTCACTGGCTTCTGAATTGGTAAGGAATGAAACCTCGGGAAATTCTCTGAATAATATCTGTTACCTCACAAGTAATTTTATCGGAAATATTTTCGATAATATTTCAGCACCTGACAAGAACCAAGATTTCAAAGGAGCAAATATATATCTTTCAGACGAAGCAATAGAAAAAGCGGAAATGTTCTTATCAAAGTATGACGTAACTGCAGATAAACCGGTTATTATGTTTAACCCGGATGCGTCTGCGAGATTTACACGAATGCCTTTCAATCTGCAGATCAATCTGCTGAAAAGATTTTCAGATCTTGACTTTACTATTTTATTAGGCTCAGGGCATGTAGAAAAATTTATCGAGTACAAACTTCTGGATAAATTATATACTGTCAATGGTAAAAAAATTATTATTGTCCCTTACGAAATAGAACTTGATGCTTATGCTGCTTTGATTGATCAATCAGATATATTCATTACAGGCGATACGGGACCGCTGCACATAGCAGCAGCGCGAAAATTTTCCCGATCAACCGGCGAAAGCCTCAGAAACAGAACAGCAGTATTTTCAATCTTCGGCAGCACACCGCCGCGTGTTTATGGCTATGACTCAAAGACGCCCGGGTTTTTTGCAGCAAACCAGGATGCACCTTCCAGAACTTTTATTGCGAATAGTAAATGCCGGAATATTACCTGCATAAATAAAGTTGCAAAGACCTGCAGCGAAGTTTTGTGCTTTCAGCCGCTTGACGTTGATGAAATTATTTTTGAAGCTCTCAGTTACATTGCCACAATACAAAAACAAAAAGACCTCGCAAAAATTACTGCTCAGTATGAGCCAGATATTTTCTTAACCCCGGTTTTTGACAGATGAATATTTTTCTGTTTTTATTCTTAGCCTTCGCAATGGGATTTATTGCAGCAATCCCAATAGGCGCTACACAAATCGAAATAGCAAAACGTTCTTTGAATGGGCATCGCCGCGCTGCGTTTATGGTAGTAGCTGGTTCTGTATGTTCGGATGTAATGTATGGATTTATTGCTCTGTTCGGTATCGCTCCGTTTTTGAAGAGTAAGATTGTTATCGCTGTTTTTGGAATAGCTGCAACTTTAATATTGCTCGTGCTTGCATACTTAACTTTCCGTGACGGCAAGAAATCAGAAATGCCCGAAACTAACCAGTCAGTATTGAAAAATAATAAGTTATCTTTTATCACAGGTTTCTCTCTCGCAATAACTAATCCTATGATGATCTTCTGGTGGCTGATCGGAACAAGGATTATAAGAGACCTGGGGCTTGTTTCAGATTTTGATGCAAATACTTCTTTGTTATTCCTCATCGCAGGCGGAGCCGGCATTGGCTCTTATTTATCAACACTGACAAACATTCTGCACTGGGCAAAGAAATTTATTTCTAATAAAATATCAAAAAAAGTAAATTACAGTTTAGGTATAACTCTTATTGTCCTTGCTTGTTATTTTCTTTTCAGCTCATTGAGAACTTTATTGAATTAGCAAGCAGCACAAATTCTGTTCAATCATATCTTATCCCGATTATCTGATCTTTTTTGCATAAAAATTCTCCGGCTTTGGTATTGTAAAATAGAATGTCGTGCCTTCTCCCAGTGTTGATTCAACCCAGACTTTTCCGCCGTGATATTCAATTACACGTTTGACAATTGCCAGCCCGATTCCTGTGCCTTTATAGTGTGGATCACTTGTTGCACGTTGAAATGGCATAAAAATTCTCTCAAAGTAATTTTTGTCAATTCCGATTCCATTATCTTTAACATAGAAACAATACATCCCGGGATATTTAGAGTCTTCAAAATAACCGGCTTCCACTGAAGGAGCTTTCTTATCGTTATATTTTATTGAATTAGTAATCAGGTTCCTCCAAACCTGTGAAAGCTGTACAGGATCGCAAATCAGGTCAGGTAGTTTTCCTTTAACTGCTAAAGATGCATTTCTCTCTTCAAGCAGAAATTTAATATCTTCTTCTATTTCCCCGATCATTTTATTAATTGAAACCTTTTCTTTAGAAAACTCGACTTTGCCCGCAAGAGCAAACTGAAGAAGTTCATTGATAAGCCTGACCATCTTATTACCTGATGTGGTGATGTGCTCAAAGAACTGGTATTCCTCCTCGTTTAATTTTTCTTTGAATTCTGTTTTGAGTATTTCTGCAGAACCCATTATGCCCGCTATAGGAGATTTAAGATCGTGTGCTACTATGTGCGCAAAACTTTCTAACTCCTCGTACCTTTTTTTGATCTCGGAAATCATCGCATCGAAAGCAATGATCAGCATTCCTATTTCATCTTTAGCTTCAGTTTTTAGCTCAACAGAAAAATCATGTGCAGATATACGCTGAGCTATTGCTACAAGGTCAAGTATCCTCTTTGAGATCTTTTTCATCGTCAGAAATACTACTGTAAAAGCAACAATAAGCACAAGGGAAAACGTAGTTGAAATAATAAAATATGCCTGCATCTTTTTATGTTCTACAAGCAGAGTTTCATTTCTTATTTTTATTTTTAGTGTATCGAAAATAGAAGATAGATCTCTATATATCTGAGTGCCGTGCATTAAATTCATATCTTCAAGCATTAAAGATGCTTTTGGATCTGTTTGAAAATTCTTTATTGAAAATATATCCTTTGATTCCGCGTGTATACTGTCTATCTGCCTTTGTATATCTTTAAGCTCAGTAACTTCGCTGTCCGTTAGACCGTATTGATTTAATTTGTTCAAACTTTTATTCAATAATCCTGAAATATTTTTATAGTGACTTAAATAGTGCTGCTTTGCAGTCAGCAGATAATTATTTGCATCCATCAGTTGATTTGCTACCTGTGTCTGTAATTCAAAAGCGTCCTTCATTTCGCTGGAATCTTCCTCAAGTCTTTTAACACTGTGGCTTGTGCTGTTAAGACCAACGATCCCGGCAAGGGCAATTATAATCATCAGAATGATAACAACTAAATAAGCAAGAGCAATTTTCTTTGTTATTGTGAACTGCATAATGTTACCTGTAAGAATATTGAAGGTGATTAAACTTTTTAATTATACTAACGCTGGAGATGTGACATATTATTTACTCAACTTAGAAAGATGACATCTTTTTTGAAAGATGTCATCTTTTTCAGTGCCAGATTTTGCGTAAGGTAAGTTATTAACACTACTGACATTTCACCCCTAAATCTTTGCCGACGGAAATTCTAAAGTAAAAGTGCTTCCCTCCCCGACCTTACTTTTTAATTTAACTGAACCGCCCATCGCTTCAGTATATCTTTTTACTATTGTTAAACCAAGACCTGTGCCTTCAAAAGTCCTGCTCAACCCTTCGCTTGCCTGCCTGAATTCCTCAAAAATAATCTGCTGATCTTTTTCAGAAATACCAATACCGGTATCCTTAATTTCGATAACAACTTTATCTACAGTTTGTTTTGCAGATACAGTAATCTTTCCCTGCTCTGTAAACCTAACTGCATTGTTCATTAAGTTATCCAGTATTGAAAAACACAGATCTTTATCAGCATTTATATAGATATTTTCATCCGACAGTTTAAGCTCAATTTCAAGATTTTTTTCTTTTGCAGCAGCTTCAAACAACTGATTTGATTTTTTTATAAACTCAGCAACATTACATTTTACGAGATCGAAACTGTATTTCTCTGATTCTATTTTAGAAATATTAAGTACCTGATTTAACGTACGCAATAACCTTTTCCCGCTGGAATTTATTGTACGCACCATATTAAGGCTGTCTTCATTTTCAAGTTCTGACTTGTCAGACAAGTCTGACTTGTCAGACAAGTCTAATTCCAGCAATTCAGAGTATCCAAGTATGCCGATCAGCGGGGTACGGAGTTCGTGGCTCATTATAGCAAGGAAATTACTTTTCAGTCTGTTCATTTCTTCGGCTTTTTCTTTGGCTTTAATTAACTCCTGCTCTGTGCGTTTCCTTTCAGTAATGTCCTGTGCTGCAGAAATAATGCAGGCTTCTCCATTAATTTCAATAATGCTTGCAGAAACCAACAGAGGAACCAGCTCATTATTCTTGCTTCTCAAGACTGTTTCATAACCAACTACTTCCCCTTTACCTGATAACAAGTCAATAAACTCATCACGTTCTTTGGGATTATTCCAGAGATTTAATTCCGTCGTGGTTTTACCGATCATTTCTCCCCTTGAAAACCCCAACACATCTATAAATTTTTGGTTGACTTCGATAATTTTTCCATCGCTCAATCTTGTAATAGCAACTCCATCAGGAATATTTTTAAATGCAAGTGAAAATTTTTCCTCGCTTTTCTGAAGTTGTTCCATTGATCTTTTTCTTTGCTGCTCTGTATCAAGAAATTCAACTGAGTAAGAAATATCGGAAGCTAATTCAGATAGGAGTTTTACTTCATCTTCGGTAAAAAAATCAGTCTCGCCAGAATAAAAAGCAATAAAGCCAATCGCTTTTTCAAAAACAATCAAAGGGAAAGAAGCCATTGAGCGGTAACCGTTATTTATCGCCCTTGTGCGCCATGGAACCATTATTGGATCATCTGCAATATTATTGCTTACAACATATTTCTTTGTTCTAATCGAGGTGCCGCCAGGTCCTTTTCCGTAATCGGTTTCAGCCAAAGTAATATTCATCTGATCTGTATAGCCGTTGTCCACACCATACTTTGAAACGATTTTGACAGTTTCACTTCCATTCTCTATTATGCCTATAGTCGTCATTAAAAATTTACCGTCTTCAACAGCAATACGGCAGGCTTCGTCAAAAATTCTTTGCCTGTTTCTGTCTCTGACAATTAATTGGTTAATGTTACTTAAAATCGTATAGACCCTGTTCGATTTTTCAAGCTTATACTGATAATTTTTTCTTTCGGTAATATCTGTTATTACACTCTGAATTAAATTTTTACCACCTACTTCTATTATGCGGGCACTTACGTCAACAGGAAATCTCTGACCGTTTTTCCGAATGTGGATAGTCTCAATATGCATTGTCTTATTTCTCAGAAGCTGACTGAATTGATCTTCGAATATATTCAGCGTTTCAGGTGCTCTGAGATCTTTTACAGACAGCTTAAGAAATTCTTCTCTTGTATAACCATAAGCTGCAACTGCTGCTTCATTACAACCTATAAAATGTTGCCCGTCTGATAAAAGAATAATATCATTCCCGTACTTCTCTAAATATTCGAAATGAGTTATCAATGCCTGCTGCTCTAATTTTTTCTCATACTCAATCCTGGAAACTCTTGACTTATGATCTTTTACCATAAAGTAAAAAATTAAAACGGCGACAATTATTAACGAAAAAACAATTGCCAGTATCAGGTATGCTTCGTGATAGATCGGTTTGTAAACTTCTTTTTGATCTGCTTTAACTATCATATACCAATCTGTGCCTGGTACCTTTCTTACATCAGCAAGCACCGGTATTTTTCTGTAGTCAATCCCCTCATAAACCCCTTCTTTACTTCTTACGGCAATAGCTGACGGATCGAGAGTATCTGTAATATCTTTTTTAAATAATGAAGGAACATTAGAAATAAATTTTAATGGCGAAAGATATGTAACATAATTGCTATCTTTCTGGACCAGGTAACATTCAGCAGAATTATATTTTAATGGTATTGACTGCACAGCAGGGAAGAAAGATCTGGCCGGGTCAATTACCAAAACCAAAACTCCCAGTGGTTTGGGAACAATGCCATTTCTTAATATCAGAGGTACTATGTAGGAAAGATAAACATCGTTAGCAAGGCTGTCTGCCCAAAAATCCGAATGGGATATTTCGCCCGTATCAATGCTCGAAAGAGCTTTGATGACCTGGTGCGACGGTAAGTTCAACCCTGATTGAGCAACTGATAACGATACTTTCCCTTGCGGGTTTATTAAAAATATACCGACATAATTATATTGTTTTTTAGCTGTTGCCAGCCAGTTTACCAGGAAATTTTTATTGGTAATATTTTGAGGGTTATTAAAGAAACGAATTACATCATCTTTAAATTGACTGCTTTCGTGAAAAACACTTGCCTCAACCTCTTTATCATCGAACCATCCTGTAATTTGAGCAGTGTGCTCTTTTGCTGCCAGGGAAAGTTCGTTGTGTACTTCTTTGGTTAAGATTTCTTTGCGATGGTTAAAGTATACAGCCCCGAAGACTAAAAAAGATGCGATAAAAATAATAAGGAAGAAGAGCGCTTTTTTTTCAAAACTTATTTTTGCGTCTGAGTGGGATAATTTCATATATTAATAAAATTTATACCATTGAAAATGTTAAGTCTAATGATAAACAATTTCAATACCGTTGTTAATATAATAAAAGTTGTTAAATACCAATAACATAAATTTGGCTTTTGTGAGACTTTGTGCCAGCTTCGCCGAAGACGTGAGTCGAGGCGGGCTTCCTTTGTGTGACTTTGTGAAACCTAAAAACGGATCACAACGTTACACTAAGTTTTACACAAAGTGGCACAAAGGATAAAATAGATAAAAACCAAACGCCGAAGGCGTGACATATTATTAACGTTCAGATCTGGCGGGCAGTATTACATAAAAAGTTGTACCCTTGCCCGGCTCGCTTTCAACTGTTATCGTTCCCCTGTGCATATCAATTATTTCCTTGACTATTGCAAGCCCTAATCCATTGCCTTCTACTTCAGAGCGGATTTCATTT
>JAKAGZ010000025.1:38608-42803 GCA_021815365.1 Bacteroidota bacterium
TACATAAAAAGTTGTACCCTTGCCCGGCTCGCTTTCAACTGTTATCGTTCCCCTGTGCATATCAATTATTTCCTTGACTATTGCAAGCCCTAATCCATTGCCTTCTACTTCAGAGCGGATTTCATTTGACCGGTAAAACCTCTTGAAAATATACGGCAGCTCAAGCGCAGAGATTCCGCAGCCGTTGTCACTGACTGCAGCCTTTACCTTCCCGTTTTCAATTTTATCAAGAATAACAGAAACAGAAGATCCGTGATTAGAAAATTTAACCGCATTATCTATCAGGTTAACAAAAACGCTTTTTAATTTTTCCCTGTCAGCTTCTATTTCAACTGCGTCAGTGATATGCAGATTCAGCTTTACATTTTTTCTTCTGGCTGATGCATTCATTAACTGAACGCAATCGGTCAGCAGTTCATCTATTCTTACAGGGGATAAATTCAACCTGACCTGTGCATCAAGCTTCGAAAGAGTTAAAAGTGAGTTCGTTAATTTTGTTAAGTTTTCTATTTCGTTAAGAGCACTGCTGATGCCTTCTTTTGTCTCTTTTTCTTCTGCTGATAATTTTCTCTCAAGAATTTCAAGCTCGGTTTGAATAACAGTTAACGGTGTTCTTATTTCGTGTGACGCATCAGCTACAAAACGCTTCTGACTTTTAAAAGCATCGTCTAATCTTTCAATCATTTCATTTAACGTTTCCCCAAGCGCTCTGATCTCATCTTTGGCTTTTGGAAGAGCGAGTCTTTGATCCAGGTTTTTGCCGGAAATATTTTTTGCCGTATCCGCCATTTGAGTAACGGGTTTGAAAGCCGCTTTCGAAATAAAGTATGCTGTAATTCCTGTTAAGATCAAACCCAGAGGAATTATTATAACAAAAATGTAGAACAGCCTGTCAAGGTCTTCGTACACATCCTTTATTGATGCGGCGGTTTGGAGAACGTAAATTGAATCCTGCTCGGTTTCAAAAGGCAGCCATAAAACACGGTATTTCTCTTTGTTTAAATGAAAATTCCCGTAGTGGAAGGTGACATTTTCCTTTTCATCGAAATTAATTAATGGTGCTTTTAGAAGCAGCGAATCGGTTATGATGTTTTTGCCGTAAGAGGTAAAAAGCTGAAATCTTGCATCACTTAAACCCCTCGCATGTGTATTACGAATCTCTTTTATGTCAAAAGGCTCATCCTCGCTGAGTGCCTGTGCGATTTTGGTCTGCAGAGCAGCAGTATAACTTTTAAGATTTGCATCAAGTTTACTGAACTCAGCCTGCTCGGTGCTTTCATAAATAACTATCGCAAATGCTGTGAGCATCAGACCAAAGACAACTGTATACGCTAAAACTATTTTTAATTTTATAGAGAGCATCAATGTTTATTTTCAGAAAAAATATACCCTGCACCGCGGACGGTATGAATTAAAGGTTTATCAAATTCTTTATCAATTTTCTGCCGGAGATATTTGACGAATGATTCTATCACATTGCTTTTCGGATCGAAATTCATATCCCATAAATGCTCTGAGATATCCGACCGGGATAATATTTTATCAGGGTTCATCATAAATAACTCCAGCAAAGCAAACTCTTTGCTGGTAAGCGAAATATCTTTCCCATTCCTGAATGCTCTGTGTGTGTTGAGATCGAGCTTCAGCCCATACAACTCAACAGAGGTGGTTTTTACTTCAGAATGTCTTCTTGTTAATGATCTTATTCTTGCTAATAATTCGCCGAAGTGAAAAGGTTTAGCAAGATAATCATCTGCCCCTGTATCCAGACCTTTAATTTTATCGTCAACATCGTCAAGAGCCGTAAGCATTAAAATCGGAGCAGTAACTTTAGCACGCCTGAGATTTTCACAGGTTCGCCAGCCATCCTGCCGCGGCAGCATTATATCGAGAATGATAACATCGTAATCATTTACTTTCGCAAGCTCTTCACCCTTTAAGCCGTCATAAGCTGAATCAACAGCGTAACTTTCGCCCTTTAATCCTTTGGTCAAAGCCGAGACAATTTTTTTATCATCTTCAATTAATAGAACCCGCATAGTTATCCTCTTTATCCAAACTTAAATTATAAAGATGAAGATAAGATGAAAATATATAAATGGATCTACCTGCTTTCGTATTTTACCATCAAGGTGGCTGCCCAGAAAGTTCCTCGTGGTACTTTGTGCCCTGGTGACTTCGTGGCTTAAGTTTTAATTTTGAAGAAAAACAAAGTTCCTCTTTGCTGCTAAGACACGAACCTGCCTGCGGTAGGCAGGGGCTCTAAGATTCACTAAGAAAATTTTCTTTTTGGTCAGCCTCTTTGGGTAAGTTTTCATAAAACCAGAATTCGAAAACCAGCATTGAAAAAAGTAAAATAAAATCTTATTTAGCGCTTACTTTGTACCCTTTATCTTTCCAGTTCTGTTCGAAATCATTGGGCAGATACAGAACTTTTAGATTTTTGTATCCCATTTCTTCCAATGTCTTAAAGGCAGGTCTGACATTTGGACAGTGATCGAAAGGACAGCATCCGCAGTAAATTACTATCTCCTGGTTTTTATTATATGGCTTCACCGCTTTTTTCAGCTTCTCCAAACCTTTTTCTTTTGATGCCGGACCGGCAAATACAGCGCCGGGTATATGCCCCTGATCGTAAAGAAAATCAAATCCTATCATTAGTACTACAGGCTTATTTCCATTTTTTACTGATAAAAGCTCATCTAACTTTTTAGTGGTGATAATCTGCTGGGCTGTCCAGGGATCGGAAGATTTTATTTCATTATTATTTTTGCTCTCGTACTTTTGGGTCTGAGCATTTAATTGAAATGAGATCAGAACGCTGGCAAATATTATTACAGCAAATGCGCAATAATTTCTTTTCGTAAACATAATTATAACTCCTGTAATTAAACTATTATTAACGTTAAAACATATCTATAAGGCTGAACAGAAACAATTCAATAAATTTTGAGGCTGACTAATTTGCTGAAGTCAGGGGTTAGCAGAAAACAAAAGGGAAACTTAAAAACCAGTCCTGTCCTTTAGCTCTTGAGACAATTTCATAACAGCAGCTAAATAATTTTTCTTTATCCTGATAAAAATTCCTTTCGCTGTATTTTCACTATAAATATGTGAAGTCCGGTTACGATCGTCCAGCATATCGAGAAAGAGTTCCTCATCTGTTATAATACCGAACCTGTAAGCTTCTTTGAGAACTTCCTTAGGAGAGTTTGCTATTATACCTTGTTCAAATAAGAATAACTTCAGCGATTTCCAAAGTAACTCGAATGTAAATTCAAATCTTTGTATTACACCGTCACGATCTAATTGATTTCGGGCTTGTTTGATTCCCTCATCTAATCTCCTTACTGCATCGTTAAATTTAGTGATAGAATATTTCAGTTCATCGTTCATAAATAACCTTTCCTTTCTGCTCAATTATATTCCTGAAACCTTCGTCTACCTCGTTTAAAAATACAATATCAAATTTGTGAAGCCCGATTACTGAATCAACTTTTTCTTTTAATTTCCTTTTATCTCTCAGTGAAATGCTTTCAGAATTTACTGCTATATCATAATCAGAATTAAATAAAGCGTTCCCTTTCGCCCTGGAACCGAAAAGAATTATCTTTTCTGGATGCAGTTCGTCTTTTAAGATCTTAACGATATTATTCAATCTTTTATCTTTCATAAAGGATACCAGTTCATTTTGACCCGAACTCATTCTGCTCAATCCTTCTGCCCCCCATAAATCTTTTTGCGTAGTATTCCATATCAATTGAAGAAACAGTTACACCGCTTTTTGACGCATGTGCAAAAAGATGATCACCGATATAAATACCAACGTGACCTGGTTTTACATTTCTTCTTGTGTCAAAAAAAACAAGATCGCCAAACCGCAGGTCGTCAATATTTTTTACAGCATCTCCTTCGTGAAATTGTCCGCGGGCTGTCCTTTGCAGATCAATTGACAGCGACTTGCTAAAGATTTCTTGTGTAAATGCAGAACAATCAATTCCACTTGAGGAACTGCCGCCGTATTTATAGGGTGTGTTGATATATTTCAATATCTCCATAAGCATTTTCTCTTTCGGAGTTTCTTTGCTGATAGATGGATCACCTGAACTGCGGGTTGTGTTTATTTTTTTAAATACTTTAGAAATATCTACGTGAGTCTCGTTTGCCGGCAGAACATCCGGGTCTGAATCATAAT
>JAKAGZ010000026.1:0-15757 GCA_021815365.1 Bacteroidota bacterium
CGGAAGAACTTACGAAGGCGTCGGGCTTGGTCTTTCTCTCACTAAAAGATTTTTAGAATTGAATAATGCTGATCTGTCTGTACAGAGCAAAAAGGGAGAAGGCACAACTTTTACTGTTAAATTTAAGAGACAAAGCGGGAATAAAAATACATATTAATCAAACCCTAAAAGCTTAAGCAGAATATACAAAGATGATATCTTCCCGAAGCTTTCATCTTTACTTCGGAAAAATGTTAAGAGGCAGACACAATGATAAAAAAAGTCAAGGAGAAAATTTCGCTAACTCCGGTAGATAAAAAATTATACTTTGGATTCGGCCTTTCGCTGGTGGTGATAATATTATTAAGCACATTATTATACAGTTCAAAAGTAGAGCTTAAAAAAAGCGCCGAACTTCTTCAGTCCAATTCCGAGCTTCGGATTTCTATTCACGATATGTTAATTTCACTCAATAAACTCGAAGCACTCAGAAAGAAATATTTGCTGACTGGAGACAAAACGGATTCTATTAATTATTTTAATGACTTATCTGAAGTTAAAAAGGAAATTAAAAATTTCTACAGGCTTGTTGGTGTTGAGGAAAAAACAACCGGGTATCTTGATTCGCTTGAAAATACTGTTAATAAGCAGCTATCATATTTTTACAGCCATCCCGTAATAACAAAAGAAATAATATCCGGCGATCAAAAGCTTTTCAACAGGGAAGAAATAATATTCAAAAAAATTGAGAGCTACCTGGATTCGCTCAACTATATTGAAGAAGGAGCCGGACTTGCACATCTTACTGACTATGAGGCTCAATCAGTTAAAAATATCATTCATTTCTTTATTCTTTTATTTGTTTACTTACTTATACTCAGCATTTTCTTCTGGATTACGATCAAGGATGTTAAAAAAAGGCTCAGGGTCGAAGAAGAGCTTGCCGAAAACAGTAATAAATTAAAAGCCATTATTGATACAGCAGCAAGCTTTATCTTTGTTAAAGACACTGAAAGAAAATTTAATCTTGTTAACAGGTCATTTCTCAATTTTTTCAATTCGGCTGATCAGTCTTCTCTTATTTCAAGAGATAACTCGGCTCTGCTCAGTAATTATGACATTGAATTAGCTGAGCAGGAAGACAATCTTGTTTTTAAAGAGCGAAAAGTATTAAAAGACATCGAACGGCAGCTTACAATAAATAATGAACAGAAATGGCTTAGCATCAATAAAGCTCCGCTCATAGATAAAGATAATAATGTTATCGGCATTGTTGGAGTTATGGATGACATAACAAAACGAAAGGCTTATGAAGCAGAACTGCAAGAAGCTAAAGAGAAATTAGCTGAATTAAATCATCAGAAAGACAAATTTTTTTCGATCATCGCACACGACCTGCGCAGCCCTTTTACAGGCTTGCTGGGCTACTCTGATTTTCTCGTCAACGATTATGGCAAGCTCAGTGAAGATGAGAAAAAAGAATATATAAACAGCATAAACGAAACCCTTAAGAGCCTTTTGGACTTGATAAATAATCTGCTTGAGTGGTCAAAGCTTCAATTTAAGAAAGAAGAAGTCACTCCCGAAGAATTTACTTTACACAGTGTGACTACTAAAGTTTTTAACTCGTTGAAAATATCTTCGCATAAGAAGAACATAACACTCGCAGCAGATTGCCCTGAAAGCATAAAAATTTATTCCGATAAAAATATGGTTGAGACTGTTTTACGCAACCTGGTTTCTAATGCAATTAAATTCACAAAAACAAAAGGAACTGTAAAAGTAACTGTTGAAGACAACGACGGAATGATAAGCATTAATGTAAAAGACAACGGAATAGGAATGAGCGAAGAGACAGTACAAAATCTTTTTAAGCTGAACACGAGCGTTACAAGAAGCGGCACAGCTAACGAAAAAGGAACGGGCCTGGGTTTATTAATTTGCAAAGAGTTTTTGGAAAAACACGGCGGCAGCATTTCGGTAAAGAGCAAGGTGAACGAGGGAACAATTTTTACTGTTAAATTAAAATCAGGAAGGTGAGCATAAAAGCACATCTTTAGAGCCAATAGAAGACAAAAAGCAAAAATGAATTGAACAACAGGTACAAAAGCCCGGGGTGGGAGACTGGAATGAAGGAATATTTTGCAACTCAAAATGCAAAGTGTTATTTTTAGCTCAAAAGCGAAAGGACTCAACAATGAATAAAACTAAATCTGAAAAAGGTGTCAAGAAGAAGTTAGGAAAAAGTAAGACAGATATAAAAAAGCACGCTCTTCAAAAGATTGACTCGCTAAGCTGGCAAATGGGTAAAAGAAAATATTCCTCACGCGAAGAATTATATGATAGATAAAATATTTCTGGATACCAATATACTTGTTTATTTATTCGACAAGACTGAAAAGCAAAAACAATCGAGAGCAAAAGAGCTTATTGCAGAATATATATCCGGTGCAAAAGTTATTATTAGTGTTCAGGTTATTAATGAATTTATAAATATTACTTCGAAAAAAATTACATTTCCCATTTCATTAAGCAAGCAAAAAGAAATTATAGAATTTCTAAATGATTTATTCATTATTAGTTCTTTAACTTTCGACATAACATTAAGAGCAATAGAGACCGCCGGAAGATATCAATTATCATACTGGGACTCTTTGATTATATCATCGGCTCTCGATAGCACTTGCAATATCCTTTTTTCAGAGGATATGCAAAATGGTCTTCTTATCGATGGCAAATTAAAAATAGTTAACCCCTTCTTATGATCGAAATAAAAAATTTACACAAACGATTCGGCACAAATAAAGTTTTGCAGGGAGTTGATCTTAATATTTATCCCGGCGAAACTATTGTAATAATCGGCAGGAGCGGATGCGGCAAAAGCGTTCTGCTCAAGCACATCGTAGGTTTGCTGATGCCGGATGAAGGCTATGTAAAATTATCGGAACCATCTGCTGAGCGGAAAGATATGATAATCAGCGAGCTTTCACAGAAAGAGCTTTACGAGATAAGGAAAAAATTCGGCTTCCTTTTTCAGGGTGCTGCCCTTTTTGATTCGATGACAGTAGAAGAAAATGTCTCGCTGCCCCTGGTTGAATCGAAAAACGGGTACACAAAAGACCAGATCAAAAAAATTGTTGATGAAAAGCTGGAGCTTGTTGGATTGAGAGAAGCACAGAACATAAAGCCTGCTGAACTTTCCGGCGGAATGAAAAAGAGAGTCGGGCTGGCGAGAGCGCTTGTAACAAATCCTGAATATATCCTTTACGATGAACCAACCACGGGACTCGATCCGATAATGTCCGATTCAATTGATAACCTGATCAGGGAGTTGAGTGAAAAAATAAAAGTCACTTCTGTTGTTGTTACTCACGATATGTACAGTGTGAAAAACGTAGCAGCGAAAGTTGCAATGATGCATGAAGGGAAGATCCATTTTTACGGAAGTCCTGCTGAACTGCTGAAATCAGACGATAGTGTTATTGTGGATTTTATCAAAAGAACCGGGGCTTGATAGTTATTACAAGATCAACACACTTTATTAGACAGTTCCTTAAATGAATACGTACTTAAAATGAAAACTCAATCAGCATTGCAACTTATATACATTTAACTATTAACTAGAGACCTCTGAAAAATTAAAAATAGCACGCGGATGACACAGATTTAACGGATTAACACAGATATAATCCGTGAAAATCAGCCAAATCCGTGCCTGCACGCCGTAGTGACGTTCCGGCACGCAGGCGTGTCATCTGTGTGCTATTAAAAATACTGTGGTTCTGTATAATGCTATTTTTCAGAGGTTTCTAACTATAAATTTTGGTAAATATTTAATAAAAAAACTATAATGAAGTTTTTAATCAATATATTTCAGGACGAAGACGGAATGTTTATTGCAGAGTGCCCTGCTATTCCCGGTTGCGTTAGCCAAGGAAAAACCAAAAAGGCGGCAGAAAAGAACATTCAAGATGCTATTAAAGAGTGTATTGAGGTATGAACAGAGAAAGGCTTACCGGTTACAAGTTAAGACGCGTCAAATTGAAGTTGAAGTATAATGCTTCCCGTCCCGCTTCTTAAACCCCGCAGGGTAGTTCAAGCAATCATAAAAAGGACTGGAAAAAATAATATATCGCTGACTTCTTCAGACGAACCGGCGCCTTCTGCATTCCTTATAAAAATCTTTTCCCAACTGAATGAGCAAAACTTCTGTTTTTTGAAAAACATTTTGTCTTAAAATTGCACTCAAAAAATCCTTATATTTGAACTCACTATTTTCAAATTTACAGGTAAAATTTGTCGAAAGAGAAAATTTTAGTAACATCAGCGCTCCCCTATGCAAACGGACCGATCCACCTGGGACATTTAAGCGGCGCATACCTGCCTGCGGATATTTACGTAAGATATAAAAGATTAAAAGGGGCTGATATAATTTACATCTGCGGCTCTGACGAACACGGTGTGCCGATCACAATAACTGCTGACAAAGAAGGTGTTAAACCAAAAGAAATTATAGACAGGTATCACACTATCAATAAAGAAGCATTCGAAAAATTCGGGATGAGCTTTGATATTTATTCGCGTACCAGCCTGCCGCTGCACCACGAAACGGCTAAAGAATTCTTCCTGGAATTTTATAACCGCGGTATATTAAAAGAAAAAAAATCCCTGCAGTTCTATGATGAAAAAGTAAAAATGTTTTTACCCGACAGGTACGTTGAAGGAACTTGCCCGAACTGCGGAAATGAAGAAGCAAGAAGCGATGAATGTGAGAACTGCGGCGCTTTGTATAATCCTTCCGAATTAAAAAATCCGAAAAGCAAAATTACCGGTCAAACTCCTGTGCTGAAAGAAACTTCTCACTGGTTCTTCCCTCTCGGAGATTACCAGTCAAAGCTCGAAAAATATATTAATGAAATGAATGAGAAATACGGCTGGAAGGAAAATGTTCTTCAATATTGCCGCGGCTGGTTCAAAGATGGTTTAAAAGACCGCGCAGTCACCAGAGACCTTGACTGGGGCGTGAAAGTCCCAATTAAAAATGCTGAAGGAAAAGTTATTTACGTCTGGTTCGATGCTGTACTCGGTTACATATCGGCTACAAAAGAATTATCGGAAAAATCAGGTAAAAAAAATCTCTGGAAAGAATACTGGCAGAATAAAAACCTGCCTGCCGGACAGGCAGGAACAAAATACATTGCGTTCATTGGCAAAGATAACGTTGTTTTTCACTGTATTGTCTTTCCTGCAATGCTGATGGCGTGGAATGAGGGAAACAATGACAAATATGTCCTTCCTCAGAATGTTCCTGCAAACGAGTTCCTGAATTTCGAAGGAAAGAAATTTTCAAAAAGCAGGAACTGGGGAATTGATGTGATTGACTTCCTTAAAGTCTTTCCTGTTGATCCGCTGCGATATACTCTTGCTGCAAATTTACCGGAGACAAGAGATACAGACTTTTACTGGAAAGAATTCCAATTAAGGAATAACAGCGAGCTGGCAGATATTCTCGGGAATTTTATCAACCGCACTTTTACTTTTGTCCAGAAAAATTTCGACAGCAAAGTTCCTGTAAATGGCAAACCGGAAAAGATTGACAAAGAGATGTTAAAGCTGCTCGAAGCATCTCCTTCGAAAATTTCTGCCTGCTTTGAAAAATATAAAATCAAGGACGGTGTTTTTGAAGCGATGGATCTTGCACGCGCCTGCAATAAATATTTTAATGACTCGGAACCATGGAGGACAATAAAATCTGACAGGGAAAAATGCGGAACTACACTCAACATCTGTCTGCAGGCAATCTTTACACTAGCAGAAGTTTTCAGCCCGGTAATTCCCTTCTCATCGGAGAAAATATTCGGAATGCTGAACTCAAAACCAACAGGGTGGGATGACTGCGGAAAAGAAAATTTAAAAGCAGGGCATCAGCTTAATAAACCAGAAATTATTTTCCCTAAAATTGAGGACGAAATGATAGAAGAACAGACGGCTAAGTTAAACAACGAGAGACCAGAAGCTAATCAGGCGCTTGCAAGCCAACCAGCAGCAAAAAAAGATGAAACAATAACCATTGATGATTTTTTTAAAGTGCAGCTAAAAGTGGCTGAGATCATTCACGCCGAAAAAGTTGAGAAAAGCGATAAGCTGATGAAGCTGAAGATACAGCTTGATAATGAAGAAAGACAAATTATTGCCGGAATAGCCAAACACTATTCACCTGAAGAACTGCTGAATAAAAAGGTTGTGGTTGTCGCTAACCTGAAAACAGCAAAGCTTATGGGGCTTGAGTCGCAGGGAATGGTGCTCGCTGTAGAGGATGAAACCGGAAAGATCAACGTTCTGACTGTAGATAAATCAGTTAAAAACGGAACAAGAGCAAAATAAAAAACGTATACGCCGTTAGATTTTTACCGTTGAGTAGTACAAATTGTGAGTAAGTTACTCCCGGAGAATCAACAGAAAGTTAATCTTATTTTTAAATTACAGCACCGCTTCTGCGGGACTTGTATTTACAATTTTGTATGACTAAAATAATTACGTGAATTTAATTATTATACTAAAGGAGAACTATCGAATGCTTCAGAGAATTTCAACGATCTTTTTTATTCTGATTCTGTTTACGGCGTACTCAGCAGCACAAACAAAAAAATCAGATCCTGTACTGGCACAGTTTGATAACCAGAAAATTACATTAGAAGATTTTGAAAAAGCCTATGCAAAAAGCGGCACCGGCTCCGGAAATGCTGCACAGGACAGCCTGCCTAAATTAAAAAACTTCTTAAATCTCTATGTTGAATACAGGATGAAACTTCAGGACGGCTTGGAAAAAGGATTGGAGAAAGACCCGGAGATTTTACAGGAGCTGGATCACTACAGGGAACAAATCGCAAACTCTTTATATCTTGAAAAAGATCTGATCCTGCCTAACCTCAAAAAACTTTATGAAAGAAGAAAATGGGAGTTCAGAGCAAGCCATATAATGTTCAAGCCTGAGAAAGGCGACACAGCAGCAACTTTAAAATTAGCTAACGCTGTGCTTGACAGCTTAATGCACGGTGCAGATTTTTCGAAGATGGCTGCCAGATATTCTCAGGACAAGTTTACAGCACAAAAGGGCGGCGATATTTATTACTTCACAGCAGGACTACTTCCATTAAATTTTGAAAACGCTGTTTACGAAACTCCTGTCGGGCAGGTATATCCCAAAGTTCTTAAATCGAATTTTGGTTTTCATATAATTAAAGTCACAGAAAAAAGAAAAAGGGTTCTTAAGATAAGGGCAAGTCATATTTTAGTTAACTTCATTTTTGATGGCAAAGAAGATAAAAACAGAGCTAAGGAAATCATTGACACAGTTTATCAGAAATTAAAAAACGGCGAAGACTTTGGAAAACTTGTGCACGAATATTCAACCGATAAAGGCTCGGTTGTCAACAACGGAGATATTGGATTCTTCTCAAGGAATCAGACAGTGAGACCTTTTGACGAAGCAGCGTTCAATCTGAAAAATGTAGGAGATATATCCGGGATCGTTGAAACTCAATTCGGTTACCACATCATTAAACTTACGGGGAAAGAGCCATACCCAAGCTTTGAGCAGGATAAGGAAGAGCTTATGAACATCTTTAAGAGAGAACAGTATAATGAAAGGTATGATGAACTGGTTGATAGTTTAATCAATAAATACAACGTGAAAGAGAACGCTGCAACTGTTAATTACCTTGCATCAAAAATAGATACAACAAAAACAGGGTTTGATATTGCACAGCTTTCCGACTCAATAAAAAACTCAATTCTTTTTACCCTGCCTGACAAAAAATTT
This sequence comes from Bacteroidota bacterium, assembly GCA_021815365.1. Taxonomy (GTDB): domain Bacteria; phylum Bacteroidota; class Ignavibacteria; order Ignavibacteriales; family Ignavibacteriaceae; genus JAKAGZ01. The sequence goes on from JAKAGZ010000026.1 coordinate 7,802, forward strand.
ACAGTAAATGATTTTATCGGTATGGTTCAATCTTTAGACCAGCAGGAGAACCAGCAGATCACAAGCCTGAAGTTCCGTCAGGCTTTGAAAAAACTTGTTGGAAAATACCTCATAACAAAAACCGGCGAAGATGTTTTTAAGAACGATTCCAATTTTATTAATCTGTTGAATGACTATAAGAACGGCACAATTATTTTTAAACTTCAGCAGCAGGAAGTCTGGAATAAAATCAAACTGGACTCAGCCGATCTATATAATTATTATGAACAGCACACAAAAAAATATATGTGGCCCGACAGGGTTCAATTCACTGAATTATTTACAAAAAGCGACTCGCTGATACATCATTACCAGAAATTAATTAATGAAGGTGAAAATTTTGATACGCTGTGCACAAAATATACCGAGAGGTGGGGATATAAAACACGCGGAGGTAAATGGGACTTAAAGGAAAGAAACTTTAATGACCTTTACCAGAAAGCCTGGACTATGGTCCACAGCGGGGATCTTTCGGACATTTATAAAAACTCAGATGGATATTCGATAATCAGGCTGGACCTGAAAGACCCGGCTCACATAAAAACATTCGAAGAAGCAAAACCGGAAGTAAGCGCTGATTACCAGGAGCTAAAAACTAAGGAACTGCAGGAGGCTTACACAGACCGGTTAATGAAAAAATATAAACCTGTAATTAATTACGAAGAGCTTGAAAAGGTTTTTAAACATAAATAAATGAACCTGCAAACACATAGTGTGCAAAGTTCTCTCAAAGTCAAACTAATCTTTTCAGATGCAGCCCATAAATATTTTTTTATAATTCTGTTTGCATTGCTGAATTTTACAGGATGTTCAAAAGCTCCGGAGAAAAAGGAATACGTGGCGCGTGTAAATGATAAATACCTGACACAGGAAGAACTGGATAATATGCTCGGTTCCTCGGAGAACAAAAACTTTTATAAAAATGAGATCATAAGGAACTGGATAAATAACGAACTCCTTTACCAGAAAGCAGTGAAGGAAGGGATAACGAATGATAATGAATACAAGAACCTGGTTGAAAATTCAAAAAAAGAACTTGCAGTTACTCTCCTCCTGAACAAAATATATGCTGATGAAAAAGAGAGCATTGACAGCAAGGAAGTTGAAGAATACTATGAACAGAATCAATCAGACTTTAAAGCTTTTTACGATGCTTATGTAATAAATCTTATTCGGTTTAATAACGAAGACAAGGCTATAAAATTCCGTTCCACTCTGATTGAAAACGACTGGAACAGAGCACTTAATGTATTTAAAGGCGATTCATCAATAATCAGCACTTCAGCCAAACATATTTATTACGACTATGAGCTTCAGCCTCCTGTGTTAGCGAGAATTGTAAAAGAGCTTAACGTGAATGAGACAAGCATAGTATTCAATGATGAGCCCGGTGCTTTCTCTGTCGTGCAGTTAGTCAGTGAATTTCCAAAAGGTTCACAGCTTCCTTTCGAATTTGTGAAAGAAGAAGTTGAGGACAGGTTATTAGCCAATAAAAAAGATGAACTAATAAAACATTATATTAAAGAACTTTATTCAGAGAATAATATTGAGATTTTCACCAACAAAGTGGTGCATCCGCAAAAGTGATTGCTTCAGAAAAAACCAGGATTAATATGAAATTTAAGATCTTTGCCTTTTCAATTCTTTTAGCCTGCAACATTTACTCACAGCAGCTATTGGATAAAATAGTTGCAGTAGTTGATAACGAAATAATTCTGAAAAGCGAACTTGATTTTCAGATACAGCTTTTCGCCGCACAAAAGAAAATTGATCCGAACCAGCCCGGGCTGAAAGAACAGATACTAAATAATATGATAGACGAAAAGCTTGTATACGCTCAGGCTTTGCTCGATTCGGTGAGTGTCTCGGACGATGAAATAAATCAAAGAGTTGATTACCAGGTAAACTATTTCATTCAGCAATACGGCTCAGCAGAGCGCGTTGAACAGATATATGGAATGAGCATTGAAAAAATTAAAAGGGAGCTGCGCGATGAAATACGAAAAAATTTAATGATACAAAAGCTCCAGGAGAAAAAATTCGGTGACGTACAGGTGGGTCCTAAAGAAGTTGAAAGTTTCTTCAATACTTTCAAAGACAGCCTTGGGATAATTCCTGAAAAGGTTAAGATAGCACATATAATGCGGATCCCCGAAGCCTCAGAGAAAACAAAAGAAAAATACAGGGCTTTTGCTCAGGCTATTCTTGATTCGATAAAAGCAGGGGCTGATTTTGCCGAGATGGCTAAAAAATATTCCGAAGACCCGGGCAGCGCCAAAGAGGGAGGTGATCTGGGTTTCGTAAAGCGCGGTGTCTTCTATCCTGAATTTGAAGCTGCTGCTTTTGCATTGCAGCCTGGTCAGATTTCTGATGTTGTCGAAAGCCCTGTCGGTTTTCACATCATTCAAATGATTGAAAAAAGAGGAGAATCAATCCACACCCGCCATATACTGATCAAAATAAAAAAAGGCGATGAAGCTGATTTAAGAGCTATCGAATTTTTATCGGCGATAAGAGACAGTATTGTTAAAGGTGATGGAACTTTCCAGGACTATGCAAAAAAATACAGCGAGGATAAAGAAACTGCACCGTTCGGAGGAGAGCTGGGTACATTTTACCTGAGCCAGCTTGATAAAAGTATACTTGAGACAGTTTCAAAAATGAAGGATGGCGAGATCAGTTTTCCTAAAAGAATCGAGCTTGGCGGAGGCAATTATGGCTACCAGATAGTTGAACTGGAAAAGAGAACCCCACAGCATTCTGCAAACCTGAAAGAAGATTACAACGAACTTCAAAAGCTTGCAGACGAATACAAGAAACAGCAAAAGTATGAAGAATGGATCAACGAGCTTAAAAAGAAAATTTACTGGCAGGTGCGTTTATAAAATTTAACGGAAGGAATTTATTTTTGAAAGCAGAAGAAAATCTGAATGATGACGTTAAGCTTGTAGAAGAGCTTAACGATACGATCAAAAAAATTAAAACTGAAATCGCTAAGGTAATTATTGGTCAGCATAAGATCATTGACCAGTTACTGATTTCTCTTCTTGCAAGAGGTCATTGTCTTTTAGTAGGAGTACCCGGGCTTGCAAAAACTCTGCTGATAAAAACTCTTGCTGAAGTGATGGACCTAAAGTTCAGCAGGATCCAGTTTACTCCCGATCTTATGCCGAGCGATATTACAGGCACAGAATTAGTCGAGGAAGACCCGGTAACGAAGAAAAGAAATTTCAGATTTATTCCCGGTCCTATTTTTGCCAATGTAATTCTTGCTGATGAAATAAACAGGACACCACCCAAAACGCAGGCAGCATTGCTCGAAGCTATGCAGGAACATAAAGTAACAACAGCGGGAGTTACTTCAACTTTAACTGAACCATTTTTTGTTCTTGCAACGCAAAACCCGATTGAGCAGGAAGGAACTTATCCATTGCCGGAAGCACAGCTCGACAGGTTTATGTTCAATCTCTGGCTGGATTACCCTTCGTTTGAAGAAGAATCACAGATCGTGCAATCAACAACAAGCGAATACAAACCGAAGCTTAATAAAATAGTCAGTGCAGAAAAAATAATTGCTTTTCAGGATCTTGTAAGAAAAGTTCCGGTTGCCGAGAATGTAATTAATTTTGCAGTTGAAATAGCAAACAAAACAAGACCCACAAACGGCACCTCACCTGAATTTGTAAAGCACTGGATAAGCTGGGGCGCCGGACCAAGAGCCTCGCAGTATATGATACTAGCAGCAAAAACCCGCGCTATAACCACCGGGAGATTTACTCCGAATATTGACGATGTGAAAGCTGCGATGGTCCCTGTTCTGCGTCACAGGATCATCACAAATTTTAATGCCGAAGCTGAAGGAGTTTCTTCGGTTGATGTAATAAAAAAATTGGTTGCTGAATAAATTACTTTTTAATCCCCCAGCTTTATCTTCATAACCAAAATATAAACTGACAGCACAAGCGTAATTGAATTTGCAAAAATCACCGGTGCCGAGTTTATCATTATACCGTATATATCCCAAAAGGCAACGCCAAACGACATCAGCAAAAACATACCGAGTGAAATATCGTTTGTTCGTTTGGTCTTAAAAACTTTTACTGCCTGCGGAACGAATGAGACAGTGGTGCAGAACGCAGCGACAAAACCTACAATATTATCCAATGTTTAATTATTCCTGAATTCTAAAAAAAATCTGTTGAACTAAGATAGCTAAAAACTACCTGATAACTATTTGGTGTAGAGGCACTAACGGGATGTTGGATAAAAAACCATCAGGCATCCGGTATCCTGTATCAGGCATCAACCTGCATTTCTATTTCCACAATTATTTTATAAAATCTCAAAAAAGATGAAAATTACATTCAACAGAACTCCCTTTCCCTTTGAACGAAAAACACAAATGCTTATTTTTGCATCGCACCCATAGCTCAGTTGGTAGAGCATCTGACTCTTAATCAGCAGGTCACCGGTTCGAGCCCGGTTGGGTGCACTTGGAAATTTTCAAAACAAAAATTCTTTCTTACTAAGTTATCATGGTACTAAAGTATAAGACATCATTATCGTTATTATTCCTGCCAAACCCATCGTAGCTAGAGTATAGCTGGGAAGTGAATAAATATCACTGCTCGTTAAGATTATTATTGCACTTAAAATAGTAAGCAAAAAAGGACCCTTTACCTTTAATTTATAAAAAATATTTTTTTGATTCATATAAACCTCACTATTTTAGTCCGTTTTTTTTGTTTATGAGAATGAGAAACCATTCTTTTCTAAGATTTGGAGATGAAGCAACAAGGAAAGTAAAAGTCTATAATGGCTGACTAATAGGTTTAGACTAATTGACTACTATAGATTAACCTCAACGAAATAACAATATTGATAGCTGCACATGCAAGTATTTTCTTAACGAATCTATATCTAATAATAACCAGATTGATGGGTAGCGGTTTTTAATTTTTTAAGAATGCTTGAAGCTTGTATATTTGCGTATTATTGTAGATGAAAAACACGAAAAGATATGAGGTTTCTAATAATTGAAGACGAAAAACGAGTTGCGCACTTTGTGAAGAAAGGCTTAGAAGAAGAAAGCTACGCTGTTGACGTTGCTGAAACAGGAAAGGGTGGTCTTTTTCTCGCTGAAACAGAGTCGTATGACCTTGTAATTCTTGATATTCTCCTTCCGGATATTGATGGGGTTGAAGTTTTAAAGCAGCTCCGGCTAAAGGGAGCCAAAATCCCGGTTTTGATGCTGACAGCAAGAAAAACAGTTCAAGACAAGGTGGAGGCACTCAACAGTGGCGCCGATGATTATCTGACGAAGCCGTTCGCATTCGCCGAACTTGTTGCAAGAATCCGGGCACTGTTAAGAAGGGGTGATGCGCAATTGGCATTAAGCGGCTCAATAATAAAAATAGCAGATATGACCATTGATTTGATAAGCCGCAAAGTGATCCGCAATGGAAAGAATATCGTTCTAACAAGCAAAGAGTTTGCATTGCTTGAGTATTTTGTACGCAACCAGGAACGGGTGTTGACAAGAACGATGATTGCGGAACATGTCTGGGATTATAATTTTGACACAGTAACGAACCTTGTAGATGTCCATGTCAAAAATCTTCGCCGGAAGATTGATGGTGAGTTTGAGTTGAAACTTATTCATACTGTGCGCGGCACTGGGTACGTAATGAGGGAGAGCTGCGATGAAATTTAGAAGCATAACATTCCAGCTTACGCTCTGGTATGCGGGTGTGCTTATTATGATCCTGTTGATTTTGGGAGGGCTAACCTATTTTAAATTATCTGCGGATTTGCTTAACACAGTTGACGAAACGCTTAAATCGGAGTCGTCAGAGGTTGCGAATTCTGCTCAAATTAAGAATGGGAAAATACAAATCTACAAAGACATCTATGATAATAAAGACATGGGTGCGAGAGTGGAGTATTTCCAAATTCTTTCCTTTCAAGGAGAAATAGTTTATAAATCGGAAAGTCTTAAGCAATTCACTCTGCCTGTCGAAAACGCGCAGCTTCAATCCGTCCTTCCCGATAAGTATACAATGCTTACCAGTACAGTTGGAGAAGTTCCAATTCGGATGATCATCCGACCTGTGAAAATAGATGGCGAGCCAACCTACTTTCTTCAAATAGGAATATCCATTGAGGAATTAAAGCGTGCATCTACAAGTCTTATGTGGAATTTTTTGGTTTTCATCCCTATTGGGGTTATGCTTGCTACTTTTGGCGGAATGTTTCTTGCCAAACGATTTTTGAAACCAATCGACAAAATTATCTATGACGCTAATTCGATTGAAGCAGAAAACCTAGGATTCCATATCCAGCCGGGAAAAGTGAAAGACGAAATTGGAAGATTGATTGATACGCTTAATCAACTGTTTGAACGGCTGCATTATTCATTTCAACGTATTAGGCAATTCACTGCAGATGCTTCGCATGAACTATCTACGCCTTTGACGATAATGCGCGGAGAAGCGGAAGTGGCGCTGAAATCAAGCCGCAGACCGGATGAATACCGTCATGTAATCGAGACAAACCTGGATGAAATAGAAAGGATGTCAAGGATTGTTGACAATCTACTTGCCTTGACGAGTATGGACTCCGGAGAAGTGCAGCTTTCTTTGGAAGATGTTTTTCTTGATGACCTAATGAGAGACGTCCATGAGCAGGGAACAATCCTGGCAGAAGACAAAAACATAGATATAACATTAGATAGTACACAACACATAAGTGTGAAAGGCGATAAGCACCGCTTGCATCAATTGTTCCTAAATCTGGTAGACAATGCGATTAAATATACGCCATCGGGCGGAAAAATCTGGTTAGCGATGCAACCAGGTGATAATGGTGTTTCCATTTCCGTTACAGATACGGGAGTCGGCATTAACAAAAGCCACTTAGACAAGATATTTGATCGTTTCTATCGCGTAGACAAAGGTCGGTCTCGTGAGCATGGCGGAAGCGGTTTGGGTCTGTCAATCGTCCGGTCAATAGTTGAATTGCATAAGGGGAAAGTCAATGTAGAAAGTGAGCCAAGTGGAGGAAGTACGTTTAAGGTTTGGCTTCCATGGGGGGAAATAAATACTAAAAGATGAAGAAAAATTCATTTCCTCTTCATTTTCACTTCATATTCTCACCTTAAATTAAGATATGAATTTAATTGGATGTTCGATGAAAAATATAAACTTGTGTTGTCGTTAAGAAGGCGTAGCAATGTTGTTTGGCAAAAGATAGATTAATAGCAGATTTGTTTCAATTTTTTTTTGCTTGTTATGTATTTTATTTCACAATTTAATTTTGTTACTAAGAAATAAGATTTTTATTATAGATCTGATGAAAGTAATTTTTTTCAAAATATTTCTTCTTGTAGTATCCGCTTTTTATATTGTCTCTTTTTTAGAGTTGGATGAATGCGAAAGAAATCAAAATTATAATGTAGAAAGCCATGCTTACGTTATTAGTGTTAACTCTCCTTCTAATGTTAACAGCAAGAATATTCATTCCAACAAAATAGGATATGCTTTTTCGCCGGTAGCTTTAAGTGAGAATCCATTACTTTTATTTTATCAAAATTCATTTCATCAAAACATCTTATCTTTAAGAGAACATAACTTCCAAAAACTGTATTTAGACTGCCATAATCTTCGTATTTAAATCTCTTCTCTGAAAAATAATCATTCATTTTATTTCTGCTTTTTTCAAAGCAATTAAAACATTTGGCTTGCAGTTGGCGGCAGATCAGGTTAAGAATTTTTTTTAATTTTTTTTGAGGTAGTCATGGTAGATAAAATCATCGGATTTTCAATTAAGCATAAGCCTATAATCGGATTTTTTGTAATACTTCTTATCGGCTGGGGAACTTATTCACTCATCAATTTACCCGTTGATGCAGTGCCGGAC
>JAKAGZ010000026.1:15857-42547 GCA_021815365.1 Bacteroidota bacterium
AGTCATGGTAGATAAAATCATCGGATTTTCAATTAAGCATAAGCCTATAATCGGATTTTTTGTAATACTTCTTATCGGCTGGGGAACTTATTCACTCATCAATTTACCCGTTGATGCAGTGCCGGACATAACCAATAATCAAGTTCAGGTGCATGTGCTTGCCCCTTCGCTAGCAGCGCAGGAAGTTGAACAGATGATAACCACGCCGCTTGAAATTACCATGGCTAATATTCCTGGAGTTATTGAGAGAAGATCAATTTCGCGGTTTGGTCTAGCTGTTATAACAATTGTCTTCAACGACAATGTTAATATTTATTTGGCGCGGCAGCTTGTAGCGCAAAAAATTACAGAAGCTCAGGGTCAGATACCGCCGGGAGTGGCACAAATAGCTCTCGGACCAATTTCAACCGGACTGGGAGAAATTTATCAATACACTCTTCAAACAAAACCCGGATATGATTCTGTTTATTCGCTAACAGACCTTCGAACAATACAGGATTGGATTATTAAGAGGCAATTGGAAGGCACACCAGGAGTTGCCGAAATTAACAGCTTTGGCGGATTCATTAAACAATATGAAGTAGCGGTTGATCCCGATAAGCTCCGCAGCCTTAACCTTACAATTGCAGATGTTTTTAATGCGCTTGAAGTTAATAATCAGAATACAGGCGGTGCTTATATCGAAAAAGATAGACGCGCTTATTTTATACGCGGAGTAGGGCTTGTAAAAACATTAGATGATGTTGGAAAAATAGTGGTCAAAGATAACAACGGCGTGCCGGTGCTGGTACGCGATATCGGGACTGTGCGATTTGGTTCGGCAGTTAGATACGGTGCGCTGACAGTAAACGGTAAGGAAGGCGTTGGCGGCATTGTGTTGATGCTGAAAGGAGAAAATACCGAACAGGTGATTGGCGCTGTAAAAACTAAAATAGCTGAAATTCAAAAATCGCTGCCGGCAGGGGTTGTAATAAAACCATTTTTAGACAGAAGCGATTTGATCGGGAGAGCAATAAGCACTGTACAGCACAATTTAATTGAAGGCGGACTGATAGTAATTTTCGTGCTTGTTCTTCTGCTTGGAAATTTACGCGCAGGCTTTATAGTAGCTTCGGTAATTCCGCTTTCTATGCTGTTTGCAGTTTCATTGATGAAGATTTTTGGCATAACGGGAAATCTAATGAGCCTTGGCGCGATTGATTTTGGTTTGATTGTAGACGGCGCGGTAATTATTGTCGAAGCAATTGTTCATAGAATTGTGAACAATCCTAATTTAACAAACACTGCATCCCTAAGCCGTCAGCAGATGGATACAGAAGTATTTGAAGCATCAACAAGAATCCGGAAGTCAGCGGCGTTTGGTGAAATAATTATTCTCATAGTTTATCTTCCAATACTTTCGCTTGTAGGCATTGACGGGAAGATGTTTAGGCCAATGGCGCTTACAGTAAGCTTTGCAATATTGGGCGCTTTTATTTTATCGTTCACTTATGTGCCTATGATATCTTCAACTTTTTTGAGTAGAAAAAAAGTCAACAAAAAAAATATTGCAGATAAGATAATGGAATCGCTGCATAAATTATATGACCCAACAATTCGCTTTGCGCTCCGCAATAAAAAAACGATAGTCTTCTCATCTCTAATTTTGTTTGTTATTGCAGTTATAATTTACAATAGTCTTGGAGGCGTTTTTCTTCCTACTCTGGAGGAAGGAGATTTTGCAGTGGAATTTAAGCTAGCGCCGGGCAGTTCTCTTTCTCAAACAATTGAAACCACAGAGAAAGCTGGAAAAATTCTGCGGCAGAAATTTACCGAAGTAAAAGAAGTTGTTACCAGAATAGGCGTAGCAAGTATTCCTACCGATCCCGACCCTATAGAGACCGCAATGATGGTGATAACACTTAAAGATAAAAGCGAGTGGACAAGCGCATCTACCCGTGATGAATTAGTGCAGAAGATGAGAGAAGCGCTGACGGTTATTTCGGGCGTTAATTACGAGTTCCAGCAGCCGATTCAACTAAGATTCAATGAGCTTCTCAGCGGCATTCGCCAGGATGTGGCGGTTAAAATTTTTGGCGATGATTTGAACTTACTTTCACAGCTTGGAAACCAGGCTGCATCAATCATTTCCAAAGTAAATGGCGCTACCGATGTTCTTCCGGAAGCAGTAACAGGTATGCCCCAATTTACTGTTACTTATAACCGGGATAAAATTGCTCAATATGGTCTAAGCATAGCCGATGTAAACAAAACTTTGGAGGCTGCTTTTGGAGGTACTGCTGCGGGCGTTGTTTACGAAGGCGATAGAAGATTCGAACTTGTAGTACGCTTTGATAAACCATATAGAAAAAATATTGACGACATAAAAAACCTTTACATTCCACTCCCCGGCGGCTCGCAAATTCCGATTACACAGGTTGCCACAGTAGAACTAACGGAAGGTCCGGCTCAAATATCGCATGACGATACCAAAAGAAGAATTGTAATGGGATTAAATGTGCGTGGACGCGATGTTCAAAGTGTAGTTGCGGATATTCAAAAAGATTTAGCGGCAAACTTAAAACTCCCCGCCGGATATTACATTACTTACGGCGGTGCGTTTCAAAATTTGCTGGAAGCCAAACAAAGATTGATGATTGCTGTACCGGTTGCGCTGGCTTTAATATTTGTGCTACTGTACTTCACGTTCAATTCAATAAAAGAAACTCTGCTGATATTCACAGCTATTCCGCTTGCGGCAATCGGCGGCGTGTTCGCTTTGTTTATACGTGGATTGCCGTTCAGCATTTCTGCCGGAGTTGGTTTTATTGCACTCTTCGGCGTTGCAGTGTTAAACGGAATTGTGTTGATAAGTTATTTCAATCAGTTGGAGAAAGAAGGAGTGAACGATATTAACGAAAGAATTTTAAAAGGAACAAGCGTAAGACTGCGTCCGGTTGTTATGACTGCCGCAGTTGCATCGCTTGGTTTTCTGCCGATGGCAATTTCGACTACTGCCGGGGCTGAAGTTCAAAGACCTTTGGCAACTGTTGTAATTGGCGGATTGATTACATCAACGCTGTTAACATTGCTTGTGCTGCCGGTTCTTTACAGTATTTTTACAACCGGCGCCTGGAAGAGATTATTACCAAAAGGATCCAGTGGGAAATCGGTTGCGGTTTTATTTTTTGTTTTCGTCTTCTCTTTTACAAAAACAAACTACGCCCAAACTAATCAACCAATGGAACAGACCATTGGGATAGATAAAGCTCAACAAGTAAAATTAAATCTTGATGAAGCGATAAAAATTGCTCTGAAAAATAATCCGGGCTTGGCAAGTTCGCGTTATTCCGTTGAACAGCAGGAGGCGCTTGGAAAAACTGCATTCGATTTTGGAAAGACAACTGTTACTTACTATAAAGACAACACACCGCCAAACGGTAACTATACTCTTGGCATTTCACAAAGTATAAGCTTTCCGACTGTTTATCTTCAGCAGAGCAAACTGCAAAATCAAAATATTACGTTGAGCGAAAAATCTTATGATGCTTTTAAGGCGGGATTAATCAAAGATGTGAAGACAGCTTACTATCAATTGGCGTATGGACAAGACGTGTTAAGACTGCTTGCATATCAAGACAGCATTTACGCAAACTTCTCCAAAGTAGCTGAGTTACGTTATAAAACTGGTGAGACTTCTAACCTTGAAAAGCTTACTGCCCAGGCAAAATATCAGGAAGTTCTGCTGCAGAGAAAGCAAGCGGAAGCGGATTTAATAATTTATCAAAGAGAATTACAGAAGCTGCTAAACATTAATCAGCCCATTGAGTTAACTGATTCCGCTCTGATTAAACAAAATTATATTAGTGATGATTCGTCAAGAGACTCATCTGTCGTAGAAAATAATCCGCTGATAAATTTTTATAAGCAAAGAATTAATGTTGCGGAAGCTGAGCATAGCGTTGAAGTAAACAAGCTTCTGCCGGATTTATCTTTCGGATATTCAAAACTAACCAATAATTCTGTTTTTAATTACTACGGTTTTCAAGTTGGAGTAAGCGTTCCGCTTTGGTTTTTTCCGCAGCAAGGAAGAATTGAAGCCGCATCAGTTGGAGAAAAAATTGCTGAATCGGATTACCAAAATTATCGTGTGCTTATTCAATCATCTTACAAGCAGCAGTTTAAGGAATATGAAAAGTGGAATGAGCAGATAAGTTACTACGACTCTATCGGTTTGAAGCAGGCAGATGAAATTTTGAAAACTGCTCAGATAAGTTACAGCAGCGGCGATATCGGTTATGTGGAATTCATTCAAAGTGTATCTCAGGCAATAGGCATAAAAACACAATATCTTGATGCGCTGAATCAGTATGACAAAGCAATTATAAATCTAAACTATTTATTAGGTATTCAATAGTTTTATAGAGGAAGGTAATCTCAATGAAAAAATATTTTTTTGTTTTTGCATTATTAATTCCTTTGCCAACAATGGATTGCAATGCTCAGGATTTATTAAAAGATGATGAGCATAAATCATCATTTGATCGTCTTTATCAATATGTTGATCCATATTCAACACCACCAAAGGGAGAATTTGAACTTGAATATCGTTTTGAGCATATGGTTTATGGAAGTGAAGGCGGAGGGAATCCCTATCCTAACCAGTGGGGACACCGTATAGGTTTGGAAACGGGAATAGTTTCAAACTTGATGGTGGAGGTATATACATTATTCCAACAGCCGGAAGTTGGCAATAATAAAGTTATGCTTGCTAATTTAAGTTTTGAAATGCGTTACAGTGTTGTTGAACATAATATATTTATTGTTGATCCGGCAATAGCTTTAGAATACAAGAAAGGATTTTCCGGAAGAGGTTCGGGAGTGGAAGGGAAATTTATTCTCGCAAAAGATATTGGGCGCTTAAACTTTGTGGGTAATCTTAGTTTTGAAAGTTCCGGCGTGGAGGCAGGCGGTTCAAATAAATCCGGTTTTGAATTAGGATTTAATTTTGGCGCAGCTTACTTGTTAACTGATTGGCTTGCAATAGGAACAGAATATGAACACGAGTTCCTTGGACCAACTATAGGGATAATGTTTGAGCACTTAAGAATGAATATCAGCGCAGGCTCTGCTCTGGAAGGTCAGGCAAGCAATTATCCGCCGATGCGATTCGGTCTTGTATATCGTTTTTGATTGGTGAGATGAACAATGTTTAGAAAAAGAAAAAATAAAAGATTTAGGAAAAATTCTCTTGCAGCTTCTTGCGTTATAAGTCTTATCATTGTCCAGAATCTAATAGCGCAGAATGTTTCACATAGCGGCACTCGACTTACAGAAACTTTCGGCAGGCAAACATTTGCAGATTCCATTTCTTCACGTCCTACAGTCTGGAAAACTTTTGGGACAGATGCTTCAAATTTTATCTCTGATGCTGGAGATATTTTTTCTTCACCGCTGCATTTCGGTACAAAGGAATGGATTATCACAGGTGGGATTGTTGGTTCAACGATTGCAATGTTTCCGGCTGATGAATCGATTCGTAATTTCACCGCAAGGCAGCATGGTAGAATACAAGATGTGGTAATGGATTTCGGACGCAGCTATGGCAGTACTTATGGTTTCTTGATTGCAGGTGGAATTTATGCTACCGGGTTTGTTATTGGCGATGACGAAATCCGCGCGACAGGTCGAATGACAGTTGAATCATTAATATTTGCAGGTGTGATTACAAGTGTGCTGAAGACCGTCTTAGGTAGAAGCAGACCTTACACTGAGGAGGGTGCATACAAGTACAGAGGATTTCAATTTCAGACGGCAACCACTGCACTACCTTCCGGTCACGCAACAGTAGCATTTGCATTATCATCGGTTTTAGCCCGAAGAATAAATAACACTTGGGCTTCAGTTTTTCTTTACAGCGCAGCAGGTATTACTTCCATTTCGAGAATATATCACGATGCCCATTGGGCATCGGATGTATTGCTCGGCTCAGCAATTGGCTTTGCAATAGGTAATGCTGTTGTGTCTGTAAATGAATCACGCTCAACGCAAACGGATTCATCTGAAGAAACCTATTCGTGGAAATTAGTTCCGGCATTTAACGGCGTGTCTTTCATCTTAACTTTTTAGAAAAGAATAAAGGCTAATATGAAGAAATACATCACACGAACAATCTGGATTGTATCGCTTGTAAGTTTATTTTCAGATACGACAAGCAAAATGTTATATCCCATAATACCAATTTATTTAAAGAGCATCGGCTTTACGGTTGTTCTTATCGGAATATTGGAAGGCATTGCCGAAGCGACATCGGGATTGAGTAAAGGATATTTTGGAAAGCTTTCGGATAAATCGGGAAAACGGGCGCCGTTTGTTCAGCTTGGTTATGTGTTAAGTTCTATTTCGAAGCCGCTAATGGTAATTTTTATATATCCTCTTTGGGTATTCTTTACACGAACAATAGACAGACTGGGAAAAGGCATAAGAACCGGCGCACGGGATGCAATGCTTTCGGATGAAGCTACTCCCGAAACAAAGGGAAAGATTTTTGGTTTCCACCGTTCAATGGATACGTTTGGTGCGGTCATTGGACCTTCTTTAGCGCTGCTTTACCTTTACTTCTATCCTAAAGATTACAAAACCATTTTTTATATAGCGTTTCTCCCGGGCATTGCATCTATTTTGCTTTCCTTTTATTTGAAGGACAAAACACAATCAGCAGTAAGAGTGAAACAATCATCTTCCTTTTTTTCATTTCTTCATTATTGGAAAGAGAGTCCAAAGCTATACCGTAAAGTAGTTATTGGTCTTTTGGCTTTTACTTTATTCAATAGTTCCGATATGTTTTTACTTCTAAAGTTAAAGGAAACCAGATTAGGTGATACAGCGGTTGTAGGTGCGTATATTTTTTATAATCTGGTGTATGCGTTGTTTTCATTTCCAATCGGAATAATTGCTGATAAACTTGGATTGAAAAATATTTTTGTTACAGGTCTTGCTCTCTTTGCGGTTGTTTATTTTGGAATGTCAGTGAATTCCAACTTATATATTTACTTCGCATTGTTTTTTCTTTACGGGCTTTATTCAGCGGCAACGGAAGGAATTTCTAAAGCGTGGATTAGCAACATAACAGAAAGAAAAGATACTGCTACTGCAATCGGAACTTATGCAGGATTTCAAAGCATCTGCACAATGCTTGCAAGTTCAATTACCGGATTGATTTGGTTTCAGTTTGGATTTGCAGCGGCATTTATTACAACAGCAGTAGTTACAACAGCAGTGATATTCTATTTCATTGTTTCGATTCCTTTGCCGGCAATTGAAAAGAAAATTGTTGCAGCAGAGTTAAATAAAAATTGATTAAAAAATTTAATAAGGACCGTTATCAACAAATCTGGAAAAATAAAATAATATCTCGTCCCTACCTGCATGCTGCAGGCAGGTAGGGACGAGATAAAGAATTATTGAAACGGATTTAATTTTTAATAATGAAAGGAGGTAAATGATATGTTGAATAAAGATAAATCATACTATGCTGGAATAGTACCAACAATAGTAATGCTGCTTATCTTTTCTCTTTTAACAACCGGATTATTTTCTTGCGGACAGGAAAGTAAAGAGCAAGACAAAGAAAAAGTAGAGCAGCAGCAGGAACAACAAGCAAGACAGAAAGCCGGATTAAAACCGGGCGAGGTTATGCTTTCACAGAAACAATTTGAGAACGCTGGAATACAGCTTGGCAGCGTTGAGCAAAAAAATCTAACAGACATAGTAAAAGCAAACGGATTTTTGTCGCTTGCACCGCAGCATAAGGCAAGTATTTCAGCTTTTATGGGTGGGGTTGTAAAATCAATTTTTGTCCAAGCCGGCGATTATGTAAAGAAGGGGCAAACTTTAGCTCTGCTGGAACATCCAGATTATATCCAGCTACAGGATGACTACATAAAAGCAAAAAGCAATTTTGCTTTTTTAGAGAAGGAATACTTAAGGCAAAAAGAACTGCTCGAAAATAATGCGACTGCACAAAAAAGATTTCAGCAAACCGAAGCGGATTATAATATCTCCAAAGCGGCTTATGAGACGTTGGAAAGCAAGCTAAAAATAATCGGTATTAATATAGCAAAGCTTAATAATGGAGAAATTATTTCTTCCGTTCCTATCGTTTCGCCGATAAGCGGCTATGTTCAGACAGTCGGTGTTAACATTGGAAAGTTTGCCGATCCTATGAAAGAGATCTTCAGCATTGTAGATAATTCTCAGATTCAATTAACTCTTCAGGTTTATGAGAATGATATTTCGAAAGTAAAAGTTGGACAGAAAATTTATTTTACTCTTCCTAACCAAAAGGATGTTACCGGCAATGCTTCCATATTTGCTGTTGACAAAGCACTTGATAACAACACCAAATCAATTACGGTTTACGCAAACGTAACGGGCAAGGCACAGAAAAATTTCCTACCGGGAATGTACGTGAACGGATACATTGAAACCGGAACGAAAATGACAGAAGCGGTACCTGATGAAGCAGTGATAAATGAGGGACAAAACAATAAAGTATTAATTCTTCTGCGAACAATGAAAGATGCAGAGGGTGAGGAATTTATTTTTGGAACGAAAGATGTGAAAGCCGGTATTTCCGAAGCGGGCTTTACTGCTGTAACTTTTTTGGATGCACTTCCAAAAGATACAAAGATTGTTACTAAGGGCGCATTCTTTATTGAAAGCGAAATGAGCAAAGGCGCGGGTGGTGAAACTGATTAATTGAAAAGATCGAGTTAGAGATCATTAAAAAGAATAACTCAAAAAACTCTGTAGGGACGACATAGAAAAACTTTGTTTTTGACAGATAAGAGAGAAACAGAAAAAAAATAAATCTTTCTGAGGATTTAATGGAATACTGATACCTTTTTATAAATACGATATTAAAATTTAATGAAAGGTTGATTCGATGGAATTAAATCTCATTGACAGAAGTAATTATTTAAAAGGTCTTCTGATTTTAATCAGAAAGAATAATGTTATCAACAAATATGCACGAAAGTTTGTAATGAACATAGCAACGGCGCTGGATTTCAATAAGGATTTTGTTGACTCTTCTATAAAGAATTTATCAATAAATAAAAACATTATTGAAGGGCCCCTAAAGTTCTCAGACTATCGGCTGGCGAAAAGCTTTGTAAAGGATGGATTACGACTTGCCTTCTCAGATGGTAACATGAATCTATCACAAATTCAATGGCTTATTATTACAGCTAAAGAAAATAATTTATCAGAACAATGGTTTTTTATAGAACTGGAAGACTTTATAGAACGGTGTAATTTAAACTCTGAGATGCCGTGTGAGATTCAAAAATATGTTAGTTAAAATAAATTAAGAGGAATGAATTGGATAGAGTCAAAAAACTCACATTTTTTTTCATTTGGAATCTATTCAGAAGGGAAAGAATTTATTTTCGGAATGAGAGAATTGTAGTTAAGGGCGCATTCTTTATTGAAAGCGAAACGAGCAAAGGCGCGGGGGTGAAACTGATTAAGGATGCATCCAATGAATAAAGAAACACGACATAAGCGGTTTTTTCATCTTACAAGTATCATAACCGATTATTTTCCCGCTGCCGGCGCACACTTTCTTGATATGTTAATGAAAAATCTCCTGGGAAATAAAATTCTATTAAGATTCTTTTCCCATCAATCTAAGCGCAGGATTGAGAATCTAAGAAAGCCTAACAGGTTTCTTATAGCCGCAGACTTGAATATGGGCGATGCAATTATTAGTTCAAGCGGGGTAATCGCATTAAGAAAAATATTTCCGCAAGCAGAGATAGATTTTGTAATCAAAAAATCCGTTAAGGATCTTTTTAGCGGCGATCCGGATATTTCAAATTTATTTCCAATATACCAGGGCGCACCTTATCCGACCGAAGTTGATCTATTCAAACTTTCTCACATTGTCGATAGTAAAGAGTATGACCTTATAATTAATTACAGCCCGATGATAAGCGATAAAACTTTTGGTAAAAATAGAGTGGTCAATTATTCATTGATGGCAGCTCATTTGATTAGAAACGAAAAATTTGTAAAATCTATTAACAATGTTTCTTATCAGGCATATCTCTTTATTATAAATTTATTTCGTGATTATTTACCGTCTGGCTTTAACCTCAGCTTTGAAGGTTCGGTTATTTACCTTTCTGAAGAAGCAATAGAATCGGCAACTGAATTTCTAATAAGAAATAACGTGCCGGATGAATTGCCTATAATAATGTTTAATCCGGATGCTTCGGCAAAATTTACTATGATACCATTCGATATTCAACTCGATTTATTAAAAAGGCTTTGCGCATTTGAATGTACAATTTTATTAGGAGCCGGACATGTTGAAAAGTATATTGAACGAAAACTTTTGCGGTCTTTACCTGAAGTAAATAGAAAGAAAATTATAATCATACCTGTAGAATTTAAGCTTGATGCTTATACAGCGCTTATTGATTTTGCCGATATATTTATTACTGGCGATACGGGTCCGCTTCACTTAGCGGCAGCCAGAAAATATTCACAGAGCCAGGGCGGCAGCTTAAGAAATAAGACGGCAGTCTATTCTATTTTTGGCAGCACGCCGCCAAGGATATACGGATTTGATTCGGAAACCCCCGGCTTCTTTGCCGCAAATCAGGATGCGCCATCAAGAGTTTTTGTCTCTGAAGCGGTGTGCAGAAACATAACTTGCATAAACAAATTAGCAAAGACTTGCAGAGAGGTACGATGTTTTCAATCTCTCGATATAAATAAAATTGTTTCTGAGGTTGCTGGTTATTTGTTGAGAACAATGATATACAGAAATTTTGAAAAGAATATTATCGAAAGATACACAGTCTATTACAGTCCTAAACCAAACTTATGAAAACATTTTTATTCTTATTACTTACATACACGATGGGATTTGCAGCAGCTATTCCATTTGGAGCTACGCAAATAGAGATAGCCAAACGATCTTTAAATAATCATAAACGTGCGGCATACATGGTTGTAGCCGGCTCAGCTAGTTCCGATGTAATGTATGGTTTTATTGCATTGTTCGGAATAGCGCCGTTCCTTCAAAGCAAAATTGTAATTGCTGTTTTTAATTTAGCGGCAACTTTAATACTGTGGGTATTGGCGTTCATAACATTTCGCGATATTAGAAAATCCAAGATGCCCGAAATAAACGGAACCACTCTGACTAATTACAAATTATCTTTTCTTACTGGATTCACACTTGCACTGCCGAATCCTATGATGATTTTTTGGTGGCTCATAGGAACGAGGATTATTAAAGACTTAGCGCTCGTTCAAAATTTTGATATGAAGACTTCAATTTTATTTGTAGTTACCGGTGGAATTGGAATTGCGTCTTATTTAACTACATTAACTAATTTACTGCATTGGGCTAAGAAACTCATCAATGATAAAATGATTAAGAAGGTGAATTCCGGATTAGGGTTTCTTCTAATTTTGTTGTCTTTTTATTTTCTTCTTACTTCTTTAAAGGCATTGCTATAGTGATAGAAACATTACTATCAGATTATTTATAAATATCTATAAGGAAAATAATTTAATGGTACGAATGCATAATCATGTAATATGTGCGGCGTTGGCTGTATTTTTTTTATCAGTCAAAAGCGAAGGACAAACAATTCACGACAATGATCCTTTTACTGTTGATACTTCACAAAGATTCAACTTCCTTGATAAACACTCGACATATGCCGAATCATATAACCTCTCTACCTTGCTTCAGAATGGAGGTAAAAGCGAAAACGAAACTGATGAGAGACATCCCAATTTAAATCTATTTGGAAATTTCGGCAAGAATATCCTGAACAGTTTTGCCGGGAATAAACTCTACTATCATCTTGGAGCGATTGCAGCAACGGCTGTTCTTGCGCCGACCGATTTGGATTATACGGTACAACATTACTTCCAGGCTCATCCACAATACTATAACATATCACTACCTGTACAGTTTACCGGACAGTATTTGCCTTTTATCGTGGGCGGAGGCTTGTTTGCATTGTCCAAATTGGAAAATAACGATGAGGTGTTAGGGGCTTCTTATGCTGTTTTACAGTCTAGTCTTATCGGATTAATGTACATGCTAACACTGAAAGCTATCACCGGACGATCGGGACCGCTTTGGTGGCAAAGGCACAACATGGAAGACTTAAGCAAAATGTTCAAACCCGGCTTCTTGCGTGGCGGCGTAGATTATGGATGGCCTTCCGGGCATACCGTAGCGACAATGGCAGTTGTGTCGGCATTGACAAGCTATTATCCTGATAAGACATGGCTCAAGATAGTAGGCTATGGAGTAGTGGGTTACACTATGTTTGCAGTAACTGCGACCAACGATGGAGGATTTCATTGGTTTTCCGATGTGGTCGCAGGCGCGCTTATGTCTTACGCAATTGGTTCGACGGTTGGAAGTTATTTTAGGGATGTTTATTCCGGTCGTATTGCCGAATCATCTTCAAAGATAAATCTGTCGCCAACTCTTATACCGCCGGGCATAAGTTTATTATTTCAATTCTGATTTACACTTACAATCTAACTGGAATACTGTGACATTCCGCTGTCGTGAATTTTCATGTATTAGTTTACAATCATAATTTATTAATGAATCATAAATAGTATTCAAAAAATAATAAAAGCAAAGGATTAAAGTTTATAATAGATTCACTGCATCCATCAAATTTTGATTTTGTAAAGAGAATAAATTTACGTAGTGCTTAACTCTTCATAATCTAACAACACTTAAACCACATAAAGGGAAACGCTACTCTGAACCAACATTGAAGCAAAGGAATGACGCAAAGTATGAAAATGAATTTTATCATCTAAACGCGCTGCACAAACTGACTTCTTAAATTGTTTGCTGACTAAATTTTCATTAAGCTTTATTCCGGGTACACGAACGTATATAAAATTATTTTTTTTGTCATCGAGCATCATTTTACTTTTTCTAATTCTATTTAAAAAATTAATAAATTTTTGCTATATATTTAACAGATATTTTTAATAATTAACTAAGATTAAGAAAATGGAAAGTTTGCTGCACAGAATTACAATTGATCCGGAATTATGTCACGGAAAACCAACCATACGTGGATTAAGATATCCTGTCGAAAATATGCTGGAATTGTTAGCTTCAGGAATGACAATTGATGAACTACTTAAAGACTATCCAGATTTAGAGAGGGAAGATTTTTTAGCATGTCTTGAGTATGCAGCTAAGCTATCACACGTTAAAAGCATTCATAGAATTGCATTGTGAAATTCTTGATTGACGCACAACTGCCAAAATCGTTATCAGACTTTTTCAGAGCGAAAGGCTTTGATTCAATCTACACAACAGATCGTTTGCGGACTCTAATTACTCACAAATAAAAAAACCATCCTGCTTTTTCAGGATGGTTCTCTCAAAAATAATTCAGGGGTGTAATCAGAAAGCCAGCCAGCCTAACACATAAATTGAATTATTATCTGCTGCGCTTCTTCCTGTGCCATCGTAATTATCGCTTGCCCCGTTAAATTTATTATAGGCAGTATATTGAACAGCGAATTTTGTATTCAGCCAGGGCAAATAATCAAATTCGGCTACGAATCCCCTGCTGTCGGGTTTTCCTGCAGCACTTCCGGTAAGAGCAGCCGGCGCATACAACCCGGCATCTGCATCGCCGGATATTGCAAAGTAACCTAATGAAAAACCTATCTGCTGATGTAAATAATAATTGCCGACGATTTTAAATGAATTTAAAGCCAGAGATTTATTTGCTGATCCACCGGCGTTGAAAGTTGCATCAAGGTTTCTTGTTTCCTTTATAAAAGAAGCGTGAGCGGTAAACTCATTTTCATTAAATGGTTTTTCATAGTTTAAATCGAAACCAACATCATTATATTTATCAGTCAAACCTGAAACACCACTCAAATATTGGTTAGTTGACATGCCAAAAGTACCAAGCTCAACATACTGATCATCAAATTGTTTTTGCAATGCTACGCGCCAGTATGGTGAAAGTGACTTAATAATTCCTGTTGCAGTTTTATCCGGCGGATGCGGTCCTCCCTGCTGAGCAGATCTGTATAAGCTTACTTCGCCGTAGATTAAATTATTCCACATTGCATAGGCACCTAATCCTGCAACACTTTGCGCTAAACCTCCTTCAATTAAAGTAGATGTAATTGGTGAAACAGTTACAGAAGAAGAGGCATAAGGGAATCCCCAGGCTGGTATACTGTTCCAAACATCCTGCACAGTAGGATTGTTATTTAATGTAAACCCATAAAGTAAATTTTGTGAAGCTAATTCAGTCTGGTTTGCATACCTTATATCCATATTATCCATTCCAAACGCAGCACCCTGATCATCATAAGTGATCTGAACAAAAGCGCCAACGTGCGGAGTTAATTCTCCTGCGAGAAATAAACTTAACTGCTGAGGCAGTGAAACATTATTGTTCTGCGTACCTGGTTGTTCTTTTGTTTTATATGTATATGCGGCTTGTATCATTGCAGAAACAGGAGGTGTTTTTATTAGATCCAAACTTACAACATCGTTAGTATCTCTAACTTGAATTGTTTCAATACCTGTCAATGTATACCCATTCAGCTTAAACATTCTTCCGAAAGCATTAAGCTCCGGAAATATACTGTGGCAGGCGCTGCAGGGCAGATTTGTCTGTCTCGCAAAACTAGGTATTGCCCGGTTTTCCTGTGTCAATAACATTGATAGTAAAACTACACCTAAAATAAATTTCACACCAATTTTTATTCTTTCCATCGTTATTCTCCTTTTATTTTTTTTAACTATTCTTTTTAAAGATAAATCTGAAATAGTTCAATTTAATATTTTTAAAAGCCCTTTGGCTTTTTCTGCATCATTTTCATTAACCATTACTACTGCTTTGTCTACGGGACGAATTGATCTCATCAAATCATCTTTTGTGTAGCAGTGAATTCTTTCTGAATCAAGAATACTTTTTATTTGAACAATATCTGTCATATCATTTGTCTGAAGAAGCTCAACAAATTTTATATTCGGGTCAGCTTCACTGACCGGTTCAACAGGCAGCTTATCTACCAGCTTAACATTACAGTCAGAACATTGTGTATAATCTTCTCTATACTCAGCTTTGCATACGGGGCAAAAACATAATAGCTTTATTACTTTTTATTTCTTAACACGCGAATATAATTAACTAATTCCCAGCGCTGTTTATCTGAAAGATTAGAACGCCAGGAGATCATAGCCGTCGACGGAAAGCCAGTTGTTATTTTCCAATAAATTGCGCCGTCTGATTGTTTTTGAACTTCTGCAGAAGATAAATTTGCAGGCTTTGGATTTAAAGTAGCCGCAGCAACACCGTTACCTTCTCCCTTTTCACCATGGCAGGTAACGCAATAAACATTAAATAGATTTTTCCCTTCTTTAGCTGCTTCTGAATTTCCGCTTAACGGATTTTTAATTTCATCAGCAAACTTAGGCGCTTTCCATTTCGTACCGCCGGGTTGAAATATATTTGCTCTGTTTTCGGAATTTGTAAAGTGCAGCTTTGACGTATCAACTGTAAATCCAAAGATCAGCGCTGACGCAAGAAATACGTAAATTATTTTTAACACATTTTGAATTTTCATTTTGAACTCCATTTAATTTTTTTAAAGATCAGTTATGCGAATTAATTATTCGCTTAATACTTTTAAAGAATTAAACAGAGTATTAGATCAGAAGTATATCTGAACGAAGTGCTTTTTCGAATGGTAATTGCCGGGATCTGCTTTCCGAATTAATATAAAAATCATTCTGATCTGGATTCAATTCAGTATCAGAAAAATTCATTCCGGTTAAATCTGTGTCCGGTATTAAATCATTACTAAGATCATAAATAATAAAATAGTGCGGAGTACCAGTTCTCTTACTCAGATTATGCGCCGGTAAATTTAAATTATCGCTGGCGGCTGTAATAAAATTCTCACAACATTCCTGAGCGCTGTCAAATTTTATAATTTGAAAAGGGTTAAAATTACCGGTTGTTATCTGAACATACCCGGGTAAAAGATAAAATACGGGAAGACAGAACAAGACCAGAAATAAAGTTTTATATGTAGATCCTGATGTTTTCATATCGGTTGTGTAGACTTCCAAGTAATGTGCCAGTTTTTAGTATTTGTATAGCCTATACAAATGAATAGTTTCAGACTTCTTTCTCTGATTAGAGATAACAGATTGCCGGATTATTCCCGAATCTGAGATAAACAAACATCAGATAAAGGCAAAATGAAAAAATCTGTACTTGAGATTTTTGAAATTCACAGGTATGGCTCAGAAAACGATTGGGAAAATCTTATAGTTGAGAAGAAAGAATTGAATTAGTAAATGAATAGCTGAGAATGATTAAGCTGAAAAAATTTTTATTCAAAACGTAAAGCATCAATCGGATTTAATGACGAGGCTTTCTTTGCCGGATAAAAACCAAAGAATATACCGACCAAACCGGAAAAGCAAAATGAAACGATCATAATAAAAGCTGATAAAGTAATATACCACCCATAAATATTACTGATAAATTTTGAAGCAGCAATTCCCAGCAGAATGCCGAGCAATCCGCCGGAAAGGCTTAACAAAGTTGCCTCAACTAAAAATTGAACGAGAATATCGCTGCTTCTTGCACCTATCGCCATTCTGATTCCAATCTCTCTTGTTCTTTCAGTTACAGAGACAAGCATAATATTCATAATCCCGATCCCTCCAACTATTAACGAAATTCCTGCAATCGAAGCTAAGAGCGAAGTTAAAACTTCAGTGGTTGATTGAGCAGCCTCAGCAATTTCAGTCTGGTTGCGAATAGTAAAATCATCTTCTTCACCATCGGGAATTTTGTGTGCTTGTCTCATCAGGTTTTCTAATTCATCTTCAGCCTGTGGAATCATGTCCGGAGAAACAGCGCTGCATAAAATTTGTCCGATGAATCGCCATCCGCTAAGTCTGAATTGTACTGTAGTGTACGGCGCTAAGACAATGTCGTCCTGGTCCTGTCCATTTGCATTCTGTCCTTTCTCTGTTAATACACCAATTATTCTAAACGGAACATTTCTTATCCGGAGCTGCTGCCCAATAGGATCCTGATCGGGAAAAAGATTTTCTGCAACTGTCTGACCTATAACACAAACCTTATTGTGTGAGCGGACATCAGATGCCGTAAAAAAATAACCAGAAGAGAGTGCCCAGGAGCGAATGTTTAAGTAATCGGGTGAGACACCAAAAACAAAAGTACTCCAATTTCCTACTCCGCCAATTAATTGTGCGCCGGTTCTGATAACAGGTGAAACACCTGAAAGATTAACAGCATTCTTCTTTATAAATTCAACATCGTTAAGAGTTAATCTCGTAAAAGTACCTGCACCCATATTAACGCCGCCCTGTCTTGCTGCACCAGGAAATATAATAATAAGATTTGTCCCCAGGCTATTTATCCGGTTCTGTATTTGTGTCTGAGCGCCCTGCCCGATAGCAACCATAACTATTACTGCACCGACACCAATGATAATTCCAAGCATGGTAAGAAGGCTTCGCATTTTATTTTTTGCTATTGAAATATAAGCTGCCTTGAATAAATTTTTAAGTTTCATAAGTCTTCTGCTTTTTGAGTTTCAAAATCGTTCAGGACTTCAACTGCAGTTTTAGTTTCTTCAAGCGTATAATCTTTTAAGATCGAGCCATCTTTAATTTCAATATTTCTTTTTGCGTATTGTGCAATGTCATGCTCGTGTGTAATTAACAGGATTGTAATCCCCTGTTTGTTCAGCTCCTGGAAAATTGAAAGTACCTCAATGCTTGTTCGGGAATCAAGGTTTCCGGTCGGCTCATCAGCAAGAATTACAGAGGGATTATTGATCAAGGACCTTGCAATTGCAACACGCTGCTGCTGACCTCCGGATAACTGATTCGGGTGATGATGCAGCCTGTCACCCAGTCCCACTCTTTCCAAAGCTTCTGCGGCAAGTTTTGATGGATTTGGATAATGAACTTTACGGTTATACAACAAGGGCATCTCTACATTTTCAAGAGCGCTCGTACGCGATAATAAATTAAATCCCTGGAAGACAAAACCGATCTTTTGATTTCTGATATCGGCAAGTTCTTTCGAAGATAGCTTATTAACTTGAACATCATCCAGAAAGTAATCCCCTTCGGTAGGAACATCAAGACAGCCGAGTATATTCATTAAAGTTGATTTGCCGGAACCCGATGCCCCCATAATAGCTACAAATTCACCTTTGCTGATTTCGAGATTGATCCCGTTCAATGCTCTTACTGTGATCTCACCTGTATGATAATCTTTAATAAGATTTTTAGTCTGAATTATTGTTTGCAATTTATTCCTTCCTGATTTTCAGAACTCTCGAATGACAACACCGTTTGGTCTTCTGTTAACCGGCTGCAAAAGCGATGGGCTTGTTGTTTTCACATCTTCAACCAGGACCCCATTTATAACCTGCATACCTTCTTTAACTTTATCAGAAATTATTTCTGTAAACTGCCCGTCTGTTATTCCTGTCCTAACTTGCTGAACTTTTAAATTACCTTTTTCATCAAGATACCAAAGCAGTGCAAACCTTCTCTGAAAACTTCCACCCTGCCCGTCTCCAAAAAATCCCTGATTACCAAAGCCCCCGCTGCTGCTTTGCCTTTGCGCTATCCTGTTTCTGATTTTTTCTTTAACAGAATCAGGAAGGTTTTTAGTCCTTTCTTCCATCTGCTTCCTGACAACATTCATCATAACTTCTGTGGGTCTCAATCTCAGAGCTGAATTAGAAACCTTCAATACGTTAGAAGCACTTTGAATTAAAAAGTCAATCGTTGCTGTCATTCCCGGCAAAAGCAGTCCTTCTTTATTTTCAACATTAACCACTACGGTATAGTTTACAACATTCTGAATTGTTGTAGGTGAAAGTCTTATCTGATCAACTATTCCTTCAAATTTTTTGTTGGGATAAGCCTGAACAGTAAACCTTGCTTTTTGTCCTTTTTTTATCTGCCCGATATCGCTTTCATCAACACTTGCAAGTATCTGCATTTTTGATAAATCATTGGCGATCAAAAATAATGTGGGGGCTGAGAAGCTTGCAGCAACTGTCTGTCCGACGTCAATATTTCTCGCAATAACGGTTCCATCAATGGGTGCCTTTATATATGCGTATTCGAGATTGGTCTTTGCTCTCTCAAGGCTAAGCTGTGCAGATTTTACGGCTGCTTTAGCCAAAGCATTATTATATTTCGAAAGATCGTAGTCACTTTTCGCGGCAAGATTTTTTTCGTATAAAGTTTTCATCCTTTCAAAATCATTATCCGATTGTTCAAGCTGAGCCTTTGCTTTATACAAAGAGATCTGTGCGTCTTTATAATTTGCCATAAGTATTGTGGTATCAATAAGAGCAATAAGCTGACCCTTTCTCACTTTCGAATTGAAATCTACAAACAGCTTTGAAATAGTTCCGGAAACCTGGCTGCCGACCTGTACTGTTGTTACTGCGCTTAGTGTACCTGTGCTTGATACGATAGATTCAAGGTCTCCTCTTTCAATTGTAGTAAATCTGTATTGTTCTTTTTTCGTTGAATCAGAAGAAGAATAAAGCCAGTAGCCGGCAGAAAACAAGACAGTTATTGTGATAGTAACTATAAATAATTTAGTTTTAATAATTTTTTTCATGTTCATTTGTTTTATCCCGATTTAAAATCTTGAGTTAAAATCCTAAATTTGACAGGCGGTATATATAATTGGTTTAATATTCCCGATTTAATTTGCAGAAAATTAAATACAATAAATAAAATGAAGTGGTGAGGTTAAGAAAACTTGGCATTAATCTTTTATATTGTGTATTAATAAAAGATTATCCCCTCTCAGAAATATTTAGTTTTTTATGATCTCATCAAAACTTTTCAAAGATGTTTGTATGCTTTGTTTGTCTCCTTCTCCAATCTGCTGTCTCCACATAGCATAATAAAGACCCTTCAATTCTAAAAGCTCCTGATGTTTACCCGATTCGATAATATTACCTTTCTCCAGGACATAGATCCTGTCAGCGTGCAAAACAGTAGAGAGCCTGTGAGCAATCAAAATTGTTATCAGGTCTTCGCGCATAGAAATTTCCCGGATTGTTTCGGTGATCTCCTCTTCCGTTAAAGAATCAAGAGCAGAAGTAGCTTCATCAAAAACAAGGAGGTTCGGTTTTCTTAACAATGCCCGTGCAATTGATAATCTTTGTTTTTCACCGCCGGAAACTTTTACGCCTCCCTCTCCTATCATTGTATCAAGACCTTTATCTGCCCTTGCTAACAAATTATGGCAGGCAGCTTTTCGCAAAACCTCAAAGCATTCATCATCAGAGGCGCCGGGTCTGACAAACAATAAATTTTCTTTTATAGAACCGGAAAACAGTTGTGTATCCTGAGTCACAAACCCGATTTTCTCCCTCAGCATATTAAAGTTTATTGCTTCCCAGGGATAGTTATTATAGAATATTCTTCCTGATTTTGGCAGGTAAAGACCAACAAGAAGTTTTACAAGCGTTGTTTTACCGGAACCGGAAGGACCAACAAATGCAATGGTTTCACTTTTCTTTGTGCTGAAGGAAATATTATTCAAAGCATTGGCAGATGCAGTTAAATGCCTGAAAGAAACATCCTGAAACTCCAGAGATTTGATCTCTTTTATTAATGCAGGAGCTTTAGGTTTTGATTCCACAGGTTGTTTTAAAATATCTTCAAAATTATTCAGCGATACTTCGGCTTCCCTGTAAGTGTTTATAATTTCCCCAAGGCTTTGCAGCGGGCCAAAAATGAAAAACGAATAAATAAACAGCGAGAAAAATTCGCCAACGGTAATTGCCTGAATGTAAATTAAATACAGCATCAGGAATAAAATACTCGTTCTAATGAAATTAACTATCGTCCCCTGGATGAAACTTAAACTCCTGATATATTTTACTTTTTTCAGCTCGAGCTTTAAAATTTTATCAGTCGTAGAATTAAGCCTCCGAATTTCCTGGCTGCCAAGCCCGAGACTTTTTACCAGCTCAATATTCCTTAACGACTCGGTAGTAGAACCTGCAAGCGCCGTTGTTTCTGTAACAATCACCTTCTGGATTTTTTTAATTTTTTTGCTGAGAACAGAGCTTACTATTCCAAGCAGCGGGACGGAAATAAAAAATACCGGTGCAATCAGCCAGTGAACATTAATAGAATAGATGGTTACAAAGATGACGCCGACAAGCGTAGTAAAAAGAATATTAACCGCAGCGCTGATCAGTTTTTCAACATCTATCCTCACTTTTTGAAGCACACCCAAAGTCTGACCGCTTCTTTGATCTTCAAACAATGAGTAGGGTAACTCAAGTGAGTGCTTAATACCATCAGAATAAATCTGAGCGCCGAGGCGCTGCGTAATTACATTTACATAATAATCCTGAAAATTTTTTGCAATACGGGAGATAAAAGCAACACCAACAGCGGCTGCAAGCAGAAGGCTTACACCCCTGAAAAACTCAGACGTAGTGTATTGACTGAACTTTGTAGCATACTTGTCAATTACAATCCTGAATATCCAGGGATCGAGCAATGAAAAAACCTGATTGACAGCGGCAAGGAAGAGCGCCAGCAGTACAAGCTTCCAGTATAATTTAAGATATGAGAATAAAAGTTTCATTAGGCTGGTTAAAAATAGTACTATAATTCATAAAAAGATATTGAATCTTCTTTCCGCAGCAATACTGTTCAAATTATATTTAGGTAAAGAAAAAAGTTGTCGCATTGTTGTTTGCTTAGGACGAATTTTTTCTAAACCAGATTTAAATCTCCTTTCACACAACTGAGACTTAGTCCGGCTGCTGCCGGCTGCATTAAAATGGTTCCGTTACAACGTGGACTATGGCAGGAAATTATTGGCGACATATATGTCACAATAATGTAATAGGTTTGTTGTTATGCTTTGCTTCTGCTAATAAGGTTGCATTTAAAAATAAAGTAAAGCCTTATGATTTGTTCAAACCTTAACAGCTAAAAAAAACGAACCTTAGAAAAACCTTATCACATTATTTCTGAAAAAATCTGATAATAAATCAGGTTATCAATCCTGCCTGTCGGCAGACAGGTCCCGGAGAACTTCCCTAAATTCTTTTGTCCAGATTTATTTCAACTCAGGTTTTAAATCTTTTCTCAGATCATTTGCGTATTTGTTAGCAGCAGCAATTACCGCTGTAAATAAAACCAAATATAATTAATTAAATGAGGAAGCTATGAAGAAAAAACTTATTCTTTTCTTGTTGTTTGCCTCTGTGGCTGTGCTTGTTTTTGTATTCAGCTCTGCAAAAACAGATGCATCAAGCCACAGGGAAGCTCCGCTGATAAGCGCGGATCCGCTGGCTGATAACACAGACCTGTATGCTTTCAGGTCACCTGACGATACAAACACTGTTACAATAGTAGCAGATTATATCCCGCTAGAACTTCCTGAAGGAGGACCTAATTATTCTAACTTTGGCGAGGATATTCGTTATGAAGTTCATATCAAGAATAAAACTTCGGCGGGCGCACTTGGATCTGCCGCAGATGATATAACTTATCGTTTCACATTCAGCCAAACCAATGAAGACCCGACAACTTTTTTCAACATCAGGCTGGGAAAGCAAAATTTAAAGACAACTTACATTTGTGAAAAAAGTACAGACGGAGGAAATACTTTTACAACTATTGTAAGCAATGGCACTGTTCCTCCGAATAACATCGGGCCCAGATCAATTAATGGTGCTGCGGGAATGAATTCTACTTATGATGCATTGGTCAACGGAGCTATAGCCACAGCAACTACCGGTGAAAAAATATTCTGTGGTCCGAGAGATGATCCTTTCTTCGTTGACTTAGGAGGGATTTTCGATTTAGGTCAGACAAGAAGCTCATACGGCACCGATCCTTCAGTTTCAAATAACGCAAGAGATGCTGTTGCTGGTTATAATACTCACGCAATAGTTTTAAGAATTCCGATCAGCAGTTTGCAGAAAGATGGTAAGTCAGTTTCACAGGCTGCAAATATTCTTGACCCTGATTTTGTAATCGGAGTTTGGGCTTCAGCAAGCCGTCAGCAGATAAAAACTTTATCAACTAATGGAAGCAAACCAACATACAGCGGTCCCTGGGTTCAGGTATCACGATTAGGGATGCCATTAACTAATGAAGCAATAATTCCGATCGGTCAGAAAGATCATTGGAATGCAGTAACCCCTTACAGTGCTGATGAACAGACTTTCATCCAGTATTTTGCAAACCCGGAGTTAGGACTTTATATGGATGACAGCCAGTTCGGGTCTGCTGTCCCTGCTTTACAGAATTTAAGAATTCAATCTATGTCTTATCCTGCAATCGGTACAATTTCAGGTTACACTACTCCTGGTTTGGATTTCAGAAATACAAAAGATGGCGGATATGCTTTAACAAAATTAAGCCCTCCTCCCGATTTTACAGGAACAGCTTTTGCTGTTAATCTGAATGTTGGATTAGTCGGGCAAGGTCAGCCGAGATTGGTTGACATCTACCCTGTTTTCTATTTCGGTGTCCCCAATTTAATTCCTTACCAATTAGCAACAGGAAAAACCGGCGGACCATTAAGCGCAGGTAAACCGTTCATAAATAATTTTCTTCCTGTTACAAATGATAACGGAAAACTTTACGGCGGCGATATGCTCAGGTTAAATATGGCAACACCAGTAACGGACAGAACAACAGATGAATTTAAAAAGAATGCTTACGAGGGGTTAGTAAGAGCAGCAGTGCTCGGATTAACTGCGGCACCTTATAATACAAGCTCAAAGCTGGAAGCAATTCCACATATGGATGGCTTCCCGAACGGAAGAAGATTAGAAGATGATGTAACAACAATATCTTTACAGGCTGTCGGCGGATTAGTTCTTGCAGCAGTCGGGCTTCCTTTTGACGATGCAACTAAGTCTGATTATTCAGACCTGGCATCTGCAAAACTTGTTGCTGAACTAACATACAACGCAGGTCCCACACATAACGATGTTCCATTATCATCGGTCTTCCCGTACCTTGCAAATCCTCACAGAGGTTATGACTATGTTAAACAATTAACAACAACCGGACCTGGACAGCTTACCGGCATTAGTCAGGATCCTTTAGGTTTGAGCATTCCCAAAAATTATGCCCTGTTGCAAAATTACCCGAACCCGTTCAACCCTTCAACAATAATCAAGTATAAACTTGCTGAAGGAGGAAATGTTAAGCTTACAATTTATGATTCAATCGGAAGAGAGGTTACAACTCTTGTGAATAAAGAACAGTCAGCAGGGGTTTACTCTGTTAACTGGAACGCAGCAGGAATGGCAAGCGGAATGTACATTTACAAACTTCAAATTGGGAATAATGTAATTACTAAAAAAGCTATGCTGCTTAAATGATCAGAATGTTGTACGATACCGCAGATAAATCTGCGGTATCGTTATTTAAAAATTATATTGAAAAAAAATGAAAAAGATTTTTACACTATTTGCAATCACATTATTACTTACTGGCTCTGTAATTTTTTACTTTCTTGTAAACAGAAATAATAATGTTCCTGAAATTCCTGAATTCAGTCTGCGAAACGATTCAAATATTTCGGCAGAATACCTGCAGGCTTACCACTCATTTGAATATTACAGGGATAAAATAAAAAAGAACCCTAACGATGTAAAAAATTATGTAGCATTAGCACAGATATTTATCCAGGAATCAAGGGTTACAGGAAGGCATCACGAGCTTCTTCCGAAAGCAGAATTATTACTGAAAGAAGCTCTTGAAATTGATCCCGGTAATTTTGATGCACAAGTTACAAAAGCATCAATACTAATGACTCTTCATCAATTCGCCGAAGCGAAAAAAATTATAAAACCACTTGTGAAAGATCATCCTTACAGCGCCGCCGCTTACGGTGTGCTGGTAGATGCCGAAGTTGAACTTGGAGAATATGAAAATGCTGTTATCTCCTGCGACAAAATGTTAAGCATCAGACCTGACCTTCGCTCTTATTCACGCGCATCTTACCTGCGCGAACTATACGGACGGAACGATGACGCCATTAAAGCAATGATGCTTGCAGCAAATGCGGGCGTAACAGGTCAGGAAAACCGGGCATGGACTTTGTACCAGCTTGGCAATTTACTTTTAAACAAAGGCAAGCTCGACTCTGCTGAATTTATTTTTAATGGCACACTTGAAGAGAGACAAAACTATGCCTATGCACTCAGCGGTCTTTCAGATGTAATGGCAGCAAAGAAAAATTATACTAAAGCTGTTGAACTGATTGTCAAAGCTACACAAGTAACACCCGATCACATTTTTATTGAAAAGCTCGGCGATCTGTATAAAGCAATGGGTGCAAAAGAAAATGAATCGGAGTTAAATGGAAAAATTCTCGATGCTCTAAAGCAGCACAAAGAAGATGGTTATGATGTTGATCTTGAATATGCAATTTATTTTTCGAATCACAACATATACCTGCCTGAAGCACTTGAACACGCTGAAAGAGAATATAACCGCAGACCAAATAATATTGACGCGCTTGATGCTTATGCCTGGGCTTTACATAAAAACGGAAAGAGCAGCGAGGCTGTTCAATATATCGAAAGGGCAATGAGATTAAATACTAAGCGGGCTGTATTACATTACCATGCTGCTGAAATCTACAGAGCAATAAATAATAATCAAATGGCTCTAAAATATCTGAAGAAAGCTTTTGAGGAAAATCCGTATATCAATCCGCTTTATGCAGACAGCGCAAGGAACATGCTGAATTACCTCGAAGGATTTGTTTCGATAAAATGAAAACAATATCAAAAAATTTTTTCCTGATTTTACTGATTCCTGCTTGTTATTTTTCTTTAACAGGGTTTTTCCACGCGATACATATAAGTTATGGCGAATTAGAAATTTCACAAAATAACTTTTCAGGAAAAATAACTTTCAACAAACCTGATTTTTTTAATGCGCTGAAAAATTTCTGCGGTTCGTCTATGAGCGGCTACTCGAATCAGCAATTTGATGAAATAAAATTTAAATATCTGGAAAAGCATTTGAGAGTTAAAAATAATAATGGACAGAACCTTGAATTAATATTATCAGGAAATGGCGAAGACGATTCATCTATCTGGTTCACATTTAAATTTTCAGCGCCTGAAAAAATTAAAAGTATTAAAATCCGTAACGATGCATTAATCAGGGAATTCAGCGATCAGCTAAATCTGTTAAATATTAAAACTTCTTCGGGAGAAGAAAGCAGAATATTCAGCAAAGCTTCTCCTGTAACGCAAATAAATTTTTGAGGAGAGATTATGGAAAATTTTTTTCTTTTTTTGCAGATAGGATTCAGGCATATTCTTGAAGGATATGATCATTTATTATTTTTAACAGGGCTTATAATTGTTACCAAAGATTTTAAATCCATACTGAAGGTAGCGAGCGCATTTACGGTCACACATTCAACTACTTTAATATTAAGCGCACTCGGGGTACTTTCGTTAAATCCAAATATCACAGAAACATTAATTGCCGCATCAATTGCTTACGTAGGAATTGAAAACCTTTTCCTCAAAGATCAGAAATACAGGTGGGTTGTTGCAGGATCTTTTGG
>JAKAGZ010000027.1 GCA_021815365.1 Bacteroidota bacterium
TATCCATATTGATCAAGTGTAACAAATGGATATAATAATTTTATCCAGGACGTTTCAGGGTTTGCAGGATCTTTGAGAATATATAGTACTCTGAGGAAACCAGCAAATGAAATAGTATATTCATTGCCGGTTTTGTTTGCTAAAGGTTCCCATAAATGACGAAGTCGTCTTTCGGGGATCAGAGATTCAGGCCCTGTATCCAGGAAAATCTGGAACCCGTTCTGAGTAAGAGAATTATCTTTCACTGATTGTAAAAAGTTATCTAAAGAACCTTTGTAAGCAATCTCTCTGTTTTGCTGCCATTTTGATTTTAAAGCACCTGTAGTATCTGTTAATTCAGTAAAAGAAGGTCTTACAGTTGCCTGAACCCGCAACGATTCAGAATCCCAATCGAAGCTGACGAGAATACAATTTATTTTATATCCAAGGGCGTTATTAAAAATAATAATCGGTTCATCAGCTTGAGCAGTTAAATGATGGGGGTTTATCCATTTTAAATTTATTACTTCCGGGTTCTTTATTACACAATCTGAAGCAAATGAAGACTGACCGAAAAATCTCTTCTTAAATATTTCAAGATCGTATTTCCATTTAGCAGGTGCTTTGCCGGAAATGGTTATTGACTGTAACTCGTAATGAGCTTCTTTTAATTTAAAAGTAAGCTTAATGCTGGTGCTGTCTTTTAAGTAAACAGAGATTGTTTTAGATTCATAACCTATTATAGAAGCAACAACTTCGTGGTTCCCTGAGGGCAGATTCGGTATACTGAAGTTTCCATATTCATCGGTAGTAGTGCCCCATATTGTTCCTGAGACATAAACATTTACATTTTCAATTGGTTTTCCTGTTGCATCTTCCAGAACTCTCCCGCTTATTTTGCACGAATATGTCTGAGCATTAGTTTCACAGATCAGAACGCCCAGGGAAAGCGCAATGAAAAATATCTGCAGGGGAAATTTCATACAAATTACCCTTAGTCTTTAAAACTTGCGATAGCGTCTTCCTTTGTTTTAAACAATGTAAATACCCTGTGCATACCGGTAATATCCAGCAGCACGGCAACTTCCGGCTGAACGCCGGCAAGTCTTATTTTTCCGCCGTCTTTTGAAAAATTTTTTAACGCCTGAACCAATACACCTAAAAAAGATGAGTCCATATATTTACACTGTGAAAGATCTATTACAATTTTTCTCATTCCGTCATTAAAATCTTTGTTAAGATTATTTTTTAAGTTTTTTGCTTCGCTGTAAGTGGCTCTCTTGAGATTCACTTTCTGAACTACTACATCGCCTGCCACTTCTTGCAATATGTTCATTATGCCCTCTTATTTGTAAAAGTTGTATTGTTAAAATAACTCAAGAATTATTTAGATAAAACAGGTAATAATTTTAAGAACTGATCGAGTGAAGTCGGGTTTGCAAGAGCATCTTTGTTGTCAACAGTTTGTCCGTGAATTACTCTTGTAACAGCAAGCTCAACCTTTTTGCCGCTGATTGTTCTTGGCACTTCTTTAATTTCTATTATTTTTGATGGAACATGTCTGGGGGTCGCTGAATTTCTTATCGTCTTTTTAATTTTATCAATCAATTCAGAATTAAATTCTATTCCTGTTTTTACAACAACGAAAAGAATAATCCTTACATCATTTTCCCAATTTTGCCCTATCACGAGGCTGTCAATAATTTCATCCATAGCTTCAACAATCCTGTAGATTTCCGCAGTACCAATTCTAACCCCACCTGGATTTAAGGTCGCATCTGACCTTCCATAGACGATCAAACCGCCGTGCTCAGTTATTTTAATAAAATCTCCGTGCTGCCAGACGCCAGGAAATTTTTCAAAGTATGCTGATCTGTATTTTTCTCCCTGAGCATCATTCCAGAAAAATACCGGCATTGATGGAAAAGGCTTAGTACAAACAAGCTCACCTTTTTCTCCCACAACAGATTTCCCATCTTCGTTAAATGCTTCGACCTTCATCCCAAGACCACGGCACTGAATCTCGTCAGTGTAAACTGGCAAAACAGGATTGCCTAACATAAAACAGGAAATAATATCTGTCCCGCCTGAAATTGAAGACAACTGTAAATCTTTTTTAACATTTTTATAAACCCAATTAAAATTATCTGCTGACAATGGAGAGCCGGTTGACAGAATAGTTTTTAGTGAAGAAAGATCAAATTCTTTTTTGGGTATCAGGTTATTTTTCTGGCTTAGTGTTAAAAATTTTGGACTTGTACCAAAGACAGTAAGTTTTTCTCTTTCAATTTTTTCCCAGAGAATATTAATGTCGGGGTATGAAGGACTTCCATCGTATAAAAGAATTGTCGCACCGATTTGTAAAGTGCTGACAAGCCAGTTCCACATCATCCAACCGCAGGTAGTAAAGTAGGTGATCCTGTCATTCCGTTTGAGATCAGTGTGAAGAGCGTGTTCCTTGTAATGCTGAAGCAGAGTTCCTCCGGCTCCATGCACAATACATTTAGGCATGCCGGTAGTGCCTGAGGAATACATAATGTAAACCGGGTGATCGAAAGGTAAATGTTCAAATTCAATTTGAACGCAGTCATTGGAAAGCAATTCACGGAAATATATTTCTTTATCTTCACCCTTGAGTTTTATTCCCCTGTTTTCATCCGGCTTGAAATCAAAAAACCTTTCTATAAGAATAATATTTTTTATATCTGTAATATTATCAGCTATCTGCCGGATTTTCCCGCTGCAGTTTATCTTTTTCCCATTGTACTGATATTCCTCAACAGCAAATAAGATTTTAGGTTTAATCTGCCCGAACCTGTCGAGCACTCCTTTCAATCCAAAGTCGGGTGAACAGGAAGACCACAGTGCGCCAATACTTGCTGCCGCTAGCACAGCAATAATCGTTTCAGGATAATTAGGCACAAAGCCGGCAACCCTATCTCCTTTTTTCACTCCAAGTTTTTTTAAACTATAAGCACAAGCTGCAGTTTTTTTATATAATTCTTTATAAGTTAAAGTAACATTTGGACAATCCTCCCTGGAACTTATAATAGCGATATGATCATCTTTGTACCTTAAAAGATTTTCTGCAAAATTTAATTCAGCACCCATAAACCACTTTGCACCGGGCATCTCGTGAGAAGAAAGAACCTCTTTATATTTTTTAGAATAGATGAGACCGGAAAACTCCCAGATTGATTCCCAGAATTCTTCTATATTATCTACAGACCAGCTATAAAGTTTATTGTATGAATTTATCTTTTCCCCGGTCAGCTTTGCTGCGTAGTTCATATACGCAGACATATTTGAATTTTTAATGCGGTCTTCTGAAGGAGTCCAAAGAGGTTTTTCCAAACGGTTCCTCTCAGCTTTTTATTTTACCTGAGTAAATAGCTGTCTTCCATGCAAAATCGGGATCTTTATTTTCAATCGCACATTTTGCAGTCAGCTCGAAAAAAGTTTTGCTTTTCGGATGTCCTTTCTTTGCCAAATCCAAAGCAGCTTTCAGCATCTTCTTAAAATCATTGTGTCTTTGGTATCTGTAAAAAGCTTCTTCCGAAGTTTCGAGATTTTCAAACTGAAGGTTTTCAAACTCTTCGATAAAATTTTCAACTTCACTATTTGAAGGGATTGACTGTGAAGTACCAAAAGCGCCAAGGTTATTTGCAGAATAAATGTGAGATTCTTTAATAAAACCAGGCAGTTGATCATACCCGATTCCGATTTCAAACTTGGGTTGAACGAGTTCAAAAATGGAGCCACCGCTTGCACGTGAATAAAAATTAGCAGACATTCTTCCAACAAGATCAATGTCATCAGGATGGATAATTCCGTTTTTCACAATATCTTCAGCAATATGAAGTTTAATCACTTCACAAATTGCAATATTCGCAGAAGCTCCCCCTTCACCAAAGCTTCGCATTTCTCTCATTATACATTCCATCTGAAAAGGAGATTCCTTAACTCTCTTTGGTTTAACAAGATCTGAATCAACAGGCGTCAAACCGCTTTTAACAAACTCATCAACTTCAGGCGGGTACTCTGTCGATGCAAGGTTAACCTGGTTTACAATTGAATAAGTGACTGACTGCACAACGCATTCTTTATTGTTCATCAAATTCAAGTATGTATTTTTGAACGATCCATCCCTCCCTCTACGTGAAGGTGAGAATGCAATCATAGGTGGATTTGAACCGAAACAATTAAAAAATGAAAATGGGGTAAGATTTAAAATTCCATCTTCAGAAATTGTAGAAACAAGTGCGATCGGCCGAGGGCCAATCCCTCCTAATAATAACTGATGCAGTTTCGGAACAGGCAAATCTTTAGGAGTGTAGTGAAGCATTTTAAATTAAAGCTCTAATTTTTTGTTGACAATTTTTTCTTTGCTAATATCGAATACTCCCGTTCTGCTTTCCTGATTTTATTTGATAATCTGCCGAGCCCGGTTATCTCCAGTTCAATTGTGTCTCCTTCCTTCAGCCAGACCGGCTTGAATTCTTTTCCCTCAGCCTTTGCTTCAAGTGCGCGTGTTCCGTTCAGTTCAAGATAACATCCCGTCCCAACTGTTCCTGAGCCGATCACATCGCCGGGATAAAGCTCAACGCCGTATGAAGCACGTTCGATCAGTTCTGCGAAAGTCCAGTCCATATCTTTCATATTTCCATCAGAGACCAGCTTGCCGTTATGATAAGCTGTCATACGCAGATCATATTTATTCCCGTACTGAGTTGCAATTTTATATTTTTCAAGTTCATCAACAGTTACAAGCCATGGACCGATCACAGTAGCAAAGTCCTTTCCTTTTGCAGGACCAAGATTTAATTTCATTTCTTCCATCTGCAGAACTCTTGCAGAGAGGTCATTCATTATCATATAACCGGCTATGAATGAATCTGCATCCCGTGCCTCGATATTTTTTCCTTTTCTGCCAATTACGACAGCGGCTTCGAGTTCGAAGTCAAGCTTTTCAAGATGATCTTTTTCCACGACTATTTCACCCTCGCCAAATATTGTTAGGTGGTTCGTCATATAAAAAACAGGATACTGATCGAACTCAGGGATCATTTCTACACCGCGGTTTCTTCTTGCAGTTGCAACATGCTGCCGGAAGGCATAGCCGTCACGGCAGGAAGTTGGATGAGGCACTGGAGCTAACATTTTTATTTTTTCTTTTTCAACTCCTGATTTTACTTTTTCATTCTTAATTGCTTCGTCAACTTTTTTAGCCCGAAGAACCAAGTTATCAAAATCATTTAAAAAATCATTCATCGTTGACGGCAGATTAATGTTCAACTCTTTACCGGTATTTTGCAGATCGTAAATTTTGCCGTTGTAAAAAAGCCCTGCCCGTTCTGTATTATTATTTAAGAATGATATTAACTTCATCACTTCACCGTTTGTTCAGGAAATTTTATTGTGCAGAATATACTTTATGTTTCTCAACAAGCCTGGGATAAACTTCGCTGATTATGTTCAATGCAAAATCAGTTTCTTCATCTGTGCCGGAATTTATCCTTATCGCATTTGGAATTCCGAAAGATTTTACGTGCCTGAGTATCAATCCCCTGTTTAAGCACTCTTCATTAAAATCCACAGTAAATTCTTCAGTGGGAAAAACCAGCAGATAAAAATTTGCAGCAGTCGGGACACAGCTAATATAAAGTTCATCAAATTTTTTCTTCATTTTCTGAAGTGAGGATTTATTCATTTTTTTTGTTCTATCAAGAAATTCATCGTCCTCCAATGCAGCAATGGCAGCCTCCTGCGCAAGAGCGTTTGGTTCAAAGGGGAGCTTAACTTTATAAATTTCCTTAATCAGATATTCAGGTCCAAAAGCTATGCCGAGCCTTAAGCCAGCAAGCCCGTAAGCTTTTGAAAGCGTTCGCAGCACAATGAGGTTTTCATTGTTATATTCAAGCCCGTTCGGATAACCAGGATTGTCCTCAGCATAGACTGTATATGCTTCGTCTAGAACTATTAAAATATCTTCGGGAATTTTCTTCAGGAAAAGATCAAACTCAGTCTTTGTGAACATCGTACCGGTCGGGTTGTTCGGGTTCGCAAGATAAATGATTTTTGTTTTTTGATTTACATTATCAGCAATTGCATCAAGATCATAATGAAAATTTTTTAAAGGAACGTGAGTAGATTTTCTGCTGTATTTATCAGCATTGACGTACCATCCAATGAAAGTTCCTTGTGAAGTCAGCATCTCATCATCTTCATCACTGAAAGCAGTGATTATATATTGAAGCAGTGCATCTGAGCCGCTTGCTGTGACGATCTGTCCTGGCTGCTTTTTATATTTTCTTGCAATTGCTTGAACAAGTTTATATGCTGATGGATTTGTATAACGGTGCAGATCTGCAAGATGTTCTTTTATAACTTCTATGGCTTTGGGAGATGGTCCGAGCGGATTTTCATTCGAAGCAAGCTTCACAATTTTCTTAATGCCTTTTTCACGGGCAAGTTCTTCGATCGGTTTTCCGGCTTTGTATGGTTTCAACTCCCGTATGTGTTTCGGAATTGTAATCATACTATTTCTCAAGCCAGGAATGATGATAATCTTCGACCATAGTTTCTTTTACATTTTTTGTTACATTCAAATGAGAAAAAGTGTCGATCATTATTGCATACTCGTCTGTTTCTTTTTTCCCGATAGAAGCTTCTGTTTTACCGGGCTGCGGCCCGTGCGGAATACCCATCGGGTGAAGAGTTATCGAGCCTTCCTGCACTCCTGTCCTCGACATAAAGTCTCCATAAACGTAATAGAGAACTTCATCGCTGTCAACATTTGAATGGTAGTACGGAGCCGGAATTGCATCAGGATGAAAATCGAAAAGACGCGGGACAAAATTACAAACTACAAAATGCTCTGTTGTGAACATCAAATGTATTGGCGGAGGCAGATGTATCTTCCCGACCTTCGGGGCATATTCTTTTAAATTAAAGGTGTAGGGATATAAATAGCCGTCCCACCCGACAACGTCAAAAGGATGATGAGGAAGTTCATACTTAAAGGTTCTGTTCGACACTTTAAGAATGAGTTCGAACTTACCTGATTTATCTGTCGGTTCCATAAACTGCGGCACTTTGAAATCCCTCTCATAATACGGCGCATCTTCTTTAAGCTGCCCGTATTCATTTCTGAAATGAGCCGGAATCTCAAAAGGTGTATCGGATTCTATGATGAATAATTTTACCTTGTCAAAATTTTTGAACTTCATCTGGTAAGTCGTTCCCTTTGGTACCACGATATAATCCCACTGTTCGAAAGGAAGCCTTCCGTACTCTGATAAAAAATCGCCCTGCCCGTAATGAACAAAAACTATCTCGTGCTTGTAGCTGTTCCTGTAAAAAATATCAGCGTCTTCAGTAACATGCGCAGTAGAAATTATGCAGTGATCGTTTTTCAAAAATTCTTTCCTTGCAGAAAGAAAATTGCCATTTGATTTTTTCTTATCAGTCATAAAATGATAATACTGAAGCGGCGCATCAGCCCATTCATTAGAATCACCAGCATTCACTTCCTCGATACTTTCAACCTGCGGCGGCATGTACAAGTGATATTTATTAGAATAAATTCCCGAAAAACCCTTTGTACTGAACAGCTCCTCTCTGTAAAGGGATTTTCCATCGGGTTTATAAAAAGTCGTATGTCTTTTAGGAGGAAGTTTTCCTACCTTAACATAAAATGGCATTTGAAACCTCCGTTATTTTGTTCTAAAAAATTTTCTATCAAAATTAAAACCTGTTATTTTACGGGCTTTTTAAGTTCAATTTATTCTTCAGGGTCCTTGTCAAAATTTCCTCTCAGCATCTGGTCCTTTTCAATTGATTCAAAGAGCGACTGGAAATTTCCCTGCCCGAATCCCTGCGCACCTTTGTTCCTCTGAATTATTTCATAAAAGAAAGTAGGTCTGTCTCCTATCGGCTTAGTGAACAAT
Organism: Bacteroidota bacterium; assembly: GCA_021815365.1. GTDB lineage: Bacteria > Bacteroidota > Ignavibacteria > Ignavibacteriales > Ignavibacteriaceae > JAKAGZ01. Next base: position 7,929 of record JAKAGZ010000027.1, read on the forward strand.
TGAAGAAGATAACCTGTGCCTTCCGAATCATCGCAAAGAATACCATGTTTTTTCAATTCATTAATATCTTCAGCTATGTCGAGCTTCTTTTCTTTTAACATTTCATAATAAGTATCGGGTGGCTGTAAAAACTCAACTCCGTTTGCTTTCATCGCAGCGATAGTTTCGATCACATTGGGAGTTGTAATAGCAATATGCTGAACGCCTGAGCCAAAATACTCTTCGATATATTCTTCAATCTGTGATTTCTTTAATCCTTCATAAGGTTCATTCAAAGGATTTTTTATAGGTGCTCCTTCTTTCGAGCGGACTACTTTCGAAAGCAAAGCGGAATACTGTGTAGAAATATCACCGGCGCCAAATTCGATGAATGTCTCAAAATTTAAACTCTTATTAAAGTAGTCCGCCCAGCGGTTCATTTCATTTATTCTCACATTGCCGACGATGTGGTCAATGGATTGCAAGCCGGTTGGTTTGGCGTCTATTTTAATTTTTTGTCTTGGTTCACCGAATCCTGGTTTGAAAATTCCTTTATAGTTATCTCTGTTTATAAAAACGATTTCTGTATCGTCATAAAGTTTTATTGCAGCTTCCTCAACGTAACCTTTGTCATCGCTCAACTTTTTATAATTTCTGACAGGGATCGCACCATTTTTAATTGAGTTATTGAATGCTGTCTTTACATCTTTAACATTCAGCGACCAGCGTTTAACTCCATCACCGTGCTGCTGAACAAATAAATTTATATCTGCCGTTCCGGGTTTTATGGCAGACGTCACAACGATTTTAACATTGTTAAGTTCCATTAAATATGAAACTCTGTCCTTCACTCCATATTCCGGACCTGAATAGGCTTTGATATTCATGCCCATACCTTTCGCATGCCAGTAAGCCCACATTTTTGCCGAGCCGACATAAAATTCTACGTAATCATAACCGGTTATTCCAATCGGGTGTGCCATCAAGATTTCTCCTGTTTATTTATAAAATATATTTTGAAAGTTCAGGCTACCGAACACTATAAAACAATTCTATCAGAAAACAAGTTCTGAAGTTTCTTTAACAGTTTCAAGAACTATCGTAGTACTTGTCGAACTTATAGAACCGATAGAAGCGATTTCACCTCTCAGGAGTTCAGTAAGTGCTGCAGTATTTTCAACACGCACCTTCACAAGGAAACAATCTTCTCCAGCAACTATATGAACTTCCTGTACCTCAGGAACATTAGCCAATTTTTTTGCTGTACTTTTATCCACTATCGGACCGTTCGCTTTAACCAGAATAAAAGCAAGTAATTCTTTTTCAACTTCCGAGGCATCTATCTGTGCAGTATATTTTTTAATGATCTTATTATTTTCCAGCTTTTTTATTCGCTCAAGAACTGCCGATGGCGCCATATTGATCTGCCTTGCAATTTCAGCATTCGAAATTCTTGAGTTTGACTGTAATATATTCAGAATTTTTGCATCAATTTTGTTGATCATTTGGTAATATATGATTTATTCAGAAGATTGTTCGTAATATTATAAATTATAAATGCTTAAATCAAGAGCGAAAATATGGATAAGCTTAACATCAGAGCCAGGGAGAGCTTCTCTCTCTCTAACTTATTTTATACTGTCTAAAAGAAGAAAATCATTCACTTTATAATTGTTATTCCCCAACAGATTTTTATGCGGATAATTACAGACCTTAAGAAGCGGACAAATATTGCAGGCAGGTTTTGCGGGTCTGCAAATTTCTCTTCCGAGCCTGATCAGGTTTGTGTGGAATTGATGTGCAATTCCTTCTGGTAAATCTTTATTCAGTATTTCAAAAGTTTTATTTGGCGAAGAAGTTTTCACAATTCCGATCCTGTTCGTTGTACGGTGTACGTGTGTATCAACTGGGCAGAAATTTTTTCTGAGTGAAAAAAGCAAGACGCAGCTTGCAGTTTTTAAGCCGACTCCGGGGAAAGAAGTAAGTTCGTAGAGAATTTCTTCATCTTTCAATTTATCCAGGTATTTAAAGGAAATTCTTCCATTCTCTTTCAGCAATGTAGAGAGCAAATTTTTAATTGCTTTTGATTTCTGTTTCCCCAGCCCGGCAATTTTTATCTGCTTTTCAATTTGAGATGGTGTCAGCTTTGCAACTTCACCCCAGCTTTTGAATCTTTCTTTCAAATTCTGAAAAGCTTTATAAGAGTTTTTATCATTTGTGTTTTGAGATAAAATTGTTGCAATTATCATATCAACAGGATCTGGGGGAGTTTTGCTTCGGGGAGGTATGCCGTATTTTTTTATGAGAAGATTATTTATCTGCTTAATTTTTCTTTTGAACATTTAACCTCAGCTTTTCAATTTTACAAATATGAAAGCGATTTTTGAAATTATCTGAAGTTAAATAATTTCACATTAACTTCTTGCTAGATTGATCGCTATGTGAAAGGTTTGCTTAATTTACAATATTACAATTCTGATGAAAATCCTCAAGGTATTACTATTTTGTAAAACCCTGATTAGTTATAGCTAAGGTTTAGCTGTGAGGCGACCTCTAACAATTTTTTATCATAAGTTAATAAAGGATAGCCCGACATCTTTGACGATGCTAATAAATTAATATCGACAAAGCCAATCTCTTTATTGTAAAGATTAAATTTATCAACAAACATCAACTATTCGCCAAAGGTAATTTGTTTAACTCTATAGAGACTCATAAGTCCATTGATAATATCATTTCTGTTGTTCAGATTTCCGCAGGCAAGCTCACCAATAATAAATTCGTGAACGGCAGCTTTACCCTCAAGTAAAAGTGCTTCCAAAACTCTATCGTTTTTCCTGAAATGGTTAACCCAAACGGAAGTATCAACAATTATCATTATGATATTCTTCTTCTATCAATATCTTTTAGTTTCTTCTCCGTGCCTCCCAACCTTGCCAGTCTTTTGCTGCTTTCCAAGGCAATAAGTGCCTTTAATCCAATTCTTACAAGATATGTTTTTTCTTTTATCCCGGTAAGTTTTGAAGCTTTATTATAGAGTTCATCATTAATATTGATTGTTGTTCTCATCTTTTATGACTCATCATTTTATGATTAATAATATGCATATATTTATGCTGACAATCAATTCAGCTATAATTACAAAAATTCATGTAATGGCTAAGTCATCTGAGAAAAACATATTTTATAATTTTTTAAGTATAAAAATTATTTTACTATTTTTCTATCATACTATGTTTGTATTCTATCAATCAGGAGTTTGAATGTCCACTTTAATGGTAAGCGTTTCAGGAATAAGGGGTATTATCGGCAGCGGGCTTGATCCGAATGTGCTTGTAAAGTACACTTCTGCCTTTGCAGATTTTATCGGAAAGGGTTCGGTTGTCGTAGGCAGAGATGCAAGAATTACGGGAGAAATGGTGCAGGAAATTGTTACAGGCACTCTTCTGGCGAAAGGCATAAATGTAATTGAAATCGGAATAGTCCCAACCCCAACCGTTCAGTACACTGTGAAGAAATTAAAAGCACAAGGGGGAATTGCAATTTCTGCAAGTCATAATCCAAATGAATGGAATGCTCTTAAGCTTTTGAACAGCACCGGACAGTTTTTGACTCCCGAAGAAAATGAAACGCTGAAAAAATTATCTGACAACACCTGTGAAAATTATAAAGCCTGGGACAAACTGGGAAAAAGAAAAAAATATGATGATGCATTAAAAAAACACGTTGAAGATGTACTAAAGTTAAAATATATAGACACTGCAAAAATCAAGAGAAGAAAGTTCATGGTATTAGTTGATTGTGTGAACGGTGCGGGTGTTTATGTCATTCCTGACCTGCTAAAAAAATTCGGATGCAAAGTTATAGAAATGAATTGCCAAAAGAATGGAATATTTCCACGTCTGCCCGAACCAATCCCAGAAAATCTTACTCTGACTATGAACGCAGTTAAAAAAGTAAAGGCTGACATTGGCATTGTGGTTGATCCTGATGTTGACAGACTCGTTTTAATTACAGAAAAAGGTGAGCCGTTTGGTGAAGAAAACACAATCGCACAGGCTGTGAAATTCATTCTTTCAAAAAAGAAAGGCAATGTTGTTGTGAATCTTTCTACAACAAGAGCTGTTGACGATATTGCACGGGATGCCGGTGCAGTCGTTTACCGCTCTCCTGTCGGCGAAGCGAACGTGGTAAAAAAAATGAAAGAAGTAAAAGCAATAATAGGCGGTGAAGGAAGCGGCGGTGTAATTTATCCTGCTTTACATTTTGGAAGGGATGCGCTTGTCGGAATTGCAATTACATTACAGCATCTGACTGAATTCAAAAGAAAAATGAGCGAACTGAAAGATTCGCTGCCGCAATATTATATCACGAAAAAGAAAATTGAATTGGGAAATACAAATCCTGATGAAGTAATTGAAAAGCTGGTGCAAAAATACGGTGATGAAAAATGCAATACAGACGACGGTCTGAGGATCGATTTTCTAAATCACTGGGTGCATTTCAGAAAATCAAATACTGAACCGATAATAAGGATAATCCTGGAAGGAAAAAGCCAGAAAGAAACCGAAGTGCTTATGGAAAAATACCTGGATGATATACAGAAATTGTTAAAATAATTTCGCCCTTTTTTGTATATAGCTGAAAAGCGCTTTATCGAACGGCATTGAAGTTTCAATCAGGTTGTAATCTATGTTGGAATTAAGGCATTCGGTTTTAATCCTGCTGACAAATTCAATCATCGCTTCTTTGTATGCCTTCTGTATCTGGTAAGGCTGAGTGGTGATCTCGTCTTCCGTTTCCATATCTTTAAAGATTGCATCACTGCCGAAAGCAAAATTCCTTTCCCGCGGGTCAAGCACCTGGAAGACTATGACTTCATTCTTTTTATATCTGAAATGCTTTAATGCTGAAAGCACAGAATTAATATCATCAAAAAGATCTGAAACAATTATAACCAATCCCCTTCTTTTTATTTTTTCCGCAATTGAATGAAGCGAAGATGCGGTGTTAGTTTTATTAGAGGCTTTTGCCTCTGAAAGATTTTTTAAAATTTCACGCAGGTATATTTTCGATGCTTTCGGAGGAAGATACCTGTCAATCTTTTCTGAATAAAGAGAAAGTCCCACTGCATCCTGTTGACGCAGCATCAGGTAGCTCAACCCAGCAACGAGAGTTGAGGCATATTCTAGCTTACTAAGATTCCCTTCAGAGAAATAACTCATAGATCTGCTTGTATCAAGCAGAATGTAGCTTTTAAGGTTTGTCTCTTCTTCGTATTGCTTGATAAAAAATTTTTCTGTCTTGCCATAAACTTTCCAATCAATATCTTTTAAATCATCACCCTGCATATACGGGCGATGTTCGCTGAACTCAACAGAAAAGCCATGGTACGGACTCCTGTGAAGCCCGACCATAAAACCTTCAACAACAAGACGAGCTCTTAATTCGAGTGAATTTAATTTTGAAATTACGGACGGATTCAGATACTTCCTGTAATCCTGCGTTTCAACAGCCATTGTTTATAAGCCTCTGGATTAAATACCCTTGGTTTTATTCTTCTTCAAAACTTCTTCTGGAGAAAGCCCCATATTATTTAATTCTTCTTGTGCAGACTTCGCAAGCTGGTTGTTCGGATATTTTTCCAGGAATAATTTATAAGTTTTTGTAGCTTCATCAAATCTGCCCAGATTATTTGATAGAACGAAACCGGACATAAATAATGCGACGGGCGCTTTATCGCTGTTCGGATATTTATCATATACCTCTCTGAATAATTCCGCAGCTTTTGTAAATGACTGTTCCTCTGTCAGGCTGCTGTCGACCCTGTTTTGATAAAGAGTCGCTAATTTCACGAGGGCGTCAGGGGCTAATTTACTGTCGGGATATTCTTTGATTAATGATTCGTAAGACTTAACAGCCGACTGAAAATTTTTCGCCTGCATGCTTTTTTCCCCAGAGTCCATATAATCTTTATCAGATTTTTTACTGCAGCCGGCAAGTATGAATGTAAATAAAATAAAAAACAATGTTGATTTCATTAGCTGAACACTCCATAATTTCTATGTATCAAATTTATCGAAATAGAAAGGAAGTAGCAACGAACTTAAGGCTATAGGTAATAACACATTCCACAGCAAATGAAATAGTGTTTAAAAATTAATTTTTTTTCTGATATTTAACTTAAATTTACACAGGGTTTTTTAACAGCGGTTTTATGACAGGCTTATCACTAAAAAAGAAGGCAGCTTACATTTCTCTTGCGGTCGGTATCGGAATGTTCCTGTCGAAAATGGGTGCTTACCTGATAACAGGCTCGGCTGCAATTTTCTCGGATGCTGCTGAATCTGTTGTTCATGTTCTTGCCACATCAATGGCGCTTTACAGCATAATTATTTCATCCCGTCCTGCAGATGATTCTCATCTTTATGGACATGGCAACGTTGAATTCTTTTCTGCAGGAACTGAAGGACTTTTAATTGTTATTGCAGCGGTCTTTATTATTTATACTTCTGCTGTTGATATAATTTCCGGTTCTCATCTGAAGCAGCTTAATACAGGTGTAATAATAATTTCAGCGGCGGGTGCTATTAATCTTTTCCTTGGCTTTTATCTTATAAGGACTGGCAAAAGAACAAACTCAATTACACTCATCGCAGACGGCAAACACGTGCTGACTGATTCATATACAAGCATCGGCGTTATAATAGGAATTATTTTGGTGATACTGACAGGGATAGAAATTATTGATCCAATATTTGCCATAGCGATAGCAGTAAATATTCTTTTTACAGGATATAAATTGATTCGCGAATCAATCGGCGGTCTAATGAATGAAACTGATAAAGTATTGCTGAGCAAAATTGTAAAAAAACTTAACTTGATGCGGAAAGATTATTGGATAGATGTTCACCAGTTAAGATTTTGGAAATCCGGGGATAGGGTTTTTACTGACTTTCATTTAATACTACCCTACTACTTTACAATAAAAGAATCTCATCTCGAGGAAGAATATATAGCCCGTCAGCTTGAATCAGAAGTGCCAAACTCTGAAATAAGAATACATTTAGATTATTGTACAGAACATTTATGCAAATACTGCAGCTATGAAGATTGTGAGGTGAGAATGTTTAAAAAGATTGAACAAAACATTTGGACAGAAGAAAAATTAATTGGCAAACCTTTAAGTCCAGCAACTCACATATCTTGACTCAGTTTTATCTTTTTGTTTTTCTTCATTGATTCTATTTCCATTTTCTTTTTATAAGAAATTAATTTCTGCTGAAGTGAATTATCGTATGCGGCCAGAATTTCAGCAGCAAGCAGCCCCGCATTTTTAGCCTGGTTGATACCGACGGTTGCAACAGGAACTCCGGCAGGCATCTGCACAATTGAAAGTAAAGAATCTAATCCGTTCAAAGCTTTTGATTTAACAGGCACACCGATAACCGGCAGCGGCGAGTGAGATGCAGTCATACCCGGAAGGTGAGCAGCTCCACCGGCTCCTGCTATAATAATTTTCAGTCCTCTCTCGTGCGCTTTGCTTCCGTATTCAGCCATAAACTTTGGGGTTCGGTGTGCAGAGACAATTTTCACTTCGTATGGGATCTTAAATTCCTTCAGAACTTTAACTGCTTCATTCATTACAGGAAGATCAGAATCACTTCCCATTATTACTCCGACTACGGGTTTGTTTGTCATTTCTTCTCCTGTTTTTTCTGTGAACTCTGCGTCTTCTCTGGGTTCTCTGTGGTTAATGCTTTTACAAACTTCATCAAATTCGCAATAAAATATAATTTAAATTATTGTATTTCTCTCAACGCGTTTCGCAAGATTTAAAATTTTATCCGGATCATCTCCGATAACAGTAATGTGTCCCATCTTTCTTCCTCGCCGTGATTTCGCCTTACCATAAATATGTAAATGAATATTATCGTACTTCAGTACATCATTGTAATTTCCCACTATCCCCTTCCCTTCTCTCTTTCCTAAAAGATTTATCATTACTGCATACGGCTTCACCATCTCTGTCGAACCGAGAGGGAGATTCAGCACAGAGCGTATGTGGTTTTCAAACTGTGAGGTAACACAAGCTTCGATTGTGTAATGACCTGAGTTGTGCGGGCGTGGTGCAATTTCATTCACAAGAATTTCATTCTTATTTACTAAAAACATTTCTATGCCAAATATTCCGAATCCCTTTATCGCTTTAACAGATTCAACGGCAATTTCTTCTGCCATGCTTACAGCCTTTGAATTTATTTGCGCCGGAGCGATTACTGTATGACAGATATGATTTTTCTGAATCGTCTGTACAACCGGGTATATTTTAATTTCTTTTTTCGATCGGGCGATCATTACAGAAAGCTCCATATCAAAATCAATAAACTTTTCAGCCATAAGTTGAGCGTGACGTGCGCTGAGATGTTTCCGTCCCTCAGTAAAATCTTTTTTATTTGTCACATTCCGGTTGCCGTAACCATCGTACCCCATCTTTCTTGATTTCAAAATAAATTTTGTACCAAGCTTTTCTGAAACAGAATTATAATCTGAGTGAGAATCTACTTTCAAAAAATCAGCGACAGGAATTTTGTTCCTTTTCAGGGTTTTCTTCTGGATATATTTATCCTGTATAAGAGAAATAGTTTTCGGGGAAGGTAAAACTTTTTTCCCAAGGCTCTCAATTAACTCCAGCTTCTGATGATCTATAAATTCATTTTCGAGGGTTACGATATCGCTGCAATTTACAAATTCAGTCAGCATTTTTTTATTATCCACCCAGCCGACAAACTCATTTTTAGTGAGCATTCCTGCCGGCGAGCTTTTTGTCTTTTCAAGTATTGCTATATCGAATCCTAATTTATATGCCTGGTAAGCGGACATCCGTGCAAGCTGTCCCCCGCCGAGTATCCCGATAATTTTTCTTTTTGATTTCATCAATGATTATTCAGATTTTCTTTGAAAAGAATTTCGTTAAAGAGTAATTTAATATAAGCAAGATGTGATAAACACGAAAATTACCTTACTCTATGGTTTGCTTCATAAATTGAAGCAGCGTCCCATTAAAAAAAATACCTCAATTACCTTTTAAAATTATTGGTTATCTAAAATATGACCTAACGATCTTTTTACAATTCTATTTCGCTTACTTTATTTATGGTCCAATGCGGAGTATGGCTTGGTAGATTTTCTTTTGTAAATATAACTCTCATAATGTATATTTTGGGAGGTAAATTACTAAAAGAAAAGTTGACAAAACAAGAGCATATAAAATATTAGATAAAAACTGCCGAACATGACCTTGACGCAATGCAGGGAATCTTTGAGGCAGGAAAATATGATTGGGCTTTGTTTGTGGGACATTTGGTTTTGGAAAAAATACTAAAGGCACGTTGGGTGATGAATAACGAGGATAATACTCCGCCAAAGATTCATGACCTTATGAGATTAGCTAATGAATCTCAGCTTAAATTAAACGATACAGAAAAAGAATTTTTACTTGAGGTTAATGACTTTAATATAGAGGCACGTTATGTCGATTATAAAATGGATTTCCATAAAAAATGCACGAGGGAATTCGCAGAGGAATATTTAACAAAAATCAAAGAGTACTATAATGTATTCAAAAAAGGACTTGAATAATTTGATAGCGCAGTTGTTGAATTTGATTAAATCTGAAATCAACATCAACAGGGTCTACCTATTTGGCTCTTATGCAAAAGGTAATGCGAATGAATACAGTGATATTGATTTAGCTTTAGTTTCAGATGACTTTGAGGGCAGCAGATTTTTTGATAAAAAAAGAATAAATAAATACTTGCTCAAGACCACAACTGATTTTCAGATCCATCCATACAAAACAGAAGAATTTACTGAAGAGAATCCCTTTGTTGCGGAAATTTTAAGAACCGGAATTAAGATAATTTGAAACGATGTTATTATTCTCTCCAATCTGCCTTCATAATTGTTTCCCCATCACTCTGAAGGATCACTGCCCCTGCTCTGTCCGTCCTGAAAATCTTTGAATGATATTTTTTCAGCCTGTCAATAATTACCTGTGAGGGGTGATTAAATTTATTCTGAATACCAACAGAGATCAGACTGATTTGAGGAGTAACAAATTGCAGAAAATTTTCCGTTGAGCTTGTACTACTCCCATGATGACCAACCTTCAGAACATCTGAATCAAGAAATGTTTTATATTTCTCAGCGTAATAATTTTCAGCCAGACTTTCTATATCGCCTGTGAATAAAAATTCAGAATTGCCGTAAACAATCTTCAGAACACCGCTTCTGTTATTCTGGATGGAGTTTTTAAATTCGTTTACATTAAGAACATAAACTCTGACATTACCAATTTTTAAAATCTCCCTTTTATAATATTTCTTTGGAATATGGCTTTTATCAATATAATTTTCGAATCGTACATCCTTCGAAAGAGACGTATCAAGACCTGGTTTGTATAACCTGGAAATCTTACCGCTGCGAATCAGGGAAACAAAACCCCCATAATGATCCATATCAAGATGTGTCACAAAGCCGTAATCAATTTTATCAATACCAAGATGATCAAGCAGCGGAAGCACAACTCTCTCGCCGTTATCGAAAGAATAAGTCGCCTCGCCTGCATCTATCAAAGCGGTTCTGCCATCGGGAAATTTCAGAATGAAAGAATCGCCCTGTCCTACGTCTATCATCACTACGCTCAATTTATTATCCGGCAATAAGTTTTTATTATCAAATGTAGAGAACAAATAAAAAACAGAAGTGCATAGAGCAAGCAAAGTAATTTTAGCAGAACTATTAACGAATCTCCTGTGAAAAATAAATATAGCCGCAAGTACCAAGTAAAATAAAATTATATCGTAAAGTGAAAAATTTCTTATCCGCAGAAAAGAATAATCACCGCTTCCGGTGATGTGTATAATCCAAAAAATAAATTTTATAACAAGTTCATTAACAACACTAAAGTAAGGAGCGATTGAATTAAAAAAAGCGCCTAATGCCAAAGATAAAATTCCAATCCCGACAATAACTCCTGTTGAGGGAATTACAATTAGATTCGTGAACAAAGCAACCAGAGATAACTTGCCGAAATAAAAAATTGTAATCGGCATAGTGCCTATCTGTGCAGCAAGAGAAACGCCAACAAACAATAAAATATTTTTTATCAGATTATTTACTTCAATTTTCTTAATACCATTTTGTATCGGTGGATAGATAAGCGCAATTGAAATTACTGCAGCAAAAGAAAGCTGAAAGCCCGGTGCAAAAAGCTCGTATGGTTTGATAAAAAGTATTATTAAAGCTGCAATGGCAATCGAGTTCAATAAATTTGTCGAACGGTTGGTTATAAATGCGGTTATCAAAACAACTGACATCACTCCTGCGCGGAAAGCAGATGAGGGTGCACCGATTAGAATTATATATATAGTCAATCCCAAAACAGTAAGCAGCGAACCTGTATAAATATTAAACCTTCCGAATAAGAATGTGAATATCAAAACGATGTAACCAACGTGCAAACCCGAGACAGCCAGTATATGAATTACCCCGGTGTTAATAAATTCTGTTTTTGTGTCGTAGGATATTTCACTTCTGTCAGCTAATAGTAAACCTCTCAGCAAACCCGCAGACTGTTCATTATATAATTTCCTTATCAGCAAGTCAATCTTTTTTCTGATAGTTAAGATTGTATTCGCAAATACATTTTCCCTGTTGTTTATAATTTTAATTCTTGCCTGTCCGGCAGGCAGGTTTGAAGTGTTATATATATTTATTATCCCTGAAACTCCTTTCGACCTGAGATATTTATTGTAATCAAACTCACCCGGGTTTCTTTCCTCCCTTCCTTTTGAATAGTTTCCTTCAACTGCTACTTTATTGCCGATCGCTAAGACAGAATAAATAGAATCTAATTTTGATTGAGCATCTTTTCGCGAAGCGATCAGTTCTGAAATTCTGCATATAAAATTTATTTTTTCATTCTGTACCGTATCACCACTTTGGATAGAACTTGATTCCATCTCAAAGACTATTTCTTCTTTCCTGGGAAGTTCAATATTAGTTATTTCGCCAATTACTCTTATGTTTTTTAGCCTGTAGATGTCTTCTGAAAGATAGTTGTACCCAGGTTGATTTAACTGTGCAGTTACATTTCCGAAAACCAGAACTGCAATTAGTAATAAAATGCTGTTGATATTTCTTAAAATTATAAGCGGATATTTCAAACTCAGACAATAAAGTGCAGCAGATGTTACAATCATGGCAGCAAAATAATAAATGCTGACCTGGAAAAACCGGTTCAGCAATATTCCTGCTGCAAAAAGAAGTATCAGCTTTATTGCCGGGAAATCTTTTCGCGAATCGGTCAATTCTGTCATTTGCATATATTCAATATTGCCGGTTTAATGTCGGTCAAATCTTTTATAGAATCCGATAATTCTTTAGCATACCTGCCTGCAGTAATAGTTAAAGCCGGGTTGAGAGTGTGAGTCTTTACAGAAAGGTCTTCAAAGTTTCCATGATCTGAACAGATGATCAGAGTCATATTTTTTTTGTCCATTTCTGTAATTATGCAAAAAAGAAAATCATCAAGCGTGTGAAGAATATTTTCAAAATCTCCCGCATCACGCCAGTGACCAAGATGATCGGTTAAATAATATTCATACAAAGTAAATTTATTTTTCTCTGAAATTTTCAAAAGTCTTTTAGCGGCTAATTGTGGTGTGATCCGTGGAAGTTTATAGTTCAATTTTTTTATCCACCGGTCATTTGTAATTTCTGCCGTCAGCGCTTTTCCTTTCCTGACATCTGTTGTGGTATTCAGTCTCACTCCGCTTGACCTGCAGCAATGTGTGGTTACTGAAAGTCTTCCCCTTCCTGATTTTAAGTATTCAAAAAATTGTTTTGGGTATGCGTTTGCAAAAAAGACTTTTTGACTTTTTTCAAGATAAGCTTTAAAAATATTTTCTTTTTGAATAACAGGAATTAGTGTAGAATAAGGGAAAGGACCAAAATGCTTCCCAATGTATTTTGCAGCATTCATTCCACAGAAGATCGAAGTTTGCCCTGTTCCGCTTTGAGGTAATCCATCAACGCCAAGGCACGCATCGGTCGGGAAAATAAATGAGCCGTTATTATTAATAGCTTGCCTTTTTAACGAGGGTATTTCATCAAAGATTTCCGTAAATGTCTTAAAGCCGTACTTAAAAAACGGGTTGAACTTGTAATCTCCATTACCGATTCCAACTCCATCTATAAATATCATTAAAACTGGATTCAAAACATTTTCTATTTTTTTGATTCTATGGTAAGGGTTACGGGACCATCATTGATTATTTTAACAAGCATCATGGCGCCAAATTTGCCCGTCTTAACTTTATCGGTGCCAATGTTCTGTTTCATTCTCAAAATAAATTTTTCATAAAGAGGAATTGCTTCTTCGGGTTTTGCAGCATCTGTAAAGCCGGGGCGATTGCCTTTAGATGTTTCACCATACAAAGTGAACTGTGAAATGATCAGTGCTTCACCTTTCACATCCTTAACTGATAGATTCATTTTTTCATCTGCATCCGGGAATATTCTGAGATTGCAGCATTTATCTGCTACAAAATTTACATCATTTTCGGTATCACCTGTTTTAATTCCAAGAAGGATCACAATTCCTTTACCTATCTCTGCGTTGTAGTTTTCTTTCTCAATAAAAACCCCGCCTTCTGAAACCTTTTGGATTAAAGCTCTCAAGACAAAACTCCTTTGACAACTCTATCAATGTTTGAATAATCCTTAAATATCCCGATCTCAGAAAAATTATTCTGTAATAAAATATTTTTGACACTCTCCGCCTGACCTTCCCCGACCTCAAAAAATATTTTCCCCTTTGCTTTTAGAAGAGTTTTTGCATTTGTAGAAATGCTGCGATAGAAATTCAATCCATCGCTGTTATCAGTTAGTGCTATCCTTGGCTCATAAACTTTAAGCTCAGGTCTAAGCGAAGGAAATTCTTCTGCCGAAACATAAGGCGGATTTGAAACGATCAGGTCAAAACTCTCCCGCTCTATATTATTTTCCTTCATAAAATCATACTTCTTAAAAACAATTTGCTTATCTGTGTTGTTCAGCAGCGAGTTCTCTGAAGCAGTTTCCAGAGCCTCTTCGCTTATGTCAATTGCGACAACACTACAGCAAGGAAGATTTTTTGCAAGCGAGACGGCAATATTTCCGCTCCCGGTCCCGACATCTAAAATTTTAATGGGAATATTTCTGTCACAGCATTCAATTATTTTTTCCACCAGGATTTCAGTTTCTGGCCTTGGGATAAGCACAGACTTATTAATCATAAACTCTAAACCGAAAAATTCAACGCTGCCTATAATATACTGGAGGGGTTCGGCTTTGCCTCTTCTTCTGATCAACTCCCGGTACATATCAATTTCTTCTTCTTTCAAAGGCTGGTCGAAGGAAAGATAAAGATCGAGCCTTTTACAATTCAATACGTGAGCAAGCAAATGTTCTGAATTAATTCTTGGTGATTCAATATTTTTTTTGGCAAGAAAATCAGTGCTTAAATTTATAGCTTCTAAAACTGTTAGCATAAGAAATCAATATAAGGATAATGTTGAGAGATAACCGGAAGAAATAATATATCGTAACAATATTCCTTATACAAAAATAGCAAAATAATTTTTACGAACATTCAGTTCATTCAGTTAAAAAATGGTAAATGAGTATCCCCAGGTTTATCTGCAAAGCTCCGAATGCAATCCCGCTTACCAGGTCGTACCTGTGTGTGCTATCGAGAGAAGTCTGCTTCTGCGTTTTCTGGTAATCGCTGAAAGCATTATCTGCTTTTATCTTAAAATATGCTGTTGCCGCACCGAAAACTAAAATCCCGCCGATAAGATATTTAAATACCGGTCTTTCATAAAAACTTTTTTCTTCCTGCGAGCCTGTAAAAATTAATTTAACAATTCTGCCATCTGCAAAATCGCTTTGGCTGATTTTCTTTGCCTGATAACCTGTCTTTCTCAGAACAAGCGGGAAAATTTCTGAAGAAATAAATAAAGGGGTGTAGCCAATCAAAGAATCGCCGGTAAAAACTTTTACATCCTGCGGATCAGAATTTAAATAAGTTTGTTTTCTGAATGAATACAACAAAGTCGTATCTTTCCTGCAGTTATCTATAGATAAACTATCGTTGAACATTTCTGCTTCCCATTCTTTCCCGGAGGCTGTAACAGTAATATCATAAATCCCTTTTTCAAGTTCCGTTGATACGACACCTTTTCCCGCTAACTTGTTATTAATGTAGATAAGCGAATTGTCAAGATCTGTTTTTATCTCGACTTTTGATTTACAATCTTGTGCAGCCGCAGAACCAGAAATAAGAACAAAAATTATAAGGCTGCCGAAAATTTTATTTTTCAAATTCATACGCCTGCAATACTCCACGGTCAAATCCAATAAATAAAATATTTTTATAAAGAACTGGAGTCAACTTTGCTCTGCCGTCAAGCTGAAGTGTCTTCTCAGTTTTTCCATCTACTTTTGAAATTATGTGCAGCTCACCGTTCAAATCAGGAATGAATAAAAAATTATTAGTTATCAACGGAGTAACGTTAAATAATCCCTCTGAATGGAACTTCCATTTTACTTTTCCGGATTTTAAGCCAAGAGCAAAAAAATCACCATTCAAATTGCCTGCATAAACATTCTCATCATCAAAGGCAGGTGTCATCGCAACTCTTGCGCCTGTATTGAACTGCCAGGATATTTTTCCTGTCTTCAATTCAACGGCGTAAATAGTACCGTTATCATTGCCCAAAAATGCAGTACCATTTTTTATGGAAACGCCCCCGAGAAAGTGTCCGCCGATCTTATTTTTATAAATTATTTTGCCTTCCTTGTTGTCAACACAGATTATTTCGCCATCATCATCACCAAGAATGATCATCCCGTTTTCAAATGCGGGAGAGACGTGTATGTGCGAATCAATTTTTATTTTCCATCCGGGTAAACCATAGGAATTATATTTCAATATCTGACCGTCTTCTGTTGCAGCGGCGTAACCGTCATTTGTAGAGACGATCTCGTTTATAATTCTACCGGGTACTTTGATGTCTCTGAATACTGTCCCCTCGGAAAAATCATAAAAGTAAAGTATGGATTCATTATCATCCGGAATGGCAACAGCATAAATTATCAGAAACTTTGAGATTATCGGAGCTGTGTAAACCGCGCCTTTATCTTTCAGATACCCTATCTCCTTTCCGTTGTAAAAATTAAAAGCATAAACCTTGCCTGAAAGGTCGCCGATGAAAACCAATGAGTCGTTTATCGTAACTGATGTATTCGCAAATCCACCGCTCGTGCTTGTTTCCCATTTCAGTTTTAATGAATCGCTGACTGATTCCGGTACAAAAAAATTTCTCTGCGGTGTACTGCCGAACATTGAAAATGCCTCCGGGTCAATCTTTGTTTTAACTTTGATGATCGTAATAGAGCAGGCTTCAAGAAAAACTATTAATACTATAAGCGGAATGATCTTTTTCAAAAATCCCATCCGAAGAAAAATTGGTAAAATAATCCATTCTGAAAACGCGCAAAATTATCTTCGATTTTTTTTCCAACATCATATCTTAAAACAATAGCTCCAAGCAGATTAAACCTTACACCGGTGCCGATGCTTCCGAGTGTTTGCTTGTATTTATTATCCCACGCCCCGCCCATGTCAAAAAACACTGCGCCTCTTAGTCCGAAGAACCCAAGGTTAATGAATGGGAACTTCAGATTTATTTCGTCAATAAGAGGGAAACGATATTCAACAGAAGACAGCCAAAGTTTTTCACCCCTGATTGAAAAGCGGGGCCATCCTCTCAAATCCCAGCTTCCGCCCATAAAATACCTGCGCGCTTCTTTTCCATCGTTATAAAAC
The DNA here is from genome assembly GCA_021815365.1 of Bacteroidota bacterium. Lineage (GTDB taxonomy): Bacteria > Bacteroidota > Ignavibacteria > Ignavibacteriales > Ignavibacteriaceae > JAKAGZ01. Next base: position 24,844 of record JAKAGZ010000027.1, read on the forward strand.
ACAGCAGTACGCAAAGCCAGTGCTGAGCGGAGAGTCAGCCGCATGTAATATCTGAAATCACCGATAAACGTGTAATAGTCCACGTTGCTGAATTTCACATCGCCTGTGTACCCGAATAAAAGCCTTGCGCGCATTCCATCAAGAGGTCCTGTAGGTCCCCAAAGTGAGTTATCAAAAATATAAGAAAGTGTGTTGCTGACAAGGAGGGCTTTTCGCTGCTGTACTCCTATTACAATTTCTTTATCTGAATTTGCAACTGTGACAGACGTTTCTATTCTTTCAAATTTTGAAAGCGGAAAGCTAAGTGTAAAAAAACCTCCAAAGCTTCGTTCAAAATAGTATTCATTAACATCCTGCAGATCGTACCTGTTACCTGTAAAATGAAAAACACCGTAGCCGTAGTTTGTTCGTTTACCTAAATCAACTTTTTCCAGCACAATATTGAAGCTGTTAAAAAAATCACTCTGGCGCTGGGCGCTGTTATAAATCGTAAAGAAGTAATTGTCATTCCCGAGCATATCACTCAGTAAAATTTCAGCCCCGCCCTGCGTACCAAAAATAGGATCGGTGGAAACCTGGCTCTGCGCATAATCGAGCGAATATTGTTTTTCATAATTCAGCTTTTGTCTTTCAGAATTTGATGCAAGCATAATAGGTTCCCATATGCCGCCTGCAAGATTAAAATTCATATCCATAGTAAATGAACTGTCGGCAGCAGCTTTTTTATAATCCATTGTGAAAAGGTTAAACTCGTAATTTTCAAAACCGGCAAATGTGATCTCCGTGCTGTCAAGAAAGACAGGATTATAGACGCTTGTTAAAAAATTTGATAACCGTCTGGCGTTATCAGAAAATTTTCCATCGTTAATATTTATCATATAAATATTTCTTACCCCGTCAATTTCAGAAGTAAACATCAGGCGGGATTTATCCGGAGAAACTACTGGAGAAGAACAATTAGAGTTAACATAAGTAACATAGCTGATCTTATGTGTGGTCAGATTCATCGAGAACAAATTATATTTTTTTGAATAGCTGCCTGCAGTTCTGTCTGAAGAAAAAATAACGTGGTTGTCATCAATTCCGAAGGCAGGGTCCCTGTCATCGTAAATATCGTTCGTTATTCTTTCGAGCTTATCATCAGAAAGGTTCAGAATAAAAAGATCGCTGTATCCTTTGCTGTCAACAGCCTGAAAAATAACTTTCTTTCCGTCAGAAGAAAATTTAGGAGAGCTGATACTGATCAGATCATTGTTTCTGTAAGTGCTGATAACCTGGTTTTCTTTTACAGAATAAAAATGTATCGCATCTCTTCCACCAACCTTTGTAACAAAAGCGATTATTCCATCTTTTGAAATATCTATCGCTGACTGGAATAAGTGAAACGCTTCATATTGCTCTCTCGTTTCGCCGCGTAAAACAAGCTCAGGTGTTTTTTGTTTTTCGTTCTCAACATTTAACCGCACCCGGTATAATGATGAATAACCATCCCTGTTAGCGACAAAGTACAGAAATTTGCTGTCATTAATTTTATACGGCACAGGTGAAAAATTAAAACCAAAGTTTGTAACCTGTCGTGCTGAAATTCTTATCGGCGTCTTTGTCTTAAAAAGCGGATAGTATTTTTTCTTTAAATAATAGTTCCATTCCTGATCAATCTCTTCAATTGGTTTACCGAGAGTGTAAGCGATGTCTTTTTCAAATTTGCTGTACATCCAGATATTATCAACAAGCTGAAGAACTTTTTCTTTGCCGTATTTTTCTTTTACGAATTCGAGGAAGTTCTGCCCTTCTTTATACATCTGGAATGAGCCGTATATCTTGTAGAAATCCTGCAAACCAACGAAATAATCATTAAAGATCGCATCGCGCATAACCATTTCAGCTTGTGCATCAGGCTTTGTTGACATGAACTCCGCTAATCCTTCTGAGTACCACAGCGGCGGGTATGTTCTTGAAATGCTTCGGTGATCGGACTGAACACGCGCTACTTTATTCGTCATAAAAACATGAACAAGCTCGTGCCTTATAACGTGTCTGAAATCGTGCAGTGAACCTGTTGATGGAATCACCACCCTGCCTTTGGCAAACTCAAAAAATCCGCCGACAGCATCCGGAATAAATCCCGGCGTTGTGTTCGTCTGCTGAAACTGAAGAGAAGTGTTATAAAAAATCAACGGGATACGCCTGCTGATCAGCGTGTTGAATTTTACTTTAAATTCTGTATAAGTGCTTTCGGCAATCGCAGCACCGATTTCGGCAATGTTAAGAAGATCGTTATAATAATAAATATCGAAATGCTCGGTTCGCAGAATCTTCCAATCGAAATTATCATACTGAACTTTGTTCCTTCCAAAATTGGAATAGAACTGAGCGTGAATCAAACTAGCGGAACAAAACAAAAGTATCAGAATATTTCTGACAGATTTCATTAAACTTTGTGTTTTAAAAAAATAAATTTTTATTTATCAATGGTCGTCAGAATCTAATTAAGAAAACATTGAATGTAAACAGACAAAATCAGGCTAAGCGTTCTTTAAGAATATTAATGTTTTCTATTTCGGATGGGTCTTTGCCTCTTAATATTCCGACATAATACGATATCCAGTCACACAGATAGACCAGGTCCATCAGCCTGACTTTGAAATCTTTTTCTCCGCTTTCTAAATTAATTATTTCACCCTTGTGCTTTTTAACCAGTTCGGCGGTTATCTCAAATCTTTTTTTAATTTGAGGATGGTAAGTTTTGTCGAGAACATTTATCACCTTAGCCTGAAACTGTTTCTCAAAAAAAGTTTCCCACCCGATTATCTCGTTATGATTTAACTCAGGAATGACATTATGAAATGCATGAAGCTTGGAGTTCTCATTAAACTGGCATTTCAACCTGTAGCCTGCTGCTGAAGTTACATCAGCACAGGAATAAATAACCGGTATATGCCCGGAAATTTCGACAGCGATTTTATAGGCTTTATTATCTTCGCTGCTGAATTCTTTCGCTTTGCTTTTCCACAGCGAAATTATTTGTTTGACGATCTCAGTCTGATCCGAAATAAGATTTAATTCCTGGAAAATTTTTAACAGAGAAAAAAAACTCAATCCTAAAGCGAACCGCGGCTGCAGACCACTTTTAAGTTTCACAACGGGGATGTTATTTTCGTTTGCCATTTTGCCTGCAGTTCCGCCTGTTGTGATTACGACAATCCTGCACTTTTTTAAAATGCCCTGCTTAAATACTTCTAATGTTTCTTCTGTATTTCCTGAATATGATGAAACTATCAATAAAGTTTTTTCATCTGCAAAAGCGGGAAGAGTATAATTCCTGTTAACGATGTATGGCAGTTTTAATTCATTGCCGAGAAAGTTTTGCAGAAGGTCTCCGCTGATCGCAGAACCTCCCAAACCTGTTAGAATTATTGAGGTAATTTTGCTGCTGTCTAATTGTGTGAGATCAATTTTATTGTTCCACGCAAATTCCGCCTGTAGAAATGTATTAACTAACACATTGAACTGATCCTGTGGATCGTATTTTGAAACGTAATCTTTTATCTGCATATAATCTTAAATGATATTTCTGGTTCTTGTAATTGAATTCTCTTCAAAGAATTTTTCAATTTCCTTCGTAACCTCGTGCTCTGTTGAAAAGGTAAGACATTTTTCAGCGAGAGCTTTTGCTTTTGAATATGAGAGGCTCCTGATTATTCTTTTAGCATAAGGAATAGTTGATGGAGAAATGCTGAGTGAAGCAAGTCCCAGCCCAACCAGCAGAGGAATAGCAAGCGTATCTGCCGCCATCTCACCACAAAGGCTTACCTCTTTATGCTGCTTCTTGGCTTCGGTCACAACATGACTGATAGTGCGTATAACAGAAGGATTGAATTCCTGGTAAAGATCGGATACAAGATCATTGCCTCTGTCAACCGCCATTAAATATTGTATAAGATCGTTTGTGCCGATGCTCAGGAAGTCAGTTTCTTTTGCAAAATCCTGCGCCATTACAGCAGCAGAAGGAACTTCAACCATAATTCCTGTTTTTATATCTTTATCAAAAGTCTGGTTCTCGTGTTTTAGTTCGTGCATGCACGTTTTAATTATTTCTTTCGATTTCCTGATCTCGTAAATAGCTGAGATCATCGGAAGCATAAAAAGAATATTCTTGTTCTTACTAGCACGCAGCACTGCACGTATCTGCGTCTTAAACAATTTTTCATTTTCAAGCAGAAGTCTTATGCCGCGCAGACCGAGGAATGGGTTGGGTTCTACGAAATCTAAAAATTTGAATTTATCTCCGCCAATATCAAAAGCACGGATTATAATCGGGTTTGGATAAATCCTCGAAGCTAGGCTGCTGTAAATTTCAGTCTGTTCGTCTTCGGTCGGAAATTCGCCAAACTCTTCCAGTATCTGTTCAGTTCTAAAAAGCCCGATCCCTTTAGCGCCGCTTGTGATAACCAGGTCAACTTCACCGGAGACATCAACGTTAGCCATTAAATGAATTTCCCTGCCGTCTTCAGTTTTTGCCGGCTTATCTTTTAGTTCCTCAAGCCCTTTCTGAAGCTGGACAAGCCTGTCGATCTTTTCAACAAAGAATTTTTTCTGCTCATCATTCGGGTTAATAATTACGTAGCCATGGAAACCGTCAACGGCAAGTATATCGCCTTCTTTGATAAGCTGTGTTGCTTTATGTGTACCGACAACAGCAGGAATGTTTAACGATCTGGAAATAATAGCTGCATGCGAGGTAAGCCCGCCGTGATCGGTTATAAATCCTTTTGCATTATTTCTTGAAAGCAGAATTGTATCTGCAGGCGTCAGCGAATCGCTGACAACAATTACGTCATTTGTAATTTTTGACTGCCATCTTTTCTTCTGAAGATTCCTGATTATCCTGTTTTTAATATCTTCAATATCGTGGGCGCGTTCATTCATATATGCTTCGTGAGCATTTGTCATAAGATGCTGATACTTTGATATCTCATCATTCACAATAAATTCAGGCTGCTTCTTTTCATTCTCAATGCGTGCAGTAATATTTTTGATAAGTATAGGATCATCGAGTATCATCATCTGGGCTTCAAAAATAGCGGCGCGTCTTCCTTCCATTTTTTCTTTTGCGATGGAGAAGATTTTGTTAAGCTCTTTTTTAGATTTCTGAAGCGCTTCTTCAAGATTCCTTTTTGCTTCTTCCACATCTGTAATTTCAGCGTCACTTATCTCTAATTTTTCTTTCGTAAAAAGATAAGCCCTGGCGATCACAAGACCGGGCGCAGCCGCAATACCAGAAATTTTATTTTCGGCTTCCTTAAATATTTGCTTAAAATTTTTCACATTTCGTCAAATCCTCTTTTAAAATAGTCTGTTATCTCTGCCGCCGCTTCTTTTTCGTCTACACCGTCAAAAGTAAGCGTGATCTCCGAACCCATTTCTGCAGCCAGCGTCATTACGCCAATAATACTTTTCCCGTTGATACTCACTCCATCTTTGGAGATCGTAAATTCACATTTATATTTTGATGCCAGCTTAACTATTGTTGCCGCAGGACGGGTATGCAGTCCTGCTTTATTAATGATCTTTATTGTCTCTACTATCATTCTTTATTTGTTTCTGCTGATAAGTAAATCTGCAAGCCAGGTAAAGAATTCCCTATCTTCTTTTCGTTTCAACACGCCGAGGGAATTTAAAGCTTTATCCGTATAACTTTTAACTTCTCTTTGCGCATCTTCAATTACACCCAGCTTCCTGTAAATCTGCTGATATTCAGAAACCTGACTTCTGCTGATACCTTTGTTAATAATTAATTTATTTAATTTCTTTTTATCATCACCCTTAGCTTTTTCAAATGCCTTAAGAAAGAGATACGTTTTCTTTCCTTCAACAATATCGCTTCCGACAGATTTCCCTAATTTTGATTCATCTCCAATCACATCAAGAAGATCATCCTGCATCTGGAAAGCTATTCCCAGATTCCTCCCGAATCTTGTCAAAGAATTAATTTCTTCTTTACTTCCATTACCAATATATGCCCCAATATTGCAGCACATTTCCATCATAGCAGCCGTTTTCTTTTTTATCATCAGTTTATATTCGGCAATAGGAACATATTTCCTTGTTTCAAATTCTTTATCAAGGCTCTGCCCTTCACAAACTTCAACCAGGCTTTTCGTAAAACTCGTTACAACAGCCTTACAATTTCCATTGCTCCTTTTATTGTCAGATACATCCTTCAACAAGTTTTCGTAGGCTACAGAAAGAAGACTGTCTCCTGTAAGTATTGCAGTATTTGTATCGTATTTTTTATGCAGAGTAGCGCGCCCGCGGCGTTTATCTGCATTGTCCATAATATCGTCGTGCACAAGAGTAAAATTATGAAGCAGTTCAACTGCTGCTGCTGCGTTATAAGCCTGAGATAATTTCCCTCCGACAGATTTTACCGAAAATAATACAAGCAAAGGACGAAGCCTTTTGCCGGGACTATCCAAAATATATGAGCCGGGTTTATATAAAGATAATGGCTGACGTTTTGCCAATAATCTTTTAAGCCTTCTGTCAATTTTCTTCCTTTCTTTTTCATAAAGAGAATTAAACTTTTGAAAATTTTTATGCATCAATAGAGTTCGCTTTTATGAATTAAATTATTTTTGTGTCTGAATTCATACAGATTGTTTGAACCGGTCAGGAACATTATTTTCTTTATAGTTTTGAACCAGCCAGTGACGAGTGAAATAACACCTTCGACTCCGCCTTTATCCAAAGTCTGTAAAATTATTCTTGCAGATGCGGCGACATCCGCACCAAGAGCCAGAGCCTTGGCTGCATCAAAAGCAGAATTAATGCCGCCTGAACCAATAAGAACAAACTCATGATATTCCTTCAACGGTGCAATTTGCTTTATGCAAAAAGCAGTTGGTAATCCCCAATCCCAAAACTCATCGCCTTTTGAATTTGTACTCCTCAATATTTCAACGCCTGCCCAGCTTGTTCCACCCGCACCAGCGACATCAATACCCTGAACGCCGTTATCCAACAATTTTTGAACAGCTCTTTTTGAAATTCCCGATCCAACTTCTTTTACTATTACAGGCACTTTCAATTTTTTAGTAAGCATATTTAATTTTTTCAACAAACCTTTAAAGTTCGGTTCGCCTTCAGGCTGAAGAAGTTCCTGTAACGAATTTACGTGTATTATCATTGCATCAGCATTAATTATATCAACAAGATATGATACCTTGTCCAGTATTTTCAGCTTAACAAGTTCTGCGGCTCCAAGATTTCCGAGTACAGGAACAGTGGGCGCATTTTTTCTGATAATTTTATACGTGTCAAGGTATTTATCATTTTCAAGAGCCTGTCTCTGGCTGCCAACCCCGATTGGTATATTAAGTTTTTGTGCCGCAACAGCAAGTTCAGCATTTATACTTCCCGCTTCCGGTGTTCCGCCAGTCATACACGAAATGAGGAACGGATAGCTTATCTTCTTTTTGAAAAACTGAGTTGTAAAATCTATTTTTCTGATGTCAACTTCTGTAATTGCATTATGTTCAAAATCATAGTACTCAAACCCTGTAGTCTTGTTTTTGAAAGCAACCTGATCAGTAAGACATAATTCTATATGTTCTCTTTTTCTGTCAGATGTAGAATCACTTTTCTTCGGCATATTATTTCTTTTACAAAAAGTGAAAAACTATTGTAATAAGATATTAAATATTATTTTAAATATCCTGTTTAAGTTATTAAGTGGGAAAGGGTTAAAATGAAGCTTATAACTTTTTATTTTTCATAATTAAAATTCTCTGAATTCAGCTTCATTAAGATATAATCTGTCAACCTTTGTTCTTCCTCTGAGCGAATTAGTGAGGATGATCTCGTCGCAGACAAGCAGATCATCCAGGTGCAAAATATTTTCTGTAATATTTTTGTCGCTTTCAAGCCAGAGTTTCCTTTCAATTCCGGGAAGCAGCCCGCATTTAACCGGGGGTGTGAACCAGTTATTTCCTTTCCTGATAAAAATATTTGAAATAGCTCCCTCAGTTATCTGCCCTGCTTCATTTAAAAATATAATATCAAAAAAACCTTTTGCAGTATGTTCAGAATACCCTTTGTCATAAAGCTTCCTGTTATCAGTCTTGAAATACTGAAAAGTATTTTCCGATGAAACTTTTTTCTGAGAAATTATGACTCTTACCTGATCAGGTTTAGCGGGGAATTCATTAATTAAAAGCCGTACATCACCCCATTTATTAAGTGTAAGTTTTATTCTTTTCAGCCCGAATTCATTCTCCAGACTTTTATTTATTTCTTCTCTGATTTTATTTTCATCAAAGCGGAACAAAAAATAATCTGCAGAAGCCTTCAATCTTTTAAGGTGTTCATCCAGGTTATGGACTTTACAATTTTCAAACTTCATTGTTTCAAACAATATAAATTCTTTTACAGGATTGGTTAAAAACCTGCTCTTTAAAATCGTTTCAGAGAACTCTTTCTCCGGGTCGCTGTCCCACACAATTCCGCTCCCAAGACCAATTTCGCCATTTCCGTTCTTATCAATTCTTATCGTACGGATCGCAACATTAAAAACAGATTTATCTTTTTGCACCATTCCGATCGCACCTGTGTATATCCCTCTTGCCTCATTTTCAAGTTCGTTTATTATTTCCATTGTTCTTATTTTCGGAGCACCTGTAACCGAACCACAAGGAAAAATATTTTTAACTATATCAGAAAGCATAATTTTTCCCCTTAGCTGCGACTTTACTGTTGATACCATCTGAAAAACTGATTCATATTTTTCAACTTCAAATTTTTCTGTTACTTTAACTTTTCCATATTCACTTATTTTACCGATGTCATTCCGGAGAAGATCAACTATCATAATATTCTCAGCGCAGTCCTTTTCACTAGTTGCAAGTTCATAACGATGCAGATTGTCATCAAAGATATTCAGCCCTCTTTCCATTGTTCCCTTCATTGGTTTGGTGATTATCTTCCTTCCAGTCTGTTCAAAAAATAATTCGGGAGATAATGAAACGATAACGCTGTCACCGAGATTAATAAAAGCAGAATACTTAGCTGACTGATTAAATACCAGCGTCTTAAAAAAATTTACAAGGTCACCTTCAAACCGGAATTTCCCTTTGACCGTGTAATTGACCTGGTATGTATCGCCGCGGGCAATATAACTTTTTATTTTCTTAATATTAGATATATATTCCTTTTTCGTTGTATTAAGTCTGAATGAGAAAACCCGGAAATTACTTCCTGTCGAAGTGAATTTTATTTTTTCAGAATTATATTTTATAACCTGGTCTGAATTAAATAAAAAGCCTCTGAATAAATTTTCATTTTTCTTCTTCAGATGTTTTTTCAATTTTGGTTCAAAGCTGTATCCCGCTTCGTAACCAACGATACAGAAGCCTCGTTTTTTCTCAGTTACTGACAAATAAAATTTTTCAATAGTACTTATTAGTGAACGACCACTGCGTGAGTAAAAAATTTTCGAAGGAGATTTAAAGAAGTAGCTTTTAGCGCTATTGTATATCGGGGGTGTATAAAAAAAAGCAGACCCTTTTGTTTTCAGGACCTGCTTTAAAATTTCATCTATTGTCATAACGAAATTTAAGATTTCGTTATCTGAGAATCTATAAGAAATAACAACAATGAATGTAAATATTTTGTACCAGCAGATTTCTCGAAACTATCCTGCCGTCAGATGCAAATTATCTTGGTTGAACAATGCAATTTAAAGATTTGTCGAAGAATCGTCAGCTGAAGGACCATATATTGATGGTACTTTCCCTCCCGCCATACGAATATAAACAGACATCTGCCCACGGTGGTGTATCTGATCAAACAGCATCATAAGCATAAATTCATCTGCAATAAAATTCTTACCTGCAAACTCAATGGTCTTTTTTAATGTCTCTTCATCAATATTTTTCAGTCCAGTTATTACTTCAGAACTTTCCCTTTCAAAATCAACAATGATTGTTCCCAGGTTTTCCGGCGCATAAGTCTTAAATACTGCTCTGTCAATCTCCTTCTCGAAGGCATACATTTTTAATAAGAACATCTCAAAAATAAAAGTAGACATTAAACGTTTAGCAGTCTGTGAACGTTCATGAGGAATAAAATCTAATTTGTTATCAGGGAATGCGCGCATTACTTTAAGTGTAGTCGCAAATTCTTTTTTGAATAATTTCAACAGGATTTCTTTTGTGATCATAAATTCTTCCTTTATAGTTCGATTTTATATTTGGACTTTAATATACATTGCAGGAAATAATCAAAAAAAATACAGGTCCCTTTTATTTTCAGGACCTGCTTTAAAATTTCATCTATTGTCATAACGAAATTTAAGATTTCGTTATCTGAGAATCTATCCTCCCTATAGATTATCTGGTTCAGACGGAGAAGCTGTATCAGCAGCTTGAGTCTGCATCTCAGCCATTCTTCTTTTCATTTCCTCAATAGAGACATCCTCTTTATGAGTCGAGAATGTCCATTTATGTCCGAATGGATCAAGCAGGTTGCCGGATCTGTCACCGTAAAATTTATCCTCAACGGCTCTTTCTTCCCTTGCGCCTTCAGAAATAGCTTTTGCAAAAAATGAATCAACATCGTTGACGTAAACCATCACACTGACAGGTGTGCCTCCTACAGTAGAGGGACTAACGGCGCCCATCTCAGGAAATTCATCTGCAAGCATAAAAAGTGAATCTCCTATTTTCATTTCAGCGTGAGCAATCTTACCTCCCGGCATATCAAATCTCATTACTTCTGTGGCGCCAAAAGCGCGTTTATAGAAATCAATAGCAGCCACGCCATCATTTACAATGAGATAAGGGATTGCAGCTTTATAAGCATCTGGAATTGCTTTTAATTTCTGCACTTTTGGTTTACGTGATACAGCTTTTGCGTTCTTCGAAATAAGCTTTGCCTTTTTAGCTGCCCGTTTAATTTTTTTCGGTTTTGCTTTTACTCTTTTTGCCATAATCTTTCCTCCTGAGATTTTTAAAAATATTGTAACTAACAATTGATTTAATTAGAACTTACTGCAGCTTACCGGGTGAATAATTCCTCCACAAATTAATATCCCGGAAAATGTAAAATAATTATTCCCCAAAACCTGTAATTGAAGCTGTTAGAAAGTAGATAAATTTTTTTTAGTAGTCAACGGGCGTAATTAAAGACGAATAATATTCTTTTATATTATCATAATATTGATGAAATTACATATAGAGACCTCTGAAAAATTAAAAATAGCACGCGGATGACACAGATTTAACGGATTAGCACAGATATAATCCGTGAAAATCAGCCAAATCCGTGCCTGCACGCCGTAGTGACGTTCCGGCACGCAGGCGTGTCATCTGTGTGCTATTAAAAATACTGTGGTTCTGTATAATGCTATTTTTCAGAGGTTTTAATATACTTAATAATTGTGATGGCCTGGTAAAATTACAGTAGCCGAACAGAAGTCAATCAGATTTTCTTGCAGCTCTCACAGAAGAATATAGGAAAATAAAAACAAGGAGAATAAAAATGGTTAAGATTATTTTAACCCTGATATTGAATATATTTATCTTAAATGCCTGCAAAAATGCTAATTCGAAAGGAAAACCTGAAAGGATAAACGAAGATGGTTACGCAACTGCTGTATTCGCCGGCGGATGCTACTGGTGTATGGATGCATCGTTCGAAAAACTTTCAGGATTAAAAGATGTTATCTCAGGTTATGCCGAAGGTAAAATTGATAATAAAACTTCAACAGGAAAAGTTGAAGCAATAAAAGTTATCTATGATCCCGATGCGATCAGTTATTCTGAGCTTTTAGAGTATTACTGGAAACAATTCGATCCCGCAGATGACGGAGGATCATTCTATGACAGGGGTCCGCAGTATAAATCTTATATTTTTTATCTTGACAAAATGCAGCAGGAGCTTGCCGAAAAATCAAAAGATTGGCTCGAAGGTCTTGGTAAATTTAATAAGCCTGTCGCTACCAAGATTGTCAGGTTTACAAATTTCACTCCGGTACATGAATCAGAACAACATTTTTACAAAAAGGATCCCGAAAGATATTACAGCTACAGGAAAGCATCCGGCAGGGACGAGTTCATCAGGAAAACCTGGGGAGATATTTACACAAAAAAATATGAAAAGCCTTCAAATGAAATTTTAAAGAATAAATTGAGCAGCCTTCAATACAGAGTTACGCAGCAGGCAGCAACTGAACCGCCTTTTCAAAATCCGTATTGGAATAATCATAAGGACGGGATTTATGTTGATATTGTTTCAGGCGAACCGCTCTTCAGCTCCAAAGATAAATTTGATTCAGGCACAGGCTGGCCAAGCTTTACAAAACCGATCGATCCTTTTTTTACTGAGAAAAAAATTGACAGTTCTATAGGGATGGAAAGAATTGAGGTGCGCAGCAAATTTGCCGGCTCGCATTTAGGACATGTTTTCAATGATGGTCCTGCACCGACTCATTTAAGGTACTGTATGGATTCAGCCGCAATGCGTTTCATTCCTAAAGACGATATGCAGAAAGAAGGATACGGAAAATATTTGTTCCTGTTTAAATAAACAGTTGCATAAAAAAATATGCAGTAGCACATAGAAATCATTTATGAAAGTGTTACTGCAAACATCTGACCGGCATTACCACGCTTGCATTTAGCAGCTAATAAAAATAACTTTTGAACCAAAGATTTGAGCATTAAATGGCAGAAGAAGAGAAAAATATTACGATAAATCGTAAAGTCCGGCACGAATACACAATACTGCAGTCTTATGAAGCGGGGATTGTTCTTCAGGGTACAGAAGTAAAATCACTGCGTGAGGGAAAAGCAAGCATGGTTGACAGCTATGCACAGATCAAAAACAGCGAAGTATGGCTCGTTGGTATGCACATAAATCCATACAAGCAGGGAAATATTAATAATCACGAACCCACCCGAACAAGGAAACTCCTTCTCAACAGTTCTGAAATAAGAAAGCTTATCGGGAAAGTGACTGAAAAAGGTCTGACACTGATCCCTTACCGTTTGTATTTTAAGAATGGACGGGTGAAAGTGGAACTGGTTCTTGCAAAAGGTAAAAAGGTTTATGATAAACGCGAAGACATTCGCAAAAGAGATTTCCAGAGAGAACAGGAGAGGAGAGTGAAGTACTGAGTGGAAGTAAAAGTTAAAGTGTAAGTTTAAGCCGTTGGAATATGATCACATGTAAAATAGTTACCATTATTTTGGGAACAAAGATTATATTGGCTATTTCCAGTAACCATTGGACTAGCCCACCACATAAAACTTTTTAAAACTGCTGCACTACCTAAAATATTTAAACTAGCATCCGC
>JAKAGZ010000079.1 GCA_021815365.1 Bacteroidota bacterium
CCGTTTATAAGCGTAAGACTAAATATTTATCTCATCAGTACTGTCAAATTTCTTGACATTTTCACTGTTTCAGTCTATTTTTATTGCTCTTTATTTGAAAGATTTATAAGAAGGTTTCTTCAGTCTGGCAATTTGCCGGGACTTGAGAAGGAGGAAAAAAATTTACGTGAAACAGGAAAAACAGACAAGGTTCATCAGTACAGCAAAGGCGGAACGGAACTGGGTTGTTGTTGATGCTAAGGATCAGGTCTTAGGTCGGTTGGCTAGCAGGGTTGCCTCAATAATCCGCGGCAAAACAAAACCAACATTTACTCCCAATGCTGATACAGGCGACTTTGTAGTTGTGATAAATGCAGCGCAGGTTAAAGTAACCGGCAAGAGAGAGATGTTAAAAACTTATGTACATTACAGCGGTTACCCCGGCGGTTTGAAAACAAGAAGCTATGGAGAACTTAAAGCAAAAAAGCCTGAGTTTATTATTCATAATGCCGTAAGAGGGATGCTTCCCAAAACAAGATTAGGTGATCAATTAATTAAAAAATTAAAAGTTTATACCGGCTCTGAACATCCTCATAAAGCACAGAAACCGGAAACTATAAGTTTATAAGGAAGAAAGAATGGCTGATCAGATTTATGTCGGAAGAAGAAAGACTTCCGTTGCAAGAGTGATCTTAAGAAATGGTAACGGGAAAATAACTGTCAACGGTAAAGCTTTTGAAGAAGCTTTTCCACAGCTTTTAAGCAGAGAAGATATTCTCGGTCCTCTTAATGTTACAAACACGGCAGGCAATTACGATGTTGTTATTAATGTTAAGGGCGGAGGAACAACAGGTCAGGCTCAGGCTATCAGACTTGGAATATCAAGAGCACTCGAAGCAATAAATTCTGATTTTCGTAAATCATTGAAGCCGGAAGGATTTTTAACACGAGATCCAAGAATGGTTGAACGTAAGAAATACGGCCAGCCAAAAGCAAGAAAAAGATTTCAGTTTTCTAAGAGATAAACAAGTTCAAGTTCAAGTGTAAGAGTAAGAACCAAATGCTTAAACTTAAACTTTAACTTACACTTTCAACAAACATACTTTCCGATTTACTTCCTGTGCCCCGACACGTCGGGGTGGAAAGTAAAGATGACGGAAGTAGAAGAATAAACAGGAGACACATGAAAAAGATAGAACTATCTCAGCTTATCGAAGCTGGTGCGCACTTTGGTCATTTGACCCGCCGATGGAACCCAAAAATGAAGCCTTACATCTTCATGCAAAAAAACGGTATCCACATTATAGATTTGAAAAAAACACAGGCAATGCTTGCAGAAGCCGCTGAAAACCTCACGAACATGGTCGGCGAAGGGAAGAAAGTTTTATTCGTAGGTACAAAAAAGCAGGCAAAGAATGTGATCGAAACTGAAGCGAGAAGATGCGAATCAAACTGGGTCAGTGAAAGATGGCTTGGCGGAATGCTCACTAATTTTTCTACGATCAGGAAGAGCGTTAAAAGATTGAACAATATCGAAAAGCAGGAGACCGACGGCACCTTTGATAAGATCACAAAAAAAGAAAGACTCTTTCTGACGAGAGAAAAAGATAAACTGAAAAAAGTTCTCGAAGGTGTTGAAACAATGCTGAGACTTCCCGGCGCTTTGTTTGTAGTTGATATCAAGAAAGAGTCAATTGCTATCAAAGAAGCAAAGAGACTGAACATACCTGTTTTCGCTATCGTTGATACAAACTGCGATCCCGATGAGGTTGATTACATTATACCTGCTAATGATGATGCTGTCAAAACTATCGAACTGATTGTATCATACATGGCTGATGCTGTAATACAGGGATCAGCAATTGCTAAAGAAAGAAAGGCTGAAGAGACGGCTGAGGAAGAAAGAGAAACAAAAGAAACAGATCATCAGGGTACAGAAGTAAAAGAAGAAGCAAAAGTTAAAAGAACAAAAAAGCCGAGAAAGGTCATTAAGAAGACTGAACCGGCTTCAGAAGCAGCAGAAAAAGAAAATACAGAAACAGAAAATATTCAAACTGAAAATTCAGGAACACAGAGTACAGAAACTGAAAATACAGATAAAGAATAAGGAATTTAATGATGGTTATTACAGCTTCACAAGTAAATGAATTGAGACAGAAGACCGGTGCAGGAATGATGGATTGTAAAAAGGCTCTGACAGAAGCGAACGGTGATTTTGAAAAAGCTATAGAGATTCTTCGTAAAAAAGGCGCGTCTGTTGCAGCTAAGAGAGCAGAAAGATCAGCAAATGAGGGTATCGTAAAAACAAAAATTTCTCACGACAAAAAAACAGGGATCATTGTTGAAGTTAACTGTGAGACAGACTTCGTTGCGAAAAGCAATGACTTTATAAATTTTGCTGAAGATGTTTTACAAGCAGTAGATTCTAAAAGACCCGCAAATATTGATGCTCTGCTCGGTGACGAAAATTTAAAAATAAAAATGAACGACCTGCTCAGTAAAGTTGGTGAAAAGATCGAGATATCAAGATTTGCAGTTGAAACAGCAGAGAACGGGATTGTTGTTGATTATGTTCACTTAGGTTCGAAGCTTGGTGTGCTTGTGCGTTTTGATAATGCAGACAAAGCAGCGGATGAGCTTACTGAAACCGGAAAGGATATTGCAATGCAGGTTGCGGCTATGAACCCGGTCTGTATTAAAAGAGAAGAAGTTCCTCAGAATTTGATAGATAAAGAGATCGAAATTTATAAAGAGATATCACGCAAAGAAGGGAAACCGGAAAATATTCTTGACAAAATAGCTCAGGGTAAACTAAATAAGTACTACCAGGAAAACTGCCTTATCGAACAGGCATTCATAAAAGATAATTCAAAAAGTGTGGGAGACCTGCTGAAAGAGTTTAACTCAAAGCATGGAACTAATACTGTAATTAAACTCTTCCGCCGCTTCCATCTGGGCGATGAAAAAAAATAAAACTTCATTAAAAGGTCTTAATTATGTTAAGACCTTTTTTTATATTAAGTCTGTAATTTATAATTACTTTTATGACAAAATTAAAATATAAAAGAGTGCTGCTTAAATTAAGCGGCGAATCTCTGATGGGGGATAAAGGATTCGGAATTGATCACAAGGTACTTGATTTTTTTGCAACAGAAGTTAAAAAAGTTCACGATGTAGGTGTTCAAATCGGGATTGTGATCGGAGGCGGCAATATTTACAGGGGTCTCAGCGCAAACGACCAGGGGATTGACAGAGTTACCGGCGACCAGATGGGGATGCTGGCAACGATGATAAACTCTCTCGCACTTCAGAATGCAATTGAACGTAAAGGAATTCATACGAGGCTTTTAAGCGCACTTCATATGGAACAGATCGCTGAACCATATATCAGAAGAAGAGCTTTGCGTCATCTTGAAAAAGGGAGAGTTATAATTTTTGGAGCCGGCACAGGGCATCCGTACTTCAGCACAGATACTGCAGCTTCATTAAGAGCGGTTGAAATCGGCGCAGACGCGATTGTAAAAGGAACACGCGTTGATGGTGTTTATGATTCCGACCCTGAAAAAAATGCCAAGGCTTTTAAGTTTGATAAAATTTCTTACCTCGATATTTTAAAGAAAAATCTACGCGTTATGGATCTTACAGCAGTCAGCCTCTGCCAGGAAAATGATTTACCGATGGTAGTTTTCAACATGAATGCACCGGATAATTTGCTGAAGCTGGTTACGGGGCAGAACGTTGGAACTGTAGTGCATAACGGAGATTGATCACCCAGGCTTGTCTGGGTAAAATAGTCGGGGGTTCAGCAATTACTCTTTTGAATTGAAAACCTAAAATTTTAGGATTTATCCTTTTGGGAAAAGTTACATCGGTTTAAAATAATAAAGAGGTTTTTATGGAAAATATATTAAAAGATGCCCGCGCAAGAATGGATAAAACTCTTGAAGCACTCAGGCATGAGCTTATTAAGATAAGAACCGGTAAAGCAACAACAGCTTTGCTCGATGGAATCAAAGTTGATTATTACGGAAATATGACTCCGCTTAACCAGGTTGGAAATGTTACAGTGCTTGATGTACACACTCTTTCAGTAACACCGTGGGATAAAAGTGTAGTACCCCTTGCAGAAAAAGCCATACTTGAGGCAAACATCGGGTTGAATCCGGTTAGTGATGGGACAAATTTAAAAATTCCTATTCCGCCATTGAACCAGGAAAGAAGGAAAGAGCTTGTCAAGCTTGTAAAAAAGTTCGGCGAAGATTCGAAAGTTGCGATAAGAAATGTCAGGCGCGATGCGAACGAGCATCTGAAAAAAGCAGAAAAAGAAAAGAAGATTTCTGAAGACCAGTTAAAAGACGCTGAAGATAAAGTTCAGAAGCTGACCGACGAGCACATAAAGAAAATTGATGAGATATTAAAACATAAAGAAGCCGAAATAATGGAAGTATAACCGGAATTCTTGGAACATCAAAAACCCAATTCGCCCCGACTTCTCGGTGTGAATTGGGTTTTTGTTTTATAATGGCTGACTGACGGGTCTGTAGCATAGCTATTCAAAACGTTATGCCCACGAAAGTCTGCCTTGACGCAGTCAAGTGGGAATCGA
This sequence comes from Bacteroidota bacterium, assembly GCA_021815365.1. Lineage (GTDB taxonomy): Bacteria > Bacteroidota > Ignavibacteria > Ignavibacteriales > Ignavibacteriaceae > JAKAGZ01. The sequence goes on from JAKAGZ010000079.1 coordinate 4,586, forward strand.
TTCTAAATATGAGATCTTTTAGATTCCCGCTCGTCTCGGAGACGAAGTCTACGGATTTTCACGTATAAATTTCAACTTAATATATAGAGAAAAAATGAAATTGTAGAAAATTATTTAGAAATCTTTCCACAAATAAAAAAATCTTATAAATCCTCTACGAGGATTTGGTGCTTGAAATGAGAATACTTGCTACAATAATTTGACCCTGCCTACCGCAGGCAGGCTCTACGAGGTCAGTAGAAAAAACATCGTAGATGTTTAATTACTGTAGAAAAAGTTATCCACTCACAAACCAAACATCCTCGTAGAGGATGAATAACAGTAATTTCAAATTAAATTAGATGGATTATATAGGAAATAAAGTTGCTACTTGTGCGCTTTCACGGGAATGACACAAAAAGAGTTGTGCAACAGACTCTGACGCTGAAGTTAAGATTATTATTTACCGGAATTTTAATTAAATTTTGTTCTAAAGAATTTCTTTTCGTGCCGGAAATAATTTTAGAATGGAACAAAAAGATCAACAGGAAAAAGAATATAATAATATCGGGCTCTCCGATTATGTAAACAAAAACACGATAAGGAATGTGTTTTTTTTTACAGGGGGGATCGTTCTTTTTATTGCTGGCGTTATTGGCTACGGTGTGATCCTGAATCTTCGTTCTGCTCCTCTATCAGAATTAATGGTTAAAAAAGGAATTAAAAAAATTACAGATCCTAAAATTATTATTGACAGGAAAGAATATTCATTATCTTTATATGATGACACGACGCTTATAAAAACATACAGAGCAAATTTCGGCAGGAACGTTTTGCTGCCTAAAAAAAGAATAAACGATCTTGCAACTCCGGTTGGAGAATATGTGATCTGCGAAATTGATACTGCTTATAAATATGGTAAATTTTTTAAATTGAATTACCCTAACATTACAGATATTACTGAAGGGCTGCGTAAAGGGATAATTACACAAGCTGAATTTGACAGACTGCAGTATGAACTTTACTACCTTGGCTGCCCTAAGCTGAAAACAGAATTGGGTTATGATATTGGAATTGAAGGCACAGGAAGATTAAATTTCCTTTTGAAGAATTTACCTTTTGTTTATAACTGGACTGACGGCTCAATTTCGATAAGCAATGAAAGCATTGATGAAATTTATCCATTTATCAAAATAGGAACCAAAGTTGTCATTAAATAAAAAATTATTATCAGCATTAATTTTATCCTTTCTTTTCTTTTACTCCTGCAGTGAAAAGAAACAGGAAGCGAACCAGGATGAATTAAATAAAAATTACAGCAACCCTTCTTACGTTTTGACGCAGGCAAAAAATATTCTTGGAAATGATGTGAAAGAAACTTTTAAAGGAAGGTTCGACAGGGACTCTGTAATTGAAGTAATAGCCGGTACAGAGACCTCAAATAAAACTCAGTGGGGCATACGCTTTTATTTTCTGAAAATGAAAAACGGTGAGTTAACAAAAATCTGGCAGACCGATCTCCTCCAGGGGTCTTTCAAAGGCAGCCTCTGTGATAAAATAAAATTCCCCTATTTTGATCACGAACTTGTTTACTATAATTCCAAAGATTACTTCCTTGGCAGCGGCGGCGGAGAAGTTTTTACTTATATCATAAATTTCCAGGACTATAAAACCTATTATGCGCATCTCGTAGATGAACGGGGTAAGCCGGTTTCACTTTTTGTTTCTGATAACATTGACGTACCCGAAATACATAATTTTTTTGTAGGCATATTTAAGAAAGATTACCCGGCACTGAAGCTTGTCGACAAAGATATTCAACTCAGGTATTAAATCGTACTCAGGCTGCAAGCCCTGTTTATTAAGCGGTTATTGATTTATAAATTTTGATATGCAAAATAAAAAACTAACTTTAATCTTCTTTTTAATTTTGAACTGTTTTTTGCTTGCACAGGAATCTGAACAAAAGTACGAGCTTAAGTCCTTAAATTTTGAAGGTAACAATTCAATTTCAAACACAATATTAGAGTATAAAGTTTATTCGCGCGAAAGCCCGTTCTGGTTTTGGAAAATTTTACATGCGATAACCGGGCTTGCAAGGGGCACTTCCTATTTTGATTCCACTAATATTCCCAAAGACCTTGAGGCTTTGAAAGAATACTATAACGCAAATGGTTTTTTTAATGCAGCCTTTTCATACAAAGCCGATATAGACACCGCATCAAAAAAAGTTGAGCTGACATATTTTATAAAAGAAAACCAACCGTCAAATTACGGCAGAGTGATATTATATGGTTTGCAAAAAGTTCCGGCTTTTATTATGAAAAACATTAATGGTGATTTGGATATTGATACAACAAAACAGTTCAACCAGGATGCTTTGCAAATTAATATAGACCGCTCGTTAAATACTCTGCTGAATGAGGGTTATATGTTCGCCAGGTATGACAGCACAATTGTTTTCCGTGATACTGTGAAGAACAGGGCGGACCTGAATATTTATTTTACTTCGGGTAAACGTTATTCGATTGATTCCCTTGTTGTAAATAAAACAGGTGAAGGTGCTGACCTTGTTAGAGATCAGCTTTTAAGAGACATAAGCGGATTCAGCAAAGGGGATTTTTACAGCCTCGATAAGATCAGGAATAACCAGGTGCGGATGTTCAGAACAGGTTTATTTAATTCAATCACCCTTTCCGGCGTTGAAAGTGATACTTCGGATCATCACGTGCCGCTTATGATAGACGGGAACATCGGGCTGCTGAACGAGCTTTCACCTGAAGTGATTTTAAATAACCAGCAGAATGCCTTTAACGTCGGTCTCGGTGCAACTTATATAAGAAAAAATTTTTTTGGAGACGCAAGAAAACTTACCTTATCATCTTCGTTTGGTGTTCAGGATATTTACCAGGTTGATTTCGGACAGATATTTAAAAAACTTTCTTTCCGCGATACAACACTTCTCGGGTATGTTGATTCGAGGCTGACCATCGAACAGCCTTACATGTTCGAAAGAAATATTTTCGGGACGTGGGAGAATTATGTTACTATCAACAAGCAGAGAACCTATAACAGCACTATTTACGGCTCCAAGCTTACTTTAGAATTTGAAATGCCGAAATATACTTTCGTAAATTTTCTAAGCACTTCTTACAATGTTGAGCAGTCAAATGAAATCTACAGAACGTATAATGACAGTCTGTCTATTAAATTAATTTCTGCGATAGCGCTTAACATCGGATCAACAACAGTAGACAGCCTGATGTTCCCTTCACGCGGATATAATTTTTCACTGCAGCTTGAGGAAGCAAATATTCTGCCTTATGTAATTTCTAAAATTACAAATTCAAAATACAAAGGTGCTTTGTTTTATAAGATACTTGCCTCGCACTCTTTTTATATAAGCCTGAACGAAGCGAGGACTTCAATACTTGCGATCAAAAATAAAATAGGACACATCCAGGCTTATGTGGGAGACTATTCAGGAATACCCATCAACAGAACTTTTTACGCAGGCGGCAGCAATTCGATCAGGGGATGGCGTTCGAACGAACTCGTGCCCAAAAATTCCCCCTCTATCAGAGGCATTACACAGCAGGGACCCAGCGTTAAAGGAGGAACTTTTTTGTATGAAGGCTCAACTGAATTAAGATTCCGCTTTTTGCATTACTACGGGCTTGCATTTTTTG
>JAKAGZ010000028.1 GCA_021815365.1 Bacteroidota bacterium
GTTGTTTTTTCGTAAGATATTCCTTGTCTTTTAACAAAAAAGAATGTTGCAAAAAACATAAAAGCAAAATAAATTGAGTAGGGGATTGCAACACGCACAACATCTAATGGAAGTTCAACAATCTTTTCACCTTTGAGAGAGAACATTACAAATATTGTGAACAGCAATGCTATTGGAGTAAGTGTAGAAATCTTCGGGATGAATTTACTGTGATACCACTCTTTATCCTTTAAGCTTACTAAGATGAGCCGAGTTAAAACTCCACTAGCAAAAGGAATTCCGAGATAGATTAAAACTGTAACTGCAATCTCTCCCATAGAAATGTCAACTAATGCACCGCTAAAACCAAACAAGGGGGGAAGAATTGTAATGAAGACGTAAGCGTAAACAGAATAAAGTAGTACCTGGAATATTGCATTGAACGCAACAAGCCCCGCTGCCAACTCAGAATCACCTTTTGCCAGATCGTTCCAAACCAAAACCATTGCAATGCAGCGTGCAAGCCCAACCAGTATAACACCAATCATCATTTCCGGTTTATCGTTCAGAAATATTATTGCAAGCAGAAACATAACGAGCGGTCCAACAATCCAATTTTGTGTTAAAGAAATTCCCAGCAGCTTTACATTCTTAAATACAATTGGAAGCTCTTCATATTTTACTTTTGCAAGCGGCGGATACATCATTAATATCAGTCCTATTGCAATTGGAATATTTGTAGTGCCTGAACTTAAAGAATCCCAAAAACCGGCAATGCCGGGAAAAATTGATCCGGCTGCAACACCCAAAAACATTGTGATAAAAATCCACAGAGTTAAATATCTGTCGAAGAAAGAAAGTTTTTTTGAAACTGATGTGCTCATATATATTCCTTTTCTATTAAACATTGGTCATTGAGCGTTGAGAATTGAGCATTTCTTATATTGATGAAAAATTCTCTCCAAAGGAGTCCTTCGGACAATAATCAATTTTCAACTCTCAATTTGCTGAACAAATTTTTTGAACTCTTCTTTTATTTCATCTCTTATTCTTCTGAACGTATTGAATATTTCTTCTTCCGTTCCAACGGCTTCCGCCGGATCTTCAAATCCTATGTGCAATTGCTTTCCAACCTTTCCAATAAAAACCGGACAAGTTTCCTTGGCGTTATCGCAAACTGTAATTACAAAATCAAAAGACTCGTTCAAGAATTTATCAACTGTTTTAGGATAGTTTTTCGAAAGGTCAATACCAACTTCTTTCATTACTTGAATTGCTTTGGGATGAATTTGTTTTGATGGATTTGTTCCGGCAGAATATACTTCCAATTGCGAATCGAAAGATTTTAGAAATCCTTCAGCCATCTGGCTGCGGCAGCTATTGCCGGTGCAAAGTATTAAAATTTTTTTTGTCATTCATTTCCTTTCTTTCTGTCATACCCGCGAAGGCGGGCATCCATTATTTAGTTAAATCTCTGTATAAATCATTCCAATTAGGATTTGACTTTTCTATTAACTCTATTTTCCATTTTCTTAACCATTTTTTTCATTGCCTTCTCACGTTTAATTGCTTCATTTATTTCTGAATGTATTTCATAATAAACCAGCATTTTAACGTTATACTTTTTTGTAAAGCCTTCTATTATTCCTTCTTTATGTTCATATACCCGGCGTATTAAATTGTTTGTTACACCAATGTATAATGTTCCGTTTTTCTTGCTTGTTAGAATGTAAACATAATATTGGTTCATTGCTTTTAAGATTCCCGCTTTCGCGGGAATGACAGCTTTATATTATACAATTTGATTTACTAAATTTTTTAATTCATCAAAAATCGGATATGATTTTTCCTTCACAACCTTGCCATTAATTAAAGTTAAAGGAAGGACTTCAACTCCATTTGATTGAAGCCGTTTCATAACTTCCGGCTGCTGCATAAATTTTTGTCCTTGCTGGCTAAGCAAATATCTTTCGATGCTTACTTTACCATCAAGTTCCTTCTTGAATTTTATAATTGCCTCATTAATATCCAGCAAAGCCGGATCAATATCCGGTCCGCACAATCCGCTGGGGCAGCACATCGGCGGATCGAAAATTTCTATTTGTTTAACCTCTGTTGCGTTATTCATACTTAATCCTTTTTTAACTTGCTCGAAGTGAAATCGAGACATTTTTTAATTTCGTTTATGTCAAATACTTGATTCGGTTTTGATTCCAGATTTAAGATTAGTTCATCATCTAAAGAACTTATATTGAGAGATTGCAGCTTTTTATATTCATCTGTTGGACAATTACATTGACCTTTTTGGCAAAGTTCAAAATTAGAGAGCAGTGCTTCTCTTTCTTCGGCTTTCGATTTAATGAATATATTTAATTTACTTTCAGCAGATTCGATTTTGTATTTCATTTAGTTTCTCCTTTCGATTAACAACAACCGCTTCCAGAACCGCCGCAGCAAACTCCGCCGTTGTTTTGTGAATTTCGTGATTTAACATTCACTGTTTGACCGCCAAGAATAGCAAAGCCGCCAAATACTTGTTGTAGGTTTTCACTTCCGCATTGTTCGCAATTTATTTTCAACCCTTCTTCTTTTTCTTTCACTGTTGCTTTTACATCAAAATAGTAACCGCAGTCTTTACAGTGATATTCATAAGTTGGCATTTATTTATTCTCCGTAGTTTGTTTTTCTTTTTCTCTGTTTATTAAATCATCCGCTAACTTGTAAATATCATTTATCGGCTTTTCCTTAACTGTTTTGCCAATCTTAATAGCTTCTTTAATTTCGACGATTGAAACACCAAGCCGTATCGCTTCAGCAAAATGATAACGCAGACAAGGAAGACAGTTGCCCGCGATAGATGAGCCGATTGCTATAAGCTCTGTTATTTTAGAATTGAGATGTAAGACTGCATTTTCCATTATAGTAAGTTTAGTTTGATTATCCCTTATAACCCTTTTATCTAACCTACGCCTTTGCTTTTCCCTTAATCATTTTCAGCAAATCTTTTTCCGGTATAATTCCAACAACACATTTATTATTTTCTCTCAAAATCAGCCGTTCATTCAAGCGAAGTTCATCTTCTAAAAAAACTTTATCACTCAAATAATTCTTTAAGAAAGAGAACAAGTTTTTGTTTTCAGTCGTGTTTTTGTTCAATTCATAATAGACCCACGTTCCTTCCTTTTCAGCCGTCAATAAGTCAGCGTTTCTAATTATGGTCAAAGCTTTAGAAACAGAATATTGCGGGATTTTAAGTGCATCCATCAATTCACATACACAAAGATTTTGCCCGCTCTTAATAAAAAGATTTATTATCCTTAACCTTGTTTCATCTGCTAAAGCTCTTAGAACATTTATTTTGTTATTCATTTATGAAGCACCTTGATTTATTTATTTTTTATATGCCAAATCTTGCATACAAATATATGCCACAATTAGCATATTGTCAATAGATTTTTAATTAGTTATTTTAGTTATGCAAATAAGAGAGAGAGAAAATATGGGCTGTTGTGTTAAAAATGAAGAATACACAAAACTTCAAATGGAAGTAGCTAAATATGCTAAAGCGTTTGCGCATCCTGCAAGAGTAACAATTTTAGAATTACTTGCAAAGAAATGTAACTGCATCTGTAATGATTTAGTAGAAAGCTTGCCACTGGCACAATCCACTGTTTCTCAGCACTTGAAAATATTAAAAGAAGCCGGGCTTATTGATGGTATTCAGAAAGCTCCAGCTATTGAATATCAATTGAATGTGAAGAAGTGGCTGGAAGCAAAAAAAGCATTGAAGGAATTCTTTGAAGAGTAGATTTCCTCTATACCTATATACCCGTATACCTTCTTTTCTTAGTACGCCCGGAAGGAGTCGAACCCTCAACCTTTTGGTCCGTAGCCAAACGCTCTATCCAATTGAGCTACGGGCGCGTTAACAATTAAAAATTAAGAATTAAGAATTTTCAGTTCAAATATAATGCAAATGAAAAAGTTTTACAATTAATAAAAGCAAAAAGACAACGGTATTATTTTTTATCTAACCAGTTTAACAATCCGTTTATAAGTGTAAGCGGATGCGGCGGGCAGCCTGGAATGAATAAGTCTATTTTGTTTTGTTCCAGAAATTTTCTTTCTGTTTCTTCTGAGTCTTGAAATATACCCCCTGAAATTGCGCAAGCACCAAAGAGGATTATTATTTTGGGATTTGGAACAGCATCATAACATATTTGAGCTGCGTGAGCCATATTTTTAGTTACTGGCCCGGTAATTACTACTCCATCTGCGTGACGCGGTGATGCAACAAACTCAATACCGAACCTGCCCATATCAAAATTAACATTGCTTAGTGCATTTAATTCAAGCTCACAGCCGCTGCAGCCGCCAGCAGAAATCTGTCTTAGCTTTAATGATTTTCCAAAATATTTTTTGATTTTTTCTGATGCTTTTTCCGGTGAGACTGCTTCCGTTTCCTTTGTTACAATTAGTTTTTCTCTTTTATCAACAGCTAAATTAAAGTTATTTGTGTAATGAATTATTTTTTCCGGACAGACTTCCTCGCACAATGGACAGAACAAACACAAGCCTAAATCTATACTTAATGGATCTGTTTTTATCGCATCAGTTGGGCAAACCTCAGCACATTTTTTACAGCCGTCCGGGCAAGGTTTATCTCCTATAACCGGTAACCCGCGAAATAATTTTGGCAGCAATGCAGCGCCTACATCCTGAATAACTGAATTTCTTTGAAGTATTCTGAGTCTAATTTCGTCAATCATAATTAATAACTAAAATAAAATTTCTATAAATCGTGTCCTGCATAAGATAAATCAAAACTTTTATTGCATAAAGGAAAATCTGATATAGCAGTTTTACGTAAAGCTAAACTTAATCCATACCAGTTATTAAATGAGGGATCTTTTATTTTATATTGAAGAATCTTTCCTTCTTCATCTGTAAAAGCAGTGTGAACTATCTCTCCCCGCCATCCTTCAACAATTGAAATAACTCCGGAATTAATTCTTAACTTATTTAGATCAGAAATTATTTTGCCGTTGGGAAGATTCTCAAGCTGTTCGGATATAAAACTAAGCGATTCATCAATTTCAAGCGCACGCAGCCGTGCACGTGCAAATACATCACCGGTTGATAATGTAACCGGTGATACTGGAAAATACCGGTACGCTCCGTATGGGAAATGTATCCTTGTATCCAATTCAATACCGCACGATCTTGCTGCAGTTCCTACAAGCCCAATCTTCACCGCAAAATCTTTTGAAACTATTCCGGTATTTTCAAATCTTAGCAAAGCACCTGTCGAAGAAAAAAAGAAATCATTTATGGCTGATATATCTTTTTTTATTATTTCTAAATTGCCCTTTATTTGTTTTAAATTTTCATCATTAAAATCAAACCTTACACCGCCGTAAACAAATAATCCTCTCCCAAATCTAGAACCGCATAAGAAAGCAAGACTATTGATAACAAGAGTTCTCAATCTTCCGTAAGCAGCTGCCGGCAATGCAAATCCAATATCATTTGCGATACCTCCAAGCCCGCTTAAGTGCATTGCAATTCGTTCAAGCTCTTCGGCAATAGAACGAATTAATTGCGCACGCAGATTTACTTGTGTGTCAGTCATAGATTCAATTGCACTGCAATGTGCATAAGTATGACCAACAACTGTATCACCGGCAATTGATTCGGAAAGAATTATTCGCTGGTTAGGGTTTGCACTTAACATCAGCGATTCAACACCGCGGTGCTGATATCCTAAATTTATTTCAAGATGATAAACCAGTTCTCCGTGGCACTGAAATCTGAAATGCCCCGGTTCAATTACTCCTGCGTGAATTGGACCGACTGCAACTTGGTGTACTTCATCACCGTCAATATTAAAAAATTTATATAGTTGATTGCCCAAAATAATATTCTGCTTTCTTACCGGTCTTAGCCACGGGTGATTGACTGGTTTATAACCAAAATTTTCGGCAAGCTCACATTCAAAATAATTTGTTTGGGGAAACTGATTAGCGAAGCTCTCAAATTCTAATTTGTTTCCCGGAATTTCACAACCGATAATATAAAGGGAAGAAGAAACCGAATCAGAAAGTATTGATACAATTTTATTAGGATTTTTTTTATCAACTGGAAATAAGCCAATCATCCTATAACCGCTTGTTAATGCATTCAAAACGGAATCTTGAAAATCATTTCTATTCAAGAATTCAATTTCATTACGATAGAAAACTTCTCCGTTTTTAACCGTTAAAAAATTCATAATCTGATGCCAAAATCTTTTGAAATACTTAAAATGTTTTCTTGCAAAATTCCCGGAGAGATAGTCCCAATTGCAATTAATAAAATCAATAATACTATTACTGAAAAATGAATTATTTCAAAACTCTCTTTTTCTTGTATAGCTTTTTCACTTTTTTCTCCATACAACATTTGAAATAAAGTTTTTCCCATATTTATAAAAATGAAAAGTAGAAGAAACATAGTTACTGCCAGTATCCACGGCTTATTTGAAAAAAGCATTCCTTCAAATATCATAAGTTCACTAAAAAAAATCCCAAACGGCGGAATAGCCGATATCGCAAAAAATGAAAGTAAAAAAAGCCACCCTGTCCACGGCATTAAATTTATGACAGATTTTATCCCGTTAACTTCTCTTGTCTTAAACCTGCTATGAATATTTCCTGCGGTAAAAAACAAAACCATTTTATTTAACGAATTATAAATTACGTGATACATTGCTCCGGCAAATGCTAAACCACCGACACCAATCCCCAGCGTTATTATTCCAAGGTGCTCAACACTGGAGTAAGCAAGTAAACGTTTATAATTATTCACTTTGAACATAAAAATAAATGCTACAGCAACAGAGAGCAATCCGCCGATAATTAAAATTAATTTTGCAAATTCATAGGAAGTAGTTGGCGTGAGGATTTGAAATATTCTCATAACTCCTAGGAGTGCTGTTATGCGTAATGACCCTGACATAAGCGCCGCAATGGGACTTGGTGAATTGCTCGTTGCGTCTACATCACCGGAGTGCATTGGTGCAATTCCAATTTTTGTACTTAGTCCAACAAATATAAAAATGAAGCTCGCTTTAAGCCAAATCGGGTTTAATTTAGTTGCATTTTTAACGAACTCTGAAAAAAATAATTGCTGCCCTTCCATTATGGTTCCGTTAGCTGAAAGTGTTAAGAATAAAATCCCAATAAAAGCAAAAGCAATTCCAACTGAAACTAAAAAGAGATATTTCCACATTGCTTCCAGCGCTTCTTCATTCCGGTAATAATAAATAAGCGGAGCCACACTTAATGTAGTTGCTTCTGCAGCAACCCAATACATTCCAAAGTGATTGCTTAAAATAGCCGCCGTATTAGCAAACAAGTAAAAGTTTAACAGCAGGAAATAATATTTTTTACCCGCCTCTGCTTTTGATGTAACCGGGCGTTTCAAATATGAAAATGAGATAAGCACAACCCAGAAGTAAACATTTGAAAGTATGAGAAGAAATAATTTACTGAGTGGATCTGTGCTAAAGAAAAACGGCAGATTTGGTTTATACAAGCCGATAAAAATAATAAACGAGAAAAGGAGATGGAACGCACTAACAGTTAATGAAATTGCATATTGTGAACGAGTGCCTTTAATAAGGTAACAAACAGCAGCAGCAATTAAAGGGATTAAAATTAAGACAGAGAATTCAAGCATTAGTCCTTAAGTCTCCTTAATATTGTTACATCAAACCCTTCAAATGTTGAACTGATTCTGTTTAGTGCAATTCCCATTAAAAATACTACAACAAATACATCGAGCAGCACACCGATTTCGATCATTATAGGCAGCTCTGAAGCAACAGCGGTTCCAAATAAAAATATCCCATTTTCCAATACTAAAAATCCGGCAACGTGAATAATTAATTTCTTTCTGAATATTATAATAAATATTCCTACCGCAACTGCGGCAAAACCGCTTGCAAAAGGAATGATTTCAATTTCTGTGCTTTGCGATAAAATACTTGCAGCGAGAAAAATTATTATGAATGAAAAAATAACAAGCAGTAAAAAATTGAATTGCTGTATTGTCGGTTCAATTGTTCTCTTAATATCGAGTTCTAAAATAATTTTATTAATATACCTCGGTATAACAATCACTTTTATAATGAATAAAGTAGCGGGTAGAATTACAGCAAAGATTGAAAACTGCTCTATAAAGGGTAACATCAATAGTATTGTAAGCAAAATACCCTGAAACCGGAGAACAGCTACATAAGCTTTAACGCGTGGTGTTACAGCCAAATAAAACAGAGACAAACAAAAAAGAATACTTAATACATTCTGCATAAGACTTTTTTTATTTAGTAAAAGTGTAAATCAGTAAATTCAATATTCCAATAGCAGTAGCGAATAAAAGATAATGAGGAATATTTTTCATTTTAAAACGTGAGGTTACTGTTTCAACTGCAGCTAAGGCGGCAGAGAGTATAATAATAACCACAACAAAAATAATTATACCTAAAGTATAGCTTTGCACAGCAAAAGGGTAAAAGAATGATGCTTCAAGAATTACATATATAAATAATTTGATGTAACTCGAATATTGATATAAAAACAAATCAATTCCCGAATTATCTAAAATCATCACCTCGTGAATCATCGTTAGCTCGAGATGAGTATTCGGATCATCGACCGGCATACGTGAACACTCAGTAACGGCAAGTATAAATACCGATATTGAACAGACAATTATAAAAACTACAAATGATATATTATCTAATCTTATGGAATGATAAATATCATAAATTGAAGTGAAACCGCTGATGAAAGCTATACTGCCGATAGTGAAAAAAAAGATTGGTTCGGCAAAAACTGCAAAGGTGGCTTCACGTGCCGCCCCCATTCCTTCAAACGAACTGCCTATATCCATTGCAGCAAGTACCTGAAAAAATCTTGCTAATCCAAGCATGTATGCAAATAAAATTATGTCACCTTCAAAACTGATTAATGGACGAGCAAAACTAATTGGCAGCATTGCAGCAGCAGCAGCAACTGCAATAAGATTTATCAATGGTGCGATAGTGCTGATAAAAGATGAACTGTTTGCATTTATGGTTTCTTTCTTCATTAGTTTCTTCAACTCATAATATGGCTGAAGAATGGATGCACCAGCTCTTCCGGTATATATTGCTTTTTGTTTGTTGACTAAACCGACAAACAAAGGCGATAATCCTAAAATCAGAATTAAAGAAATTATTCCTTGTAATATTTGGACTACTTCCATAGGAACGCTATCAAACTATATATTGTAATGATTATTAAAATAAAAGCGATGTAGTATCTTATATCAGTATAGCTTAAAAATCTTATACGGGAAACAAAAGAGCTAAAATTTCTGAATGCGGGCAATAAAATTTTATTATCTGCCAGATCTTCAGAGTGGCTTTCGAATTTTCCCTTTAATGGAAAAATCTCTTTTTGCTTATCAACTTTTTTATGATAAACCAAAGCTGTTTTTGAAATTTCATTTAATTCATCTGCATAAGAAGAAGCCGTGTATTGCATTCGCGGATTAAGTCCTTCATAGCCGCAGCCCCAAGCAGAAGAAATTCTTCTTCCATATTTCTTCTGAATGCTTCTCTTCCACAAAAATATTAAAATGATTCCGACGCTTGCTGATATAAAAATAATACTGAGTAAATACCAATTAATATTTAACAAGCTGAAAGAAGATGCTGCTGGAATAAATCCCTCAGTTAAAACTTTATTTACAATTACAATAAAAGGCTGCGGGTAAAACCCTATTGCAACGCAAAGCAAAGCAAAAATTCCAAGTGACAGATATTCATAAAAAGAAATATTAAAATGTTTTACTTCTTTTCGTTCTTTTCCCAAGAACATAATTGAGTTTATTTTAGTAAAACAAGCAACAGCTAATCCGCCAACAAACGCCAATCCAACTGCCGAAATCAGCATTAATAATGGATAATAATTTTTTAATTCTTTAGCGGTAGTAAAAAAGCTATTATAAATAATGAACTCGGAAATAAATCCGTTAAATGGCGGAATGCCGCTTATTGCAATTGATCCGATTAGAAACAATACAACAAAATATTTTCCGTAATGCACAAGTCCGCCCATCAGTTCAATATTTCTGGTTCCTAGATTTTGATAAATTACTCCGCTGCCAACAAATAACAAACTTTTAAAAACAGCATGATTAAGCGTGTGCAGAAGCGCTCCGCCAAAACCGAGCACTTGAATCGGCACTGAATGATAAGCTGAACCAATAAAGCCAACCCCAATTCCAATTCCGATGATTCCAATATTTTCTACAGAATGATAAGCCAGCAAGCGCTTAATATCGTGCTGTGCTAATGCATACCAGACACCATAAATTGCGCTGATCATACTAACTGAAAGCACTAACCAGCCGAGCCACTCGGGAGTGGGGTTCAAAAATTGAAACGTTCTTAAAATTCCGTATATACCCATTTTAATGATTATCCCGGAAAGAAAAGCGCTAAAGACCGTAGGTGCAATTGGATGCGCTCTCGGAAGCCAGAAATGAAATGGCATAAATCCGGCTTTCATTCCAAATGCAATTAATCCTAAAGCATAAAGAATAATAAACAACTTTCCAGCATCCGGTGAAAGATGAAAATTGCTGAACAGCCAACTGTTCGTTTGATTATGAAGAAAGAAGAAAAATACGTATAAAAGAAAAACCACAGCGTGTGACATAACTAAATAATAGAACGCACCGGTTTGAACATCTTTTTTCTCTTTTTCGAAAATCATCCCAAGGTAAGCTGAAGTGCTCATTACTTCCCAGCAAATTAAAAATAAAATTGCGTGGTTTGACACAACTACCATTTGTGTGGACGTAAGCAGCACTGCATAAAAAACAAGATTGCTCTTTACAGATTTACCTTTTTCAATATAATGTTTAAGATAAGAGTAGCTGTATATAGTAGTTGGAATTGCAACAAGCTGAATAATGCATAAGAAATATAAACCTAAAGCATCAAACCGGAATAGGCTGGTTGATATGCCAAATACATTCATATCTTTTAAAATAAAGTTTGAAGTTAGAACTGCGGTAAGTGTTGTGATGAAACCGGTTATTAATCCCGCAGCAAGCAGCAGGTGTGCTGCTGCAGATGCTTTTTTATTTTCTGTAAAAAAAGCTATAGCAGCTATTGAAGATAGTTGTAATAATAAGGAGTAAAAAAGTAAATCCATTTTAATTCAAAATAATTTAACTGACATTATCCAATTCTTGTCTCTTCAATATGGCTAATAATGTCAATAATCTCTTTGTAATTGAGTCTGTTTTCTAATGCAAAACGAAAAGTTTCCTTTGAAAGTAGAAAGCTCAAATGAGCAAGTAAACTTAAATGCTGTTTTATTGTTTGTGAAATTAAAAGAATAATTGTATGTACCGGTTTTCCATCGAGCGATTTTAATTTAAGCAGTCTTTCGGGGAAGAAAAAATTAATTACCGGTTTATTCCTGCCGATCATTAGCGGAATACGTGGATGAGGCAGACTTATTCCATTTCCAATTGCTGTGCTCATTAACTCTTCCCGGTTCTTTAAAAGCTGAACAATTATATCTCTATCAACATTATTTTCGAGATCAATCAGATTCACCATTTGCTCGATGAACAAATTTTCTGAAAAGTTGCAATTATAGAAAAATGAATTTTGATCAAGTACATTATTTAAAGTCTTAACGTGATACTCGGTCATCTTTTTATGACCGGAAATATTGATAGGAATATTCCTGCTTAAAGCCCATTCAATTATTTGCTGCTTGTTGAAAAGCATTTTGTCGTTCACTAACTGAAAAGGTATTTCCTTTTTCTTAATTAAGCCTTGAACCTCTTTATCAGATTTCAATAATAAATTAGCTATATCCTTAACTGTTAAATCCAAAGTTAACCTCAGAAATTAATTCATTTCTCTTTATAAAGTTGGTATAAAATCTTTTGGTCTTCCTAATTTTGGTAAATCAAGAATTTCTCTTGCTCTATCAAAGGCATCATCAATACTTCCATAAATATTTTCTTCACCAAATAAATCCAGTATGCCTGCCTGTGTCATATCGCTGCTGCCATCTTCATTTCTTCATTCATTTTATTTGCGTGTACATCAAGCACTTCTATTTTAGTTGTAACTATTTCTAGTTTACCTTTTCTTCCATTACTATAATAATCAAGCGCTTCTTCAGTACTTATCTTCGTTTTTCAACCCGATGTTACTACTTAAAATAAATTTTAAGTTTAAATATAAATAAATTTATTTCTACTTTGCTGAAATTTAATCCTGAAAAAATAATTTCCCGATTCAACAAATTATTCTATGCTTTATCCCTAAACCCAATCGTTCTTTTACTTCAACTCTTTCCTTCAACACCTCATAATTTTTCACCCGTCCCCAAACCTTCAGTCCAGACAAGAACAAGTCGGGATAAACTTACTCTGCGTCAGCTTATCAAATTCTTCATACTCTTTCTTAAAATTTTCATAAATCTCTTTCTTCTCAAACTCTATTGAAAAGCCCTCTCCTTTGGAGAGGGCTTCGGTGAGGCTTTCAGCAAATTCTACAAACTCCGGACAAGTCTCATCAATAAGCTTTTTCTTTTCTAAGTTTATATAATCATAAGCTATCAAACCTTTATTAAGATAGAGCTGCAAGCAGTTGATCATCACCTTTTCACTGAGCCTATACTACTTGCCTGCTTTTTATACAATTAGTCCTTCCTGTGTCATCACCAGGGCATTTCATTAACAAAATTTAATTTCAAAAAACATCTGAGATTTCGTGAATAGATAAAATTTTTTCATATTTTTACTACAACTTTTTTAAAATTTATCAGGAACAAGAAATGTTTAAAGGCGTTGGAACAGCAATTATCACTCCTTTTGATGAAGAACAAAATGTAGACTATAATGCCTTGAGAAAAATAACCAGGCATCAGATAGACAACGGGATTGATGCAATAATTATTTTAGGTACAACCGGAGAATCACCTGTAATTAATGATGATGAAAGAAAAAAAATAACTGAAACGATTATGGATGAAGCCGATGGAAACTGTACAATAATTATCGGCACCGGTACCAACAATACAAAGCACGTTGTCGAACTGAATAAAATGGCAGAAGAATTCAAGCCAGATGGATTGCTTATTACAAATCCTTATTACAATAAAGGTACACAGGAAAGTCTGGTTGAACATTATAAATATATTTCAGAAAGGACCTCTCTCCCGATTATGTTATATAATGTTCCTTCGAGAACTGGAATGAATTTACTACCTGAAACAGTCGTGAGAATTCACCAGGAATGTAAAAACGTTGTAGCAATTAAAGAAGCCAGCGGGAACATTTCTCAGATCGCTCATCTATGTTCAATCAAACCGGATACTTTATTAGTTTATTCCGGTAACGATGACCAGACTCTTCCGATAATGGCATTGGGCGGTGTTGGGATAATTTCGGTTTTCTCAAATGCTTATCCTAAAGAAATGAAAAAAATTACAAACGCTGTTTTCGCAAGAAACTTAACAGAAGCGCAAAATTATAATAATTTATATCTAAGTATGATGAATAACCTTTTTATTGAAACAAGCCCTTCACCTATTAAATACGTAATGAATAAATTAGGCTTCTGTGAAAACGTGTTAAGATTACCTCTTGCACCTGTCACAAAGAAGGCTGAAAAAGTGCTTGATGCAGAAATAGAAAAGCTCGCTAATTTCTGATTGGGAAAACAGGCTGATGAACAATACTTTTAAATATGGAATAATCGGAGCTAATGGCAGACTGGGGCAGGAAGTCATTAACGTTTTTAACGAACAAAAAAATTCATTTGTTTTTAAATATGATCTTGAAGGCGAGTGGATATCTGATAAGCCGCAGGTGTTAATTGACTGCTCTTTACCTGAAGTTTTTTTCAAAAGTATGGACTATGTTTCCGAATTTAACTGTCCTTTTATTATTGCAACGACTGGATTAAGCGAATCAAATTTCAATGAACTGAAAAGACTTTCAGAAAAAATTCCTGTAGTTCAGAGTTACAATTATTCGCTCGGAATTCAGATTTTATTAAAGCTTACACAAATAGCAGGTGAAAAACTTAAAGACTGGGACGTTGAAATAACAGAGACTCATCATCGTTTTAAGAAAGATAAACCATCTGGAACTGCTAAAATGATCCAGAATATTTTTAAAGAAAGGAAGGTCAATACTTCTTCTTTGAGGCTTGGAAATGTGGCAGGAGATCATACAGTGAGTTTCGGTGGTTTAGGTGAAGTGCTTTCAATCACACATAGTGCTACCTCACGCAGAACTTTTGCTGAAGGAATACTGAAATCGGCTGAGTTTGCTCTTAAAAAGAAAAATGGTTTTTACTCTTTCACTGACGTTGTATTTTCTGAATAAGAAAAAATAAATAAAGTAAGGCTGATAAATGGATTCTTATGAAATAATAAATTACATCTCGAATTCGATAAAGAAGACTCCTGTTAAGGTATTCTTACAAGGAGAATTAGATAAAATCAACTTTGAAAATTTGGAGTATTTTGGCAGCAAAGAATCTGGTGTGCTTTTCTGTGAGTTAGATGAATTTGAAAAGCTGTACGAAAAAAACAAATCGTTTATAAAAAAGTTCAGGAAAGAAATCACGATGCGGAACTCAGCAATCCCGCTTGCTGATCTTACAAAATATAAAGCAAGGATAGAACCGGGAGCAGTAATCCGTGACCTGGTAGAAATCGGGGAGAACTGTGTAATAATGATGGGTGCTGTGCTGAATATCGGTGCAGTTATCGGGGAAAAGACAATGATAGATATGAATGTTGTTGTCGGAGGAAGAGCGATTGTAGGGAAAAATTGTCATATCGGCGCCGGTTGTGTTCTTGCCGGAGTTATTGAACCACCGAGCGCTCAGCCAGTGATAATTGAAGACGATGTTTTAATTGGTGCAAATGCTGTCGTGCTTGAAGGTGTAAGAGTGGGCAAAGGAGCGGTCATCGCAGCGGGTTCTGTTGTAGTAAAAGATGTTGAACCTTACACAGTGATGGCGGGTGTTCCTGCAAAAGTTTTGAAAAAAGTTGATGATAAAACGCGAAGCAAAACGCAGTTGATGAGTGAGCTTAGAAAGTTATGATGTTTAAGGATTTACGTTTAGCGTTAATCGGTCATGAAGCTCGTTTCGTTTCCCGTCAAGAGGTAACGTTATGTTAAAGCGACTGCTAAAATGAACGAACTTCCTCATCGTTTTTAACTTGGAGATTACAAAATTATATGTCGAGTAATAGTTCCATAAAAAGCTTCAAAGATTTAGAAGTTTATAATAATACTTATAAAATAATGTTAGTAGTAATGAAGGAAGTCATACCAAAGCTTCCCGAAAACGAAAAATATGATTTAAAGGATCAGCTTAGCAGAGCATGTAAAAGCATTCCTAGGCTTATTGCTGAGGGATATGCAAAACGTCATCAGAAAGCCGGATTCCAAAAATATTTGGATGATGCAATGGCAGAATGTAATGAAATGATCGTCAGCTTAGAACAAGCAGAAGATTTATACAATATAAAACCTGTGACAATTAGTATGGCTGAATTAATTGATTTATATGACAAATCAGGGAGGCAGTTATACAATTTGTCTGCTGCCTGGACAAATTTTAAAAATAAAAATCTCAAACAATGATGCTGTTTTTTAAGTCAACGATAATCGAGCTAAAAGCCCGTTTCGTCTAACGTTCAGTGTGAACATTACTCTAAACGTAACCGTTTCCGATACTGGCTTCGTTACCGTGACCGTTATACAAGAGACGAAAGATGAAAGTTATAGTTCAGAAATATGGCGGAAGCAGTGTAGCCGATCCAGAGAAAATAAAAAAAATTGCCGGGATGGTTGCTGCAGTTAAGAAGGAAGGTTACGGCGTTGCTGTAGTTGTTTCTGCGATGGGTAAAACTACAAACTCCCTGATTGAATTAGCGGGCAGTATTTCATCGGATCCTCCAAAACGTGAAATGGATATGCTGTTAAGCACTGGTGAGCGTATCACTATGTCTCTTTTATGTATGGCGTTGAATGATCTCGGTGTTGATGCAATTTCGCTCACGGGGTCGCAGTCAGGAATTATTACAAATGACAGGCATAATGATGCTCGCGTAATTGAAGTTCGCCCCATTCGGGTGCAGGATGAAATGGCAAAAGGGAAAGTTGTTGTGATTGGCGGTTTCCAGGGTGTAAGTTATAAAAGAGATATTACAACTCTCGGAAGGGGAGGCTCAGATACTTCTGCAGTTGCTCTTGCTGCAGCTTTGAATGCCGAACGATGTGAAATTTATTCCGACGTAGACGGCGTTTACAGTGCAGATCCTTCTTTGATAAAAGAAGCTAAACATCTTCCTGAAATTTCTTATCAGCAGATGCAGGAGATGAGTACAGCGGGAGCCAAAGTGCTCAATGCACAGGCTGTCCAGTTCGCGAAAGAATCGGGAATAGTAATTTATGCGAGAAGCACTTTCAAACCAGGCAATGAGACGGTTATAAAAACAATTTTACCGGGAACTTCAAAAGGTATCACCGGTGTTGTACATGAAAAAGATGTTGTAAGAGTTATCCTTTCATACGAATATCAAAACTCAGGATTTTATGAGCTGTTAAAAGTGCTTGAAGAAAAGCAGATCAGTATTAAAGAACTGAATGTTGTTGAAGCTGAAAATGAAACTGTGAAATCAAAAGCTTCATTTGTCATCTCGTACAAAAATATTTATGGGTGGGAAAACCTGAGAGAAAAATTGGAAGAAAAGTTTAAGGATAAAATTGAATTTAATTATAACCTGAGTGCAGTCTCACTTATTGGCGAGGGTTTGAACAGGGATAATGAAGTTTTAATTAAATCAATGGATCTGTTAAATAAAGGAAAAATAAAAGTGTCGGGCATTTCGACCACATCATATAGATTATCATTCCTCGTAGCAAAAAATAATATGGAGAGTTGTGTAACGCTTCTGCACAGGAAATGGATTGAGGGGAGGGAATAGGAGTAAGAGTAAGATCAAGAGCAAGAAGAACAAGAAAAGAGAAATCTTTTAATTAATTGAATTTTCTTAATCTTGATCTTACACTTAATCATAATCTTCTTTAAGTTGCATACATTATAAAAAAAGATTAAGAATAATTAAGTTGATATAATAGGCAGATGGGAATTATTGTTCAAAAGTACGGAGGCAGTTCGGTCGCCGATACAACAAAAATTAAAAAAATAGCGGAGAAACTTTCAGAGAGAATTAAACAAGGTAATCAATTAGTTGTTGTTGTTTCTGCAATGGGTAAAACGACTGATAACCTTATCAAAACTGCAAAGGAAATCACGGAGAATATTGTTCCGAGAGAGCTTGATATGCTTTTGACAACCGGTGAACAGGTTACAGCCGCCCTGCTGTCAATAGCATTAAATGACATTGGGATAAAAAGTAAATCGCTCAACGCTTTTCAATTAGAGATATTAACTACGGATGACTTTAATGCAGCAAGAATTAAAAACCTGAAGGTTGAAAAAATAGAAAACCTCCTAAAAGAATTCGATGCAATTATCGTTACTGGTTTCCAGGGGATTACTGAAGAAGGCGAGATTACGACTTTGGGCAGAGGAGGCTCAGATACTTCCGCTGTTGCTCTATCTGCGGCTATGAATGTTGATTGTGAAATTTACAGCGACGTTGCAGGAATTTATACTACTGATCCAAGAATTCATCCTAATGCAAAAAAATTGAAAAATGTTGCTTATGATGAAATGCTCGAGATGTCGAGTCTTGGTGCAAAAGTTCTGCACAGCAGGTCGGTGGAAATTGCAAAAAAATATAATATAAAAATTTATTGTGGTTCAACTTTCTCAGACGAGGAGGGTAGTTTTGTGGTAGAAGATTATTTGGAACAGCCAAGTGTAACCGGATTAAGCGTAATGGATAATCAGACACAGGTTACTATTTCAAAGCTTCCGCTTGATTATACATTGGTTCATGATATTTTTGAAAGCGTAGCAAAGCACGGACTGAATGTAGATATGATTTCGGTCATCAGCAATTCGGGGCTGAATGTCTCATTCACAATTATTGAAGATGAAAAACACAATTTTGAAAAAGCCCTTTCTGATGTATTGAAAGATCTTCCTAAATTGAATATTCAATATCATTCAGGTTATTCAAAAATTTCAATAGTTGGGATCGGAATGAGATCAAGCAAGGGCGTAGCGGCAAAATATTTCAAAGCTCTGAAAGACATTCCGGTGAAGCTTGTAACAACATCTGAAATAAAAATATCCTGCCTGCTCGAAGAAAAATATAAAAACCAGGCGATGCAGTCATTAATAAAAATATTTGATCTCTGAATCTATGAGCTTAAGTCCTGTTGAACTGAGACACACTCTTCATAAAAATCCTGAATTATCTTTTCAGGAATTTGAAACTACAAGACTTCTGATAGAAAATATTAAGAGCCTTGATACCACAGGCAGGCTCAAAATTTACACCCCTTACAAAACCGGGCTGCTTGTTGAATATCACGTTAATGATAGGGAATATATTCTATTCCGTGCAGACATTGATGCTCTGCCGATAAAAGAAGAAAATGAAATTGAGTTTAAATCTATAAACCAATTTATGCACGCCTGCGGACACGATGTCCACACTTCAATTTTGTATTCATTCATTTCGGAAGTGCTCAACAGGAATATTGATCAGAATATCCTCTTCCTTTTTCAGCCGGCAGAGGAGAGCGGGGGAGGGGCGATGGAGTTTTTTAAAACAGGATTTTTTGATGGATTTAATATCAGCAAAGCTTTTGCTCTACATGTTACTGATGAATATAAAGAAGGTTCTGTCGCAAGTACCGCTGGAGTCTTGTTCGCTTCTGCACTTGAAGTTGATATTGATTTTCTCGGTCTCAGCTCTCACGTTGCTTTTCCTAAAGGAGGAAGGAATGCTTTTAATGCACTGAGACAATTCCTTGATGAAATTGACAAGCTTCCGAAAAATGAAAACGAGTCATTTATTTTTGGCGTTGGTAAAATTACTTCAGGCGAAGTCAGGAACATAACTCCCGGATACGCAAGGCTTGAAGGAACAATTCGCGCGCTAAGCAGCAGGAAAGTGTTGGATTTTTTTGATAATCTTAAAAAAAATTTAGCAGATATTAAAAATACTACAGGTGTAGATTTTAAATTGCAAAAAGGTTCACATTATCCCGAAGTTATCGTTGACAAAAATTTATTTGAAAAGATTTCAGAACATCTGTCTGAAAAATACACTTTCATAGATTGTGGTCATAAAATGACAGGCGAGGACTTCGGATTTATTTCACATAAGTTTCCTTCGTTTATGTTCTGGCTGGGCACATCCAATGGTGAACACTTTGGCTTGCATAACCCAAAATTTCTTCCGCCGGATTCTGTTATCGAAAAAGGTAAAGACATTTTAACTGATATATTAAATTTAATGGTTAGCAAAAAAATATAAAAGCAAAGCTTTACTCCGAAAATATTTCTGTCTCACTTTGAACTAATCTCTCAAAAAGGAAATAATTGATATCTCATCAGATATTATTTCGATTAAAATTAACTGTAGAAAAAATGGCACAGGAATTGGAATATTTGAACTGTTGACTTAAGTTCCTTTAAACCTAGTCATTGCCGTTAGAAGAGAGGAGTAGGGTCAAAAACCCTGGAGGGCTCTTCTCACTCACGGCAATGTTTATTTTAAACCATTTAAATTTTATTCCTCAGTAATGAATTGACAGCTTGCGGGTATTTCAGGATGTACCAGCAGCACATCTTCTTTCAACAAAGCTACCTTTCCAGGTTCCATCCCCTTTTTCTTTGTAACATATTTTTTAAAGGTGTACGAAACAGGAGCTAACCCTGCTGTTTTTGCTTTACTATGAAATGCTGCGATCGAAGCTGCGGCTTTCAGGATATTTTTTGGAACGGTTTCTTTAGTATTATCAATCCTCAGGACAGCATGTGAACCTGAAACGCCTCTTGCATGAAACCAGTAGTCATTCTGCTTTGCAAATTTTATTGTAAGAAGGTCGTTACTATGACTATCCTTCCCAACATAAAGATGAAATTTCCCTTCAATGATGTAATGTTTAAATTTTAACTTCAGGTCTTCCTGTGTCGTCTTGTGAACATTGTCTTTAATTTTTAGTTCTTTCATGATTTCTTTTAACTGCTCGATAGAATCTGAAGAGTCAAATCTGCTTTTAATTTCACTTAATCTTTTGAATTCTGATTCTGATGATTTTAATAATTTATAATTTTTTTCAAAGCTGAGTTTCTCACTTTTTGCTTTGTCAAAATAAAATTCAGCATTTTGTCTGGGCGAAAGTGTCGGCTTTAATTTAATTATTATTTTCTTATTATCAGAATATACATCATCAACTTCAACTTTTTCCATTCCTTTTCTGATTTTGTTCAGATTTATTAATAGTAAATTTCCAATATTTCTATACTCTTCTTCTTTACGGATAAGGTCAAGCTGGCTTTTCAAGTTATTTATCTTCGAAGCTGTTCTGTCCAGGCTCTTTGTTAAATATTTTTCTACAAGCTTCTTCTTCCTGGTAAGATCATCAAGAGAATGACGCTTTGCTAAATAAAAATTTAATGCTTCAATAAGATTATCAAATTCTGTTCTTTTTGTGAAAGGGAAAATACTAAACGTTGAAACACTAATATAAACCTCATTCGATCCTTCATCTGTAAAAACAGTAATAGAGCGGTCACCAATCTCAGAAATAATCTGAGAAACAATTTCCGGGAACTCATCATTTTTATTTTCAGCTCTTCTTTGTGCTTCAAGAATTATTTCCTTTCCAAGTATGGGAAAAACTTCCCGCAGTTTTTCGGGTGGAAGAGAACGATAAGCTGACAATTTCCCGGTATCATTAAATTTCTGGATAAAATTATGCTGCTTCATTTCTGCAATAAAATTATTTTCCACTTCTGCTTCTTCATCCTTAAACGAAAGTGAATTATTATTTTTATCTATTAAATGCAGATTAGTATATTTGCCTCTGACGGAGAAAAGGAGATCGAAATTCTCAAAGGAAATTTTTATTATCCTGTCATCTTCAGCAATTTCAAATTGGATAAGCTTTGCAGGGAGGTATTCAGAAAAAAAGTCAATTGTATTTTTCTTAGCCCTGCTGAATGAATCCCTGAGATTCAGGTAAGGGAAGCCCGGATCAACCGATGCTTCAATAAATTTTATATCTCCGTCATTTTTGAACTCTAACACCAGCTTGTTTTTCTCCTGTGAAAATGCAGAATTTAACACATAGTCTTTCAAAGCGTGGTTAAGTTCAATAATTAAGCGGTTAAGAAAAAAATAATTTTTATACATAAGTTGGAGTGATTTCATTCTACAGTAAGTTTTCACTTATACGAAACATTAACAGGAATATGAAAGTTAAACTGAAAGTAATATAGCTCATTTATATTTTTTTTCATAACTATCGTAGTTTTATGTTTATTAAAATTTTATTAATTGCTGTTAAGTTGTTTAAGAGAAAGTCATTTGATATATTTCAACAATGAAAAATTATCTTCAAAAACCTCTTGTAAGGAAAATTTTATATTATTGTATTGGTCTGACAGCATTTATTTTACTTTTAAACGATGTAATAATGCCGTGGTACGTAAGCTCGCCTGAAAGAGTTGTTCCAAAAGTTGTTGGTCTCGATATAACAGAGGCTGAAAAAATTTTAGACGGCAAAGACCTTCAGGCTGTAATAGGCGATACAACTTATGATGAAAAAGTTCCCAAGGGACACGTAATATTACAAAAGCCTGCTGCAGGTGAAACAGTAAAAAAAGGCAGGCGTATTTATCTTTTCGTCAGTGGTGGAGAGCCGGTTGTAGTAGTTCCTAATTTAAAAGGTAAATCAATACGTGATGCTAAATTTGCACTTGAAAGATTGGGGCTGTCACTTGGGCAGGTTGAGGATGTCCCTTCTGACAATCCTAAAGATATGATATTTGATCAGCAGTACGCTCCGGGCACGCCCCTTAAGAACGGCGAAAGTGTTGGCGTTACAATGAGCATAGGAAATACTGAAGGACTTTTGATTGTGCCTGATCTGATCGGCAAGTCTTTGGCTGAGGCACAAAAAATCCTTGCAGACAGCACAATGAATGTCGGTAAAATTAATTATCAAAGTTCTTATTCGCTGCTGCCAAATACAGTAGTTGATCAATATCCAAGCAAGGGAAGCAGGGTTAATCCCGGCACTAAAATAGATTTGTTCGTTACTAAAAATGCCGATACGCCAAACCAAAAATAAAATTTAACTATGGGTTTACTCGCACCATCAATACTATCAGCAGATCTTTCAAATCTTTCTCAGCAGATCAGGTTAGTTGAAATGAGCGGAGCTGACTGGATTCACTGTGATATAATGGACGGTCATTTTGTTCCGAATATCACATTCGGTCCTATACTTGTTAAAGCGGCAAGAAAATCTACCAGGCTTCCTCTCGATGTACATCTGATGATTGAAAGCCCTGATAAATATCTCGAGGATTTTGCCGAAGCCGGCGCTAATTCTATTACTGTTCACCAGGAAGCTGTGATTCATCTTAACAGAACTGTAAACAGGATCAGGGAATTGGGTATTAAAGCAGGTGTTGCGATAAATCCCTCCACACCTGTTGATACTTTAAAAGATATTGCAGAATATGTTGACCTGATACTGATTATGTCTGTTAATCCTGGTTTCGGGGGGCAGTCATTCATAAAAAATTCTTTGAAGAAAATACAGGAAACAGTAAAACTCCGCAGGGAATTAAACGCAAAATTTTTAATTGAAATAGACGGAGGCATTGGTATTGAAAATATCAAAGCTGTACTCGATGCAGGGTGTGATGTTTTTGTTATCGGCTCATCAATTTATGGTGAGAAAAATGTTGCAGCAGCAGCCGCTGAATTAGCAAATATCATTAAACGAACTGATCAGAAATAGTATGAAAACAGATTTTACTTATATAAAATTTTTTTGCCGAGTGACTCTTAGTCACTTTTTTTGTAGAAATGTACAAGGAAGCAGCACTTGATAATCCAGATAATCAATCTTTCGGATATTGAGGTATTCAGAAAATATAGCGCCCGCTATAAAATTTTCAGGGAAGTCTATACAATCGATCTCCTCGGTCTGGAAATCAGGGATGTTGAAGCGAAGTTAGCGGATAAAATAAAAAAAATAATACTTAAAGAGAGGGAGATCTGTTATAAATCAACAAGAGAAAATAAAAATGTTGATCTGCTTGTAACGGCTTCTGTAACAAACTTCAAAGAACTTTCTAAAAAAATTCTTGCAGCAGGAGACGAAGACCTTGGTTATAAAGTTGTTAACGTTATAAAAAAATTTGAAGAATACGATAATAAGATATATACAATAGGAAAAAGGAAATTTGCATTTAACAGACCATACGTGATGGGTATCCTTAACGTTACTGATAACTCATTTTCTGATGGCGGTCTTTATTTAAAAACTGAAGATGCCGTTAAACACGCTATAGAAATGATCAACGACGGTGCTGACATAATAGACGTCGGGGGCGAATCATCGCGCCCCGGATCGGAAGGGATTACGGCTGAGGCTGAAACCGAAAGGGTTATCCCTGTTATTGAAAATGTATTAAAGGAAAAACCTGATGCGATAATTTCAATTGATACTACTAAAAGTTCTGTTGCTGAAAAAGCCTTAAAAAGCGGTGCTAAAATAGTCAATGATATCAGCGGATTTAATTTTGACCCGGCAATAGTCGAAGTTGTAAAAAAACACGAAGCCGCTTATGTTCTTATGCATATTAAAGGAACACCGAAAGATATGCAGACGAACCCCCATTATAATGACGTCGTAAGTGAAATATATGATTATTTGTTCGAGAAAATTACTGTCCTTAAGACAATAGGTATTTCCAAAATATTTGTTGACCCCGGGATTGGCTTTGGTAAAAGAACAGAAGATAATTTTGAGCTGCTGAGAAGGTTAGCTGATTTCAAAAGTCTCGGCTGCCCGATATTGATTGGTGTGTCCAGGAAATCTTTTATTGGTAATACTCTCAATCTGGATGTTGATAAACGAGATACGCCGACAACTGTTGTTGAATCTGTTGCGATTAAGAACGGTGCGAGAATCATCAGAACACACAATGTTAAAAATGGTGTTCAGGTATGTAAATTGTTAAATGAATTGTCATAAATAAATGTTTGAACTTTTCAAAGTTGGATTTTTAACAGTCACCTTTACAGATCTTATAGATATCTGCATTGTTACCTTTATTATTTATAAGCTCTATTCTTTATTAAAGGGTACAATAGCCGCCCAGATATTTATTGGCTTGATGATCATCCTCCTTATTTCATTTATATCACAAGCTGTAAACTTCAGAGCACTTAGCTGGCTCTTAAAATTAATAACAGATATCTGGGTCATAGCTTTTCTGATTTTATTTCAACCTGAAATAAGACGTCTGCTTGTAATAGTTGCACGAAATCCTTTCTTCAAAATGTTCGTAAAATCAGAATCATCTGAACCTGCTTTTTTAATTACGGAGGCAGCTTTTGAACTTTCCCAGCATCAGCACGGCGCATTGATCATACTGATCAAATCCACAGGAATACGGGGCTATACTGAAACAGGTGAGCTGCTTAACGCCAAACTCAGCGTAGGATTACTAAAATCTATTTTCTTTCCGCGTTCGCCCCTGCACGATGGTGCAGTAATAATAAAAAATGACATTATTGAAGCAGCGCGTTGTACATTGCCATTGTCTCTAACAACTACTGTAAACGGCGAAACACTTGGAATGAGGCACAGAGCAGGTTTAGGCATTTCAGAACAGGCTGATGTTATAAGTGTAATTGTTTCAGAAGAAACGGGCAGTATTTCGGTTGCTGAAGGCGGGCAGCTTACCAGAGGACTTTCAAAAGACGCACTCAGGAAAAAACTAACAGGAGCGTTTAAATCTCCATCAGTAAAAGGATGGAAAGGGATATTTGAACACTATGTTAAATCAAAGTAAAACCACTGCAATAATAACTTTTTAAATCATTGAGCAAACCAGGCAAATTTATTAAAGAGAATATCTCTTTATCAAAGATTTTTACAAAATATTAGCTTAAATTAATCCGTCAGGTTTTTATATGTATATGAAGGGAGAACAAATATGAAACTACGATATTTTTCTCATTCAGCCTTTCAGATCACAACATCTAAAGGCAAAAAAATTTTGATTGATCCTTTTCTCGATGGTAACCCAACTTCGCCGGTAAAATCCAATGAAGTGAATGTTGATTATATTATTTTATCCCACGCACACGGTGACCATTTGGGCGATACATTAAAAATTGCAAAAAGATGCGGCTCTAAAGTGATTGCTGTTAATGAACTTGCAAATTACTGCGGGTCGAAAGGTGCAGATGTACATAATATGCATATTGGCGGAGGATTCGACTTTGAATTCGGGCGGGTGAAATTTACAATTGCACATCACGGCTCACAAACTCCTGAAGGTCAATATGCAGGAGAGCCGGCAGGAATTTTACTGACTACTGATGGAAAGACGATCTATCATACCGGCGATACAGGATTGTTTTATGATATGAAACTCATCGGGGAAATAAATCCTGTAGACTATATGCTTATTCCTATCGGAGATAATTTCACTATGGGAATTAATGATGCTGTAAAGGCTGTTGAGTTAGTTAATCCCAAAACCGTTATCCCGATGCATTACAAAACTTTCCCCGTAATTAATGCTGACCCGGAAGAATTTAAAGATAAGATCCAGAAATCCGGGAAAGTATGCAGAGTATTAAAATTTGGAGAAGAGATTGAATTGTAACTATTTTTAACAGCTTCTTTCTTTAAAAATTTATCACTATTATTTCAGTATGAATCATCTTAAAAACAGAAATTAATGGCAAAAGTTATTTCAGTGGCTAACCAAAAGGGAGGTGTTGGAAAAACAACAACTTCAATAAATCTCGCATCTTCGTTGGCTGCAGCAGAGAAAAAAACATTATTAATTGATATTGATCCGCAGGCAAACTCATCTTCGGGGCTTAGTGTGCATAATCATAATCCTTCTGTCTATGAGGTCTTAATAGGAACTCGCGACATTAAAGATGTTATTGTGCAGACTTATATGCCTTTTCTTGACCTGCTTCCTTCAAATATAAATCTTGTCGGTGCAGAAATAGAAATGGTGGACATGGAAGCCCGTGAAAAATTATTCGGCAAAGCTATCGAAGTAATTCGTGATAATTATGAATATATAATTATTGATTGTCCGCCTTCACTTGGATTACTGACTTTGAATTCGCTATCTGCTTCTGACTCTGTTATTATTCCAGTGCAATGTGAATATTTTGCACTTGAAGGTCTTGGTCAACTGCTGAACACTATAAATATTGTCAAACAACATTATAATAAAAACCTTACTATAGAGGGTGTAGTGTTAACGATGTTTGATGTAAGACTGCGTTTATCACAGCAGGTTGCCGATGAAGTAAAGAAATATTTTGGTGAAAAAGTTTTTAAAACTATTATTCATCGCAATGTGCGGATTTCGGAGGCACCAAGCTACGGTAAACCTGTAATTTTGTATGATGCAATATCAACAGGTGCAAAAAACTATATAGAATTAGCATCAGAGCTATTGGAAAGAAATTTGAACGGAACTAAACAAAATTTAAAATGAGTAAAGTTAAAACAGGATTGGGCAGAGGGCTTGATGCATTGATTAATCCATATGGATTAAAAGATGACAAAATACCTGCAGATTATTCTGAATTAAAAAAAGACGACGGATCTCAGG
This sequence comes from Bacteroidota bacterium, assembly GCA_021815365.1. Taxonomy (GTDB): domain Bacteria; phylum Bacteroidota; class Ignavibacteria; order Ignavibacteriales; family Ignavibacteriaceae; genus JAKAGZ01. The sequence goes on from JAKAGZ010000028.1 coordinate 26,888, forward strand.
TAGATGTTCTTACAAAAATTCCCGTTGAATTAATATCACCCAATCCTTTCCAGCCGCGAACAAGCTTTGAGCCTGAAGCCTTTGAAGAATTAAAAAAATCTATTTTATCGAACGGGCTTATACAGCCTATAACAGTCAGAAGAAACAAGGAGAAAAAATATGAACTTGTTTCCGGTGAGAGAAGATTAAAAGCTTGTAAAGATATCGGCTACAGGGACATTCCTGCTTATATAATTAAAGTTGACAGCAATGAAGCTATGCTTGCTCTGGCTCTGATTGAAAATATTCAAAGAGAAAAATTAAATCCTATTGAGATCGGACACGCATATAAGAGATTAATGGAAGAATGCTTTTTAACGCAAGAACAAATTGCCGACAAGGTTGGTAAAGATCGTTCAACTATCGCTAATTCGATCAGGCTGCTTAAATTACCTAAAGAAATTCAAGACAGCCTGATAAAAGATGAGATCAGTTCCGGGCATGCAAGGGCGATAATAAATCTTCCAAACTCTGCATTACAATTAGAAGTGCTGCATAAAATAAAAGAAAATAATTTATCTGTAAGAAAGGTTGAGAAGCTTGTAAAAAAATTGTTATCAGAACCATCAGTTGCAAAGAGATCTGTTTTACCCGGTCAAAATAGAAATGTCCATACTACAAGCATAAGCGATATAGAGGACAAACTACGAAAAACTTTTGGTACTAAAGTGAGATGCAGTCAAAAACAAGATGGCAGCGGGGAAATAGTAATAGAATTTTATTCGAACGACGAGCTAGAAAGATTATTTGAACTTTTTGAAGTTATTGATAAATCATATAGTTAAACTGTTTATTTTACTTCTTCTATTACAGTCTTTAATTTATGCTCAGCAAGATTCTGTTAAAAATGATACTGAGCTAATAAGTGACTCGGTTTTTGTGATGCATAAATCACCGTGGGGTGCTGTTTTAAGAAGTGCTATTGTCCCGGGTTGGGGACAAATATATAATGAATCTTATATTAAAGCTCCAATTATATGGGGAATTTTTGGCTCACTTGCGGCAGGGTGGATATTTTATAATAAAAAATATAATGACTCTCAGGATCAATATCTTCAAACAAAAATTGAAGGTTACAGAAATGCGCGGGATTTTTACAGAGACCAACGCGACCTGATGAGTATTTATATTGGACTTGCTTACTTTTTAAATCTGGTTGATGCCTATGTTGATGCACAGCTTTTTGATTTCACAGTCAGGGAAGATTATCGCACTCAACAAAGTATGCTGAATATCAGGGTTAGATTTTAACTACTTTTATATGAAAAATATTCTAACTTGTAAAAGCTGCGGTGAAGAGAATCCTTTTTACAGCCTTGTTTGTCAGAATTGTAATTCTTATCTCCGGGATAAAGTTGTGAATATTGACTTATGGAATATTATAGGCAGGTTAATCGAAAATCCTTTAAATGCTTTCAAGACAATCATTCATTCTGAACATAAAAATTTTGTTGTTTCAATTATTATCTTCGCTGCAATTAAATTCTTTATTGATTCACTTTTCTTTTTGACGCTGCAAAAAAGAGAAGATACAATCAGCAATACTTTCATTTTAAATATTTTGATTGTACTGATAACATTGTCGGTTATTTTATCTCTGTATTCACTGCTAATCACAATTATTACATCTAAAACAGAAGCCAGGACAAGATTTTATGATAATCTCGCAATTTTAACATACTCACTTACTCCTCAAGCAATAGCACTATGTATAATTTTTCCCATAGAAGTTGTTGTTTTTGGAAGTTACACTTTCTCGGGTAACCCTTCACCATTTAATATAAAACCACTGCCAGCTTATGTGCTAACAGGTTTTGAATTTCTTGCAATGATAGCCAGTATATACCTTGCTATCATAGGTCTCTATTGTCAGACCAGGAGCAAATTGTATGGATTTCTGGGGGGTATAATTTTTTATTTCCTTGTTTTTCTTTCTTTGCTTATTAGTACAAATTTTATTGGTTGATATAAATCAAATTAAATGGATTATATATTTTCTTTTATAATAGCCCCATGTCTAATTCCTTTTGTGCTGACTATAATGGAGGGGGAATTTAATTTCTTCAAGATATTTAATAAAATTAGTGTCCCGCAGAATATAATATCTTCCCGTCCTTTAACTACTGATTGGTAAGTTTTTATTATTTCAGCAGAAGATAGATTTGATAACCTTTCTTTGAGGCGTAAAATCGTATTAAATTCTAGCAGTGTTCCCTCAATCATTTCTTCATTATATTCTGTAAGTCCTTGATTCATACAGGCGAGGGTAGCAGGTGTTCCTGATATAGCAATAATTTTTTGAGGAGTAAAATAACTGTTTTTCAATTCATTGAATAGTTTAGAAAGGTGATTCTCAAATTTTTTTATTTCTTGAATACCTGGCGGCTCATTTTTGAGAAACATTTCCGTTCCATTTACAGCGCCAATATGAAAACTCTTTCTAAATTTCATTTCCTTATTATTCCCGAAAGTTAGTTCAGTACTCCCCCCACCAATATCAATTACAAGTAACTCTTCATTTGTAACATAATCAGTAATGGCTCCAAGATAAGATAATTCTGCTTCTGTCTCTCCACTTACAGTATTTACTTTCCAGCCGAACTGTTCAAAAATAATTTTTTCGATTTCCTTTCTGTTTGAGGCTATCCGAAAAGCATTTGTAGCAGTGACAATTATCTTTTCACAGCAATATCTTCTGATTAGTCTTTCATATTCAGTTAAAACATTAAGAAGTTCCTGTACTTTGCCGATTTGAATTTGTCCACCTGCAGTCAATCCTTTTCCTATCCTTGGTATACTGTATTTATTTAATAATGCAGTAAGTTTGGTTCCACTTTCTTTTTTTGCAATTAGCAAGAGAACCGTGTTAGTTCCGATATCTATTGAAGCAACAATCATATTTTTTTTTTATCTTAATTTTACTAATAAAAAAATTTATGAAAAAACTTAAAACTTTCCAACGAATTATATTGTTTTTTGTAGTCATTTCCGGAACCCTGTGGCTCGGAAGTTATTTGACAAGATTGGTTATCTCATATCAAATATTTCATGGAACTGATTTCACCTTAAGAGACTATGTTAATGATCAAAACATTGAGGGTATTTTACTTTCATTCAAACCCGCTATTATTTCTACAATGATACTTTATACAATTTTTATATTGACTTTTTTTTCATTTATAATAACATCAAAACTTTCATTGAAAGAAAATGGTTGGCTTTTCATTATTACAATAATCATTGTTATCACTTTACCTTTTGAATTTTATTTGCTTACAATTGATTATAAAATGCTCAGCATGATGAGTATAGCAGACTTTAACAAAAAGGAAGTCCTTGGAATGGTGATAAAAAGATTTCAGGTATTCAGCAGTTTTCCTGTTATAGAAATATTTTGTTATGCTGCTGTAGTATTTTTTGTTTTGTTTCAGCCATTAACAGTAAAAAAAGAGCTCTCTGAAAATGAAAATTAAAGAAAAAGAATTTGAAGAAGTAATACAGGATCTTAAAGCTCTTGCAGCTCAGCTTGGAGCCGAGGTAAGATTTGAAAAAGGTGACTTTAAGGGTGGATATTGTTTGGTCAAAGAAAATAAAGTTATTGTAATCAATAAAATGGCAAATCTTCAGAGAAAGGTTATGATACTCTGTATGGCACTGAAGGACCTGGGGATTGACCAAATTTACCTGACGCCTCGTATCAGGGAAATTATAGATGAAATGTCTGAGGCTCAATGAAAATACTAATCCTTAACGGTCCAAATTTAAATATGCTTGGCAAAAGGGATAAAAATATTTACGGAAATTTATCTCTTACTAAAATAGAAAAATTACTAAAGAAAGAATTTGATGATATATCTTTTATTTTTTTTCAGTCGAACATAGAGGGTGAACTAATAAGCCAGATTCAGAAAGCAGATAAAAAATTTGAAGGGCTTATTATTAACCCCGGAGGATATGCTCATACATCAATAGCAATCCGTGATGCTTTAGCTGAATGTAAAATACCAAAAATTGAAGTTCATCTTTCTCATTTAGCAAATAGAGAAAGCTTTCGGCAAAATCTTATAACGGCAACTGCTTGCGATGGTTACTTATCTGGATTTAAGGAATATAGTTATCTCGCAGCTGTCTACCTTTTATTAAAATTAAAAAGTAAAACATAAAGGAAAAAACTTTGATTAAAGCCGTAGTATTTGACCTTGATAACACACTCGTAGACTTTATGAAGATGAAAAGAAGATCTATCGAAGAGGCAATTCCTGCTATGATAGATGCAGGACTTTCAATAAAAAGGGAAGAGGCTAACAAGATAATTGATGAGATTTACAAAGAAAAAGGGATAGAATACCAGCAGGTATTTGATATGTTTCTTCAGAGGGTGAATAATAAAGTTGATTATAAAATTTTATCAGCAGGGATAGTAGCCTATCGCAAAGCACGTGAAGCCGCTTTAATTCCATATCCGCATGTTTATTCAACTCTGAACAAGCTGCTAAAGATGGGTATTTCAATGGGTATTCTTTCTGATGCTCCAGCCAAAGAAGCCTGGCTTCGACTAGCATATCTTAATTTTCACCATATCATTGATGCTGTGGTCACATTCGAAGATACAGGGGAGAGAAAACCAAATCCAGCACCTTTTTTAATGGTACTGAAAAAACTTGAAGTAAAACCAGAAGAAGCTTTAATGGTAGGAGATTGGGCTGAAAGAGATATAGTAGGAGCTAAAAATGTGGGAATGAAAACTGTCTTTGCAAGGTACGGTGACACATTTAATACAGAAAAACATAACGCTGACTATGAACTGAACGATATCAGTGAATTAATAGACATTATTATTTATGAAAATAAGTTATAAGTCTTTCCTAAAGTATCATTTTATTTAAGATAAAGAATATTGCTATTAAAAGGTCAATTAGTTATTTTATCTTAAAATAATTTTGAGCTGCAATGAAAAACTTATCTATTAAGAAGCTTTACTACTCAATTAGTGAAGTTAGCAAAATAACTAACGTTGAACAGTATGTGCTAAGGTACTGGGAAACTGAATTTGAGCAGTTAAAGCCCCAGAAAAATAGAGCAGGTAACAGGGTATATACTAATAAAGATATCCAACTCATAATGCACATCAAGGGATTGCTTAGAGATAGAAAATACACAATAGAAGGTGCGAGAAAAATTTTAGAAGATTATTCTTCAGAAAATGTATTGCAGCAAAATGAAATTCAAGCAGTTGAAGAAGAAAACAATCTTACGTACACAGAACCGAAGAAAGAGAAACCATCTATCCGAAAAGACCTTGAAGAGATAAAAAGTATTTTAGAGCTTTTAGTATCAAAATTATAAACAATTTGTGTCTCGAAGATATTTATTTTCGGAACGTAGCGCAGCCCGGTAGCGTACCTGAATGGGGTTCAGGTGGTCGCGGGTTCAAATCCCGCCGTTCCGACTAAAGTTACCAAAGAATAACCAGGCCTGCAGAAGTTTCGGTATAAATGCACAGACGTTGTTTTATACTTCTTTTACTACCTTTCATAATTTTAACCTTGTGATTTATTTTATCAAATAAATTTATTCAGTAATTTAGCTTATGCCTATTTCAAACATTAATTATAAAATGATAATTCAATCTGACAAACCAAAATGTTTTTGCGGAATATTCGGAATATTCGGAACACCACTTGCATCTGTGAAAACCTACTATGGATTACATGCACTTCAACACAGGGGACAGGAAGCTACCGGAATTGTAACACAAGTCTTTAATGAAAGAGGGAAATCAGTTTTTAAAGTCGTAAAAGGTGAAGGACTTGTTTCTGAAGTTTATTCTGATATCGGCATTCTTAAAAAAACTCTTACAGGGAATTCTGCAATTGGTCATAATAGATATTCAACCACAGGTTCTTCTGAATCAGAAAAAAATATTCAGCCCTTCGTTGTAAATTACAGGCTTGGTAACCTGGCTGTTGCACACAACGGAAATCTAACCAACGCGAAACAACTCCGCGAAGAATTAATAAATGAAGGCGCAATATTTCAGACCACCAGCGATACAGAAGTAATCTTGCATTTAATAGCCCGTAGCAAACTTGACGACCAGATAGAGCAGATAAGAGAAGCGCTGTCAAAAATTGAAGGTGCTTACTGCCTGACAATTTTAACAGACGATAAATTAATTGCTGCGCGAGACAGCCGCGGTTTCAGACCGCTTGCGATTGGAAAAAGTGATGGTGCTTTCATCATAGCATCCGAAACTTGTGCGTTTGATATTCTTTCTGCACAATTTATCCGCGAAGTCAAACCTGGCGAAATTATAATAATTGATGATGAAGCAATACAGAGCGGAGAAGAAAAATCTGTATTGATTCAATCTCAATATACACCCCAAAAACAGTGTGTGTTTGAATATATTTATTTTTCACGGCCGGATAGTTTTATTTTTGGACACAACGTCGATAAGATCAGACGCAGGCTTGGAAAGATACTTGCCAAAAAATATCCCGTTTCTGATAAAGATGGTGATAAAGTAATTGTTATTAGTGTACCTGACAGTTCTAACACTTGTGCTATAGGTTATCAGAAACAATTGGAAAAACAGGGGATCAATTCCAGGATTGAAATAGGATTAATACGCAGCCACTATATTGGAAGAACATTTATACAACCCGGGCAGGAAAAGAGGGAAATAGGAGTCAGAATTAAATTCAATATTGTTAAAGGAGTACTTGAAGGAAGAACTGTAGTAGTGGTAGATGACTCAATAGTGCGTGGAACAACTTCGAAACAGCTTGTCAGTCTTATCAAAGAAGCAAAACCTAAAGCAATTCATTTACGAATCTCTTCACCGCCTATTAAATATCCGTGCTATTATGGAATGGACTTTCCGAGCAGGGAAGAACTGATAGCAAACAAATACAACGATATAAAAGGAATAGAAAAATTCCTGGAGGTTGACAGCCTTGAATATCTCACAAAAGAAGAAATGTTAGAAGCTGTTGCCGAGGCAGGTGAAGAAAATTTTTGCACTGCTTGCTTTTCAGGGGAATACCCAACACAGGTTGATTTGAATTTTAAGAAGGAGATATATGAACTTTAGCTGCTTTGCTTTATTCTAAATATATTAAAAATATCTATGATTAAGTTAAAAGAATTGATAAGCACGAAGTCAAATCTCCTTAGTCTTCTGAGGCTTTTTCTTGCTGTACCTTTATGGATACTTTTTGATAATATTGATAACGGATATAACAGGACAATAATTATTAGTCTTTGCTGGTTTGCTGCTTTGACGGATGTTATAGACGGATATCTTGCCAGAAAATTTAACGAAGTTACTGAAATTGGAAAAATAATTGATCCACTGGCGGATAAAATTATTATAGGATCAGTTGTAATAAAATTATTTTTAACAGAGCAGATTCCAGGTTACTATTTCTGGATGATTATAGGTCGTGATGTTTTAATTTTTGTCGGTAGTATTCTCATCTCGCAAAAACTTCGAAGAGTACTGCCATCCAATGTACTTGGTAAATTAACTGTAATTAGTATAGGTCTTGTCTTATTTTTTATAATTTTACAAATTGACCGCAGAGAATTATTTTTTAAGGGGCTGTACTTACTGAGTATTTTATTAATTTTTGCATCATTGATCGGTTACGCTATCAGATCAGTTGAATTCATAAGACAAAAGAAAAATGAATTTGTTGAAAAACCTTAATTTTGAAAAATTAAAGAATGGGCTGTCAAAGACCAGAAATAAAATATTTAATGAAATAAATAAAACATTAACTGGTAAAATATCATTAGACGAAAAAATCCTTGACGATGTTGAAGAGATACTAATTACTTCTGATATTGGTTTTCATACCACAAAAAAAATAATTGAGAATACAAAAAAATCCTTAAAATCAGACAATACCAGGACGAAAGAAAATTTTATTGAATACGTAAAAAATGAATTAAAATATATTCTCGACAACTACTCTACTAATAATAACAACGAGGAAGAATTAGCAAAATTTAAGCCTTACATTATTTTAATTGTTGGTGTTAATGGGGCAGGGAAGACTACCACCGTTGGAAAATTAGCTTATAATTATAAGAAGGCAGGTTTTAAAGTGATTGTAGGTGCAGCAGACACCTTCAGAGCAGGAGCAAATGAACAACTTGACATTTGGGCAAAAAGAGCTGAAGTTGAGGTTCTCCAAAGATCGCCCGGCTCCGACCCTTCAGCAGTTGTTTATGACGTTATTACTAAAGCCGTAAAAGAAAAATTTGATATAGTTATTATCGATACTGCTGGCAGATTGCATAATAAGTCTGATCTTATGCAAGAACTGGGTAAAATAAAAAGAGTCATTAAAAAAATATTATCATACGCTCCTAATGAAACATTTTTAATATTAGATGGAACAACAGGTCAAAATGCATTATTACAAGCAAAACAATTTATTAAAATTACTGATTTGAATGGATTTATAGTAACAAAATTAGATGGAACAGCTAAAGG
>JAKAGZ010000080.1:0-5198 GCA_021815365.1 Bacteroidota bacterium
GGAAAAAATCAGTAACCGGAAAACCGATCATTGCGAATGATACTCATCTCGGTTACAGTGCACCGGGGACATGGTTTGCTGCTGTGATCAGCGCAGGCGGCTTGGATGTATCCGGCTTTACTTTGCCGGGTGTGCCGGGAGTTGTGATCGGCAGGAATAAAAATATCTCCTGGGCGGTTACAAATATTATGAATGATGATGCGGATTTTTATGTTGAAAAGCTTGATTCAGCCGGCACAAAATATTTTTACAACGGCAAATGGGAAAATTTAATTTCGAAAGACGATACGATCTTTGTTAAAGATGAAAAGCCTATCCCGATAAAAATAAATTCCACAGTTCACGGACCAATTATTTCTGACATTCATCCTTATTCATTTTTCTATGAAGATCAGCCTCACGTACCTGCATTAAGTATGAAATGGATGGGGAATGATTTCAGCGATGAGTTATCTGCAATTCTGGGAATAGACAAAGCCGGCAACTGGAATGAATTTAAATCTTCATTAAAAGATTTTGCAGTACCGGGACAAAATTTTGTTTATGCGGATAAGAACGGAAATATCGGATACGTGTTTGGTTCAAAGCTTCCGGTAAGAAATTCTGTCAGCCCGACTTTTGTCCTTGACGGCACAACTGACAAGTATGACTGGAAAGGATATATTCAGCAGGATGAAATGCCAACCCTGTTCAATCCGCCGCAGGATTTTATTGCTTCGGCAAATAATAAAACGTTAAAAGACTTCAAATATTATATCACAAATCTTTGGGAGCCGCCTTCAAGGATTCAGCGGATAAAAGAATTATTAACAAGCAAAGACAAGCTTTCGGTTAATGATTATATGGATTTTCAAATGGATGTCACTTCGCCTTACGCAAAAGAAATTACGAAGTACATCATTTCAGCTTTTGATAGTGTGAACGTGGTTGATAACAATCTGAAAACCTCGCTTGAAATGTTCAGTGACTGGAATTATAAGATGGATGAATACAGCCAGGTGCCGGCAATTTACGCTGTCTTCTTAAAATATCTTTTAAAAAATATTTTTGAAGATGAAATGGGAAAAGAATTATTTAATGAATTTGTTTTTGTTGCAAATGTTCCTTACAGAAGCCTGGTTAGAGTTCTGGGCAATCCGGGTTGTTCCTGGTTCGATAATATTCACACACCGCAGGTTGAGACCGAGAATGATATAATCAGGCAGAGTCTTAGCGATGCTTTGACGGAGCTTGAAAATAAATATGGCAAAGACATTGGCGGCTGGCAATGGGGAAGAATTCACCAGGCAATATTTAAGCACCCTTTCAGCGGCGTCTCCGGTTTGCTGGATAAATATATTGATATTGGTCCTTATAATGTTGGCGGCGACGGCACAACAATTTTTAATACCGAATATCCTTTTTATGAAAGTATTGATAAGTACCCCAGATTTAGTCATAAAGAATTTGAAAATAATCTCGGTCCTGCGATGAGATTTATTTTTGATTTTTCAAAACCGGATCAGTTTTATATGGTGCTGCTTACGGGTGAGTCGGGTAATGTGATGAGCAAGCATTACAGGGATATGAGCGAAATGTGGCTGAGAGGAAGGTATGTAAAAGTAAGAACCGATGAGCAATCAATTATAAATAAGAAAAATAAATTGCTGCTGATAGTTAAAGAGGAGAAGGGGTCACGCAATTAGTGCGGGAATGTTTCTGAAAGGTTTATTCGCCATCTATATTTTGACCCAAATTTTATGAATTAGAAAAATATAAAATTGGTTTAACTCGAATTATCAAAGAAATTTGTAGTTGTAATTAGGTCCACACAAAATGTGTTGTTAAAATCTAACTAAAGATATTTGAAATTTTGAAATCGCATAAGAACTCATCCTGTAATCCTTCTCTTAAAAAGAGAAGGATATATTGTCAATAATAACTTTTCCTTTTTATTCTTGACTTACATATTTATGAATGTAAGAAATTCAGATGTTTAGTTACAATTGCCAACAAGCCTTTCCCTTCGTAAGGGAAAGCCTGCCCGCCGTACAAGACTTTGGCAGGCGGGGTGGGATAGGGTTTTTCTTACCGATAAAAAATTAAGAGATTTTTTTATAGTAATTGATTAAGAAATTAATTTAGTTTTGTAAATCCTCTACGAGGATTTGGGTATTATGATTTTTTTGTTATTACAAAAATATGGCCTCTACGAGGTCATTCATATTATAAAAAACATCGTAGATGTTTTATTACTGTAGAAATTCAGAATAAACACGACTGTTGATCCTTGTAGAGCCTGCCTGCGCGAAGCCGCTTCGGCATAGGCAGGGATCAACAAATTATAACAAAACAGCTATGCAACACCCCAGCTCCCTTCTCTTAGCAAGAGAGTGGGAAAGGAGATGAGTTAATAAGAATTGTGCCTGATGAAGTTTATCTGATATTATATTAAATTTAACCTTGTAACAATTACAGAATAATAATGAAAGTAACAGAGCATTTAGAAAGAGCAAAAGAACCGTTGATCAGTTTTGAGCTTATACCGCCCAAGAGAGGCGGCGATATTAAAAGTCTTTTATCGGTTATAGATGATATTTCAAAATTCAAACCGCCGTTCATTGATATAACCAGTCATTCCGCAGAAGTTATTTATGAAGAAACTCCTAAAGGCATACAGAAAAAAATAAAAAGAAAAAGACCGGGTACATTAGGAATCTGTGCACTGATCCAGAACAAATATAATATTGATGCTGTACCCCATATTTTAACGAAAGGTTTTACAAGGGAAGAGACAGAGGATTTTCTGATTGAGCTTAGTTACCTTGGGATTGAGAATGTTCTTGCTGTTAGAGGCGATGATAATGGTTATGATAAACCTGTTCCCGCCGGAAGGAGCGCTAATAAATACACGTCACAGCTCGTGAGCCAGATTGCGGCAATGAACCAGGGGAAATATCTCGAAGAAAATCTTTTGGATGCCAAGCCTTCAAATTTTTGTGTGGGTGTCGGAGGCTATCCCGAGAAACATTTTGAAGCTCCGAATCTTAATGTTGATATCAGGTTTGCAAAAGAAAAAATAGACGCCGGCGCAGATTACATTGTTACTCAAATGTTCTTCGATAACAAAGTTTATTTTAAGTACGTAGAGCTTTGCAGACAGGAAGGAATAAACGTGCCGATAATTCCCGGGATAAAAATCCTTACCTCGAAAGCGCACCTGGCAAGCATTCCTAAAAATTTCTATATCAACATACCTGATGCGCTCGCCGATGAAGTTTATTCTGCCAAGCCCGAAAATGTTATGGATATCGGCGTTGAATGGGCTGCAAAACAGGTTGAGGAATTATTCAGCAAAGGTGTGCAGAGCGTGCATTTTTACATAATGCAAAATTCACTGCCCGTTAAAAAATTAATGAGCAGGCTGAAGTTGAGTAAAGTTATTGAATAGCAGAAACGGGAGGTTTGTGATTGGTCATTGGTAATTGGTCATTGGTAATTGGTCATTAGTAAGTGGTCATTGGTAATTGGTAATTAGTAAATGGTAATTAGTAATTTTTTGAAATGGTAAAACAGCTAAGAACAAAAAAGATCAGGTGGGGTGCGGCGGGATGCGGAAGGTTTACAGAACAATCCTTTATTCCGGCTCTTGAATTTCTAAGAAAGAGCGTTATTAATTCTGTTTACAGCAAAACCCCTTCAAGAGCAAAACAAATTGCCGACAAGTATGGAATACCAAAACATTTCAGCAGCTACGATGAATTTTTAAGATCAGATATCAATACAGTTTATATCGGCAGTGTGAATGCAGATCATTATGAGCAGGTAATTAAAGCCGCAGAAGCCGGTAAAAATATTCTGTGCGAAAAGCCGTTAGCTTTAACTTCGGCACAGGCAGAAGAAATGCTGAAAGCCTGTGAAAAAAATAATGTGCATCTTGCAGTAAATTATGTTCACCGTTTTCATCCGCTGGTAACTAAGGCAAAAGAAATTCTTGATTCCCAGATGCTCGGGAAATTAACTTCAGTAAATATAAATTTTAATATTGATATCCCGCCCAGTAATAATTTCAGGTTTAACCGTAAACAGAGCGGCGGCGGTGCTTTGAGAGACCTCGGTACTCACACGATAGATCTGATGAGATATTTCGGCGGTGAAATTTTAAGCATTGACGGGGTGATGGATAACATAGTTTATAAATGCGATGTTGAAGATTATGCTTCTGCAATTGTAAAATTTAAAAACTCAGGCTATGGTTTTTTCAGTGTTTCGTACAGCAATAAAAAGGCTTTCAACAGGATTGAAGTTCTCGGGCACAAAGGCGCACTTTCGATAGACAATTTTATTGGCAAAAAAAATGTTTCTTCGAAGCTGACAATCCTTCTTGACGGCGAAGCGAAGAAAGCTTTCAGGAAAAGAGGGAACAAAGTTCTTTATCTTTTGAGGTCTGTTCAAAATTCTTTTTTGAAAGGAGAGAAGCCCCTCGTTACAGGATATGACGGGTACATTAACCTGAAATTAATGGAAGAGTTAGAGAGCAAATGTCAGAAGTAAGCAGGCTTGCCTCGCTGCGAAGCGGGCTTATTGATATTTGTCACAAAGTTTATGAGAAAGGTTTTGTATCTGCATTCGACGGGAACATATCTGTAATAACTCCGCAAAACACAATTCTAATAACCCGGTCGGCAGTATGTAAAGGTGATGTGACCGAAGAGGACATAATGGAAATTGATGCCGGCGGGAATATTCTAAATGGTAAAGGGAAAATTTCTACTGAATATAAAATACATTTATTCGCTTATTCAAGAAGACCCGAAGTAAATGCGGTGGTTCACTGCCACCCTGTGTATGCAACAGCATTTGCTGCTATAGGAGAAGGCTTAACAAAAAATATTTTCCCGGAAGTTATCCTGACACTGGGAAAAGTTCCGTTATGCAAATACGCTACTCCATCAACAGACGAGCTGCCGAAAAGTATGGAGCCATTCATTGAACACTCGTGGGCTTTTCTTTTTCAGAATCACGGTGCTGTAACACTCGGCAGAAGCATAAGAGATGCATATTTTAAAATGGAAAAGCTTGAACATACAGCTAAGACGATTTTTATTTCAAGGCTGCTCGGCGGCGAGACAGAAATACCAAAAGAAAAAATAATGGAACTGCTCAGCCTTGCAAAAGGTACTTATGGTCTGACACAGGATGAGCGGAATGTTTTTTAA
>JAKAGZ010000080.1:5298-8120 GCA_021815365.1 Bacteroidota bacterium
GATGAAAAACAACAAACCTAAAATTGCTCTTTTGTTGGGAGGTTCTTCCTCTGAACGTGAAGTTTCAAAATCATCAGGCTTTTCAATTTATAAAGCGCTGACAACTCTTGGCTATGAAACAGTTTTAATAGACCCTGCGTACGGGAAAGATCAGCCCGGAGAGGCTGACGCGTTTTTCAGTGAAAAAGATTTCACAAAAGTTTCCACAAGAAATTATTTAGAGGCAGTTAACTCATCATTGTTTGATGGGATTGATCTCGCCTTTTTGGGATTGCACGGAAAATGGGGAGAAGACGGCACTATTCAATCGCTGCTCGAGGTAAGAGGAATAAAATATACAGGCTCAAATGTGATGGCAAGCTCAGTTGCGATGGATAAAACAATGTCGAAAATTATTTTCCAGCATTTTAACATCAGCACACCGAAGTGGTTCGTTGTTGAAAAAAAGAATATTGATCCGGATAAGATTAAAAAATTGATTGATGAAAAATTCGGATATCCCTGCGTTATCAAACCTAATGATGAAGGTTCAACTGTGGGGCTGACGGTCTGCGAAAATCCCGAAGATGTTGCTGAAGGGCTGAAAGAATCATTTAAATTTTCTGAAAGAACTTTAGTGGAGGAATTTATAGAAGGGCGCGAGCTGACAGTTGCAGTTCTTGATAAAGAAGCGCTGCCTGTTTTGGAAATAAAGCCTAAACACGATCTGTATGATTATGAATGTAAATATACAAAAGGAATGAGCGAATATTTTGTTCCGGCAGATATTCCCGATAGTACAGCCAAAAAATTGCAGGAGGAATCTCTAAAAGCTTTCGAAGCCTTGGGCTGCAGTGTTTATGGCAGACTTGATTTCAGAATGAACAGCAAAAATGAATTTTACTGCCTCGAAGCCAACACCCTTCCGGGAATGACCTCCACAAGTCTTGTTCCGAAAATGGCAAAGGCTGTTGGAATTTCTTTTGAAGAATTAATCAACAGGATAATAAAGCTGAGTCTCTTATGATCTCATTTAAAAATCATAAACTAAAGGTTTATATTTTTTTTGGACTTTTTCTCGTCGGTGTGGTTTTTTTATTTTTTAATGAGGAAGGGATACTGAAATATTTAAAGCTCCGTAAGGAGGTCAACACATTGAATGGGCAGATCAATGAGCTGCAGCTACAAAATAAAAACCTCGAAGCGGAAATAGATTCGCTGCAAAGAAAAGTTCCTGCAATCATTGAACGGATTGCGCGCGAGAAATATGGGATGAAAAGACCGGGTGAGAAGTCAATCAAGGTGATTGAAAAGTAAAATGATCAAAAATAAAATTCCACAAACTCCTCTTGCCGAAAGAGTGAGACCAAAAACAATAGATGAATTTGCAGGACAGGAGGCGCTGCTAGGCAAGGGCAAGCCTCTCCGTCTGATGATAGAGAATGATACTTTAAGTTCGTTCATACTTTGGGGTGCGCCCGGTACAGGCAAAACGACCATCGCAAAAATAATTGCTGCTCACACGCGATCTGATTTTTATCAGCTTAATGCTGTTTCCTCTGGTGTAAAAGATATTCGTTCGATAATTGATACGGCGGAAAAGAACAGAGTCAATGGCAAAAGGACTATTCTCTTTATTGATGAAATACACAGGTTCAATAAAGCTCAGCAGGACGCGCTGCTGCATTCTGTCGAATCGGGGGTGCTTACTTTGATCGGAGCCACTACAGAAAATCCTTCTTTCGAAGTGATACCTGCTCTCAGATCGCGCGCAAGAATTTACATCCTTGATGAGTTGTCAAAATCAGATCTGAAAGCAATCTTAGACGCGGCTCTGAAAAAAGATGAATTTCTTTCAGGGCTTAGTATAAAAGAAATTGATGAGGAGTTCCTTTTTTATTTATCGGGCGGAGATGCAAGAGCATTGCTGAGTGTGCTTGAAGCTGCTGTAGTGCAGGAAATTGATTCAGCACCAATCCGTATCACAAAAGAAGTTCTTGAAAATGTTGTTCAGAAAAAAAATATAATTTACGATAAAGCAGGTGAGGAACATTACAATGTAATTTCAGCTTTCATAAAAAGCATCAGGGGCAGTGATCCTGATGCGGCTCTTTACTGGCTTGCAAGAATGCTTGAAGGGGGAGAGGACCCGTTGTTCATTGCAAGAAGAATGGTTGTGCTCGCTTCAGAAGATATTGGTAACGCTTCGCCAAATGCACTTGTGCTTGCTGAAGCGGCTTTCGAAGCTGTAGATAAGATTGGCATGCCGGAAGCGCGGATCATTTTAGCGCAGTGTGCAACATACCTGGCTTCTTCGCCAAAAAGTAATGCGTCATATATGGGGATAGAGAATGCGTTTTCTGCAGTCCGCAATAATCCGCTGTATCCGGTTCCGCTGCATATCAGGAATGCACCGACTAAATTAATGAAGGATATAGGCTACGGGAAAAATTACAAATACGCACACGATTTTGAAAATCATTTCGTGGAAGAAAATTATTTTCCTGAAGAGCTGAAAGGTTCGCAGTTTTATTTTCCTTCAGAACAGGGTCAGGAGAAAAAAATCAAAGAGTGGCTGAAGAATTTGTGGAAGAAGATGAAAAAGTACTGATGAAAAAATTTCAAAATTGCAAGATTACAAAATCCATGTAAGTAACTGAAGTTACGCAAACAATAACGAAGCAAGAGATGACATCTTTTATAAAAGAATAGATATTTATTTTTTCGGAAGTACTGTTGTTTTTATCGGTATATTTTTTAGAAGCAAAAGATGTCATCTCTCTATCTGCGTAATTTCAGTAAGTGAAATAAATCAGCCCGGGAATTTTAATCCGTTAATATTT
>JAKAGZ010000029.1:0-19217 GCA_021815365.1 Bacteroidota bacterium
GAAGATGAACGACATTAAGACGGTAGAACAAATCAGCTCTAAATTTTCCTTCCTCAACTTTCTTCTCAAGTGGTTGATTGGTTGCTGTAATTATTCTTACATCTACAGAAATTTCCGATGTGCCGCCTACTCTCTTGAACGATTTTTGATCCAGTACTCTCAGCAGTTTAACCTGCAGGCTGGGGGAGATGTCGCCAATTTCATCTAAGAAAATTGTGCCGCCGTCAGCAAGTTCGAACATCCCTTTTTTTAGGTCTTTAGCGTCTGTAAAAGCTCCTTTTTGATGACCAAACAATTCGCTCTCGATTAATGACTCGGTAAGTGAAGCGCAGTTGACAGCCATTAAACATTTATCTTTTCTTCCGCTCAGTGCATGGATTGTTCTAACTACTAATTCTTTTCCCACGCCGCTTTCACCGGTAACAAGCACAGTAGACGAATCGCTTGCAGCAATCCTGGAAATCATATTAAACAATTTTTTCATCGCCGGTGAATCTCCAATCATTACAAGATTACCAAACTGTTTCTTCTGCTCATTCCTCAACAATGCAATTTGTCTTTTTAAGCGGATTGACTCCATAGCTTTTTCAATTACAATCTTAAGCTCATCAATGTTAATGGGCTTCGTAATATAATCGAAAGCACCAAGTTTCATCGCCTGCACCGCAACATTTGAAGTATCGACAGCGCTCAACATAACGATAGGATTATCAAAAGAGATCTCTCTTAATTTTTGAATGAATTCTATACCGGTTCCGTCAGGCAGGCGCTGGTCCAAAATAATTAAATCGGGTTCGAATTCAGAAACCCGCTCTAAAGCTGCTTTAACGGTCTCCGCTTCCAAAACATTATAGGATTCTTTCTGTAAATTTTGCTTAAGCGACCATCGTATTAATTTTTCGTCGTCAACAACAAGTATTGTTTCCGCTCTCATAATTATTTTCCGTTTTGCTTAAGAGGTAAAGAAATTTTTGCTTTTGTGCCCTTTCCAGCTTCGCTTGTTATCCCGATACTGCCGCTGTGCTGTTCAATTATCCTTTTTGAGATAGCAAGACCCAAGCCCGTGCCTTTATGTTTGGTTGTAAAGAATGGTTTGAAAAGAAACGGAAGTGTTTCCGGCTTTATACCAGCTCCATTATCTATGACTTCTATCTCAACAGAATTTTCTTTCTTTTTCACAAAAATATTTAATGTCCCTTCGTTACCCATTGCTTGAAGAGCGTTAAGCATTAGGTTAAACAATACTTGCTGCAGTTGGTTGGAATCGGCAGACATAATTAGCGATTCATCTTCAAGCACAACGTTATAGTTTATTTTTTTATCTTGTAGTAATGGAGTGATAAGTGATAAAGTTTTATTGATAAGCGATTTTACATCTACATTTTTAAAAACAGGCGGTTTGGGTCTTGCGTAGCTTAACAAATCATTCACTGCGTTATTCACCCTTTTCAGCAAAGACATCATCTCACCAATAATTTCTTTCTTTGCATCACCGCTTTGAGTTTCTGAGTCAAAAACCTGCAACGCTCCAATTACGCCTGAAATAGGATTCTTAATTTCATGAGCGAGGCTGGCAGCCATCTCTCCTACTGTAAACATCCTGTCTGCCTGCTCAAGCTGATTCTGGTGCATCTCATTCAGCTTAGTCTTACTTTCATTTAAACGGTTTATCAACTTATTAAAAGCTTTTTCAAGATCCGATATTTCATCATTCCTTTTAGATTCACACAGCAGCGAGAATTGTGTATCATCAAAAGTTTCAGAATGGTTAACAGCGTCTCTGATTTTGTTCATATGCTGTTTTAATTTATTGACAGGTTTAATAATAATGTAATGAAGCGCTAACAATATGGTTACACCTACGCCAAATACAATTACAAGCATAAGAGTAATGTTTAAGAACCGGTGTTCCCGGGCAACTTTCAGGAGATCATCCATCGAAGCTTTAACAACATAATAGCCCAAAATTTTCTCCGAGCTTTCATGGCAGGAGTAACATTCAGGTTTGTTAAATACCGGGTTAACTACATATTGAAAATGGTTTTTATTTTCTACAACAGGGAAGAAACTTTCTTTTGAGATTGCGCTTACGTCAGGTAAATTAGCTAACTTAAATTTTTTGCCTATATCTTTATTAGTCGAACGAACGGTTATTATACCGTCCTTATCTAATATCATAACATCGTTGATCTGTGGAGAAATTATTGCCGATTTTAACACTCTATTTAATATTTCCGGCTTGCCCTCAACCATCAAATGCTCTAAGATACCTTTGCCAAACTCAGCAATTCCATCTGCTTTTGCCTGTGCTTGTTTCTCAAGCATTTTGTAACCAGTTACATGAGCAAAAAAAGCAAAACAAAGGCTAAAAAATAATAAGGCGATTACAACAATTACAGCAACTTTTCTGCCTAACCCAAATTTATATTTTAACATTGTAACTACTCACGAAAATTGTGTTACCATTAAACATAATATTTTTCGATTAGCTAAACTTAGTGCGTCTGCAACTAAATGATTGTACAAATATTGAGGTTTCATTGAGTTGCAGCTCGTCAGAGTCCGTTTGACTCTATCGGAGTCTAACGACCGACACTGTGCTCTTCCGTTTATTAAAAGATTAAGTTGGAAGGGCACTAGCTTTAATAATTTTCAGAGTCTTTAATAGCCTGTTGCAGTTGGCTACCTTGTCTGCGGAGAGCAGGTTTAAAGAGGGGGATAGATTTAAGAACTGCTGTTAAATCAGACTAAGGACTCACTCAGTCTTCTTGCAACCGAAACGAAAAATCCCAGCACCATTATCAATACACCTATCCATACAAGACTAATAAAAGGTTTTATGCTTGCCTGAATTGACAGAACCTCTTTTGGAGTTTTTTGCGACTTATCTGCAACAATTTTTGAAAAAACAAAATCCGTCTGCTGGCTTTGCGGATCAATTTTTTTGATCTCTACTTTCAGGTTAGCTTCTTTAATTTCAGCCGGAACATATTTAAAGTTGCCCATACTCCCTTCAATCTTCGGTTCTGCGTTGTATGTAGTTCCGCCTTTCGTAACAATAAGTTTAGTTCCCATTTTAATTTCACCACCGCTGGTCATACTGGCAATGTTTGGCTGATCAAAACTTGCGTATTTTATTTTTACTCCGCCGAAGTCTGTTTCCTGTCCAATCTTTAAAGAAGCTGACTGCCCTTCAGAATCTCCTTCATCATAACCAACAGGAGAAATGTAAAGGTCTTTTGTCATCCCGACTCTAATTGCCGGTTCTCTCATTAAGCTGTTGTTGTACTCGGCGATATACATAACCGGGCTAATGTGAAATTCTTTTCCGTTTTTATCTAGGTGAATATTGAAAGCATATTTTTTACCGTTATCAATCGGCTGCCAGCCTACAAAAGTCATTTTATAACCGAATGCTTCTTTCGGCTGTCCTTTCACAAGATCAACATCAACTTCTTTGCTGTAAATTGCTGAACCAATTACTCCAAGAATAAAAATCGCAATACCGATATGTGCAACATAAGCACCAAGCATTTTCATATTCCCGCGGATTATCTTAACGGCAATCTCCAGGTTGACAAATAATGAAAACGCCGTTGCAAGCAGCATCAAAATCACCATTAAATTTGTTATACCTGCAAAGAGTGCAACAGCAGCAGTAAAAATAATTGATGAAGCAATTGAGAAAACTGATTTCTTCAAAAGCTC
The DNA here is from genome assembly GCA_021815365.1 of Bacteroidota bacterium. Classification (GTDB taxonomy): domain Bacteria; phylum Bacteroidota; class Ignavibacteria; order Ignavibacteriales; family Ignavibacteriaceae; genus JAKAGZ01. Next base: position 3,709 of record JAKAGZ010000029.1, read on the forward strand.
CTGCCCTTTCGAATGTTTCCACTTTATAAGAAGGCTTAATCCGTTCAGCAATCCAATTATAATTACAATGGGTAGATGCATCTCGTTATAAAAACTTGTTTCAACCGAGTGATTGATTAACGGTGCCGACGTTCCAACAAACACTATTATTGCTGATGCACACAAAACTATTGCTGCAGTGAACAATGCAAGCTCACGGGAGAGAAGGCTTTCTTCAGCCTGTATTTTATCGCTTAAATATCTCCATCTGTAGATCAACGTACCGAACCCGATTACAATAAAAGCGCCGATAAAAATTATCAGGAACAAATATACCAGCATTCCAGGATCAACAAATGAATGAACGGAGGCATCGCCTAAAACACCGCTTCGCGTAAGGAAGGTAGCGTAGAGAACTAATACATAAGTCAGTAAACAAAGGACGAGATTTGTCTTTGCAAATTTTCCAATACCACCTTTTGCCTGGCTTTTCCTCTGAACTAAAAGCGTATGAATAGAAGCTACACCAACGAGCCAGGGAATGAGGCTCGAATTTTCAACAGGGTCCCAAGCCCAATAACCACCCCAGCCAAGCATTTCATAAGCCCAGTATCCGCCGAGCATTATTCCCAGACCTAAAATTCCTGTCCCTGCGAGTACCCATGGAAAAGACTGCTTAACCCAATCTCTGTAATCGTTTTTCATCATTGCTGCCATCGCAAATGAAAACGGAACGGTTGACATCGAAAAACCGGTGAACAAAACAGGCGGGTGTATCTGCATCCAGAAGTTCAGCAGCTGCGGATTTAATCCTTTGCCGTTTATTATGAACTGGTTTACTGAAATTCCTGAAGAGGCAAGTGCAGCATAAAGGTCAGAACTCATTTTAACGAACTGCTGGTTTGACTGCCCGTCGCTGTAGATAAAATTCTGAAGAAAAGGTAAAGAGAAAAATGAAGGGTTAATATCCTTTGTACTTATAAAAACAGGATTTATCCAGATGTATTCGAAAGGATTTTTAAACATCGGTGAAACCATTACCAAAAGGAAAGTGATCGCAAGCGTGAAAACAGCCATAACTCTCGGTTCAAGATCACCTCTTTTAGAACAATAAGACTGAAGGATCAACCCGATAATTGATGTCAAAAGCAGCCAGAGCATAAAGCTCCCTTCCTGCCCTCCCCAGAAAGTTGCAAGTAAATAACCAAGCGGCAGATCGCTGCTGCTGTAATCATAAACATATTTATATTCATAGGAGTGTGTTAGAATTGCATGCCATAATAAAGCTGCTGCTATTATTACCAGCATTGCCATTGCATGGTATGCAACGCGCGCATAACCAAGAGTATTCTTATAACCACGGTAATTAAGAAAATACATCACCATCGCCAGAATACTGCACAATAATGCTAACGATAAAACTATACTTCCTGCCATTTTTTCCTCATAATATCTGAATTTTATTAAGTGCGGAATTTAAAGCACCGCTATAGAGTTTAAAAATCATAGACCGGATGTTTTTACATTTTCACCTTCATACTTGCTGGGACATTTCGTCAGAATATCCTTTGCGTGAAAATATCCGTTCTCATACCTGCCGGTAACTACAACACTTTTAGCGCTTTCAAAATTGTTAGGTATCGTTCCATTGTAAACGACTTTCATTATGTTACCGTGCTCATCCTGCAAATAAAAAGAGAATGTTTTGTTCTCTTTATTTATTTCATAGTTTTTTTCTTTTACCCAGCTTCCGGTCGCTTTGACTATTTTATCTTTTGCCATAACAACTGCAAAGTTGCTTTCATATTGAATATTGCTTTGTGTAAAAAGATAAACCATCAAGCCTAAAAATATTACGATAATTAAGCCGCCGAAGATATATTTATTTTTCATTCCTTTCTCCTTTATTCTCTTTTTCAATCTGCCTGATCCTCTTATCTATACTGTTCAGGTAAAAGAATACGCCTGCCCAGACAATTAGTACAATAAATGTTACAATGAAAATTGAATTGTTCGATAGAAATTTATAAAATCCTTCCAAGTTTAGCCTCTCGAAGATTGTTTAAGAATTTTGTCCCTGTAAATCAAAGATTTATATCCGACTCTCCACATCCAGAAGTAAAGGATTGTGAAGGCAATAAGCGAAAGAAAAAATATCAGCAGCATATTCCCATTCATTTTAAAATCTACAACCGGGCTGGCGCTTTGAACTACCTTACCATCTTCAATACTTTCAGCCCCGGGATGTAACCCAAGCATTATCCTTGGCATAATGAAAATGAAAAACGGGACTGTAAGAAATGCAATGATTGAATAAACGGAAGACAGACTCGCTCTTTTTTCTTCTGACTCAATTGACGAACGAAGTGCAAACCACGCTCCGTAAATTAATAGTAAAGCAAAAATGCTTGTCTGCCTCGGATCCCAGCTCCAGTATGAACCCCAGGCAAATTTTGCCCAGATAGCTCCTGTAACTGTTGCAAGTATACAAAAAATTATTCCAAGCTGAGCAGCCGTGTAAGATTTTGCATCATCATCAAGATTTTTTTTCCTCAGATATTGAATGCTGTAAACGGTCGACATAAAAAATGCAACTACTGTAAGCCATGCCGTTGGGACATGGAAAAAAATAATTTTGGCATTTTCCTCAAGCCCTTTAATCATAGGATATTGATACCAATGAACGGGGTTCTCAACAATGGGAAAAGAAATTCCTGCTATGGAGACGAAGCATAATAAAAGAAATAAAAACGTTTTCCAGATCATAATCTTTTTAATTTATAATTAATAAATAATCTGCTGTTAATCTTTCCAGATAAAATCGAACAACATATAAGAAGCCGTAAGCATAATTACATCATAACAAACAATTACAGCTAAATCGACTTTAGATTCCGCAAAACTTGTGCCAACCATACAGTTCGAAGTTAATTGAACTGAAGTTAAAATTAAAGGCAATAAAATCGGAAACGATAATACAGGGTAAAGTGTTCCCTTTGAACCGGCTTTCGAAATGATCGCCGCTATTATCGTTGAAGATATGGCAAGCCCGAAATTCGATAACACAAAAGTAAGAACAAATAAATAAAAGCTTCTGATCACAAACTCATCAAACAATGCTGAATATAAAACTGCAATGACAATATTCATCAGGAAAACAAGTATGAGATTGAATAACAATTTCCCTGTAAAAATAGTTGAAGGCGAAGCGATCAACTGCAAAGTTAAAGTTGTTCCCCTCTCCTCTTCTGATACAAAAGCACGTGCTAAACCGGACATCGCTGAAAAGAAAATCACTACCCAGAATAATCCCCCCGTGAGGCTCTGAGGAATTTTCTCCTGCCCGATCGAAAACAATATCACGCTGATTGCAACCAAAATGAACATTGCAAGAGAGTTCACCGCATAGCGGGTTCTTAACTCAGAACGAAAATCTTTAAGAAATAATGCAAAAGCTTTTGAGTGCATAATGATCTTTACTTAAACTTACACTTAAACTTCTACTTGAATAAGTTCAAGCCTGTCTGCCGGCAGGCAGGTGTAAGTTTAAGTGTAAGAAATTTTTTGTTTTTCATTTTTAAAATTTTGCTAACATTATCGTTTCAGTACATAACGCTATATCGGTTCTTTCATTTGAAGCAATTATAACAATTCTTTCACTGCTTACTCTTTCTATCATTTTATAAACAGTATTTTTACCTTCATCATCAAGATTTGAAGTCGGTTCATCTAAAAGGAGCAATTCAGGCGAATGCATCAAAGCAAAAATAAATTTCATTCTCTGCTTCATTCCCGATGAATAAGTTCTTACCTGATCGTCTTTTCTATCGTAGAGAAGAAAATCGCCGAGCAATGATGCAGCTTTTTCCTTATCGAATTTTATATTTCTGATCCGTGCAAAGAACTCAAGATTTTCCCAGGCGCTGAATTCTTCGTAAAGAACAAGATATGGAGAAATAAACCCTATAAGATTATGAAGCTTTTCAGGGATAATTACCTTATCACCAATCTTATGAATTATTTTTCCTGCAGAGGGAGAATTTACGCCCGCAATAATTTTTATCAGGGTAGATTTTCCGGCTCCGTTCGGACCTGATATCCCGTACACACCGGAACCGGTGAAACGGAAATTCAGATTCTGAAAAATTAATCTTCTTCCAAAATTTTTTGAAACCGCTTCACCGCACAGTTGATAATTACTCATTAAATATCACCAGTTTACCCTTGATAACATTATCTGCCGATTTTGTAACATAAAAATAAACTCCCGTAGCCAGCCTTTTATTTGATGAGCTAAGTGCATTCCAGGAAACAACAGGATGCCCGTTATTATTGAAAACCGCCGCCTTGTTCGAGTAAACCAAGTTCATTGAGACTGAGTAAATATTCACATCAGCGGTGCCGTCATTATTAGCTGAAACCGGAATAAAAATCTGTGAACCAAATGAATAATGCTGTCCATAATAAAACGGCGATGGAAAAGCATAAGCAATAGCCGTAGGAGGTTGAGGAACAACTACAGTATCGGTTCTGATTAATTTATTATTCAAAAACTCTGAGCTGAGCCAGCTTTGTGGTTTAGTTACTGATAAAGATGCTGAATATTTTGACGCTAATTTAAACGTTCCGCTTGTTGTATCTGTATAGAGAAAATACTGAAAAGCTGCAGAAGCATTCGGGCTGTCAATACCAGCCTGGTAATCTATATTTGAAATCATAGCAGCCAAAGTATCCTGTGATGAAGTATTAACAAATGTGATAAAATTGTTCGTAGCTGCTTTAGTATTTACCTGAACTGATTTTGATGGAGGAGTAATTGATAGTGATGACAGTGGACGCACCAGTGGATAAAGAGCCGCATCACTAAAATATTTGCCGGCAACAGAACGATAATTTGTAAAATAAGTCCAGATACCAAATCCACTAAATTCTTTACCGAATGAAGATCCATCTTTAGTCAAACTTGCATTTATGGCAGCCAGCGCATTCAACGTGGGCATAAGTTCCCACTGCTGTTTGATTATTCCGTATCCGAATTTCTTTTGGAGATATACATTCCAGATCGCCATATTGTAACCGGACTGTTTTGCAAATCCAATATCAGTATTATTAAAATATGAAGGGAGATACTGCAGGTAATCTTTTATGGAAGGATACACAAAAATTTCCATAGAGGTTGAGGTCAGCTCGTAATAAAAAACATCAGAGTCTCTGTATATGTAATTGCCGACTTGTATAGTATGATGAAACTCGTGTGCGATCGTTACCCGAGCGGCGTTTATCCCTGTAGTAAAAAAGCCTGCAAAGTCATTATCAACATCAATGAAAGAAGTATACCTGTTGCTTCCGGGAGTGACCTCTGTATCAAATTCAGTTTGGCCGTAGAGATTACCAAGATTAATTATATAAATATCTACCCTGTTATCTCCGCCGGCTCCGTTATCTGAAGGAGGAGGTGCGTAACCAAGATAATTTATTTCAAAATTATATGCAGAATCAGCAGCAACTGCAAAAAGGTTAACATCAAATTTCGGGACTTCTGCACCGCTCTTATAAAAATGTATTCTGAAAAATCCTTTGGGTGAAACAATGCTGGTATCCGTAGGAGGGCGCTGCAATATTTTTCGCAAAACTTTCTGCTGTTCCGGCAAAAATCTGTCGAGGTTCAACTTAATAATGTTCACCATACCAAAACCGCATTTATCATTAACGCTTTCATGCTGCGATCCTGAAGCCGCGTTTCCCTCAGGCGCCTGCCGTACAACGCCTTCTCTAAGCTGAATATATTTATTATAAATCGAATCAAGCTGTGTTATTGAGTACTGCTGTGCTGAAGCTGAAAAAGTGAGAACGGAAATAAACAGTAACGGCAAATATTTTTTCATCGGTTTATCTGTTTTATTTTTATGCAGCCATCTATAGGATCGGAATAAACAAAATGATAATCTTTATAATTCATATTTTTAACAAAGTAACTCTCAACGTGACTGGCTTCACTAATTTTTGTAATTACAATTTCTCTGCCTCTGTTAACAAAATCTATTTTGTGGAGGGCAGCTTCGCCGGGGACATAGATAAAAAGCTTTTTCAAGCCGCCCGGTTTCATTTCCCCAAAAAATAGCTGATTTTTATTTTTAATCCTAAAATGATTTATAACATCCTTGCTTACTATTATTGAAGGCGACCTCCCGCTTGAAAGAAGTGCATAACTTCCTTTCGCAGATTCAAAAAAACTTAATGAGACTGCCTCATCTTTATTAAAAAGATCCCCGGCAAATGAATTCACTAATAATGCACTGCTTACAGGAACCTGGAAATATCTCACCGCTTTTTTGAAATTACCAGTTAAAGAAACACTGTACAGCGTTTGGTTGTTATCCTTTTGCTGCCAATAAAATATTTCGGGTGTTTTCACAATTGTTAAATTTGCTGCTGTCACGTTTGAAGCAATACCTGTGTAGTCACTTATGTTATACCTGAAGCCGCTGTGTATGTATTCGCTTAAGCCAAGGTTTCCATCTTTCAGATAAACCACAAATACTTTCTCGTTCCCATTTTTGTCTGCCTGAACTTTGACATCACTGATTTTCCCACTTGTGTAAAGCGAGCTCCTATCTGTTTTCCCCTCCGAAAAATTATATGATATAACCTCTATTAATTTTTTACCGGGGCTGTAGCAGTAAAAAGTTTTGATCTTCGGGTTGGAATTATCAACTTCAATTTTCTTTTCAGTCTCAAAAAGATTTGTTGAATAAAGAAGAGACGGAACACCGGCATTATTCCTTATCACTAACTTCAGAGTGTTATTAAAATTATCCACAAAACAAAGATCAATTATTCCGTTATTATCCATGTCGAAGGAAGATATTGCCCCAGGCTCTGCGCCTAAAGAAATATCAACATCTGAAGTCATTGATAAAAGGTTAGTGATTGTATAAACAAATCCTTTCGTGCTCACCATTGCAATACCGTTAATAAATTTACTGTAGTACGGAATAATATCAGCAAGCCCTTGTTTCTTCAGGTAAATTATTTCGGGATAGAATTCATAATTACCTTTTGCAAAAATTACAGAAAGTATTTCATTCTTCCGGTTTATATATGCAATGTCTATTCTGCCATCCCGGTTAAAATCACCAAGTATTATTTTGTCAGGATGGTATAATGTTTCAATTGTTATTTTATTTTCATAAGATGAAACAGAATCGCCATAAAGAATATTTACAGAGTTATCAAGTGAGTAGATAAGATCCTGGTAATCGTCAAGATTCACATCAAAACTCTGGAGTGAATTAATCCTTCCATTGACTGATAAATCTCTTACTTTTCTGAACCTGTCTTTGCCGTTATTATGATAAAAGTCCATGGTGTGTGCTATTAAATTGTAAGCGGCAATATCAGCATAGCCGTCATTATTCAGATCAACAAATATTGCATTGGTAAAGCTCTGGTTTACAGCGATTTTTTTTTCTTCAAAACGATTTTTCACTTCTGAAATAATTGATAAGCCGTTAAAAGCGCTGCCGGATATCAGATAACTTTCGGAATTTTTATTATTCAAATAAGCTGATGATATATTCTCAGGATACGAATCGAACTTAAAAACTTTTTCCAGATAGGGCTTGCCCCCTTTTGTGAAGTAATAAATTCCCATACGCCTGTTTTTCCGTGACGTAAATGCATATCCCTTAACTTTTTTAGAATGGTCGCTGACAGAAATAATTTTTGTGATTTCATAAGGAAGATTAAATTTTATTTTTCTGCCGAATGTTCCGCCTTTATTGCCCGGCAAAAGATTCAGCAGTTTTTTCTGCGGATTAAAAAGCAGAAGGTCTGTGTGCGAGTCTTTGTTAAAATTCATCGGGAAAAGTGATGTATAATCAGTATCAACATTGAAGCTGTTGAATTTGCAAAAACCGTTTATCGGAATCTGAGAGTAAGAATCATTAAACAGGAAAATAACAAACAGCACGAAGCTAATTTGTTTTAGTTCTGTTCTTAAGCCTGTTCTCTCTCCTCTGCAGGGCTTCTTCATATCTTCTCTTTTCTTCTGGTGTTTCCGGTACCGATTCAATTGCTTTTACTGGTCTTCCGCTCGTATCAACACTTACAAAAGTTAAATAAGCCGTGTTTGTGTGAACTTTTATTCCTTCTTTAAATGACTCAGCAAAAACTTTAACTCCTACTTCCATCGAAGTATTAAAAACTCTGTTCAGCGAAGCAGTTAATGTAACAACATCGCCAAGATTTATTGAATGGAGAAAATCTATCCTGTCGACAGACGCTGTAACACAAACGCGTTGGTTATGCTTTGACGCACAGAGCGCAGCGCAAATATCAATCCAGTGCATCAATTGCCCGCCCAACAATTTCCCGAGCTGATTCGTATGATTTGGCAGCACCAGTTCTGTCATCGTGATTTGTGATTCGCTGACTTTCCTTGTCATACTCTTTATTTTGAAGAAGATATTTTTGTTTCGAGAGAAGTTTTAAGTTCTTTTAGCTCATTAATATTCGTATTGTCAGGGTACCTTTCCAAAAATTTTGAAATCTCTTCCAATGCTTCCTTATTCCTGTTCCTTGAAGCAAGCAATTTTATTTTATCATACAAAGCCATCGGCGCATATTTTGTATCGTGATAATCTTCTACAACAAGTGTATAATAAATCAATGCAGCATTATAATCTTCCATTATATCATAGATCTGTGCAGTGTTGTATTCTTTATGCGCAAGTTTATCATTCATTTCAGAGATCTTCTGCTCGGCTTCTTTTACTTTTTCATTTGTAGGGAAAAAATCTATAAAAGCCTGAAATTCCTGTATAGCTTTCCTGGTATATTTTTGTTCGAGGCGATAATCAGGTGATAGCTTGTAGTAGCACTCCGCAAGCATGAACTGAGAATCGGGAACAAACTTACTTGCCGGCATCATTTTAATTAATTTGCTGAATTCATAAGCTGCCAGAATATATTCGTGGCGCTGAAATCTTGCTTCAGCAAGATAATATTGAGCATCTTCAACTACTTCATTACCGGGGTACTGAAGAATGATCGCCTGAAACTCCTGAACAGCATCGAGATAATTTTCATCGTGATAAAGTTTCATTGCATAATCCAGGCGCTGCTTTGCTGTGAAATTAGAGGTGTCAACGCTTGAGCCGCAGCCCCAGATTGAAAATGATAAAACTAAAAGCACTAATAAATTTCGCATAGAGATTAAATTTTGGAAATATAAGTTACAATTATACTGAAAATTGAACAGGCTTCAAAGGTATTTCTCTTCCGGCTGTTCATCCCCTATTTACTCCTTACTGTAAAGAATAAAATAACTGCTAAAGCAGCGCTTCCTATTGCAACAACAGGTTCAAAGAGACTTGAGAAAAAAGGCTCGGGCGGCACTTTCCCCTGCGTAAAAGGGAATGAAGGGTTTTCCAGGTTTTCGATATCATCCACAGAGATAGTATCCTGGTAAGCAAAGTGGAAATCTCCCGGAGTAACAACACCATTTTCTACAGAGTAGCTCCCATCAATTTTAAGCTTCCTCGGCAGAAGGAAACCTCCAAAGAATCCGTCCCTTTCCATTTCACCATACTGCACTCCAGCATTTTCAAGTGCATAATTAATCTTTGTAGAATGTGGATCGTAAGCCGAATCAGGAATAACAGTTCTTCCAAGATTTACAAAATTGTAGATCACCTGGTTCTGAAAAACTGAAAAATATTTCCCGCCGTTAAAATTAATTTTTATTTCTTTTATGGATGAAGGAACGGCGTTATTAATTCTGACTACTGAAGAATCAACAAGGCTGTAAAATATTTCCAGATTAGTTTTAGATTGAGCAGGCGCCCACGAACACAGAAACAAAAACAGTATTAGAAATAAAATTTTAAAAGTATTAATGCTTATATGACTCCTTTTAATGAGCAAAACAGATTAAACCCTCATTACTGATTTCCTAATAATTACAAAAAGTGAAATACCAAATTATGATATTAACAGACCGATTGGAATTCCGAAATCCGCATTCCGAAATCTACCCTGCTTGTGCAATCTCCTGCAATCTCTTTATTCTTTCCTCAACAGGAGGATGAGTTGAAAATAATTTCATCACTCCGCCGCCTCGTAAAGGATTAACAATGAACATATGTGCGGTTGCAGGACCGACATTATTAACAGGTTTCATTTCATTGGCACCTGATATCTTTCGTAAAGCAGAAGCCAGAGCAAGAGGTTTGCCCGAGATTTTTGCGCCTCCCTCATCAGCAGCAAATTCCCTCGAACGTGAAATAGCTAACTGCAAAAGTGTGGCTGCGATCGGTGCAAGTATAATTAAAAATAATCCTGCCAGCCCGTTGTCATCATCCCTGCTGTTGCCTGCCCTGCCCGTAAACATCATCGCCCAGCCAGCCATCTGAGCTATGAAAGTTATCGTACCAACAAGTGTGGCAGCGATAGTTCCAGTTAAAATATCCCTATGCTTTACATGTGCAAGCTCGTGAGAAATAACTCCGGCAAGCTCTTCGTTATTTAACCCCTGCAGAATTCCGGTTGTTGCAGCAACTGCTGCGTGTTCAGGATTCCTTCCGGTTGCAAATGCGTTTGGTGTCGGGTCATCTATCACATAAACTTTCGGCATAGGAAGATTTGCATTTTGCACAAGCTGTTGAACAAGATTATAAAATTTCGGGGCAGTTTCCTCAGTAACTTCTTTTGCACGGTACATTTTGAGAACTATTTTATCAGAGAACCAATAAGAGCCGAAATTCATTGCGAGGGCGAAAATAAATGCGATGGTCATACCGGACCTTCCGCCGATAAGTCCGCCGACAAGAATGAAAAGGACCATCATCATTGTCATTAAAAATACTGTCTTTAGCGTGTTCATTTTTTATCTCCTGATTTTTATTTATATAAAATTAAACAAACCTGATTATGCAAGCAAGATAAGAAAATCACCGGATTTTTAACTTTGAGCTGCCTAAAGATGTTTCAGGAATTTTTGGCTTAGGCATTTGAAAAACAGCCCTCTCCCTTTCTTTAAGAAGCAACTTGAGAAAAACATAAATGAAAAATGTTTTTTCACTTGAACTGCTCTGAGGAGAGTGATATATTTGATACAAAATTGAAATTAACTTCCCGGGGATAGATATGAAAAAGGAAATTTTTTATCTCTTTGCTTTCCTCCTCTTATTACTGACATCTTCATGCAATGAACTTGGCACTAACGATACTGCACAGCCGGTAGAAGGTGACCTGATAATTGGCATAACTGAACTAAATCTTACAATTCAGCCAGCCACGCCTGATTTATTTTTTCAAATGTCAACACGAAAAATATATCCTTGTCTTAATTATACTATACAGAGAAATGTAAAAATAAATCCAGGCTACATTGATGTAAATGTAACAGGAATTCTTGCGCCCAATATTTGCCTTACTGCACTTGGTCCGGCAAATTCAAGAGATATACTTGATATAACACCTGGAAACTATAATTTAACTATCAAGAGCAGCGGCTTAACAAATAACTATTCAGTAGTTATAACAGACTCATCCATTTCCTTCGATAAAGATTCAACAGGCAACACACACGTCAGGTTTAAGACGGTCTGGCGTTATCCCGTAAATTCATTTGTTTATCTATGCGGTACTTTAACTCAGGATAGTTCAATCTACAAAGATTTCATTGATACTCTTCGCTCAAAGATCAATATAACTGAATTTAAATTTCCATCCGGCGGGAAAATCCCATACCCTGTTGTAGCCAGCGGTTACTACTATAATGCACCTGCAAGATATTTTATCTACCAATCTGAAACAGACTTTGATAAAATCGGGGAGATTTTGAAAAGCTATAAAGAGAAATATCTGAAAGATAAAACTGGCTATGGCATTTCAATCGTAAACTGGAAGAACAAATATTTTTACAGTTGGTTGTTATAATTAAAATTAAGTCCGCTGGTCATGCTGCTTAATCGCATAAAAAAATCCTTTGAAGTTGACTAATTTTGTATAAATTTTGTCATTGAAAACTGAAATTTCTCAAGAGTGCTCTATATTTTTTCTTTCAAAAAAATAATGTTTACTAATTTTTAATTTCAGGAGGAGGCAATGAAACCAGTCAAACTTTTTTTCCCCGCAATTGTTTTATTAGTGTTATTATTTCAGGGATGTAAGTCAAACGATCTTACTCCGCGTGAAGGATATATAAATGTAACCGGCGGAAAAGTCTGGTATAAAATTACCGGTACAGGAAATAAAACGCCGCTGCTCTTGCTTCACGGTGGACCCGGCGTGCCGAGCTATTACCTTAAGCCAATGGCAGCACTCGGAGATGAAAGACCGGTTATATTTATTGATCAACTCGGCTGCGGACGCTCCGACAGAATTACCGATACAACATTAATGACAATCGAAGCTTATGTTAAAGAACTAAAAGAAATTCACGACGCACTCGGCTTAAAAGATTTTTATATCTTCGGGCACTCATGGGGAACAATTTTAGGAACAGAATATTATTTTGCACATCCCGAAGGAGTGAAAGCATTAATACTCAGCGGGCCTGCTTTGGACATTCCAAGATGGGTAAAAGATGCTGACACATTAATTGCAACACTTCCCGACTCTATTCAGAAAGCAATACGCGTAAATGAAAAAAACGGGACTTATGATTCGCCCGCATACCAGCGCGCTGTTGATTATTATTACAGGTTATACCTTGCGCGAAAGCAGCCATGGTCTGCCGATCTTGACAGCGCATTTGCCCAAACCGGAATGAACGTTTATGTGCATATGGATGGACAAAGTGAATTTACACTTTCAGGAAATTTAAAAGATTACAACTCAACTGGTAAATTAGGAAATATAAAAATTCCAGTGCTTTTTATCGGCGGACAATATGATGAAGCAAGACCCGTAACTGTGAAATATTATCAGAGCCTTGTGCCGGGTTCTGAAGCCGCCATCATTCCCGACGCCGGGCACTGTTCGATGCAGGATAACCCGGATGAAAATAACAGGGTCATCAGGGATTTTCTGCACAGAATTGAGAAGTAGATTTTATATTTTAACAGCAAAAGATTTAAAAATATGAACTCAAAAATTTCATTTGCAAGATTCGCAAAATGGGCTGCCGCTGCAACAGGGCATCCGAAAATTTTTATGCTTGCAGTGCTTATTATAATTCTCTAGGCAGTTACTGGTCCTGTATTTCATTACAGTGACACCTGGCAGCTTGTTATAAATAAAGGAACAACAATCATAACTTTCCTGATGGTGTTTTTAATTCAGAATACACAAAACCGCGACACAGAAGCAATGCAAATTAAACTTGATGAACTAATCCGTTCTATCAAAGGTGCACATAATGTGCTGCTCGACCTTGAAGAGCTTGAAGATAAAGAGCTGGAAAGAATTAAAGCCAATTATGAAAAGCTTGCAAAGATCGCCAGGGAAGAATTAAGAAAAGGTAAAAGCGATACCGAAACATTAGAAGTAGAACAATAAACTGAACGCTAAACCACTATACGCTGTACACTAATATCTCAGAGCTCTTGCCTTTATTTCATAATATCCTTAAATAAGGCGAGGAATTTTTAGGAATTTTATGAAAAAATTTGTCCCGTTGTTTTTTATAATAATTTTATCCGGATTTACTACTTCCTACAGCCAGGCGACTTTTGATTTTTTAAGGATCGATATGAGCGCCAGAGCCGCATCTCTGGGCGGAAGCTTCCTGGCAAACAACGACGACATTGATGTTATTTTTTATAACCCGGCAGGATTAAAATTACTTTCCGGCAGACCTGCTTCATTCTCCTTTGTAAAATATCTGCTCGACATAAATCTTGCGAGCGTAGCGTACTCTCAGGAGATCGGCGATATTGGAAGATTCGGCGCCGCCATTCAATACATAAATTACGGCACATTTACAGCCGCCGATGAATTCGGAAATAAAACCGGGGAATTTAATGCCGGCGAATTGGCTATGCTTGTCGGGTATGCTAATACCTTATCTGAAAATTTCTATTACGGCGCAAATGTAAAATTACTTTATTCAAGCATAGACGGAAGATCTGCTTCTGCTTTAGCACTTGACCTTGGTCTTCATTATGCAATCCCATCGCAGGAAATGGACCTTGGTTTTTCAATCCTTAATGCAGGAAAGGAATTAACTTCATACTATTCAACTAAAGAAGACTTACCGGTAGACGTTGGAGTTGGTCTCTCCAAAAAATTAGAGCACATCCCGGTTAAGATTTACGTAGACTTCCGTAAGCTGAACGAAAAGCAAAGTCAGTTCAGCGAACATTTTAAGGCTTTCAGTGTAGGAGGAGAAATCGCACTCAGCAAAGTTATGACTTTAAGACTTGGCTATAACAATGAAAGAAGATCGGAATTAAAAATAGCTTCGTTCGCAGGGCTTGCAGGATTTAACCTGGGGCTGGGTGTTTTGGTTTCAAACTACAAATTCGATTACGGGTTTTCTTCACTCGGACAAATAGGCTCACTGCACAGGGTAAGCATCTCAACGACTTTCTGATTAATTCTGTTGACAATCTTTACAAATTAGTTTAAGTTCTTTCAGAGTAATTCATTATTTCAATTATCGAGGAGAGAATAATGAAAACAATCATTGCTTTATCTATACTTTTGCTGAATATTTCCTCTTTCCCGCAAGAAAAGAAAGACACAAAAACTTTTTCAATCTTTAACCTGAGTCTTTTAGGTGGAATAAATTTCTCAACAAATACTAATACCGGAAGCTCCATAATTATAGAAGGAAAGACTAACCTAACATCTCACCTGAATATTAAACTTTCCCTGGGATATTCTACTATAAATAAAAACGCAGGCTATAATGTCAAAACCTATAACTACGTACACTTTGACACCGTTAAACAGTATCAAACTTTGTCATATAATGTTGATGAAATTTTGTACGATGTGCTTCCTGTTTCAGTTGGTCTCGAATATTTTTTTTCAAATGATATTTTTTCCCCCTATTTTTTATTAGAAACAGGCTACAATTATTATACATTTCATACTCAAATTTCAAATAGTAAAAGTGGCTATGCAGGTACTTATAACACTTACGATGAACTCCCGTCTGAATATAAAAATAAACCGCCTATCATTTCTGAGGCTGAATCATTCAGAATTGCATTGGGTGTAGGTACAAATTATAAACTCTCTTCAGCGATAAACCTGGACATAAGATATGTCTATCAGTATAATAAGTCACTGATAAATAATCATCAGTTTTTAGTAGGAATTAATTTTTAATTCAATTTTGTTGTGAAAGGGGTGATGTTTTGCAATGCAAAGGAACGCCATCTCCCTCACTGCTTATAAGCATTCTTCAGATACTGCGTACAAAACAATTGAACAAATCTTAAAAATGAAATTCTTATCGAGAATCCCCAAAATAGATGGTAGGAAAATTTTTTATTGACTTTCTCAGAACATTTATTCAGATTGAAACATAGTTAAAATAAAACTGGGCAGGGATGAATTCTTTTTTAACATTT
>JAKAGZ010000029.1:19317-23600 GCA_021815365.1 Bacteroidota bacterium
AAATTCTTATCGAGAATCCCCAAAATAGATGGTAGGAAAATTTTTTATTGACTTTCTCAGAACATTTATTCAGATTGAAACATAGTTAAAATAAAACTGGGCAGGGATGAATTCTTTTTTAACATTTCCGGCTGTATTCTCAACGCTTACATTTAAGGGGGCAAAGTATGTTTAATTTTTACAGTAAAATCAATTTTCTCAATGCCTTAATTATATTACTTCTCATTGCTTCTTTTTCCGGCTGCAAAGACCTGATAACCAACAACGTGAAGACTACAGAAAATAAAATGTATGTTTACCCGAATAAAGGTAATACCTTTTATTTAGTAGATTATAAGACTTATGAAGTTGTCAGAGAAATAAAACTAAATGTCCCACACAATACCTATTTATTCGGAATGATCCTGTCAACAAACAGAGATCATCTTATATTTAGTGCTCATGATACAACTACACACAGGGAAGGTTTTCTGACTTATGACATAACAAACGATAAAATGGATAATATTTATATTACAGACTTGATAAATATAGGTCCTGAACGTTTTATATCTGGACAAAATCGTTTTCTTCAAGGTTTAGTTTATGTATACTATCCTGATTTAGGTATATACCTATTAGATGTGTTCGAGAGAAAAGTTGTTAAATTAATTTCCAGTGAGAACGGCTTTAATATTGACAAGGATTTGTTTCATTCACCTGATGGTAAATGGGATGTAATCCGCAAATCTTTTGGTGCACAAGCTTATTCTGAAATTGAGGTCTATACAGCCAACACTGACTTTACAGACCTGCAATTTGTTCTTAATCAGAATAACAAGGATAGCATTGATGTTTATTATTCTGGTATTGCTTTCTCGCTGGACAACGGGCTATTTATATCATACCAGCCTTCAGGAGGAAAATATAACACAGCCGGCTACATAGGGGTTTATGATCTTAATACCAGGCAGCTTACTCGCACATCGTTAAAGTTCCCCTGGAGCTTGAACGGCTATTATATTGCTTACAACTCAAGCCGTAACGAACTTTATGATGTAGGCAACAAGGGGATATTCTATATAATAGATACCGATACTTACACTATAAAGAAAACAATAAATTTATCTGTACAGGGTCAGGAATCCCCGATTGTATTAAGCCCGGACAAAAATACTGCCTTCGTAGCATTTTCAGATAATGATAAACTTTTCGTTATAGATTTATCGAGTGGACAAATTATTAAAACAATATCGTTAAATCATCCGTATAAAATTCTTATTCCATAACTATAAAACCTGACACAGTAAAAAATAAAAGGGAGGTGAGATGTAGATTAAAAACTGATAGTTAAGAAAGAAAATAAATTTGTTTAACGAAAAGGGAGGAAAATGAAATAATAACAAGATTAGCCAGAGGAAGAGACAACATAATTCAACAAGGAAAGACGCCGTCTCTTTCACTGCTTATAGCCATTCTTCAAATACTGTTCCGCAAGCTCTTTCGATCTGCCAAAGGCTTTCATATCCAGAACTTTTTTATAATACTCAACAGCCTTTGCCCTGTTGTTCTCAGCATCGTAAATATTGCCAAGATATAAATAAGAATTTATTAAAAATCCCGACTCTTCTTTTTTATCAATCTGTTTGGAAAGGTCGGCGCATTGCTGAAAATAAATTTTTGCTGAATCAAGCTTGCCGTCAAGCTTGTACTGATAACCGATATAATACACCGCTTCCCTGCTCACTGAAGGAAAAGTATAACCGGTAAGACCTTTTTTACTTTTCTGAAGAATGTTCGAAAAAGTTTCTGCCGATAATTTTGTTCTCCCCTGCTTCGCATAAATTCTTCCGAGCCACCTTTCAAAATTGGGATTGTCGGGGAACTGTGAAGTCAGCATTTTCGCATATCTCTCAGCTTCAAAGGGATTCTCTTCAAAGCTGTAATAAATATTCATCAAAAAATACTGAGCTTCATATTTTGCATATTTGCCGTCACGCGCAACGTATCTCAATTGTTCGATCCCTTTTTTCTTATCGCCCGATGGAAAGAAAAGCATGATCGGTTTTAGTATCGGGTATTTATCGGGAAGAACGGAAGCATAATAATTATAAATGCCGTAGCCAAGCTGTACATCAACATTTTTCGGATCAAGCCTGCCTGCGTGCTGAACAAGCGGCAGCGCTTCCCTTCCGTCATCTGCAGCTTTCAGCCAGCTTTCCCTGAAAGCGCGCAGCCTGCCGCGAAAACCTATAGCACCTCCTTTGAAGAAAAGTGCGTCAACGTTGTTCGGGTCTTTAGCAAGTATGCGGTCGCATTGAAATATTACATCTTCAAGTTTCTGAAAGAAAAGCTCGTCATAAGATTCGTTATCCGGATCGAGAAGTATTTTCCACCAGTCTATCATCGAAAGGAAAAATCTGCCTGCGGGCTTATCGGGATAATCTGCAATCAGTTTTCTGAAAGTGGTTTCTGCTTCGTGAAATTTAATATCGTAGATCTGCTTTATACCTGCTGCAACAAGTGTATCGTATTTTATATCCTGGGCTTTAACGTGAAAGATGAAGGGTGAAACGGCAAAGAATAAAACCAGTTTTATGTGAAATAATTTTTTCATCTAAAGTAAAACTCATCTGCTGAAAGACAAATGTGTTTTCATTTTTTATATTTCAAAACAGAATTTCAGTCATTTAATTTTTTCAATAAATATTCGGACAGCTTATCATTTGAAACTCTCACCTGGTTCATTGAGTCACGCTCGCGCACAGTAACTGTTTTGTCTTCGAGTGTTTGTGTATCAATGGTTATGCAGTACGGCGTTCCGATCTCATCCTGTCTTCTGTACCTTCTGCCGATTGCACCTTTGTCATCGTAAAATACTTTAAAATTTCTTCTCAGGTCCTTTTCAATTCCGCGGGCAATTTCGGGCATCCCGTCTTTGTTCACAAGAGGAAGAATTGCAGCTTTAACCGGCGCAAGCTTCTGATGAAATTTCAGCACTGATCTTTGCTCTCCGTTCACTTCTTCTTCGTAATAAGCATCCACAAGAAAAGCCATAAAAGAACGGCTGGCGCCTGCAGATGTTTCAATAATAAATGGGACAAACTTTTCCTTCGATTCCTCGTCAAAATATTTTAATGATTTGCCTGAATATTCTTCGTGCCTGTTAAGGTCGAAATTTGTCCTGTTGTGGATCCCCTCTATCTCTCCCCATCCAAAAGGAAATTGATATTCAATATCGGTTGCTTCTTTTGCATAATGTGCAAGCTTATCTTTCGGGTGATCGTGGTAGCGCAGTTTTACACCTGTCATTCCAAGAGATGTGTACCAGTTGAGTCTTTCAGCTTTCCAGTAATCGTACCATTTTTTGTCATCAGCAGGCTTGACAAAAAACTGCATTTCCATTTGTTCGAATTCCCTTGTGCGGAAGAGAAAATTTTTTGTGTTTATTTCATTACGAAATGCTTTCCCGATCTGCGCAATTCCGAAAGGGAGTTTCTGCCGCGATGCGCCCTGCACATTTAAAAAATTTACGTAAATCCCCTGTGCCGTTTCGGGGCGGAGGTAAACAACTGCACCGGAATCCTCAACCGGTCCGATAAAAGTTTTGAACATAAGATTAAATTGACGTGCTGCCGTGAACGTTCCTTTATTTCCGCACATCGGGCAATTCAGCTCAGCCAGTAAATATGTTCCTGTTTCCTGGTCAGTCAGCAGCTTTTCAAAATTTTCATTCTCATCTGCACCGGAATTGATGGAGTCAATTTTATTAACAAGCACTGCGTTTTCTTTCAAAGATTCCTTCAGTGCTTCGACCGCTTTCTTTTTTTTCTTTTCGTTTACCTGATCACTTAAAACATCAAGCCTGAATCTCGATTTGCACTGTTTGCAGTCCACCATCGGGTCTGTAAAATTTTCAACGTGACCGGATGCTTCCCAAACTTTCGGATGCATGAGAATGGAGGCGTCAAGCCCTTCGACATCTTCGCGGTAAGTCATAAACTTCCACCACTCTTCTTTAATATTCTTCAGCAGCTCTACACCATGAGGGCCATAATCCCAGCAGCCATTCAAGCCGCCGTAAATCTCACTTGACTGAAAAACAAAGCCTCGCCTTTTTGAAAGGGAAATAATTTTTTCTATCACATCATTATTTGCTGCTTTTGACATATTAATTTCTAAACCTTAGTCTAGCAATGAATTCTGAAAATTTTGAGATGAAATATAGCAAAAACAAAACGAAGCTTCACCACAAGTTTGACAATAAATTTTCTTTATCTTAACTTATATTAAAAATTCTGAGG
>JAKAGZ010000029.1:23700-34160 GCA_021815365.1 Bacteroidota bacterium
TTACTTTTTCTTTCTGAAAAATTACAGAGGCGGGCCTGTCTGCCGAGCCTGTTGCAC
Source organism: Bacteroidota bacterium (assembly GCA_021815365.1). GTDB lineage: Bacteria > Bacteroidota > Ignavibacteria > Ignavibacteriales > Ignavibacteriaceae > JAKAGZ01. The sequence goes on from JAKAGZ010000029.1 coordinate 23,758, forward strand.
AACTCTTCAAAACGTCATTCCCACGAAAGTGGGAATCTAATAAGTCTGTAATTTGTGCAGAAAATAAATTCCCGTTTTCACGGGAATGACACAAAAAGACTTCTGCAACACGCTCTGCCGGCAGGCAGGTTAAAATTTGCCCGCCAGCTTTTTTAATTCTTCTCTCAGCAGATTTTCAATTTTTACCTGCTCTTCACTCAAATGGGTATATTTTTTTTCGGCAGCTTTCAGAAGAACAAAAGACTGAGAAATATAGTTAAGCAGGTGCAGGTTCAGTTTTTTATTATAAAGGTCTTTTCTTTTTTTAAGCGAAGAAATATGCCTGCGGATAGTTTGATAATCTCCCCTGTCAACAGGCCCTGAAAGAGCAGAAACAGAATTATCTTTTTTAATGTTCGTCAAAGTTGCTTTCACTATTGGCTCAACGATTTCAAAAAAAGTTAAACTCTTCCCACGTCGTTTCGGGAAAATATTCTCTCCGCTGAATACATTCCCCACTAAAAAATTTGAAGCATAAACTCCTGCAAGGTGATAAAATATTTTATCTCCTGATCTCAGGTTGAAAGGGCGAAGACCCATCTTTTTTGCGAGCAGAAAAAGAAATTTTTGAGAAGTAATGTCATTTGTTTCTATTGCCGCATAGCAGTCGGTCAGATCAACAATTTTTTTTGAAGGGAAGCTTTGCATAATATGAAAAGAGGCAGTATGAGCTTTTTCCTTTTTAAGAGCATTGAGAACGGAAATATCCTCAGCACCTGAAAGATGTATAAATAAAAAATTTTTAAAATCTAAATTTAATTTTGAGATGTCCTCAGCGATTTTTCTGATCTGATCATCGGGAACAGAAAAGAAAAAAATCCTGATGTCTGGCGGAATTGAATTTAAGTCATCCGAATAATTTTCTATCCCGAACGTTTGAGCAAGCCTCTTAGCAGAAGATAATTTTTTACTGACTATAAAAGATACGGCTTCACCGGAATTTTTTAAGGCATTAACAAGCGAGTATGAAATTTTACCGGCACCAATAACCGCAGCTTTTGACCTTAATGAAAACAATTATTCTCCATAAACTACTGCAGAAAGATAACCCACCACTTCATTAAAATCACGTGTTACGTCGCCGGAATCACTTCTGTGCAAAACGAAAGATTTTTTCTTTTTAATCAATGATGAGGCTTTCATCATAGCTACGATTGGTCCGCCGCCGCAGGCTTCGCAAATTCGTCTGTCAAAATAATCCTGGAGTTTTTCATATTCAAAGTCTTCCACAGCTTTTTCAACAATAGAATCCAGCTCATCGGCTTTTTGTTTTGAATAATAATGTGACAAATCAGAGCTTGCAACTATTACAGTGCTGCTGTCCGCCGATTTTGCAATTTGTTCAGCCAGCTCATCCACAAAAATTTTTGATTGGTCGCCCATTACAATTGGAACTATCTGAAAATCATCGAGCACCGTTTGCAAAAATGGTATTTGCACCTCAATGGCGTGTTCTTCGCCGTGCCCTCGTTTCCCTTTAAAGATATTTTTACTTCCTGAAATAATATTTTCTGCCACTGCCTTATTTATCTCGACAACTCCAAAAGGAGTTTCGTAGCCATCACCCGAATAAATACACGAGCCGGGAAAATATTCCCTGTGGCTAGGCGATATTATTATAACATTTTTAAAATTTTTCCCTCTCAAAAGATTATAGGCATACGCAGCCGTTTTGCCTGAATAAATATAGCCGGCGTGCGGAGAAATAATCCCGCTTATGTTTGTAAAAATTTTTTCTGTTTGTGAGATTGAAAGGAATAAATTTATTTGTTCACTCAATTTTTGAGGGTCTGATGGGTAGAAAAGTCCGGCAACAGCCGCTTTTCTAAATTCTTTCATAAGTCTTTACTCTCTTTCCAACTTCAGAAAAAACATCAGCAGTGAAAACTTTTATATTAAGCCGCTGCGACATCCAGGCGCTCCTTTCCATTCCTGCTTTTTCACAAAGAGACGATAGAAACTGAGAAGTAGAATAATTATGTTCAACTGCGACCTGCGGAAGAAGGACAGCCCTGTAAATATTATCTTCAAGATATAAGCCGTGCTCTCCGATAACAATATCTTCATACTTGCTGATAGGCACAGGCGGTGAGAGTACAGAAATTTCTATATCAATCTGCTGCAGTTCCATTGCTGTAACCGGCGAAAAGCGCGGGTCGTTTATTGCTGAATTTTTCGCCGCATCAACTACTGTGTCAAATAAAGTTTTGGCTGAAGACAGGTAACCAACACAGCCCCTTAACTGACCGCGTTTTGTAAGCGTAACAAAGGCGCCGGCATTCCGCTTTGTTAAGTTAGGGTAAAAATTATAATCCACCTCAGAAATTTTTACTTCACGGTCGAAAAGAGATTGTATTGCTTCACGTGCGGCATGAAGCAGTATTGCTTTTTCCTCATCTGTTATCATCTAACACCCTCAATTTCTGTGAACAAATTGCTCACGATCTCCCGGCTGAAATCAGGATAGCTCAGCTTTTTTTTATATAATTTAACTTTTTAGATTATAAACAACAAGTCTGACTTTCTCCTGCAGCAAAAAAAGCAAATTTTGCTTAAAAAAGAAGGAATCTGGTACAAAAGCCTGTGTTTCCTCATTAAGAATTTCTTCAAAAACGGTCTTACCACTATTTAATTCAATAGCCATAAATATATTTTTCAGGCGGCTGTTATTCTGGACTTCGTGAAAATTAAAAAACAAAATATCTTCACAAACTGCATATTCGATTCTGCCTGCAATTACTTTTTCCTGTTTAACACTATCCAGTATGCCGGAAACTTTCTCTGACCACTGCAACCCGGGATTATATATCTCCGGGAAAATATAATCTTCAAAAGATCCTTGATTTATGACTTTCTCTCTAATCTGATTTATATCGGCGGAATTATTCCCCAGTTCACTAATCATCTCACCTGTTTTATAATTTAAAGAATAATAATTTCTTCCTTCAAAAAGTGAGCTGTAACAATAAATTTTATCATCATAAATAAAAAGGAATGTATGCTCAGAATTTTTCCAGATGATTTTCCGCTCTTCCACATCAAATGCTGTGATTCCTTTATGACCGGGCATATCGGGCTTTGCAAATCCATGAAAGAGAATGATGTTTTTATACACAGCTTCAATTCCTACCCAGAATTTTTCTTCAAGCTGTAAATCAGAGAATATTTTTTTGCCCGTGAAAATATCCAGACAGCTAAAAAAAACTTCCCTGTGTTCTGTATCCCTTTCTTCAATTATCAGCTTGTTATCTTCGGTCGGAATGATACGCCAGATCTGCCTGCCATTAGAAAAGGAATAAAGCTTTTTTAAAATCATTTTATTGGTTCAAACTTTGCAGTGAAATGCCTGAGCATAGGAGCTTCATAAATAATTTTATAACCTTTCATGGAGTTTTTATTTTTGAACACTTCAATAATTACTTCAATCACATAATCAATATGACTTTGAGTATAAACTCTTCTTGGTATTGCGAGACGCACAAGCTCCATCGGCGGAGGAATTAATTTTCCGGACTTGTCATATTTTCCGAACATAACGCTGCCTATTTCCACAGCTCTTATACCTCCTTCGATGTAAAGCTGGCAGACAATTGATTGACCCGGAAACTGTTCGGGCGGGATATCAGGCAGAAATCTTTTTGCATCTAAGTATATTGCATGACCGCCGGGAGGTTCGATTATCGGGATGCCTGCTGCAACTAATTTTTCACCGAGATACTCTACGCTCCGGATCCTGTACTGTAAATAATGTTCATCGAGAACTTCTTCCAGTCCCTGTGCGACAGCTTCGAGATCACGCCCTGCGAGACCGCCGTAAGTAGGAAACCCTTCAGTGACAATCAGAAGATTCCTGCACTTCAAAGCAAGGTCGGGGTCATTCATCGCGAGAAAGCCACCGATATTTACAAGAGCATCTTTCTTTGCGCTCATCGTTGCACCGTCTGCATAAGAAAACATTTCCTGTGCTATCTGCAGAACCGACTTGTTCTCATATCCCTTTTCTCTTTTTTTAATAAAGTAAGCATTCTCAGCAAAACGGCATGCATCGAGGAAGAAAGGAATACCATATTTTTTACAGACTGCTTTTACTTCCCTGATATTTTTCATCGAAACCGGCTGACCGCCGCCGGAATTATTTGTAATTGTCAGCATACATAGAGGAATATTTTCTGCGCCTTTTTCTTTAATAAACGCTTCAAGTTTTTCAACGTCCATATCACCTTTGAAATCAGCCTTTACTTCGGGCTTTTTTCCTGTTTCGTTCAGAAGGTCAACAGCTTCTGCGCCTGTGAATTCAATATTGGCGCGCGTGGTATCGAAGTGTGTGTTATTCGGAATGAACTTGCCGGCTCCTCCAACGTTAAAGAAAAGAATTTTTTCGGCTGCTCTGCCCTGATGCGTGGGAATTATAAACTCAAGCCCGGTGATTTTTTTTACAATTTCCTCAAAGCGATAAAAGCTTCTGGAGCCTGCGTATGATTCATCTCCTTCCATAATTCCAGCCCATTGTTTCGCGCTCATTGCCGAAGTTCCGCTGTCTGTCAGAAGATCAATCAGCACATCGTCTGCGTGAATCAAAAAAGGATTGCAGCCTGCTTTTTTTAATATTTTTATTCTTTCTTCTTTCGAAGTGAAACGGATTGGTTCTACCGATTTGATTTTAAATGGTTCAATTATGGTTTTCATTACCTGCCTTTTATAAGAAATTTTTATTCTTTCATTCAAAGTTAACTAACCTTCAGACGCTTTGCCAGAAGATTAAAATATTATTAACAATCATTTTTTTGTTGCCTTTTGAGTAAACAATATCTAATTTTTTTGTGAGCTATTTTCTAAACAAAATTATAGGGAGTACAAATGGATAACTTAGATTCAACTGCATCACCCGAATCACAGGAACAGGAATTAAGCCACTCCGATAAGATGATCGGGATTTTCTCCGAGCCTTCTTCTACTTTCGAAAAAATTTCAAAATTTCCAGCCAAAACAATTGACTGGTTTTTGCCTATCCTTCTGCTGCTGATCTTTGTTTCAATCTCTCAGATTGTTATCAGGACCAACCCGGATCTTGCTTATCAGATAAAACAAAAACAGACAGAGGCAATGGATAAAAGACTTCAAGATGAGGTTCAAAGCGGAAAAATAACACAAGAACAGGCAAACCAGCAGAGAGACATGGCACAGGAACAAATGGATAAAATGAGCGGAGGCGTAGGGATGGTTTTCCAAACCATAGGCATTTTAATTTTTGGATTCATAATGTTCTTTATTATGACTGGCATATATTTTCTTCTCACAAAATTCGTCCTCAAAGGTGAAGGTACTTACAATGCTGCTATGGTTGCAAATGGATTGACAGCCTATATCGGGATTGTTGGGATTATAATTGCAACTATTGTTTCAATGCTGATGGGAAAACTTATGCCTGATACAAGCGTGGCGTCACTTATAGGTATGAATAAGTTGACTATCGGCGGATGGCTGCTTGCCAAGCTCGATATTTTTACTATCTGGGCATACATTATTTTAAGTATCGGTCTGGCTAAAATGTTCAAGTCTTCCTCAACACAGAAATATTATGCAATGGTTTTTGGAGTCTGGATAATCGGCGGGCTGATATTGTTCTTCTTAGCTAAGACAGTTCCGTTCCTGAAAACATTCAGCATGTAATTTACAGTTCAGGATTAATACTTCAGAACAAAAATTGTTAAAGTGAGATCACTCTTGTCTGAATTGATTTCTTTCCGAATGGATCCCCTTGGGACGGGACAAGACGGGGTGTTCTCACTTTTTCCTTTTTATCTGAATCAATCCATTTGAGAAAAGATCTGCCGCAAAACTTTGGCGAAGACACAGAAATAATTGTATTTTTAAATAATTCAATTCGTAAAAAATAAATCAGATTGATTCCTTTGGAACAAAAATAATATGAAGCAGCAATTCATACTCTGGACGGGAGCTTTTGTGATCACCTTGGTCTTTGGAGTTCTAATAAGAACAATTGATCCGCAAAAACCTGTTACAGGGACTGTACAATTCGGACAGCAGAAAGTCGGATATAAATTCGACAGAGTTTACAGAAGCAATGACGATTACAAAGTAATGCTCTTCAGCGAGATTAAAGGACTTCAGGCTGACCTTGAATACAAAAATGCAAACCTGCCCGGCGGACTGAATGACCAGGCAAAAACCTGGACTAAGGTACCGATGAGTTACACAAATAAAATATTAACAGCAAGCATTCCAAAACAGCCGGCGCAAAGCATAGTTGATTACAGGGTAATTCTGAATTACAACGGAAGCAGGTTTATTATTCCCCGAACAGAAGGATTAACAATCAGGTTTTTAGGGAAAGTTTCGCCACAGATAATGGCTTGGTATTATATTGCAATTTTCTTCAGTATACTTTTAAGCACAAGAATTGGACTGGAATATTTTAATGAAAACGAAAAAATAAAAAAACTTTCTTTCTTTGCTTTTATTTCTTTTTTCTTTTATGCCATGCTTTTAATCCCAGTTAAAAGAACTTATGAACTTTCTGCTCTTGGCAAATCTGTCCCACCGATTACTGCATTGTTCAGCACAGGTGGAATTTTATTAATGCTATTATGGATTGCAGGCATTATAGGATTTTTCCACTACAAAAACCGAAGATTGCTTGCGATAATTGTTGCAATTTTAACAATGATAATTTTTCTTGTATTCGGATACTAGAACCTGTCATCATTTAGTAAAAAATAATACTGATTATTGAAAAGGTAATCGGATGATTTATGTCAAAGTTTATTGCTTATCTTTTTCTGTTTTATTCATTTTATGTTTTCCCGCAAACAATTATAGTAAGCCCTCAACAGAGCAATTCAGTTAAATTTCTTGCAAAGTCTACTTTCACTGATTTTGAGGGAACTACCAGCGCCATCGAAGGAAATATTACCTGGGACAGTTCTTTGACTAACAAAAGTGAAATCAATTTAAAAGTATACCTCGACTCTCTTGATACCGGCATCGGTTTGCGCAACAGCCACATGCGGGATAAATATCTTGAGACTAAAAAATATCCCACAGCAGATTTTACAGGCAAAATTATTAGCGCTGATAAAATTTCTAATCTTGAATCTGATGTAGTTGTTGAAGGAAGTTTAAAAATCCACGGGATTAAAAAAAGTTACAAAATCAGGGGTAAGATTTTTAATTACGGTAAACTTTATAAAATAGAAGCTGGCTTTAAAATCAACCTTGAGGATTTTAAAATAGACCAGCCGGCATTTCTTTTTAACAAAGTTGATAATGAAATAGGAATTGAGTTAGTAGTCTATTTTATCCGGAAATAAATTTTAATTTAATTCCCTAATTACCTCGCGGTGAATAAGAGGAACCGAAGCGATGATGCTTGTGCCTTTAACAGCATCGCCGCCGTGGTAATCTGTAATAATACCCCCCGCTCCGCGAACAATAGGTATGACTGCCATAGAATCCCAGATATTCATAATCGGATCAATCATTATATCTGCATAACCGGTCGCAAGAAGATAGTACCCGTAGCAGTCGCCCCAATTTCTATAGAGCTTAACCTTTTTTGTAAGCGCATCAAATTTTTTCTGGTCCTGGTATTTGCCGATATTCAGATGATCGGTTGTAAGCAGCACAGCATCTGAAAGTTTTGCAGTGTTTCTCACTCTTACATTATTATTGTTTAACTGTGCCGAACTGTTATCACCGATTAAAAATTCTTTCAGCACAGGCTGATTTATAATTCCAATTACAGGTTGATCATTTTTTAAGAGAGCGATCAAGGTGCCAAAAGTCACTGTCCCGCAGATAAAACTTTTTGTACCATCTATCGGGTCAAGCACCCATTTGTATTCGGCTTCTTCATTATAACTGCCGAACTCTTCCCCGATAATTCCGTGCTGCGGGAATTCTTTCATAATTGCTTCACGCATTAATTCTTCAGCACGTTTATCTGCAATTGTAACAGGTGAAGAATCTGATTTAGAGTCAACCTTAATGTCTTTCCGAAAATAGGATGAAATAATTGCACCGCTTATTTCAGCAAGATGCCTGGCAAATAATTTAAATTCTTCCGATTTTTCCATAGCCTTTCAAAACTTTTTATTGTACAACTTAAGTTTCTAAAATTGATAATTAATTCCAAGTCTCTTAACAATATAGCACGGAGTATTTTAAAATAATGCGGACAATAATCTTACTCTCGATTTCAAATATTTTTATGACAATTGCCTGGTATGGACATTTGAAATACAGAAATTCTCCATTATGGATTGTAATTTTGGTAAGCTGGGGAATTGCTTTTTTTGAGTACTGCTTTCAGGTTCCTGCAAACAGAATAGGATATGGTGAATTTAATGCAGCACAGTTAAAAACTATCCAGGAAGTAATTACACTTGTAGTCTTTTCAGCTTTTTCCATTTTATATCTGAATGAAAAATTCAGATGGAATTATGCTGTTGGATTTGGATTTATAATCCTTGCTGTATTTTTTATCTTTAAGAAGTGGTAGCGGCAGAAGATTAATTAATTTCAAGTGACCCACTTGAGCAGAATATCTTGGCGTAACAGATAAGTATTATTATATTTGTAACCTGAATTTAAAAAACCGGAGAGTTGGCAGAGTGGTTGAATGCGGCGGTCTTGAAAACCGTTAAGGATGCAAGTCCTTCCGGGGTTCGAATCCCTGACTCTCCGCAAGGTATTATGCATATATTTTAAGAAGCATTACCTCAAACAGATACTATCGTGGTTCTACAGATAATCTCAATAAAAGATTCTGCCAAATCGGTTCGATCTTCAACTAGTAATATTCTCCTAGTAAAAAATAATTATTAATCTAAATAAAAACTGAAGATTGCGGTTTGGGAGGATTTGTTTTTTTGTACGGGTTCAAAAGGAGTATTTTATCTCATCACTCTCATCGCATTCAATATTGCTATTATCGCAACACCCATATCGCCGAACACAGCTTCCCACATTGTTGCTATTCCAAACGCACCGAGAAGAATGAAGAATAATTTCACTCCCATTGCAAAAGCAATATTTTGCCAGACAATTGTTCTTGTCCTTTTCGCAACTTCAATTGATTTTACAACTTGCATTGGCGAATCTGTCATCAGCACAACGTCTGCTGTTTCAACTGCTGCATCGGAGCCGAGTGCACCCATTGCTATTCCAACATCGGCGCGGGCAATTACGGGGGCATCATTTATTCCGTCGCCAACAAATGCAACTTTCCCATCGCGCGTTTTGCTTAGCAGTTTTTCGATATGCTCGACTTTATTTTCCGGCAGAAGTTCAGCGTAATATTCTTTTATGCCGAGCATCTTTGCATAGACTTCAGCAGCGCTTTTATTATCACCGGTAAGCATAACAGTCTTTACTTTTAATTTGTTTAACTCTACAATTGTTTCGGCGGCTTCATTCTTTAATGAATCTGATATTACAATGTAGCCGGCATATATTTTATTTATTGCTATGTGAACAACTGTTCCTTCAACATCGCATTTATAGTGTTCTATACTTTCTTTATGAAGAAGCTTATCGTTTCCAATTAAAACTTCATTACCACCTACTTTAGCTTGAATTCCGTGACCGGAAATTTCTTTCACTTCAGTAATATCGCCCTGTTCAATTTTATCTTGCCTGTCGGCAGACAGGTTTTGGTATGCTTCCAAAATTGATTTTGCAATCGGATGACTTGAGTTTGCTTCTGCATAGGCAGCATATTTCAGAATATCTTCATTGCTGAATCCGTTAGCCGAAACAATTTCTGAAACTTTGAATTCGCCTTTAGTCAGCGTTCCGGTTTTATCAAACACTACCGTTTTAATTTTTGTGAGTGCATCGAGATAGTTTGAACCTTTAACAAGAATTCCCTTTCGCGAAGCACCTCCGATTCCGCCGAAGTATCCAAGCGGAATACTGATTACTAAAGCGCACGGACAAGAAATTACAAGCACAACCAATGCTCTGTAAATCCAATCTATAAAAGTTTGCCCCGTAAAAAACAGCGGTGGAATTACTGCAAGAAGCAACGCACCAAATACAACAACCGGCGTGTAGTATCGTGCAAATGTTGTAATAAATTTTTCTGTTTCTGCTTTTTTGCTGCTCGCATTTTCCACTAACTCTAAAATTTTTGAAATTGAAGATTCACCAAATTCTTTTGTTACTTCGATGGTGAGCAGTCCGCTTTTATTAATCATTCCAGCTAAGACCATTTCATTTTCTTTTACAGAACGGGGAACAGACTCACCGGTTAAGGCAGAAGTATCAACAAAGGAATTTCCTTCTTTAATTATTCCATCAAGAGGAATTTTTTCACCGGGCTTTACAACAATTATTTGTCC
>JAKAGZ010000081.1 GCA_021815365.1 Bacteroidota bacterium
AAATTTTCCATTTTGATTTTTTGCGAACAGATAATTATAAAGGGCTGTGCGTAATCCGCCGACGTGCAGGTAACCTGTCGGGCTTGGTGCAAATCTTACTCTTGGAATTTTGCTGATCATAATAATTATAGTTTATTTGAAGGTTAAAAATAAGGATTGGCTGCTCAACTTAAAACTTTTGGGGATCGGGATTGCTGCTAAGCTGTTACCCTCAGGACAGGACTGCCAATTAGAAACACAAATATTAATTATTTAAAACATTTTGTTTGATAGAATAAAGTCAAACAATCCACCCGGCGGAAGCCGAAACGGAACGACCACAAACCGAGCAAATACCGTCAGATTAATTCTTTTAGTAAATAAATATTTTTAAGAATAATTATCCAGCTCTTGATTTTTTACTTATTAAAGATGTTAGGCGATAGTAACATTATTGGATTATTTTCCAGTTAAAAATTGTTTATCAAATTCATTTTTAAAATCATTAAAAGCAGATAAAGCCATATTCGAATATATTGCATCTGAATTAATTGTTTCGGAACTAAATTGTTGGGCTGGCTGAGAAGTTAGACTAAACTTATAAATAGTTTCAGGCATTATTGGAAGACTAATTCTAAAATTCCAAACAATCTCTATTCCATAATAAAATGTTTTTTGGTTATCAGGCAAATTAGATTCTTTTAAATTATAATATAGAGATTCAGTATTATTTTTATAACTATAATAAACTTCGAATTTGGGATTAATATTATTTTCATAATTGTTAATATTAAATATATCTGTGGGAAATATTTTCCCGAAAGAAGCTTGTAATGTTTGTATAACCTCGGTTTCTCTTATCTTATTTTTCTCAATAGTGAATGAAGGTGTTATTGGTATGACACGGTAATCTGTTACATTAGAATATAAGTCATTAAGGTGGCTATTAGGAATAAATAACATACTTACATCAAAAATATCGTTGTCACGCATATACTCTAAGACTTTGACAAAGGCTTCTGAACCAGATGAGTGTGAAAAAATTAGAGTTTTGTACTTCGAAATGTAATCATCGTAAATTCTTCTAATATGTAGTATAGCATCTTTTCTAAATTTTACATTTTGGGGTTCAGATAAATATGTACGAAATGAAGTAGCTGTATTAATATTTTTTGCATGATTAAAAGCGTTATTGTCTATAATGTTCGGAAGTGTAAACCATAAAATAGTAAGTATAAAAAGCGAAGCAATTAAAGGATTCCTTCTAACGGATAATTTTTCGTAGAATGTTGTTGCAAAATGGTTAGTATAGTTTATACTTGTTTCTTTCTGTTTAAGCATTGAAATATACTGATTAAGAAGATTCTGGAATTGTTGTACAGAAGGACTGTCTTTTGCTTTACAGGGTTGATTAATGGAGCCGTTGCTAAAATGGAATCGAATAATGTAATTCCTTTCATCAATGGCTAAAATACTATCAGAATATTTAAAACTAATTAGTGGGAAGAGATGCAAAGTTTTTCCAGAAACTGATATAAAATAAAAATTGTCGAAAAACATACCATCTTTATCAAGTCTCTTCCAATACCAAATACATTGTAATTGACGTAAAAGAAAATAAATCAAGACAGGGCCAGATACAAGCAACCAATAAAATAAAGCCCAAGAATTTACCAACAATAAAATAACTATATAGATAATTTCTAAAATAACAAATGCAGGATTTGTAACAGGAAATGCATTATAATAAGATGGAAGATATGTGCCTTGTTGTTTTGATGTTTTAACTGCTTTGTTCATACGATTTATTGTATGAAAAGGTATTTCTGATATTGGCAAGTTCATAAAAATTCGAAAAATGTTTTGAAATATTTTTTTAACTATTTGTAATTACTTAGTATAATTTTACCGCCTAACGGCGTGTCGCTAAGCTGCTGCCCAGAACAAGAAACTTATGAGAAGCAACAAAGCCGATGATTTATAAAATTTTTTCATAGTGCAACTACTTTGAACAAGTAACTTTTGGATATAACGAAACTAAACAATGGCACAAAAACCTAACGGAGCGAAGCAGTCAACTTGAGGCAGCAGCTTGTTATATGCACTACGGATAATAATATAAACCTTCTTTTGCTTCTTGAATTGTTTTTGCAAAATATAATTTCTTCTCGGTTAATTCTTGAATTATAATATTATTATCATTAGACATAATTTTTAGCTTTAGAAAAGTTACTTTGTAAGCTATCGAACCAAATAGAAGTATAGTTACCTTAGTTCTATCATCAAGAGTCTCAAGATATATTTTATGAAATGGTTTATATGGTCCATTATATGGGAATTGTTCAAATTGTAAATAATTTGAAGGCGTTCCACTCTTGATGAATTCACGAATAGAATCAAAATAATCATTAAAAATCATTTCACCAGTTGTAATGCATAAATAGTTATAAGCAATTAATAGAATTATCCTATTATCCATATCAACTTCATCTGCAATTGGAAGCCAGCTCAAAAACTTACGTTTTACAACAGTTAATAAATTCGATATTTTAAACAGTTCGTCAACCTTTATGCTATTAAATTCATTCAATTTTTTCTCTATCTCTTTATCACTGAATCCTTCTTTACTCAACATTCCTCGTAAATTTTTTTCAGTGTCTCGCTTATCTATTTTCAGTTCACTTTCATTAACTTTACCAGCTTTGGAGATAATTTCTCCATTTTTCAAAAATGCTGAACTAATTGTTTCATCGGAAGATTTTGCAGAATATTTTTGACCCTCTTCAATTGATTTAAATAATTCAGGCAATTCAGATTTTAATGAATGAATAGCTAATCTAATAGGATAAATTTTTTTTGCCTTAGGTATAAGCTTACTCCCAAGTAAATCATTATTACATTTTCCGCATTGAAGATTTACTTCAAGAAATCCACCTAAAGATTCTGGGATAATATGTTCATAAGTAAGTTTATCATCTCCAAGACAAACAGAACATTTAATAAAACAACTTGGAAATCTCATAATACCTTGTGCATACAACTATTAATTGAGCCGATTATACTGCATTCTTTTTGGCATGTTAGCACGACTTTTATTCCTTTCAAACACTCCAATTAAAATTTGGTATAATAGCCATAACTTGTCAATTTATATTCTCATCACTTCAGCAGGCACCCCGTCTCTGGAAATGTAAATATGAAAGGTGCGTTCCTTCGCTTAGAAACCAATTCTGAAAATCTGTCGTAACTTAGCAAGTTATTCTGAAAATTCAAAGAAGAAATTTCGGATGCCGAAATACGCAATAGGTTTATCCCTAATGAGAGAAATGATTTGGGATTGTACACACATTTTCTAATGTGCGCCGACCTTGCTTTCTGTATAGTACTTTACTTTTTCAATGAATTCGTGGCTGTCAATCGGCTTTGGAATATAATCGGTTGCGCCTGCTTCGATACATTTTTCCCTGTCGCCTTTCATAGCAAAAGCAGTTAACGCAATGATCGGAGTGTCCTTGTATTCTTTTAGCTGTCTTATCTTTTCTGTTGCTTCGAACCCATTCATTACAGGCATCTGCATATCCATAAGTATGAGATCGAATTTTTGTTTCTTTACCTGCTCTAATGCTTCAGCGCCGTTTTCCACAACAACAATAGCTTCAAAATTATTTTTTTTCAGTAATCGTGTTACAATTATCTGTGAGTGTTTGTAATCTTCTACCAGCAGGATTTTCACAGCATCTTTACTTTCTTTAAGCTGTTCCGGAGTTGAAGGTTCATCGTACCTGTTGATCATCTTATTTATTGTTTCAGAGAGGTCTTCGATATTTGTGCTGCTCTTCTGCAGGAGGTCTGTGAACATTCCATCAATTTTTTTCAGGTCGTCCTGGTAGTTCTCTTTACCCGTGTAAATAATGATCGGAAGATTTGTAAAAGCAGGTTTGGATTTGATTTGTTTTATCAGGTCGAAACCATTTATCTCCGGCATATCAAGGTCAATAATAGCAAGATCGAGGCTCATATTCTCAATCATTGAGCTTACCTTGGAAGAATGTGATTCGGCTATAGCGTTATAGCCTGCTTGCTCAATTGCCTCCCTGATCAGGTTAAGCGTTGGCACATCATCATCAACTATAAGAATGTTCGAATCTTTTTTCAAACGGTAGCTTGTTAAAACTTCAACAAGATATTTGTACTTGATCGGCTTAACAAAATATTCTACTGCGCCCATCAGGAATGCTTTCTGCTGCTCTGCTTCAACCGAGCAAACAATCACAGGGGTGTTCTTAGCATTTTTATGTTCGCGGATCGTCTTAAGCAGTTCAAAGCCATTTGCATCAGGAAGAACTATGTCCATCAGTACTGCAAGGAAAACTTCTTTATCAACAGCTTTCATTGCCTGTTCAGCAGAGTTAACGATGGTTGGCTCGTATCCCCATTTATTGAGATAATTGCTCAGTAATTTTGAGGTGGCATAATCGTCTTCAACAACGAGGACCCTGTTTTTCTTTCCGCCTGATTTTGGCAGAGAACTTATTTCGGATTCAATTACTGTGAGAGCTTCAACCGGTACAGTAAAGTTGTACGTAGTTCCTTTACCGATCGAGCTTGTGATATCAAACTCTCCGTTTAAAATTTCAAGATATTTTTTGCATAATATCAGGCTGAGACCCGTTGCCGAGCCAATTTTAGGATCACCGAGATCTGCAACAGCGAACGGTTTGAAAATATCTTTTAGTTTCGTAGTTGTAATTCCCGGGCTTGTATCGGCAATTTTGAAATTTAATTTCTTAGAAGAAACAACAGAAACCGAAATTGAAACCTTGCCTTTTTCAGTCTGCCTGACTGAATGTGTCAGAACTGAAATAAGGACGTACCTGATTTTTTGTGAATCAATTTTTACTGACTCAGGTACTTCCTTATCAATATTAATTAAAAATTCAATTTTTTTGTTTTGACTCTTTTCAGTGAACTGCTTAATAACATCGTCAACGAAATTTTTTATATTCACGTTTGCCTGTACTTCTTTACAGCTTCCGGAATCAATTTTTGCCAGCTCAATTATATCGTTCAAAAGTGCAAGCAGGCTATAGGCATTGTCTTTTAATGTGTTGACATATTCAGACTGAGAAGCGGTGAGATTGTCTTCATTCAAAAGCGATGCAAACCCCATTATACTGTTGGTCGGGGTTCTTAACTCGTGGGCGATCTCAGAGATGATTTCGCTCAGAGTAACAGAAGAAGTGCTTGCGTTCCCATTCCAGAGTTTCAAAAAATTCCTGACAGCTTCGCCAACCGATTCAAGATTGTCCTTATCGGATTTTGAGAATGCAGTCTTCTTAGCAATTTTCAGCAAGAATCTTTCAGAAGCTGATATTTTTATAAACAGGCAGCCTTCGTAAATAACAAAATCTGAAGTTTGTATTTCACAGTCAGCCTGACTATTAAAGTTGATAGTTTCCTGGTTTGACGAAATGGATTTACAAACCGTGCACTTAAAAGAAGAGTTTTTTACGAATATTTTTTTAGCCCCGTCGGATTTACCCAGGAAAAGTAAATTATTATCATCATTTATTTTGAATAAAACAACTGCCTGCAGTTCAAGTTCACTTACCAAAAAATCGCACAGGCTGTTAGCAAATTCGGGTGAATTCTTAACAGTTAGATTTATTAAATCGTTGTATTTTGTCAGTGACTCAATCTTTGAACTCTGCATCTATAGTCCTCATTTTTTGTAGATTTTCTGTATTTCAGTGAAGACAATTATGGTCGTAAATATAACTAATTAGCTTGCAAAAAGTAAATCAGCAGGCTTCTCCTGAGAGTGAGTGTTTTATAGTGATTATAATTTAAGAATAAATAAGCGAATTCAAAACGAATTTTATTTGGAAGGGACGCGAATCTACTCCTCACAACTTCTTTAATCCCTGCAGTTTTCTATAATATACATTATGAGAAATCAATTTACTTATCTCGTTCAAAGAAATGGAATCCATCTTTTTCTAATACTTCACCAATTACTTGCTTTGTTAATTCTGCAAGTTTAACTGCTTCAACAGCATCGGCTTTAGTAACTTTTTTATATTCTCCTGGGTATCTTTTAGCAACTGCATAGTTTGTAAGTTTAAAAGTCGAAGCTAAAGTATTCATTAAATCAAGCTCTGCCGGACATAATTTTACTCTATCATCAATGACGTGAGTATATGGAAAATCAATCAATCTGCTAACAAGTAAAGCCTTAAGATATTTTTCTGCACATTGCTGTGCATGATAACAAATTAATCTGTAAGGAATATTTGAACTTAATGTAAAAGCGTGGTTGGCTAAAATTAAATCTTCTTCTGCAATCTCTACCCATTTAAAGACTTATTCTTCAAGTTCTTTTCGTTCATCGTTCATACAAAATTATACCCTCTTTTGTCGCATAACGCGCAACCGTACCAGGATACTTCTTATCTTTTTCAAATTCAACTTGAGTTAAAACGATTACATCAAACGCGTAGTTTATCGGCATCAAAGCATGTCTCATCTGGTCCATTAAGCTAAACTTATCTTCAGTTGATTCGCTTATAATAAGCAAATCTACATCGCTTCTACTATCAGCCGTGCCCCGTGCCTGCGAGCCAAACAGAATAATCTTATCAAGATTAAACTTGGAAAGGAGTCTTTCTTTTATTTGGTCCTTTACTATTTCGCTTAACATAATATGATGCACCATTTTGTCTTATTTTAATTTACAGCTTAAAATATTATTATTCAAGCATTTCCAAAGGAATGGATTTTTTCTGCTACAAATCAGCTAAGCCCTAAAAGCTTGTTGCTGAGTAAATTCAAGATCGTTATGAGAATGAATAATTATTTATAAATTTAGAAAGCCTTTTTAACTTAAATTCATAGATTCAAATTCAAGAGATTGATTTTCATCAGGAAACGATTATGAAAGTAGTAATTATAGGAGGAGGTTTCGGGGGACTCACGGCTGCAAAAGCCCTTAAAGGAAGCGGTGCCGAAATAACTTTAATTGACCGGACAAATTACCATCTTTTTCAGCCATTGCTTTACCAGGTTGCTACTGCAGCTCTCTCACCGGGAGATGTTGCGATCCCGATAAGGGCAGTCTTCAGAAAACATAAAAATATTAAAGTAATTATGGATGATGTTATTTCGATTAATCGTACTGAGAAAAAAGTAATTACTAAGAGTGGAGAAATCGAATTCGATTATCTCGTAGTTGCAACTGGTTCTTCGCATTCCTATTTCGGAAATCCTCAATGGGGAGAAAATGCGCCCGGGTTAAAAACTTTAAGCGATGCGCTTTTGATCCGTGAAAAAATTCTTAATTCTCTTGAGCAGGCTGAGAAGGAAACAAATGATAACGAAGTGAAAAAATTTCTTACCTATGTGATAATCGGCGGAGGACCTACCGGAGTTGAGATGGCTGGTGCAGTTGCAGAAATAGTAAAAAAATCTCTGATGAAAGATTTTAGAAAAATTAACACCTCTTATACAAAAATTTATCTGGTCGAAACTATGCCGAGAGTTTTAACAGCCTATCCTGAAAATTTATCCCATAAAGCTCAGATGTATCTTACTAAAATGGGGGTGGAGTTAAAATTAAATTCACATGTGACAGAAATAAATTCAGACGGTGTGAAAGTAGGTAATGAATTTATTGAAACGACAAATGTGATCTGGGCTGCGGGTAATATTGCTTCACCGTTGGTGAGATCACTTAATACAAAGCTTGACCGCGCCGGAAGAGTTTATGTTTCGAAGGACTTAAGTATCGAAGGAGACCCTTG
>JAKAGZ010000082.1 GCA_021815365.1 Bacteroidota bacterium
TGCTTCTCAGAAGTTCTGTTCTCCCGACTTCAAAGAATTCGAGATACTTTCCGTTATAAACAAATTGCATTTGATCTGTATCGGCGTATCTGATTCTGATCTCTGTTCTGTTGCTCGTCATAATTTTTCCGCTAAGGAGTGTTGTTAACTTAGAAGCTGACTAAATTCTTTCCCACTCTTCTTTTGATATGTTTGTCTGTTTAAGAATTCTAATATAATAGTTCTCTTCCAATTTCACTTTTATGTGGATTAGGTATAGTGATGGTCAAATTTCCTTTAATCATAAATGGATGCTTACCTCCAGAGTAAGGTCCATCAAATCCACATAATCTTAAATATTTTACTAAATCTTTCTGTTTGATTGGACCGAATGTGGGCATTAAGCAGCCGTTTCTTTTTTAATTTTGATTTCTATGTCATCAACTTTAGGAACGGGAAGATTTTTATATACCCGGAACAATATCCATTCTTCCAACACTTCCTCCAATTCACCTCTGCATTTCTCTAATGTTTCAGCGTTAGCATAAACTCCTGGACATTCACGAATTTCTCCATAGAATGAATGATCATCATCCAATATTTCATACCTGGCAAGTTCCATAGCTTTCTTTATATATTGTGTCAGCATAATACCTCTTTTTAATTAGAGACAAACAACTAAATTACATTCCGGGCAGTATTATCTTCCATCTGCAAATAGGAAATTTCAGATATGTTAGCCTGTGCCTTTGCGTGCTCAATTGTCATACTAACAAGATTTCCCTTTTCATTTAAATCAATATAAAGATTCTCTGATATTTCTTTTGTTTCATTTACAGAGTCATTCGAGAATTCTATTAACGCTGTATCAGTATCAGCAAAACATCTAATTTTCATTTTATCACCTCCTTAAAATTTCTATCAAAAAAACATTGTGTACTGTCTCACCATCTTCTAATAATATAACTCTCAGATATTTTCGCGCTTCTTCAATATATACCCATTTTCTAATTCTACTATCAGATTACTTTTCAACTTGGCTGGGCTTTTTATGGCTTTGATAATTCATTCATATTTTATAGATGCTCTATCCTGACGTTTCTTAACAAATTCAAAATATTTGTATACTTCATTATAATATACTTTTTCCCCTTTCGTAATAAAAAATTAAGGACATAAATAATTCTATTCTATAAACTCTCCCATCTTTCCGAATTTTTCAAGTCTTTGTTCAACAAGTTTTTCAGGTTTAATTTTTATAAGATTTGCTAACTCTTCTTTGAGTGCAGCTTTTAATGTAGCAGAAATCTGTTCGTAATCTTTATGCGCTCCGCCCATCGGTTCGGGAATAATGCGATCAATAATTTTCTGCTCAATCAAATCGGTGGCGGTTAGTTTCAAAGCTTCGGCAGCCTGCTCTTTGTAATCCCAGCTTCTCCACAGAATACTTGAACATGATTCAGGGCTGATCACTGAGTACCAGCAGTTTTCGAGCATTAAAATCCTATCGCCAACGCCAATACCCAAAGCTCCGCCGCTTGCACCCTCACCAATGATAACAACAATAATAGGGACCTTCAGCCTGCTCATTTCAAAAAGATTTCTGGCAATAGCTTCCGCCTGCCCGCGTTCTTCAGCTTCGATACCAGGATATGCGCCGGGCGTATCGATCATAGTAATCACGGGTTTGCCAAATTTTTCAGCAAGCTTCATCAGGCGAAGAGCCTTTCTGTAACCTTCCGGGTTGGGCATTCCGAAATTCCTGTAAAGATTTGATTTTGTATCCCTGCCTTTCTGATGACCTATTATCATTACTTTATAGTCGTCAATTGAAGCAAAGCCGCCAACGATAGCTTTATCATCTTTATATCCCCGGTCGCCGTGCAATTCAACAAAATTACTTGTCATTGAATAAATGT
This sequence comes from Bacteroidota bacterium, assembly GCA_021815365.1. Lineage (GTDB taxonomy): Bacteria > Bacteroidota > Ignavibacteria > Ignavibacteriales > Ignavibacteriaceae > JAKAGZ01. The sequence goes on from JAKAGZ010000082.1 coordinate 1,899, forward strand.
AATCTAGTGTATAGGGTCTGTCGGGGTGTCTGGCAAGCTGAACTCTCTGCCACCTGGTAAGATCTTTATAGATGGATTCTTTTAATTGCTTTACCTTATCCTCTATTTTTTTTATTTCGTTTTCTATATCTAAATTATCTGACAAATTTTTCATCTCTTCGAGCTTTGCTTCAAGCTCATAAATAGGTTTTTCAAAATCTAATACAGTTTTAGCCATTTTAGTTTAATTTCTGCTCCACATTTTTAATAAAGTCTTACCAAGAATTTCAAGATCAAGCCACAAGCTCTGGTTACGTGCGTAAAAAATATCCAGCTTTTCGGCTTCGTTTCCTTTTGCATCTTCCAAAAACCAAAGCCCTGTCAGACCCTTTTTGCCGGGATAGATTTCAGAATTTTTTTTAGTGGAAACGGGTCCTACAAAGCTTGTTTTACCTGTCAAAATTTCAGGAGTTCGAAGTATAAAATTTACAAAAGAGGACTGCCTCCCGCCCACACGATAAATCAAATATATGAAAGGATAGATCAAAAACAAAACCAGCACAGCCAGGCTGTAATCAAACAAGTTTTTTACAATTTTAAACAGTGGTTTTGAAATGTTATACCGGATTTCAAAAACCGGAATATCATCAAGCATTGACACGGAAGTTTTCCCGACAATAAAATCAAGGTTTTTCCCCACAAGCTTAAATTCTATATTTTCATTTTGACATGCAGAAACTACTGCTATCATCTTGTTGTATGATATTTCGCTTGAAGAAAAAATCACTTCGTTAATATTATAACTCTTTATCACCTTGAGTATATTTTCAGTTGTCCCTAAAATTTCAAACTGCTTAATTTTATTCCCTATATCTTTTTTTGAAAGACCGATAAGCCCCAGTACATTATGAAATTCAGAATTCCTGTTCTGCAGTTTTTCTGCGATGATAATTGCTGGTTCATTTGTACCTACAATCAGCGTTCTTTTTTTATCAGGCTCGCCTCCTTCAATACCTATTTTGAAAAATAATTTCATAATTACACGCCAGCCTGTAAACGTAAGAAAGATCAAAAAATAAGTGATCAGCAAAACTGCCCTGCTGTATGCAAACTCTTTAAAGAAATAAGTAACAGAAGATAAAATGAAAAACCCTATAAAAATTGCAAGGATTGTTTTCAAAACAGGTAAGGCTTCTTTTCTGTAAGACCCGCTTAGTGATGAAATGAAAACCTGTAACGCCATAGGCACAGTAAAAATAATATAGATTGCTGATTTCGGAAAACCTTTCCACAAGGAATAATACGCATATATTTTTTCTGCGGAGAATAGAGACAGGTTGAAAAGGACAGCATCAATAATAGCAGGAATAAAGATGAATTTTCTCCTCGCTATAAATGTGAAAAACTTCCTGAAGATTATAGCGGTTTGCAAAATAATTTCGACAAGCAAAGATGTAGAAAAATGCTTTTTCACAAAAAGATGCATTGCATCATAAAATAATTTAGTTTCATCAATGCCGCTGCGCTTTGTGCTCTCACCTTTGTAATGAATAATCTGTGTTGAATGAACATAATAAACTTTATAGCCAGCCTTCTGAATCCGGTAGCAAAGGTCAAGGTCTTCGCCGTACATGAAAAAATCTTCATCGAAGCCGCCGGCTTTTTCGTACACCTCTTTTTTCATAACCATAAAAGAACCTGAGATCGCATCAACTTCGTAAGTTTTATCTTCATCCAGGTATGTGAGATTATAACGCGCAAATATTTTGCTTTTGGGAAAGAAAGAACTTAAGCCTGTCACTTTGCAGAAGGATGTCCAGGGTCCGGGAAAACTTCTCCGGCACGCAAGCTGCAAAGAGCCGTCAGGATTAAGGATTTTACATCCCGCCAGACCTGCGTCAGGAGTGCGTTCAAAGAAATTAATCATTTCACTGATTGTATTCTCGCTCAGCAAAGTATCCGGGTTCAGCAAAAGAAAATATTTACCGGCAGCCATTTTCATACCTATGTTGTTCGCTTTGCCGAAGCCAAGATTTTCTTTATTAAGAATTAATTTTACTGAAGGAAAATTTTTTTGCAGGAATTCTACGCTGCCATCGTCGGAAGCATTATCAATTACAATTATCTCGTGTGAAATATTCTGAGCGGATTTATCAATTGAATGGAGAAGATTCTGTAAGAATTCTTTTACGTTATAATTTACAATTATGATGGAAAGTACAATGCTGGTCATTGGTAATCAGTCATTTGTAATTGGTCATTAGTAATTTGTCATCTGTAATTTGGAATTAGTAATTGGCAATCAATTACCGGTAATTTTAAATATGCTTCTAATTTCTTATAGCAATCCGAGCATACTTCTAATTCTTAATTTCCAGACCATAAGCATTGCTTCGCGAACAATTTTTTTGGACATTTTTGAATGCCCGGTTGTACGGTCAATAAAAATTATTGGTATCTCACCAATCTGAAATCCTTTTTTCCATGCTTTGAATGTCATTTCGATCTGAAAAGTATAGCCATTCGATTTAATTTTATTCAGGTCAATTTCTTCAAGTACTTTCCTTCTGAAACATTTAAAGCCGCCGGTTGCATCGCATACAGGAAGCCCTGTAATGATTCTCGTGTACCTGTTTGCAAAATAACTTAATAACAACCTTCTCATCGGCCAGTTGACAACATTTACTCCGTTCACATAACGGCTGCCTAATACAAGGTCATATTTTTTAATTGCCTTCAAAAAATTTTTAATTTCTTTCGGGTCGTGGGAATAGTCTGCATCCATTTCAAAAATGTAATCATATTCGTGTTGAAGGGCATACTTAAAGCCTGTAATGTATGCAGTACCAAGTCCCTGCTTACTTTCTCTTTTAATCAGCTTAACTCTCGGCTCTTTTTTAGTAAGGTCTTCGATATATCTTCCGGTACCGTCGGGCGAGTTATCATCAACGATAAGAATATCCAGGTCAGGATTTTTATAACGGTTCAGAATATCCGGTATAAGTTCAGCAATATTTTCAAGCTCGTTATATGTTGGTATGATTACTAAAGATTTTTCAGCCATCTGTTTCTTTAAAGTTAAAATGCAATTTTTAGAAATATAACATTAATGTATAAAAGTCACGAATGTAAAATAACGTGGCTGCAGGAATGTATGGCTGCATGAGTGTAAATTCATACACACATGCATTCATGCAACCATGCAGTCATGCAATCTTCCATCCACATACTCCATCTTCCATATTCCATCTAACATCTCCCATCACTCATAATGTCCTTTCCCAAAGAGTACAACAAAAAATGTTCTGAACAGAATTTTAAAATCCATTCTAAGTGACATATTTTCTATATAGAACAGATCGTAACGCAGTTTTACTTTTACGTCATCAATTGATTCATCATATTTATGTTTTACCTGCGCCCATCCTGTAATCCCGGGGCGGACTTTCAGTCGTCTTTTGTAATAAGGGATCACTTCGGTAAATTTTTCTACAAAGAAGGGGCGCTCAGGGCGGGGACCGACAAGGCTCATCTCACCTTTAAGTACATTCAGCATTTGCGGAATTTCGTCAAGCCTTACTTTTCTGATTATCCTTCCCACGCGTGTTATTCTCGGATCATCTTTCTGCGACCAGATAGGACCGCTGTGCTTTTCTGCATCAGAAAACATAGAGCGGAATTTTATCATTTTAAAGACTGACCCGTTTATTCCGCATCGCTCCTGTTTAAAAAATACTGTGCCTTTGCTGTCAATTTTTATCAATACGGCTATCAGCAGACTCAACGGAGAAGTGATAACCAGGATAAAAAAAGATATAACAATGTCAAACAAACGTTTTAATTTTCGTTCCCACTCCGGCATAAGCTGCGGCATCAGGTCAATAAGCGGCATACCGTATATCTGTGAAGTCCTCGCCTGCCCGCTCAGAATTTCATAAAGGTTGGGAACAATTTTTAAGCCAACATTCTTAGCAGAAGCTCCAGCAAGCAATTCGATCAGAAGATCATCGTCTTTCTTTTCAAGTGCGATTATCATTTCTTCTACTTTAAATTCATCAATCAGTGATTGAATATTTTCAACAGAACCAAGAGCATGGATCTCTTTATAATTCTTATTTATATCTTTTCCATCAGCAGCAATAAATCCTTTTATATCGAGACCAAGCGCTTTATGCTGCAATATCTGGTCGCAGACTTCAAAAGCGTTTTGATTGAACCCGACAATAAAAGTATTTTTTCTACCAATGCCTTTGACCAGCAAATGCCTCTGAAAACTCCTGACGAGAATTCTTCCTGTGCCGACAAAAAGGAGAAACATACCCCAATAAATAAAAAGAAGAATTCTTGAGCCTGAAGTAACTCCGTGCATTGAATCATCAATGTATATCGCGAAGAACAAAATAAAAATTCCTACAAAAGATGCTTTAAACAACATTGATATTTCATCAAAGCGCGATGAAGCAAACCAGGTGCGGTACATTCCGACAAAAGTAAAAATAATGAGCCAGTAAAAATAAATCACCAATATTGGAGGGAGGAATTCCGGTTTGATGCTAAATGAAAAAAAACCCGACTGCACGCGGAAAAGGAAATATAATATTCCTGCAAGATTTATTGTCAGGAAATCTACAGTAAGAACCAATATTTTTTCGCTGCGTTTATTCAAGTCTTTTATATTTTTTTATAACTACAAGTTTTTCTTTTAATGAAGATTCAAAACCAGAAACGATTTTTTCCCAGCTTAATATTTCCCTGATCATCTTCTGTCCCTCTTTCATTTGATTGCGGTATTTGAAATCATCCTTAAGTACCTCTTTCACCTTTTCCGCAAAAGTTACCGGATCATCTGCAACTAAAATAAACTTTTTCAAAGAATCAGGCAGACCCTGCACTGCAATAGTTGATGCAACTACCGGAACAGCTAAAGCAATAGACTCAATAATCTTATTTAACGTACCTGCACCAAATCTCATTGGTGCAACATTCACTGCGCTCTTTAAATACTCTCTTCTAATATCCTGAACAAAACCCGTGACGATTATTTTCTCACTGGCTAAAACTCTGAGTCTCAACGATGGTTTTTGACCGACAATATAAAATTTAGCATCCGGAAATTCATTTGTAATTAATGGAAAAATTTCTTCAGCAAAATACAAAGCAGCATCATGGTTAGGATAATATGGCATATTACCTGTAAAAACTATCCTGTTTTTTTCATACCCGTTATTCTCAGATGAAAAATAATTTGTATCAATTCCATTATTTAGCAATTCAATATTCACTTTCAAACCAGAAGACTCAAGAAATTTTTTATCAATAGCAGAGCAGATAAATAAAGTATCAAATTTTTCAGCAATCTTTTCATAAGCTGAGATTCTTTTCTTTTCTATCTTAATAAAAAATCTTTTAATATAATTTTTTTCTGCAGCAACTAATCTTGTCAGATAAAGAGAAACTGCATCGGTAAAATCAAGGACATTTAGCGGCATGGAATTATTTGAATCCGGCAGATATTGTGCAGTTCTGATAAGATGGTAATAAACCACCTCATATTCACCAGAAATTTTTTCAACCATTTTTTTCATCGAGGCAGATTTATACCATGCAACCTGGAAAGGGGTATCAGTAAATACTGCAAGAAAAGCCCTGAACAAAGATTCTATTGCTGAAAGATTTACAGTTATTATATTAAAACCCAGCTTTTTTAACTC
>JAKAGZ010000030.1 GCA_021815365.1 Bacteroidota bacterium
GCTACGCCTGAATCCGAAACAGAATTCTGATTTCCTTTTTCAGCAATTTTTTGAAGATATGGCAAAGCCTGTCTGCAAGTATCAATTACCTCTGAAGGAACAACAGCCGCCGCGAATGTTGCCTCTTCTATTTTTTCTGCTCTGAGTTTTTTCTGTTCATCGGTTTCTTTTGGTAATTTAATAGCTTCCATTACCTTATCGAAAGCATAATTATCTTTTGCAGCAAGCTCGATGAAGCAATCGTTTAAGCTTTCCAATTTTGATTTTATCACCTTCATTTCCTCTTCAGCTTCTGCATATTTCTTTTTCCCGATTGTTAAATTGCAAACCATAATTCCAAGGCTGCAGGCGATCGAACCGCTGAAGGCTGATACATTTCCTCCGCCCGGAGTCGGTGAAGCGGATGATAATTCTTCTAAATAATTTTTTATTGATTTTGTAAGTTCCATTTTTCACCTGCATATTTTTGTGAGCGTTTCAAATATTTATTCCTTTATCATGTAGTCAATCACTTTTTTATTTTTGTCGAATTTATTCAAAGAGCTTAATCCCAATTTTTCAATTGCAAGATCAACCAGTGTATGTTCATCTGTCGTTTTATTATCTGAATAAAATTTCCCGGCTTGCAGTAAAGCTTCAAGAGGAACAAGACCTACGATTTCGCTGCCGTCAACTTCAACACCAAGCTTTGCTGCTTCTTTTTTTACCTCTTCGAAAGCAATGTGAATCGGTGTAACTTCAAAGTTAGTGAGATTCATCGAAACCTGGGTTATATTATATTTATCAAGAGAAACTCCCATCGCCTTCACTTCTTTTAATCTTCCGGGTATTCTTACGTTCTGACCATCAATCTTTATTGCTTTCCCTTCGGCATCGCGTTTGATCGTTCCTGATTCTCTTAATGCTTCAGCAATTTCTTTAGCATATTTAACATCGTTTGATTTTATATTTACATTATATGCGATCAGAAAAAATCTTGCGCCGGTTACAAGCGCTCCCAGCTTTGGATTAAATACAGGGCTGCCAAAATCCGGTTTCCATTCGGCATCTTTTAATTTATCTTCTAACCCTTCATATTCGCCTTTCCGGATATTACTGAGACTTTTTCTTTGCGGCTTTTTTGCGGCTGCTTCATAAAGGTAAACTGGAACATTTAATTCTTTTGCAATTATTTCACCAAATCTTTCAGAAATTTTTACACACTCGTTCATCGTAACATTTTTAACCGGTACGAAAGGGACTACGTCAATTGCACCTATCCTCGGATGTTCTCCGATGTGTGTCTGCATATTAATTTCATTTGCTGCAGCTTTGCAGGCATTTATGGCGCCTTCAAGAATTCCGTTTTCATCACCTGCCATCGTAACAACCACTCTGTTATAATCCGGGTCGGGTTCAAGATTTAAAAATTTTACTCCTTCGGTACTTTTGATAGCATCAATAATTGCCTGAAATGTTTCCTCGTTTTTACCTTCACTGAAGTTTGGAACGCATTCAATAATTTTCAATTCTTACCTCCCAATCTTGTTGGCTCTGAATAAATAACATTCCCGTTTTTAATTGTCATATAGTTTAAATTTTTTCCGATGCTGTAAACAATATCTGAAAAATCATTTGTATTGAAAACGGCAAGGTCTGCTCTTTTCCCAATTTCGATGCTGCCCCTGTCTTCACTCAGGTTCAGGGCTTTTGCCGAATTTATAGTCACTGCTGAAATTGTTTCCTCAACAGTCATATTCATTTTTAATGCTGCGAGGCTCATTATAAAAGCCAAGCCCGATATATGTGAGGAACCAGGATTAAAATCAGTAGCAAGAGCAACGATTGCATTGCTGTCGATTAATTTTCTTGCAGGCGCATAATCGTAATTAAGGAAAAAAGAAACACCCGGCAGAAGAACAGCCACCGTGTTGCTTCCGGTAAGTTTGCCGAGATCTTGTTGTTTCAGTACCTCAAGGTGATCAACGCTTACAGCATTGTATTTCAAAGCAGCATCGATCCCGCCTATCGAATTAAATTGTTCTGTGTGTAATTTTATTCCTAAACCTAAGCCTGCAGCCTTTGAAAAAATTTTGTCAATTTCATTTGCAGAGAATGCAGTCTTCTCGCAAAACCCGTCGCAGAATTCAGCAAGATTATTTTCTGCAATATAAGGAAGCATTTTCTCTACAATTAAATCAACATAACCTTTATGATCATTCTTAAATTCTTTTGGGAAAGTATGTGCCCCTAAGAATGTGGGGATAATATCAATTTTAAAAATTGTATTTAAGTAATTAATTACTTTTAAGAGCTTGATTTCATTTTCAAAATCAAGACCATACCCGCTTTTTATTTCTAAAGTTGTAACACCCTGTGAAATAAAATTTTCAACCCGCGGTCTGCAGATATTAACAAGTTCATCGAAGCTTAAATTTCTTACTGCGTTTACTGTAGTATTGATGCCCCCGCCGGCTTTTGCGATTTCTTCGTAGTGTATTCCTCTTAACATCTGTCTGAATTCATCCGAGCGTGAACCTGCAAAAGCAGTGTGCGTATGGCATTCAGTAAAGCCGGGCAAAATTATTTTGTCTTTAACATCTAAAATTTCATCAGGAAAAATTTTTTTTACAGAAGCATCGGGAATGAAATCTTTAATTAAATTATTTTCTATCAGCAAAGAATGACCGGTGACTACTGATAAATCGTTCATCTCCGTTCCTCTTTTTATATTTTTACCTTTGGTATCAACAGTCACAATCTGAGAAGGATGGAGAAAAAGTTTTATCATCTCTAAGGCTGGATTCTTTTATTTATATATATTTATTTTTTCACTTACGACGCGTGCCTCGCTGTAACCGAGCTGATTTAATTTAAACCTCAGATCACGCGCCGATGAAATATCGGTAAGATCACCTATCTCAACTCTGTAGAATGGCGGGTCGAATATAATGTAAATCTGTTTCTGATTTGTTTTAGTAAAGAGTTCGCTTCTCAGGCTTTCTGCTTCGTCCAGTTTTTCAGTAGATGATACCCTTACTCTGTAACCATTCACTGTACTTACAACAGTTTTATTACCGCTGTTTATTCCGCCGCTGTTACTGTAGTCATACCAGGCTTCAATACTTTCTTTTGTAACAGGCTTCGTTTTTTGTTTTATCTCAATTTTTGTTTTATAGGGTGTAATATCAAAATCTTCAGGTATTTTAATTTCCTTTTTGTTCTCTCCGTTTTTCCCCGCATTGTCATTATAACGTGATCCGGTGGAGGAGCCGCAGCCGGATATTAACAGGATGAGACAGGTACCTGCTAAATATTTAAAAGTTTGTAACGTTTTCATTTTAAAAATCGAATTTAACTTATGTTAAGATAAATAAATCTACAAAAAGTAACAGCTAAATAAACAGTAAAAATGAAGCCAGGTATGAGTTCTATAAGGCAAATTACAGCTCCTGAATACTGGGCTTAGCAGTTCTGGGTTAAAGTTTTCTTTGAGAAAAGGCATATTTTTCGTAACTTACAACATTGATTAAAAAAAATTTCTACCCAAATGTCATCCAGGAAATATAAAATTCTTTTTGTAACCTCTGAAGTAGTGCCTTTTGTAAAGACAGGAGGTTTAGCAGATGTTTCTGCTGCTTTGCCTCAGATGCTTTCAGAAATGGGGCACGAAGTAAGGATTGTTGTTCCCAAATACGGGGCTGTGGACGAAAGAAAATTTAAGATACACGAGGTCGTCAGGCTGAAAGACATCCTGATCAGAATAGGAGAGAGAGATGTTGTCTTCTCTCTGAAATCCTGTTTTTTACCCGGACAAAAAGTAAAAGTTCAGATTTATTTTCTCGATAATCATGAATATTTCGGAAGCAGAAACAGTTTGTACGTTGATCCGATGACAGGGAAAGATTACCCGGATAATGATGAAAGATTTATTTTACTCGCTAATGCTGTTCTCGAATTAATTTCGAAGCTGGGGTGGATACCAGATATTATTCACTGCAACGACTGGCAGTGCGGGCTGATACCTGCATATCTTAAAACTGTTCTTAAAGATGACCCACAGTTCTCAAAATTTAAGACTCTGTTTACTATCCATAATATTGCTTACCAGGGTGAATTCCCAAGGACCTCTTTTAAAAAGTTAGGATTACCTGAAGAGTTGAATTCTGAAAAAGGAATTTTAAATAATGGTAAAATCAATTTTATGAAGAGCGGACTGATTTTTGCCGATGTTATTAATACTGTCAGCGAAACTTACGCAAATGAGATCAGGACAGATGATAATTACGGAGCGGGTTTAAAAAATGTCCTTGCAAAAAGAAAAAATGATTTATATGGTATTGTAAACGGGATTGACACAAGGATATGGAATCCTGAGAAGGACAAGCTGCTGCCGAAAAAATATTCTATCAAAAATATTGAAAGCAAGGCACTGAACAAAAAAGAATTAACAGAAAAGTTTGGTTTTACATACGATGAAAAAATTCCTGTTATTGGAGTTATATCCAGGCTTTATGATTCGAAGGGAGTGGATCTTATCAGTGATGCTCTGCCTTCGTTAATGAAGTTAAACATTCAAATGGTGCTGCTCGGAACGGGCGATAAAAAATATCACGCAATATTTGAAAAGACTGCTAAAAAGTATCCCGATAAGTTTGCCTGCTATTTGGGTTTCAACGATGAGCTTGCACATTTGATTGAAGGCGGTGCTGACATTTTCCTTATGCCTTCACGGCAGGAGCCTTGCGGGCTTAACCAGATGTACAGCTTAATGTATGGTACTGTACCTGTTGTGAGGGAAACAGGCGGCTTGGCTGATACTGTTAAAGTTTATAACGAAAAAAATACAGATGGCAACGGCTTTATGTTCAAAAAATATAACACTGAAGAAATGATCAAAGAGATCAAAAGGGCTCTTAAAATTTTTCAGGATAAAGAGGAATGGACCAAGATTATAAAGAACGGAATGAAATCTGATTTTAGCTGGAACTCTTCTGCCAAAAAGTATGTGGAATTGTACAAAACTGTTGTTAATAATATTTGATGTTTAGCCCCGGAGTTTTTTTAGATAGAGACGGGACATTAAACGAGGACCCCGGTTACCTTGGCGACCCTGATTCATTAAAGCTTTTCCCGGGAACGGGCGAAGCACTTTCTATTCTGAAAAACAAGCTCAATTTCAAACTGATTGTGATCTCTAATCAATCAGGGATAGCACGCGGAATTTTAACGGATGAAATGGTCAGGGCTGTGAATAATAAGGTAAATGAATTATTAGCTGTTGACAAAGTGAGTATAGATGCATTTTATTACTGCCCGTTTCACCCTGATTTCAGCAGCAGTGAAGAGTGTTCCTGCCGGAAACCTTCTCCGCAGATGGTATTACAGGCAGCAAAAGATTTCAATATTGAACTGAGCAGTTCTTATTTTGTAGGTGATTCTGTTAGTGATATAGAATGCGGGAAAAATGCCGGATTAAAAACGATACTTGTAAAAACAGGATATGGCTCCGAAAGCATTTCTATATTGAAAAAAGAAAATAATTTTCCAACTTTTACAGCCCAGAATATTTTAGAAGCATGTAAGATCATTCAACAAGATTTTAGCGGAGAAAAATAATTGCCACTTCGAAGATTGTACTTTTTGATTACAGCTGTATTTGCCGTTATGTTTTATTCCTGCAAAGAAGCTCCCAGAAATTTTGATTCTAATTTGTTAGGTCCCGATCAGGTCAATTTAATAAATACGGATTCATACACTGCCGGATTTTCACAAACATCTAATTCATTCAAGACTGTTATTGCAACGGGAGCTTCCAACAGGCTTCTACTCGGAGATTTTAAAACCTCAGGTGGTGCTCAACAAGAAGCATCAATCCTTATTCAGTTCAATTTCTCCACGCTTCCTGATTCAATAAAAAATGATCTGAAAAATAATCAGGCAACTATTGTTGATAGCTGGGTCCTTCTCACTAAAACTTATGCTTTCGGTGATACGCTTAAGAAGATATTAAATTTCGGTGCATACAAAATCAACTCGGCGTGGACTTCCGCCGGTTTTACTTCCGATAGTTTAAATGGAAATTTTTCTTATAACAGCGCTGAAGACCTAAGTTCTCAAAAAGCTTTCGTTACTGATTCGACTCAGTTATACAGATTTCATCTTAAAGCTTCATCTGTTAATGATGAAATAAAAAATTATATAAATAACGTTCCTGACTACGGAATATATCTGAAGCCGGCAGCGGGTAATAATGTCGTTTGGGGATTCGGAGCAATTGCTTTAAATTCTGTCACACAGCCGGCATTACAAATCGTTATAAACAAGACAGGCGTATACACTGATACCGTGGGTTTCAATGGATTAAATAATGTAAGTGTTCTTACCGGAAACTTACCAACTGCTGCGGGAGATTTTATTCTCCAGCCAAGGCTGGTCAGTCAGGCAAAAATTTGGTTTGATGTTTCCTCTTTACCTTCTGATGCGATAATTAATCAGGCTAAAATAATCCTTACACCAGATACACTAAATACAGTAAGGGGTACTGATTATAGCCCGAACTTTCTGGCATTTAATATTGCAGATAGTACTTCTAAACTTATAGATTCAACTTTCAATTCCAGCAGCATAACATTAACGAACTCGTCAACTTTTGAAGGTGTGATCACTGCTTATGTTCAAAAGTGGGTTACTACAAAAAACAACCAGGGCATTCTAATTACACCAAGGGATGGTCTTACCGGTATGGATATCTTTGCATTCAGAGGAAGTAACGCATCAGACGCTGCACTGAGACCACGGTTAAAAATATTGTACACAACAAAGAAATAGTATGAAATTATTTTTAAAATTATCTTTTATATTAACTCTTGCATTGTTTGAGGGCAATATTTTCCCTCAAAGCAGTTCCAGCTATTCCAGGATTGGTTTGGGCGATATGGTTTATACTTTTAGCTCAAGAAGAACAGGCTTAGGAGAGTTAGGTGTATCTGTCACTGATGCTGAGTTTATCAGCCTGCTTAATCCTGCAAGCCTGACTGGTTTACGCTCCACAAGAACAGAATTTGATATGGCGTATAATGGTTTATATCTATCCAACAACAATGCAAGCTCATACAGTGCTAGCACAGATTTTTACGGAGCTGTATTAGCCATTCCTATCAGCACAACAAACGGTATTACTTTATCATTCGGGCTTCTTCCTTATTCGAATGTAAGTTATCGTGAGGAGAATTCATATACTTCATCAGGCTCAATTCCGTATAATTATAATGTCTCTTATGAAGGTAAGGGAGGCTTGTCGAAAATTTTTATTGCTTCATCATATAAATTTCCATTCGATCTGAGCGTTGGCGCTACAGTAGATTACTATCTTGGAAATTTAGATTATATTTCTACTGTTACATTTCCTAATGATGCATCATTACAAACAGCCAAATATACAACGAGGTACAGACCGCGTGGATTCAGCAGCACACTCGGTTTGATCTCTCCTGATTTTTCTAAAATATTCGGCTCAGAAAAAATTTCTGATTTCAGGTTAGGTGCCGTATTAACTTTTAGTACTAATCTGAAGACCGACACGTCGCTGATAATTTCTTCTTCTGCCAGCGGTGATACACTTAGTAATTCATCAGTTAATATGTTCATTCCATACAGGTTTGCGGCAGGAGCCAGCTTTATTTTAAGCAATAAATATTTATTTACTCTTGATTATTTAGTTCAGCCCTGGAGTCAATATTCCCTGAATGGAAATACCTCGTCTTATTTAAGGAACAGTTCAAAGTTCAGTGCAGGGTTTGAATACAAACCGGAAAAGCAGGTCGGTCAATCATTCTGGGATGAGATTATCTGGCGACTCGGGCTAAGCTATGAGCAAACTCAGTATAAAGTTAACGGGCAGGGGATAAATGAATATTCGGTAATGGGTGGTTTGTCTATACCCTTGAGCTATCAAAATACTTTGGATTTTGGACTTCAATATGCTGTAAGAGGGACTAAAGATTTCAATCTCTTGCAGGAAAAAATTATCAGGCTTACAGCAGGCATAAGTCTCGGTGAGCTTTGGTTTATTAGAAGCGAGCATTAAAAGATAAGTTTGATTTTTATTCTGATGTGATGCTGTAGCACCTAACGGTGTGCTTTTCACCCGTCCCCCCGAACAGCAATGCCGAATAGGGCAACTACTTTTTAATTACTATAAAATTTTCTTAGAACCAGCTACCTTGAGCAAGACTGCCGAAACGGAACAACAAAGCCAAAAATTACGAAAATGCCGAATGCGAAAACGGCGTCCGCTTGATTGGTTATACCGTTTTATATTTTTAGTAAGCGTCTTTCCTAAAATCCACTGATAAAATATAAATCATTTTTTCAGTCTCATCTATCACATAAAATAATCTAAACTTACCAATTCTGTAACGCCATGTTTCTGGTTTGTAACCAACTAATTTTTTTATATTGTTTCCGTAATGCGGTTCTTCTCTTAGTATCGGATAAATATATTGCAAAAGCTTTTTCTTAATGAAGGATTTTTCTTGGTTAGCTAACTTGTCAAGATTCTTTAGAAATTCATTAGTTTCAAAGATATTGTAATTATGCAACTATCTTACCCTTTTTTGACTTCATATCGGCAAGACCACGTTTTATACTTTTATTGAGTTCCTTATTATTTCGTATTTCTTCCATTTCAAATTCATCTACATAAACATTATGCTCAACAAATCTTTTAACAGCAGTCTCAATGAAATTTGAAATTGGTCTATTATCTCTATCAGCTAATTTTCTATAAACCTTATAGCTCTCATCACTTAATCGAAGGGTTATTGTTTTGGACATTAAAATCACCTATGAATGTTTATCATTTCTTTGCATTCAAATGTATTCATATCCTTAAACAATTTCAATGTTATTTCTGGGGTAAACGGTATAACGGCGTGGCTTTTTACCAGCCTGCTCCGAACAGCGATGCCGAACTGAAAAGCTACTGCCGCAATGAAAACGAGGGCGGGTGGAAAAGCTGGTTATACACATTATTCCTTAATTAATTTCGCTTCCACCTTTTCACCATCATCAGTATTAATGAGATAATATGGATAGGATGGATTTTTGCTCCCCACTATTATAATATTTGTAATTGGTAACCAAATAGATGTATAAATAACATCGATAGGTGAAATCTCCCATAAGGATTTATCTTCAAGAATAATATATTTTCCGTTATCAATAACTTTTTGAATCCAATGATTATCCGAGTCAATCATTTCATTAAGTTTTCTCTTCTGTTCATTTAGTTGATTGATTTTATCTTTTAATTCGGATGGGAGTGAACCAAGACCAAACTCACAGCTAAGAAGTATATGGGGATCTACTGCATTTTTTAAGCCTCTGTTTTTAGTTAAATAACCAATAATGTTTCCATTTTTTATAATCATAGGAGGAGTATTTGTGAATTCATTAAATGGGGATAAATTAGAAAATTCATTTCCATAAGTACCAAACTCATTCCAAATAGAATTTGAATTAAATTCATTACCATAAGTACCAAATTCATTAATAATTGATTCGGAGTCAAAAGCGCTACAAATTTTTCCTAAATACTCTCCATCATCCGCTATGACTTTAGCCCCATCAATGATTTCACAAATATCTTGTGCGTTTATTTCAACAATAAAAAAACTTGTAAGTAAAAAATAAACAAGGGTTATTTTTTTTCTATCCGCCAAAAAATTCATTTTCTTCCATCCTTTGAAAATGAAGAAATACTTTGATTATATTTTGTGTTGTTTCTTTCGCCCAACTTAAAATTTCTTTTCTTCGAAATGTTTCAGTCCAATCACCTTCAATGGCTTTCACTTTTGAACGTTCAAATGTAGAGATTAACTTACTTGACCACAGAAAAATACCACCGAAATGAGGATTGTAATGGATGATTGCATTTCTGAGATCCGATAATGCTTTAAACTCTTCTAAAACATTTTCATTAATATCACCGACGTTTTCTCTGTCTAAAATTTTGCTAGTTGCTTTTATTCTTTTTACTAAATCTTTGAATTCACCCTTAGCATCTTTAATATTTTCTAATTCTTCTTTGTCTTCTCTATCATAAAGTAATTCGCGGGAAAGACCTTCATTTAATAATGCTTCAAATGCTGCACAAAAAAATATGATTGAAGGAAATACGAAAAATGATTTTATTGGTTTGAATTCAGATTCAAATTCTAATGTTGCTTGTTTTTCCATTAGTAAAGCAAAGTCCCAATAAACTGTCGACATTGTGCCAAATGCAAAAATTGAATCCTTTTTTTCTAATTCTCTTGGTGTGAATATTTTCATAAATTTATTTCAAGATTATTCAAAAACACATTACTTAAAAATACAGTCAATAAACATTTATAATCCTTGCCAACGCCACGAATAAATAATTCGCATAAAAATGCCTCGAGGCTTGGTAAGTAACATTGGTTGGGGCTGTATATGAAATTGAACTATCATAATTCTTTCTTGCAGTACCAGGAATTTGACCAAAGTTTCTATTATAATAATAAGAGATGATTGTTCCTCCTTGACCATCAGACATTGTACTTGAAGGTGGACCCCAACTCAGATATAATTCTGAAATATGATGTCCTTCCCAAGATTTCATTACTTCAGATGGACCAGAACAACTAGAGAAGATAACTATGCCAATAAAAATTAATATTATCTTTTTCATTTTAGCTCCAGTTATTTAATCAATGTGTATAACGGCGTTGCAACTAAAGCGCCGCCCATAATTACAATGACGCTTTTGGCAACTACTTTAATTGTTTTAAATTCAACTTCGTTTTACAAATCAACCTTGAACAACAAACTTACTCTGAAATACTAAACCAAATTACTACATTAAACGACCAAGTCGAAGACGCGGTCGCTTTGAGTTGCGGGTTAGGTGCATAATATATTTTTTGAATACCTTCTTTCAAAAACGCTTTTTACCACTTCCATTTTCCTTGACAATCAGCTAAGAAATTATTGAATTCTGTTTCACTTTCAGGAGATACTGTATAGGCACTAAGATTAAAATCTTCTGGAATTATACCTTCATCTAATTCCTTCAGATAATCTCGATATCTTTTGTTGATTGGTTCCGGATCTTCAACAAAAATTGTATCTATGCTTGCATACGATGAAATTAATGAATCACCTAATTCTTTCGTAAGAATTTTTTCTTTAACTAAATACTCCGCATAAAATAAATGAGCATATTTAATTTTAGCCGGAGAACAAGGGAGTTCACCAATTGATTGAACGATTGCGTTAGGACGTAAGTTTGTTTTAATTGCTTTACTATAAGCGATAATAATATTTTCAGCCTCTAAATGTGTCATTATATATCCATCTAGAATTCTTTACCAAATAACTTTCATTATACTTGGCACCTAACTATTAATTGAGCCGATCATACCGCATTCTTTTTGGCGTGTTAGCACGACTTTTCACATAGTGACCAATTCTGGTATTTCTTCCTAACACACCAGTTAAAATTTAGTATAATCTCCATAACTCGTTTGTTTATATACGGTAAATTTAATATTTAATTTCATTACTTCTACTTGTCGCATAGCGATCAATTCTGATTAGCCCGAAATTTTCTTCCGCCTAACAAATTTCCTTAAAACGTAAGTACAAACCCCCTCTTCTTTACTCTACTATCATTTGCTTATTCTCATCATCCGTCGACCTCGGCAGGCCCGTCGGTCTCGGCAGACCGCCGAGGTCTGACGGATGATAAATTCTGAATATATGTCAATAACTTAGCAAGTTATTCAGAAAGCCGCAATAATTATTTTGGCTTCAATAAAAAAGGAAGGCTTCAATAAAAACGTACTTAAAACTTCAAACTTTAACTTAAACTTCACCGCTTTCCTGTTTTGCGTAACTTTACTTATTTGATTAAATTTGTTCATTCTATTCACAAAAATTTGAAACTCTAATGTCCAATCCACTCGAAAGCGATAAAGAAATAATTGAAGCATTAAATCTTGAAACTAAACGACAGCACGATCACCTGGAATTGATTGCATCTGAAAATTTTGTTAGTCCGGCTGTTTTACAGGCAGCAGGTACTATTCTGACAAACAAATATGCCGAAGGCTACCCGGGCAAAAGATATTACGGCGGCTGCGAGTATGTTGATATGGCTGAAAACATCGCACGCGAACGCTTAAAAAAATTGTTTGATGCAGAATATGTAAATGTTCAGCCGCACAGCGGAAGCCAGGCTAATATGGCTGTGCTGATGACGTTATTAAAACCCGGAGATAAATTCCTCGGATTGAGCCTGGCTCACGGAGGTCATTTAACTCACGGCTCACCGGTTAATTTTTCAGGGCAGCTTTACCAGGCTGTTGGTTACACTCTAAATAAAAATACCGGTCAGCTTGATTATGACCGGATTGAAGAGCTTGCAAAAAAAGAAAAGCCGAAATTAATTATCACAGGTGCGAGCGCTTATTCAAGAGAATGGGATTATGCAACGTTCAGACAAATAGCCGATTCGGTCGGCGCATTTTTAATGTGCGACATGGCTCATCCCGCCGGACTGATAGCAAAAAAATTATTGGCAAATCCTCTTCCTTATTGCGATGTTGTGACTTCAACAACGCATAAAACTTTGCGTGGACCCCGCGGTGGAGTTATACTAATGGGAAAAGACAAAGAAAATCCTTTTGGCATAAAAACACCGAAAGGCGACAGGCTGAAAATGATGTCTGAATTATTGGATAGCATGGTTATGCCGGGAATTCAAGGCGGACCATTGATGCACATAATTATGGCAAAAGCTGTTGCTTTCGGTGAAGCACTGCAGGACTCGTTTTTAAATTATGCAAAGCAGATAATTACCAATGCAAAAACTTTAGCTGCAAATCTGAATAAATATAACTTCAATATTGTTTCCGGGGGAACTGATAACCACCTGATGCTGATTGACCTGACGAATAAAAACGTAACCGGTAAGCAGGCTGAAATTGCTTTAGGAAAAGCAGGGATGACTGTTAATAAAAATATGGTTCCCTTCGATCAGAGAAGCCCTTTTGTTACAAGCGGGATAAGGATCGGAACACCTGCCGTAACTACAAGAGGTATGAAAGAAAAAGAAATGGAGATGATCGCAGCGTTTATTGATCGCGCAATACAGAATTTTGAGAATGATCCTGAACTTGCTAAAATTAAAAAAGAAGTAAATGAGTTGTGTTCAGGCTATCCACTGTATAAAAATAATTTTTAAGATTGAGCTTTTGTGGCAACTGACGAGATTACAAACGAAATAATTGAAGATGATGATGAAGGACTTGAAATGTCCTTTCTGGATCATCTTGAGGAATTAAGGTGGAGATTAATCTATTCTCTGATAGGTGTTGTTGCAGCAACTGCCATAAGCTGGATTTTCATAGACACGCTTGTTGACAAGATATTATTAAAACCAGCCAGAGATTCTGGAGTGCAGCTTCAGAACCTAAGACCCTTTGGTCAGCTTTTTATGTACATGGAAGTAGCTGTCATCGCAGGTGTAATTCTGAGCCTTCCAAATATCTTTTACCAGTTCTGGAAATTTTTTTCGCCCGCATTAAGAAAAAAAGAAAGGAAATACATAACCTCTATAGTAGTTTTCTCTACGATCTGTTTTCTCGGAGGAGTGATCTTTGCATATTTTGTTATGCTTCCATATACGTTACAATTTGCTGTGCAGTTTGGATCAACAACAATTAAAAATGATTTTGCCCTTGAAGAATATCTTTCTATTATTTTCAGCATTATGCTGGGTACGGGGCTTGTTTTCGAACTGCCAATGATATCGTTTTTCCTGACGAAAATCGGTATACTTACTCCCAGCTTTATGAGTAAATACAGGAGGCATGCTATAGTTGTTATTTTCATATTAGCTGCTGTGCTTAGCCCGGGTCCTAATCCTGTTTTGCAGATTATTCTTGTTGTTCCTCTGTTTTTACTTTACGAAATTAGTATCATCATTTCAAAATTTGCTGCGAAGAAAAATTGATTAAATCACAATTATCAGAAATAAGTCAGCCTATTAAATCTGAACTGGACAGATTTCAGGATCTTTTTAAAGAATCAATGAAATCGAAAATAGGTCTTGTGGATCTTGTTGCCAAATATATACTCAGGCAAAAAGGTAAGAAGATCAGACCGCTGCTTGTGCTCCTTTCTGCAAAAGTTTCCGGTGGAATTAATGACCGAACCTACAGGGGCGCAGTACTGGTTGAACTATTACATACTGCAACTTTAGTCCACGATGATGTTGTAGATAACGCAAATAAAAGAAGGGGGCTTTGGTCTATTAATGCTGTCTTTAAAAATAAAGTTGCCGTGCTGATGGGCGATTATCTTCTTTCAAGAGGACTGATGCTTGCAGTTGAAGGCAAAGATTATGACTTTCTCGGAGTTGTAACAGAAGCTGTAAAAAGAATGTCTGAGGGTGAGCTGCTTCAGATACAAAAAACCAGGAAGCTTGATATTGACGAAGCAACTTACTTTAAAGTTATTTCTGATAAAACTGCATCGCTGCTTGAGACCTGCTGCCAGATAGGTGCTATGAGCGCCTCCGATAATGAAGAGTATCATCTTGCTATGAAAAACTTCGGCGCCTCTGTCGGGATTGCTTTCCAGATCAGAGATGATATTCTCGATTTTGAAGGAAGTTACAGCCTGACAGGAAAACCCGTAGGAGGTGACATCAGGGAGAAAAAAATAACACTGCCCCTGATTTATGCGATGAACCAGGTTTCAAAAAGCGAATCCTCTGAGATTAAAAAATTTATTAAGAATGGTGGAAAGAAAGAGAAGATCAAAGAGATCATTGAATTTGTCAGAAGGAATAAAGGTATTGAGTACGCTATGGAAACTTCTCACAATTATTCTGATAAAGCAAAAAAAGCGCTGGAAATTTTTCCCCAATCTCCCGCAAGAATTGCCCTTGAAGCATTGGTAGATTTTATTATTGATAGAAAAAATTAATTGGCTCTCCCGGTTATTTAATAGAGACCTCTGAAAAATAGAATTATACAGAACCATAGTATTTTAATAGCACGCTGATGACACGGATTTTGCTGATTTTCGCGGATTAGATCAGTGTAAATCAGTTTAATCTGCGTCATCCGTGTTCTATTTTAATTTTTCAGAGGTCTCTGATCATCGCTCGTCTTCAGAACTGAAAGCAATATTCTGGTCATTACTGTACTTCTCAATGGTACTTATCAGTAAATTTTTTGATATTGGTTTGCTCAAATACTCATCAGCCCCTGCTTTTAAGGCATTGGTTTTCTGATCAAAGAAATCATAAGAAGTAGCGCAAATTATAGGAATGCCTTGAAAATTTTTGTCGCTTTTAAGTTCTTTAATTAATTCTAAACCGTCTTTTGAATTAGCTAATCCGATATCCATAATTATTAACTGGTATTTGTCCTCTGCTAATTTGTTGTACATAGATTTATCAGAGTCGCAGTAAGAGAGGTCATAATTTTTCAAAATATGTTTGTATAAAGTCCGACTGATCTCATCGTCTTCGACTATTAATATTTTGAATTTTTTTTCTTCCATAATAAAATCACAGCCCCTTCATTTAGTAAAAAGGACGCAACTTCCATTACGCCCTGTTTCGAGGCACTGGCATGCCCAACTACAAAGACATAAGAAAGTGCGTCCACTGCTGGACGCAGCCTTTCTGCTAGTTCTTGTAGTTTCTTAATTGCCAGTTTTCGAAACAGAACGCAGTTAGAGACTACGTTATTTTTTTCATTAAATTAAAATAAGAACAATTTCCCTTTTTAAGCAAATCTGTCGAAAACAAATTATGAAAATTGTCTGAAACCTGTCTGCCGACAGGCAGGATTGATAACCAGATTTAGTATCAGATGTTTTCAGAAATAATGTAATCACGAAGTGATGGCTTCGCCATAAGGTTTTTCTTCTGTTCGTTATTTTTTGCTGCTAAGATTTTTAACCTTCATTGTTAAGCACAACCTTAGCAGCAGAAACAAAGCATAACAGCAAACCTTATTGCATTATTGTGACATATATGTTGTTAATAATTGCCTGCCATAGTCAACACTGTAACGGAACCACTTTAATTTAGCATCCGGCAGCAGCCGGACTAAACAGCAATAGCGTGAAAGGGGATTTAAACCCAAATTTTCCCTTAGGAAAATTTGGGTTAATTGGACAGCCATAGACTTTCCTGTTTTTTCAGCCTTCTTTTGGCGCTTGATTTCGTTTTCCTGTAAATTAGTAATACCTGAATAAATTGATTTCTCACGGCTTTATAGGTAAATTTGCTTACTATAAATATTTTAGCTAAGGATAAATATTCCAAAGCACGGGCAGGAAAGTTTGAAACTGATCACGGCGTTGTAGAAACACCAGTTTTTATGCCAGTTGGTACGCAGGGAACAGTAAAAGCTGTTAATCAAAGCTGCCTGGAAAACGATATTAAAGCTCAGATCGTTCTTTCAAATACTTATCATCTTTATTTGCGTCCCGGGACGGACGTTCTCGAAAAAGCCGGCGGGCTTCACAAATTCATTAACTGGAAAAAGCCGATACTTACAGACAGCGGCGGCTACCAGGTTTTCAGTCTTTCGGAGTTAAGAAAAATTAAATCAGATGGTGTTGAATTCCGTTCTCATCTTGACGGCTCGAAACATTTTTTTACTCCGGCAAAAGTGATCGCTATCCAGAGAAGCATCGGCGCGGATATTATTATGGCGCTTGATGAATGTACTCCTTATCCGTGCGATTATGATTATGCCAGGCATTCAAAAAAACTTACGTCAGACTGGGCAGTTCTGAATAAAGAAGCATTCGAAAATTCACAACCTCTTTACGGGCATAAACAATTTCTGTTCGGGATTATCCAGGGAAGCATTTATAAAGATCTTCGCGAATCTTCAGCAAAAGAAATTATCAGGCAGGATTTTGACGGCTACGCTATCGGCGGTCTCGCAGTTGGCGAACCAACTGATACGATGTACGAAATGGTTAACTTCACAACAGACTTTATGCCTGAAAATAAACCGAGATATTTAATGGGAGTCGGCAGACCAGAAAATATTCTCGAGGCAATCCAGAGAGGAATTGATATGTTCGACTGTGTAATGCCGACAAGAAATGCGCGCAATGCAAATCTGTTTACTTCGGCGGGTGTTCTTTCGATGCGCAACGCAAAATATAAAGATGATTTTTCAACGATAGATGAAAATTGCGATTGTTACACGTGCCGTAATTATACGAAAGCTTATCTCAGGCATTTGTACACTGCAAAAGAAATTCTGGCTCTGGAACTCGGCAGCATACATAATCTTCATTTTTATATGAACCTTGTCCGAACAGCCAGGGAAAAGATAATTGAAGGGAACTTTATTGACTGGAAGGAAAAAATTATTAATAAAATATCACAAGTAAATAATT
Source organism: Bacteroidota bacterium (assembly GCA_021815365.1). Classification (GTDB taxonomy): domain Bacteria; phylum Bacteroidota; class Ignavibacteria; order Ignavibacteriales; family Ignavibacteriaceae; genus JAKAGZ01. The sequence continues at coordinate 17,446 of JAKAGZ010000030.1, forward strand.
CAACGGAGGAATGATTGGGATCACTAATAGCAATGGCGCCGCAGGGTGGAGATTCAGGAAATTTAATAAGCACCATCGTAATGTTTGGTGCTATATTTGTAATTTTTTATTTTATGATCATCAGGCCGCAGCAGAAACGTGCAAAGGAAAGAGAAAAAATGCTTTCGAATATTGAAAAGGGAGATAAGGTTATTACAAGCGGCGGTTTGCACGGCACTGTTGCAGGACTCGAAGAAAAAACGGTATTGCTCGAAGTTGGTGATAAGATAAAACTGAAATTTGAAAGAAGCGCTATTACACAGGTTTTGAAATAATGTTAATTGATTGAAGCCGCGCGCGGGCAGCGTGCGCAGAAAGAAACTCTCAGAGCGAAGCAATCTTTTGCCCTGGCGAACTGCCTGACAGGTGTAAACTTAACAATCAGAATTGATTGGTTTGTGGTTCGTTCTGGATTTTTTTCCCCTTTGGTAAGCTACAGACAAATAATGTAATAAGGTTAATTTTATCTGGTTGTTGGTGCTATTAAGGTTAGATAGAAAAATAAGGTTTTATTGATTGTCAAAAATGTTTCTATGTAAATCAAAGCAACAGGATATTTTAATTCAAAACCTTATTGACTGAAAAACCTTAGTAGTAAAAATGAAGATACTTTTTTTAACCTTATTACCTTATTAACAAAAATATTAGGTTGAGAGCTAAAGAAATCGGAATGATAAAAAAATGTTTTGCAAGGTAGAAGAAGCGATTGAAGAAATAAAGCAGGGTAAAGTTTTAATTGTTGTCGACGATGAGGACCGCGAGAACGAAGGGGATTTTGTCTGCGCTGCCGAATATGTAACTCCCGATATAGTAAATTTCATGGTCACACACGGAAGGGGAATGGTCTGTGTTGCATTGAACGGCAAAAGGCTGGATGAATTAGGACTTCCATTAATGGTGGATTCAAATTCCGCTCTGCACGGGACACAGTTCACTGTTACAGTTGATGCAATCGAAGGAACAAGCACAGGAATTTCTGCTGCCGACAGGGCGCTCACTATCAAAAAACTTATTGACAAGAATTCCAAAGCAGAAGACTTTGCACGACCCGGGCATATTTTTCCGCTCCGCGCATTTGATGAAGGGGTTTTACGCAGAGCAGGTCACACCGAAGCTGCTGTTGATCTCTGCAATCTTGCCAGGCTGAAACCCGCCGGCGTGCTTTGCGAAATTCTGAAAGACAACGGCGAGATGGCGCGCGTGCCTGAGCTTATCAAAATTGCTAAAAAGTTTGATCTGAAAATTCTTACCGTGCAGGAGCTTATAAAATACAGACTTCAGAAAGAAAGACTGATAGAAAAAATTACTGATATAAATTTTCCTACCGGGCACGGACAGTTCCGTCTGCATCTCTACAAAAGTTCGCTCGATGGCAAAAAACAAATAGCGCTTGTGAAAGGTATAATTAAACCTGATGAACCAGCCCTTGTAAGAATGCACTCTGAATGCCTTACAGGAGATGTTTTCCATTCACTCAGGTGCGACTGCCACGACCAGCTTAACACTGCTCTCGATATGATCGAAGAGCACGGCTCAGGCGTGCTTGTTTATATGCGGCAGGAAGGGAGGGGTATCGGGCTGAAGAATAAAATTCTCGCTTACAAGCTCCAGGAAGAAGGAAAGGATACAGTTGAAGCAAACGAAGCTCTTGGTTTTAAACCCGATCTTCGCGATTACGGTATCGGTGCACAGATACTGCTCGACCTTGGAGTAAGAAAAATAAAGCTGCTCACCAACAATCCCAAAAAAGTTGTAGGCTTGCAGGGCTACGGGCTTGAGATAGTCGAAAGAGCCCCCATCGAAATGCAGCCCAATGAAAACAACGAAAAATATCTCAGGACTAAAAGAGATAAGCTCGGACATCTCATCTTAAAATGATTTCGGATTTACGGAATTCGGACCTGTATACCGTCAGGCAGGTTTGCTGATTTTAGTCAATGTTTTTGCACCTCGCATTTTGCAGTTTAAAAGTTTACGGTTCCGTTTCGGCAGGTTAGCGGCAACGCGCGTTAGCCCCATAAGCAGAAGTGGTAAATGAAGAAAGATTTTTTTAGATTTATTGCGAATAAAAGAAAGGAAAAGAATAATGAATCAATATGTGATAGATGCAAGAATTAAAGATGGATATTTATCTATTGGAAATTTACCATTTAAAGAGGAAACAGATGTAAAGGTTATCGTTATACCAAAGATTAATTTCAAAGAATTATCATTTGCAAAAATTAGAGAGTTAACTAAATCTATAAAAGGAAATATTTCAGACGATATTATTTCTGAACGAGAAGAAGAATGAATTTTTTCCTTGATACTAGTGCTGTTGTTAAAATCTATCACCAGGAAAAAGGGACAGAAAAATTCACTCAACATTTAGCCGGAATATCAGAAGAATTGTTCTTAACTATGTCTGATTTAACAAAAATAGAACTTCATTCATAACTACTGAAGAAATACAGAGAGAAGAAAATTGATGATAAAAGTTTAGCTGAAGTTTTTCAGTTATTTGAAGTTGATTTCAAAAAGTATAATATAATAGTTATTGACGGTGTTATTAAAAACATAGCATTATCTTTGCTAGATAGCTTAGGGATAAAATACAGTCTAAGGAGTCTAGATTCACTCCAATTAGCATCCGCAATTTTTTCAAACAATTATTCTAAAATAGATTATTTCGTTTCATCAGACAAAAAGTTATTAAACATAGCTAAAGAATTTTTTCAAATAATGAATCCAGAAGAACTGTAAATAAAGTATAAGCCTTCGGTGGTATAACATCTTTAATCCGTCAAAACCGGACAGGTAAATAAAAAGTCAAGAGCCGGATAATTGTTCTTAAAAATCTTTAACTAAAAGAATCGGTCTGACAATGTCTTTGCACCTCGCATTTTTGCAGTTTAAAAGTTTACGGTTCCGTTTCGGCGAAAGCAGGTCAGATTGTCTGTTTTTGCTTATTTGACGCTGATAAATAAAAACATTGTGATGAAACGAGGGGGATTATCTTCCTTTCTTCTTAAACATCAGCGATAAAATAATTGATCCTGCCAAAAAGAAAATTATAATTCCAAGTGAAAGTTCGGTCGGAATGGGATAATATTCTGATAACAGCATTTTAACGCCGACAAAAAATAATATACACGCCACTCCGTATTTAAGGTAACTGAATGTATCAACAAGCCCTGAGAGTGCAAAGTACAATGCTCTCAGTCCGAGTATTGCAAAAATATTTGAAGTAATAATTATAAATGAATCACGTGTGATTGCTATCACTGCGGGTATCGAGTCAACAGCAAAAACTATGTCCGAAGATTCAATTACAATGAGTGTTAGAAAAAGGGAGGTCGCAAAAAATTTACCGCCCTGCTTAATAAAAAAATGGTCTCCTTCAAATTTGTTTGTAATGTTAAAAAATCTTTTAACAAATTTTATCATAGGATTCTTTTCGTAGTTTATTTTTTGCTCACCGCCGAATGCCATTTTATAAGCAGCAAAAAGTAATATAACTCCGAAAACGTAAATTACAGGATGAAAAAGATTTATCAGTCCGACGCCGGCAAGAATAAAAACAATCCTGAAAATAATTGCACTTAAAATTCCCCATTTCAACACGTGCGGCTGGCTGCGGGCAGGTACGTCCATCACTTTGAATATCATCAGGAAAACGAAGAGATTATCAACTGAAAGTGAATACTCGATGAGATAGGCTGTAAGGAATTCCAGGCCTTTCTGATGTCCGTTCTCAAGATAAAAATAAATAAATAAGTTAAACAGGAGGGCGGTACTGATCCAAATCCCGCTCCACATTAAACTACGCTTTAGACCTAATTTGCCGTGCCTGTGGTCTGTTGCATACAGGTCAATAAAAATGATAAGCGAAGCTATTACAGCAAATATGATCCAGAACGTAAATTCATTAAACAAAATTTATGATCCTTATTATGGGAGTAAAATCCCTGCGGAAAGGACAGTTGTCCACAAACCGTTTTTATCACCTTCAGCAGATTGAGTTATATTAAACGAACGAACTATCTTGCCGGACATTTTATAAATATTTTCTCTTTCGCTCCAGTCAGTATTGGGATTAAATTCAACACCAAGAGTGGTTGCGAGCATAGTAGCGGCAAGATCTTCTGCGTATTCGCCTGCAACTTTTTCAGTTTCGCCGAACGGGTGATGTTCTGAAAGATATCCATACTGGTTGCTGTCTGCAGGCAATGCAACCCCGATTGATGCAGCAATAAGCCTGTTCGGTTCATTTGTAGAATTACGAGCCATTACTGCAAAAGTAATTTGTCCCGGTTGTAATTCTTTGATTCCTTCATCTTTGTTTATTCTTTTGCAATTGGTAGGAAATATGCTGCTAACTGTTACAAGATTGCATATTTCTATTCCCGCGCTTCGTAAAGCAAGCTCAAATGAAGTTAAATATTCTTTGTGTCTGCCGACACCTTTGGTAAAAAATATTTTTGTTGGGACATACAAATTCTCATCTCCTTTTCTATTTAAGTTTAATGAATTTTCTTTTTCCTACCTTTAGAATTTTTTCCCCGTTTAATTGTACTGAATAATTTATGTCATCAATTTTTTCGCCGTTGATACTTACGCCGCCTTGTTCGACTAATCTTCTTGCTTCGCTTTTTGAAGGTGCAAATTTTACCTCAACAATAAGATCAACTATGCTGATCTGTTTTTTATCTTGTACCTTATATTCATCAAGTTCATCAGGAATTCCTTTCTTCACAAAGATCTTATCAAACTCTTCTTCAGCTTGTTTTGCAGCATCTTCGTTATAATACATTCTCACTAAAGTTTTAGCTAATTCTCTTTTCACGTCCCTCGGATTAACTGCGGGATCTTCAAGCTGCGACTTTATCTCTTTTAGCTTCTGATTGGAAACATCTGTTGCAAGTTCATAGTAATTATAAATTAAATTATCCGAAATTGAAAGGGTCTTGCCAAAAATTTCCTGCGGCGGTTCAGAAATGCCAATATAGTTATTATATGATTTGCTCATCTTCTCAACGCCGTCTGTGCCGACAAGAAGAGGCATCGTTAAAATTATCTGGGGCTCAATACCGAACTCACGCTGAATGTCTCTGCCTACGAGCAGATTAAATTTCTGATCCGTTCCGCCAAGCTCGACATCACTTTTGATTGCAACAGAGTCCATTGCCTGTGCAAGCGGGTAGAGAAGCTCGTGTATGCTGATTGCTATCCCCGACTTAAATCTTTTTGTGAAATCATCCCGCTCGAGCATTCGTGCTACTGTATATTTTGAAGAAAGTTTTATCACGTCTTCAAAAGACATCTTTGCCAGCCATTCTGAGTTGTAAACTATTTTTGTCTTTTCTTTGTGAAGGATTTTTGAAGCCTGCTCAAAATAAGATTTTCCGTTAGCCCGCGCTTCTTCAAGTGAAAGAGGGGGACGTGTAACATTTCTTCCTGATGGATCGCCTATCATTCCTGTGAAATCACCAATGATCAATACTGCCTGGTGTCCGAGTGACTGGAATTGTTCGAGCTTTCTCAAAACAACTGAATGACCGATATGCAGATCCGGTCGGCTGGGGTCACAGCCGAGTTTAATGATAAGCGGCTTATTTTCTTTTGCAGATTTCTCCAGCTTCTGAACTAACTCATCTTCCTGTATGATTTCAGATGCACCTCTTTTGATCAGATCCATCTGTTCATTTAATGGGGGAAACGTCAATTGCTCCAACCAATAATTTTGTGAAATGTTAGGAACTAAAATATAATATCTTTAAATAAAATGGGAATGTTTAACAAAATATATTACAAAACTTGAAACTAACCAAATTGCAGAATACTTAAATACTTCAAATATAAGTTTCTGGGTTTCAGTTTCAGCGTTGTTGTTTGCAATAATTATTTCAGCATTACAATTATATCAAAATCAATCAAGTAAATTTCATAGTCTGGTTTTGGTATAATTTATGTCTTTTTCGGTGCAGCACAATTATTTCGCTTTTTAATGATACAGAGAGAAATAATTGTAGACAACGAACTTGTAACTTTTGAGAATTGGTTTGGCAGGGAAAAGGCTGATATATAAAGGACCTGAAAAAAAATCCGGAAGAGGATGAACTACATAACAATCGCTACTCAAGAAAAAAGAATTGTAATGCCAACAGGTTTTGCAGACTTTAAAAGATTTACAGAAGATATGAAGAAAAGAAATCCCGGAGTTGAAGTGGCTGGGATAAAATAGGGCTCTTCCATATATGCAATTTTTTTTGCGAAGATTTTCGAAGAGGATATTTATTGCTCTGGCTTTTTACTTATTGAAGATGTTAGGTGCACTTCCTTACAAATCATATTTCTTCATTTCTTCTCTTATTTTCTTTAATTGTTTTCTTGCTTCCGTTTGAGCTTTATTTCCAAGTTCAACAAGTGTTTTGAGTTTTGGGATGTATGATGGAAATTTTTCTTTTATCTCCTTAAAAATTATGTTTTGCATTTCTTTATTATTTTCAAAGTCATTTAATATTTTGCCTTTGATTTCCATATCAAAATCTAATTCTCTAATCTCTGTTGATATATCAAGTAAAGCATCCAAGTTTGATTTTCCGTTATCGATATATTCTTCAAAATCAAAATACAAATACATTCGATTAGCAATTTTATCTGTTGCTTCGATAGCTTCCTTTGTTCCTTTGTTCAAGACTTCAATTTTTTTATAAATAAATGGGATTTTCTCAATATCCGATTTTGATATTTTTTCATAAACTCTTATAAATTTACTGATGCCAGTAATTTCATTATATAAATCTGAAATTGCTTCTTCGGCAGCGGAAATTTTCTTCTCAAAATATATTTTCTTTAAAGTGAATTTATTCGCTCTGCTAATCTGATATAGTTCTAAAAGCTTTGTAACTACAACAGTTATTAATGAGCCAATTACAAGCCAAAAAGCATTTTCCATAGTCTTATATATTATTTTTTATGAAAATTTTAGTAACTTGCTCTTAATGGTAAAACAAATAATATTGGTGAAAGAATTGTTATCAAATAATCAAAGAACCAATAACGTGTTTCACTAAAAATCATAATAAAAAAAACAGTAATAAAAAATATAGAAATAGTTACTAGTACATATATAAAAGCTTGACCACAAGGTGGGTTATTGTATGAAAGATTATCTGTTACTTTGCCTAAAATATAACCACTTCCCATTATAGCTGTAACTTCAACCATTAAAAATGATGGTGAAGTATAGGCAATGCTTCCTACCATTATTTTCATAACATCTGCAACAAAACTAAAATTTGCTTCAAGTAGATATCGAGAATAAATAATTAAACAGCACAAAATATATATTCCTATGTAGGCTACGATTGATAAAAGCAGTAGTAGAAAATAATATTTAATAACTGCTATATATTTCATAGTGTATATAACTATTACTTGATCCGATTATACCTCATTCTTTTTGGCATGTTAGCACGACTTTTCACATAGTGACCAATTCTGGTATTTCTTCCTAACACTCCAATTAAAATTTGGTATAATCTCCACAGTCTGTTTATTTATATATGTTAAATTTAATATTTAATTTCATTACTTCTGCTTGCTAGCCCGAAATTTTCTTCCGCTTAACTATGTCCGTATATATTCAGATGCAATCTTAATTTTTCCTTTTGACTGAGAAACCTATTAACCCGCATAAAAATCCGAACACAATATAACCCACTCCTGTTGAAGCAAGCCAGTCCGGCTCGATAAATTTCAAGTGCCCTTTGGCTTCGAGGAAGTAAAAAATAATTGTAGCAGCAAAGCCAAAAATCGTTGAGAGAGTAACCTGCTGCCTGTTTGTGTTTGGAAAGAAAGAAGAAATAACCGGAATGAAAATCGTGGTCGTTAAAACTCCGGAAGACAAATAAAAAATATCCCAGAGTGAATTGATAACAAGTCCATAAGAAAATGCAATAAAAACTGCTGCGACAGAAATCCATCTCGCAAGCTTGTTCAATTTTTCACTTGTCCATTTAGCACTCAGATTAGGTTCGATCAGATCATAGGAAAGAGAGAGGGCTACTACATTTCCACAGGTATCTACAGTGGACATCGAAGCTGCGAGCAATCCGATTCCAAGGAGAACATTCAGCCAGCCGGGGCTAAAATCCTGCATCAAACTGGCAAAGATCAAAGCTCCATCGTGTAATCTTTCGGGCACAATCCCGTTCGCAGGCGGATAAAGCAGCAGAGCCGAAAGTCCGATCAACATAGGCAGCAGCCCGACAAAGATCAGCGAGTTTGTTCCTGCAATTAAAATTCCTTTCCGCGCTTCTTTATTATTTGCTGCCGCCTGCAATCTTATCCATACATCAGTTTCGATCAGCCAGCCCGGCAGGTAAGCAAAAAATGTCATTGCAATCAATGCAATGCCGGGGGAAAAAAATCCGCTGTAGCCCTGATGAGCTTTTGGTGCCAGCCTTGTTGCCGAAAATATTTGTGACAGAACATCGTTACTTTTCCCTAAATGATTCAGTCCGCTGTTATGCAGGCTTCCTGTTACAGCGTTAAGTCCTATTCCTGCCATAATGATTACAAATAAAGCTACGAATGCAAATTGAATTCTGTCGGTTGACACCACAGCGGCAAAACCGCCTGTATAAGTGTAGAGTGCTATTGTGACAGCAATTAATAGCATTGTCATTTGAGGTGAAATGTTCAGGAAAGGAGCGATGGTAATTCCTGCAGCATAAATTTCTGCACCGCCCCAGACGATAAATACAAAAATAAGAGGCAGAGCAAGAAGCTGCCTTACTTTTTTCCCAAATTTTTTACCGAGTAGTTCAGGCTGAGAAAACGCGTTTAATTTTCTGAATAAAGGCGCGAAGGTAAAATAACCCGCCATTGTTATCAGCCATGGAATAGCAAGCAGCCACGCCGCACCAAGTCCATACCAATAAAAAAGCTGTACTCCGTAAACACACGACCAGCTTATGGACATCATACTTGCCGAGATAGATAAGCCAATTAAATATCCCGGAACTTTTCTGCTTGCTGACCAAAAAAGCTGAGTATCTGCCGGCGGCGGACCTTTCTTTCTTTTAAACCAAATATAAAAACCTATGCTGACAACTGATGCACAATAGGCAAGGAAGGCTGCCCAGTAGATAAATGTTAAATTCACTTTATGGGTTTTGGATTATGAGTCTGAATTTTTGAATGTAATATTAGGAAGTTCATAATTGAGATACAAACGAGGTAAAAGACAAAGGTATCAATTCTTTTTGGTCAGCCTATTAAAAACCGAACAGAGTCAGGGAGCTTTTAGCAAGATTGACAACAGGTGAAAAATAAATCCCGAAAAAGATGATCGGTGCAACGAGAGCAATTAGAAGAACAAGGTTCGGAATGGAAGCAGAAAATTTCGGAATTTCCTTTCCAGGTTTATCAAGATACATATTCTTAAGAACCCTGATGTAGTAATAAAGTGAAACAACAGTATTGAGCAAAGCAATTATTGCAACGCCAATCATTTTTGCATCCACGAGTGCAATGAACAAATAAAGTTTTGCTATGAACCCGGCGGTTGGCGGCAGACCGGTGAGAGAAATTAAAAATATTGCAAGAGAAATTCCAAGCACAGGTGTTGAATAACCAAGCCCTTTGTAATCATCAAGTTCTTCACTTCCGATCTTATTTGCAATGAGCATCACAATAAAAAATGCGCCGAGGTTCATTATTGCATAAACTGTGAAATAAATTATAATCGCAAGTATTCCTTCGTTAGACATTACAACCAATCCAAGCATTATATAACCGGCGTGAGCGATGCTGGAGTATGCAAGTAATCTCTTCATGTTGTTTTGCCAGAGTGCGGCAAAATTGCCAAGCGTCATGGTAATTATCGAAATCAGAATGAAGAAACTTTTCCAATCAATAACGTTAATTACTTGCCAGTATCCTTCTGCATTAATTGATTTAATGAAGGTGACTTTTATGAACCTGATCAGAAGGGCAAATCCTGCAGCTTTGCTTGCTACTGAAAGATATGCAGTAATTGTTACAGGTGCGCCTTCGTAAACATCTGGTGTCCAGAAATGGAAAGGGGCTACAGAAATTTTGAACCCGATACCCGTAAATATTAATATTCCTGCAAACAATAATGTAATCTGATTTATCTGCGGCGCCTGTATCAGTGAATTTATTTCATAAAGATTTGTTGTTCCAGTTAAACCGTATACGATTGAAATCCCGAAAAGCATTATGCCGGAAGAAACTCCGCCATAGATCACATATTTTAGTGAAGCCTCACTGTTGCGTAAAGTATTCTTTGTAAAACCCGCCAGCACATAAGATGAGAGTGAGAGAAGCTCAACCGATAAATATATCAGTATCAGATCTGCCGCTGAGACCATAAAGAACATTCCGAGTATCATCCCGAATATCAGCGAATAATATTCGCCAAGCCTGTCTGCCGCAGAGTCTAATTCTTTATTTGAAATTGAAAAAAGAATTACAATTACCGAACTGAGGACAATTAAAATCTTAAAGAAAGCTCCAAATGGGTCCGTAACAAGAAGCCCTTTATAATCAGTTGAAGCAAAAGCGAATGAGTTGTATGAAAATTGCTCAACTACAAAATATGAAGTGATCATCAATCCAATCACTGAAAGCCAGGGAAGTGCTTGAGGTTTGTCTTTAAATATTAAATTAAAAGTTATTATACAAACCAGGACAATTGTTACAACAATTTCCGGTTTAACCAGGTATAAGCTGTTCGTCAATGAATTTATCTGCACTTTAAGATTTCAAATTTTAGTTTTTATTTAATAGTAATTAAAATCTGACCATTGCACTGTAAAGAGTTTGTGCATCCGCCATAAATTTGACCATAGTATTGACCGAAGCATTCATAATATTCAACATAGCTGAAGGATAAACACCAAGGAAAATTATTATCAAGCTTAATGGAACAAGCATGGCATATTCTCTGAAAGAAAGGTCTTTTAGCTCAGTCCATTTGTCTTTCAATTGTCCCAAATAAATTCTCTGGAAAGTCCAGAGCATATAGCCGGCGCCGAGAAGAATCCCTGAAGTGGAAATGACAGTAATAACTCTTATAGCTTCAACTCCGAAAGCACCGAGGAAAACAAATGCTTCAGAAATAAATCCGCTTAAGCCAGGCAGCCCGATTGCTGCGAAAAAAGCAAGAGTAACGAATCCTGTATAAACAGGCATCTGGTTAGCAAGACCGCCGAAAGCATCAATTTCTCTTGTATGTGCGCGGTCATAAATTACGCCCACAATAATAAAGAGCATTGAGGTGATAGTGCCATGATTGAACATTTGTAGAATAGCACCCGATATTCCCGCAGTAGTAAGCGAAGCCATACCAAGCATAACAAAGCCCATGTGTGAAACCGAAGAATAAGCGATCAGCTTTTTGAAATCCCGCTGCGCCATCGCACACAGTGCACCGTAAATAATATTTATCATTCCGAATAAAGCGATGTACCATGCAAGCTGATGAGTGATCTCCGGGAATATTGGGTAACTGACTCTTAAAATACCATAGGTGCCCATTTTCAGAAGCACGCCGGCAAGTATTACACTTATTGCTGTCGGGGCTTCTACGTGCGCATCAGGCAGCCATGTATGGAAAGGGAACATAGGTATCTTAATTGCAAATCCTACGAACAAAGCTATATATGCTATGAATCTTAGGTTGTTAGGATTGAAGGGAGATAGTATTCCTGTTGGAGTAAAATTGGCTTTATTCATCATTGATAACATATTGAAAGTAAAAACCTTTGTGCCATCCACCAGAGTTTCTGTCGAGCTGAAGTATAGCCCAATCATTACTATCAGGATAAAGATGCTGCCAAACAATGTATAGAGAAAAAACTTTATAGCTGCGTATTCTCTTCTTGGTCCGCCCCAGATCCCGATCAGGAAATACATCGGGAGCAGCATCAATTCCCAGAAAATGTAGAAGAGGAAAAAGTCCAGGGCAACAAAAACTCCCATCATTCCTGTATCGAGCAAGAGGAAAAGTGCAAAGTAACCTTTTATTGATTTTGGAATATTCCAGGAAGAAAGTGTTGCAACAAAGGTAACAATGGCTGTAAGCAGAACCATCGGTGCGCTCAACCCATCAATTCCCAGGAAGTAATCCACTTTAACTTTACCAATCCAGGACAGACCTGAAATTTCTATCCATCTGAATTTTTCTACAAACTGGAAAGATTCAGGATTGTTAATTCCTCCAGCAGAATAATTGTAAAAAGCTACGATAAGTCCGGCAAGTATTACCTGAACTGCAGTAATCACAAGAGTCAATATCTTTATCGGCTTTACCTGTTCTTTAGGAATGAACATAATTGCTATCATCCCTATTAGCGGGAGAAAAGTTATAAGCGATAGAATGGGAAAGTTTTGCATTTCTATTTACCTGATATTTTCAAATACTAAAATGTCTTAAATAAGAATAAAAGAATTACCAACGAAAATATTACGAGAACCACATAAGTCTGCACCTTACCTGTCTGGAATTTTCTGAAGATCAACCCGATAAACCCGCTCAGGTAAGCCATAAAATTAACAAGACCATCAACAACTATGTTATCAAATTTTCCGCTGAGCTTTGAGAAGATGCGTGTGAAATCTGCCGTAAAGTTCACTATCCCGTCGATGATCGTATTATCAAACCACGCAAGCGATTTGCTGAGACCAACAGTACCCGCAACAAATACCGCATCATAAATTTCATCGAAGTACCATTTATTATAGGATAGCTTGTAAAGAGGTTTGACTCTTTCAGCCAGCTTATCAGGATCGAATTTTTTCCACTGATAGAAAAGGAATGATAGCAGTATGCCTGAAGCAGCCATCAGCAAAGATAAAAGCATCGCAGGGATGTGAGCGTGATGCAAAGCTTCAGTATAAGTTTCTGAATAAACTATTTCCTGTTTTGCTGTTTCAGATTTATTTACATCTGGTTCTGTTTTCTGCGCAGCATCTGGTTTCATAAAAGAGTAACGTGCGTTTTCAGGCACAGAGATCTGCGGTGCTTTTATCCACTTCGATAAAAACCAGCCTTGCTCAGGGTTGAAAGGATTGGGCGTGTAAAAAATAAATATCGAAAGTACTGCAAGCACTACCAGCGGCATAGCCATCACAAATTTTGATTCGTGAGCGTGTTCAAATTTATGCTGGTCTTTCGGCTGCCCGTGGAAAGTCAGAATTATTAATCTGAACATATAAAACGCAGTGAGCATTGCAACAAAAAATCCGGCAGCTGCAAAGAGCCAATGCCCTGTTGCATAACCGAATGCGTAAGTGCCTGCAAGAATTCCATCCTTGCTCAAAAATCCTGAAGTTAACGGTACACCTGAAATTGCCAGGGAAGAAATTAAAAATGTGGTGTAAGTGACCGGCATTTTCTTTCTGAGTCCGCCCATTTTTGTGATGTCCTGTTCGTGATGCATATTGTGAATAACCGATCCGCTTCCGAGGAACAGGCAGGCTTTGAAGAAAGCGTGTGTGATCAGATGGAAGAAGGCAAAGGTGTATGCACCTACGCCAAGTGCAAGTATCATATATCCAAGCTGGCTGATCGTTGAATAGGCAAGAACCTTTTTAATGTCGTTTTGGGTTAAAGCTATCGTTGCAGGAATAAATGCCGAAAGGGCACCAATGACCGCAATTACAAAAAGAGCATCGCCGGTAAGCATTGTGAAAATTCTTGTGATAAAAAATACTCCAGCAGCAACCATTGTAGCTGCGTGAATTAAAGCGCTGACAGGTGTCGGACCTTCCATTGCATCTGGAAGCCAGACGTGCAGAGGGAATTGTGCAGACTTGCCGATAGCTCCGCAGAAAAGCAAAAGCCCGGTGACAGTCAGCCAAAATTCACTGTTGAACGGAAGCGCTCCCTGTGATATCTGGTAGAAAATCTTATCGGAAGTAAAAGTATGATATGTAGTGAAAAGCATCAGTATCCCTGAGAACATTCCTATATCTCCGATCCTGTTAACAATAAATGCTTTCTTCGCTGCGTCAGAAGCCGATTTCTTTTCGTACCAAAAACCTATCAGCAGGTAAGAAGACAAACCAACAAGCTCCCAGAAAATGTACATCATCAGGAAGTTGTGTGTTAGTACGATGCCATTCATTGAGAAAGTGAAAATACCGAGATAAGCAAAATACCTGTTGTATCTTTTATCACCACTCATATATTCGATGGAGAACAGGTGAACAAGCATGCTGATCAGCGCTACGGCAAAGAGCATTATCACTGAAATATTATCGAGAAGAATTCCAAGCTCAACGGAAAGCTTTCCGAAGAGAGGAACGTTACCAAAATCAATCCACTGAAATTCAGATACTATATCTTTTGACTGGAAATATGTCAGCTTCAGATAGAGCAGGGCAACACTGCATATAAATGCCAGGATAATTACGAAGTTCTCGAATAGAAAAATTTTCTTAACTTTTTTTGCAAGAAAAAGCGCAACGATGAATCCTATAACAGGAAGAAAGAGAATTACAAGTGCAAGATTTATAAGTATTGATTCATTCATATTTATCATTCTTTTAGATTGTCTATTTCATCAACATTGACGTTCGAGAATGTTTTATAAATATTCAGAACGATTGCCAGCGCTACGGCTGCTTCCGCAGCAGCAAGCACAATAACAAAAAGTGCGATCAACTGTCCCTGGAAACCAAAGCTGCCATACCGGGCAAACGCAATAAAATTTATGTTTGCCGAGTTTAGGATCAATTCAATTCCCATTAAAACCATCACAGCATTCTTACGTGTGATTATGCCGAATATTCCGAAGCAAAAAAGTATTGAACTGATAACTAAAAAATGATTTAACCCAACCTGTGCCATAAAATTATTTCCTCGCCATTGATGCTGCACCGATTAAAGCAATTAAGAGCAAGACACCAAGCAGTTCAAAAATCAAAGCATACTGACCTATCAGTAAAATTCCCAGGCTGTGAGTTGAAGGAATA
Organism: Bacteroidota bacterium; assembly: GCA_021815365.1. Taxonomy (GTDB): domain Bacteria; phylum Bacteroidota; class Ignavibacteria; order Ignavibacteriales; family Ignavibacteriaceae; genus JAKAGZ01. The sequence goes on from JAKAGZ010000030.1 coordinate 32,476, forward strand.
TCAGCGGGAGAATTTATAGTTTTCCATCCGGTACCTAAAAGAGTTGTTACCAAAAGATAAAAGAAAGCAGCGACTCCAACTGCTGCAGGAATAATTTGCAGTGTACCTGTCTTGATATTCACGCTTGTAATTTTGTTAGTCAGCATCACACCGAAAAGAAGGAGAATAAGAATTCCACCGACGTAAACGATTAGCTGAACTACCGCTACAA
>JAKAGZ010000031.1 GCA_021815365.1 Bacteroidota bacterium
ACACCGGGTAAAGCAAAATAGCCAATGTAAGAAAGATAAAAACCGTAGATGATAGAGAAGACAGCATATTCAAATACTATTCTCTCTTTATTTCTTAACAGGAAAAGACAAAGTAAAATCGGGAGAAGATAAAAAATTCCGTAGATGATCTGGAGTATTTCGGTTAAAAGAGGGAAGGCGATCTTCTGCAGGGTTTGTGTCGGGTTTGTTCCAAACATCCAGTGATCAATTTTTATAAAAAGCCAGTCATAGTCCTGCGGTCTGATGGGGTGAATCATAAAATATAATTCTTTAAATGTCAGCAGGACAAGAGGAGCGATGTACCAGTAGTGAAAAATTTTTATGATCGTGCTTTCATATTTCTCTTCGAGGTAAGTAATAATGAATATAAGTGATATTACACCAATGTTCATTATTATAAGCCGGTCCCATTGAGGTATCCGTTCCAGGAAAATCAGATTTACAAAGCTGAGCAGTATGAAGAAGACAATGATCACGAGGTCAAATGCCTTCGTCTTAATTAAAAGAGATCTGATATTTCCCATCTGTTAAAATTAATTTAATAAAACCGGGCTGTTCATTTATTTTTTTTACTGCGGGCAAATTCAGCAAGCCTCAGAAAGTCATCCCGGTCAAGCTGCTCAGCACGGAGAGACAAGTCAATTCCGCTTTCCGTAAAATTTAATTCGTTAAATATACTATTACTCAGTGAATTTTTTAAAGTTTTTCTTCTGTTGCCAAAGGAAGCTTTTACTATCTGAATAAAACTTTGTTTCTCTTCTTCAGAAATATTGAGCTGCTTAAAAACCAGGTGAACTACCGCGGAGTGAACTTTTGGCTTGGGTAAGAAAACGTTCGGCGAAACTTTGAAACAGTACTTTACTTCCGCAAAATAATTTAGTAACACAGATAAAATCCCATAATCTTTCGTACCTTTTTTGCCTGACATTCTTTTTGCTACTTCGTGCTGAACCATCAATACAGCATCTTTAAGGATATCATTAAATTTAATGAGATGAAAAAGAATCGGCGAAGTTAGATTATATGGAATATTGCCGGCGATTTTTAATTTGTCTCCGGCATTTTTCTTTAGTTCGTTCAAATCAAGTTTAACAAAATCACCGGTGATAAGCTTAAGCTGAGGAAATTTTAATTTCAGGTCATCGGCTACTCTTTTATCAATTTCAACTGCTGTAAGTGAAGGCACCCGTTCTAATATCTTTTCAGTCAGTGCGCCGAGACCCGGTCCAATTTCTACGATCTGATCCTCAGGCTGAGGATTAATTGTGTCTACAATTTTTTTAATGATGTTCTTGTCTACCAGGTAATTCTGTCCGAATCTTTTTAATGATTTTATTTTTTGCATAGCTGCTAAGTTTACTGGTTTTTACCTGTTACATCAGAATAAATATTATCTAACACAAATAAAATACATATAGAAAAGATTGTTAAGAGAATTGAGATTCAATCTTCTGTAATTCATCAGATAATCTTGACCATTCAGCTAATTTAAAGTTAAGGTCTTCTTTCACTTTATTATACTCAAGTGTTGTTTCTTTAGCTGTTACCGGGTTCGAATAAATTTTTACATCCGCAAGTTTGTTCTCTAACTCACTTTCTGCTTCAACTAAACCCGAAATTTGTTTTTCGAGTTCCCCTAATCTGTCGTTAATACCCTTAGTTGCGCGGAATTTTTTTTGCCTGAGTTCAGCTTCAACCCGTTTCTTTTCTTTTCTTGAAATATTTTCATTAGCAGAATCTGTCTTCTGGTTAGCTTCCTGGCTGTAGTTTATCTCTTCCTGTCTTTTTGTGATGTAATAATCTATTCCACCTGAATAAATTTTTACAGAGCCTTTCCTTATATCAACCACTTTATTGACTATAGGTTTCAAAAAGTCAATGTCGTGTGAGACAAGAATAAGAGAACCGGTAAAATCAATTAGAGCCTGCTGCAAAATTTCCTTTGAAGAGATATCAAGGTGGTTTGTCGGCTCATCTAAAATTATAAAGTTTGCTTTTGTCAACAGGATTTTTGCAAGCGCGACCCTGCTCTTTTCTCCTCCGGAAAGGACACCCACTTTCTTAAAAACATCATCCCCGCTGAATAAAAAAGAACCAAGCAGTGATCTTAATTGCCCGAGTGTTTTCCCTTCAGCAACTCCTTCAACAGTGCTGATTATATCTGATACAGGGTCAAGATTGTCTGCAACATCCTGGGCATAATAAGAAATAATTGTGTTATGCCCCAGAATCCTCTGACCGGAATCGAAGCTGATTTCACCAGCGATAATTTTTGCAAGGGTTGTTTTCCCGGCTCCGTTTGGACCAACAAAAGCAATCTTCTCTCCCCTGGCAACTGTAAAATCAATATCGCTGAATACTTCATTCTTGCCGTAAGATTTGGCGACAGATTTTAATTCTATATTTATTTTACCGCTTGGTGGCGGAGGGGGAAATCTTATATATATCTCGTCTTTGCTTTCAGGTAATTCAATCAACTGAATTTTTTCTAATTGTTTTAATCGGCTCTGCACTTGTTTTGCTTTTGTGGCTTTATACCTGAACCGTTCGATGAATCTTTCTGTCTCTTTAATTTTTTTCTGCTGAAGCTGGTACTGGTTTTCGAGAAGCGAATCTCTCTCTGTTTTGTATTTCAGGTATGCGTCATAATCGCCATTAAAGGTATTAAATTTTGAAAGGAATATCTCAAGAGTTTTTGTTGTTACTTCGTTAATAAAATGTTTATCGTGAGAGACAATTAATAATGCGCCGTTATAATTTTTCAGGAAAGCGATAAGCCATTCAAGCGAATCAAAGTCAAGGTGGTTGGTGGGTTCATCAAGCAGTAAAATATCGTTTTGCGAGATAAGAATTTTTGCCATAGCAATTCTCATCTGCCAGCCGCCGGAAAATTCGTCTGTCAGTTTTTCAAAATCATTTTCCTCAAACCCAAGCCCTTTCAGAATTTTTTCTGCCCTTGCTTCAGCACTGTACGAGTCTAATTCCTCAAGGCGGTGATGAACCTCACCAAGTTGATGGATAAGGTCATTATGTTCTTCTTCGGATAATTTTGGATCTGAGAGAAGATCAGTTATTTCAGTTTCTTTGTTACGGAGGTTTATAATATCTGTCAGTGCTGATTTAGCTTCATCGAGCAGCGTTTTACCGTAGTGAGTAACATTATCCTGCGGAAGATAGCCGATCGTGATGCCTTTTTGTTTTTGAATTTTTCCATTTTCCGGCTGAAGCTCGCCGTTTATTATTTTTAATAAAGAAGATTTGCCGGTTCCGTTTGCGCCGACAAGGGAAATTTTATCTCCGGAATTTATTCTGAAGCTGACATCCCTAAAAAGATATTTACCATTGAACTGAAGTGAAATTTTAGTGAGATCAATCATTTATAATTAAACCCGGGAAAGCACGAAAATTTTTATTCACGAAGGATTGCAACTTTACCAGCAATAGTATTATTTCCATCTTTATCGTACGCTACAACAATGTATATTCCGCTTCCGACCAGATTTCCGTTATCATCTCTGCCATCCCAATAAGCAACTCTGCCGCCCGGGGAAGAAAATTGACGGACAAGTTTTCCTGAAATAGTTAATATTTTTATGTCTGAATCTTTTACCAAACCTTCTATTGTAAGCTGATTGCTTCCGCTTTTTAACTTAAATGGGTTTGGATAAAAAAACAAACTGGTAAAAGATGACTGAGGATTTTCTGCAGGTGTTTTAAGAGCAGTGATTCCGTTGTTAGTGCCAACATAAACCGTTCCGCTTTTCTGATCAACAGCAAGGCTGACGATTTGATCCGATAAAAGCGGGCTGTTTTTTGTGTTGAATGCTGCAAGTAGATCAGAGCCGTCAGAATTTACTAAGAGCAATCCTTCGTTTGTTCCGACCCACTTTCTATTCAGAGCATCAACGGCAAGGCAATTGATTGTCTGCTGCCTTAAAATAAAAACCGAACTTATTTTTAATGATCCGCTGCCCGAAGCAGAGATTGTATTCAGGTTTGTAATAACATTCACGCCGGCACTTGTACCCACCCACAGATCTCCGCGTTTGTCTACCACTAATGAGTTAATAACGTTGCTGTTCAATCCGTTTGATGTTGTTAAATATCCGGAGATATCATCGTTTGTATTTGTTAAAGTTCCGTTCTCATTGAAGTAATAAAGCCCGGCTCTTCTGGAGTCCTGACTGTTATACCATTTAGTATTGTTGTTGTCGATAACAAGGTTATTGTGGAAACCTAAAGATAACCCCGCTTCGGCTTTATTTAGGAAATGAAACCAGTTATTATCCGCTGTTAATACACTTAGTGTTTTGCCATCGCCTGGTGCAAAGTTAAGTACCCATAAATTGTTTTTAGAATCAACACCGAAGCCTGTGATAACAAGAAATTTAGGATTCTCAGGTATACCAACAAGACCTGTTCCCGTAGTATCGAACGATGTTACCTTAGTTCCTGTGACCTTAGAAAATCCAGAACCCCAGTTCCCGAGATAAATCGTGTTATCTGGTGCAGCATAAACACTATAGTAGTCATTTGTGCGTAGTGAAGAAGTGTTTGATGTGTTATAGTTAGTCCACTTGGTTCCGTCAAATTTATAAAAGCCAACACCGCGCCCGTCTTTGCCGCTTGCAGACCAGAAATTTCCGTTGCCATCAACTGTTATTGAGGGGAACTGATTTGCAGCCGGTCCGTTTGGTAAAATATAATTTGATTGTCCTTGCCTGGAAACAAGGAAAATTCCTGTTGTGCTGGCACTAATTACCCCAAGGTCTTTTGATAGTGCAAGTCTGTTGAGTTGAGAAGTCGAATTTTTAATCGGTGTTACAGAACTATTCTTATAGGAATAAATAATATTATTCGCAAGAATCAAAAGTGAATCTCCTGAAACAAGAATATCATTCACATTATTATTGTTGAATTGAGCGATATATGATGACCAGGAAGAACCATTAAAAACAGCGAGACCAGCAGCAGTTGCTGCAATAATATTTCCATTGTACTGAACTACCTTATTAATATTATTTGAAGGCAGACCATTAGCAGTAGTGTATACATTCCATGATTCGGGTGCAGTAAGATTAGTAGTGCCTGTTTTTTGAACAGCTAACCCGAATTGTGTGCAGACGTAAAACAAGCCCGCTCTAAATGTGCTGTTAACTTTTATGTTTGAAGTCAGACTGCCAAACTTTATAAATGTATCAAAGAAGACTAAATTTTTTGCATCAATAATCGAAACACCAAAATCGTGAGAAACAATAACAGTATCGCCTGACACTTGCATGTCGTTTATTTTATTGCTGCTTCTTCCCGAATTAAAAATGTCAAGTATTGTTTTAATATTTTTTGTTGATGGATCATAGACGCTTATAGTACCATCTGAACTGCCAAACCAGGTCTTTCCGTAATTATCTATTGCAACAGCAGAGAGTGAGATGCTGTTAAGCCCGTCAACTTTATTTAAAGTAGAAAAAGAATTGTCTGTTGAGTTATAAAAAAATCCTCCGCCCGTTGTTGCAGCCCAGACACCCTGCGAAGTTGACTTAATATCTGATATGTCTTTCATATCAGTATAATTCCTGAAGTTTGTTGCTTGCTGCGGAAGTGAAACAAAGAATAACGATAGAAAAAGAAAAGCAAATAAAGTTCGATACATTAAACTTGTCCTGATAATTGGAGCTGTGCAGATAATTTTTTTTATTTCTTCAGTTAATATAAAAAAAACCGTTCAATATAACTTTGTTTTCTCCAATAGGAGGGATTCCCAAAGGCAAAAAGCCGCTTTAAAAAATGTACAGTTATTTAATTTTTTTCATAACGTCAGCCATTTCAAGTGCTGCAAGTGCAGCATCCCATCCTTTGTTGCCATCTTTACCACCCGCCCTTTCAACTGCCTGCTCAATAGTGTTTGTTGTAAGAACACCGAAGATTACCGGCAGTGTGTGTTTAAGAGAAACCTGCAAAATGCCGCTGCTCGCAGCGTTTGCGACGTAATCGAAGTGAGGTGTCTCTCCCCGTATAACTGCACCAAGACAGATGATTGCATCATATTTATTTAATGAGGCAAGTTTTTCTGCAGTGACTGGAATTTCAAATGCGCCGGGAACTTTGACCAGATCTATATTCTCATCGTCAATGCTGTTTTCTTTTAAACAATTCAGAGCACCCTGGAGTAATTTCTGCCCTATGAACTCGTTAAACAAACTGAGAATGATTGCTATCTTATAATCTTTACGCGAATGTTTTCTCTTCAGGGTTTTCATAATTCAATTTTAAATTTTCTTTTAAGCAGTTGAGTTACCGGTTTGCTTATCCTCCGGCAAGCTGTAGGTATGGTTAAGTCTTTTTTTCATTGCCTCCAGTGCGAAGAGGGAAGTGTAATACTTACCAAAATTCTCATCGTCATTTCTTTGTCCGCCGTGATAATCCGATCCGCCCGATTCGAGGAGAAAATATTCACTGACAATCCCTTTATAGAATTTTATTTTCTGAGGTGTGTGTGAAGGATGGAATACTTCGATTCCATCTACTCCGGCTTCAATTAATTCTTTTAATATTTCTTCAGGCATAAAACCCGGGTGAGCAATAAAAGATAACCCCCCCGCATCTGTAATTATTTTATAAGCGCTCTCGGGCGAAAGATGAACTTTCTTTTCATAAGCCGGGCATCCGTTTCCGATGTATTTATTGAAGGCTTCGTAATAAGAAGAAACAAGACCTTTATTCACCATTGCCAGTGCAATATGAGGTCTGCCGATGGCAGAATTTTTTGAAACAGAAATAATATCTTCGAAAGTCAAACGCAGTCCCAGCTTTTCTAATTTTTTTATTATTCTCTCTGCACGTTTTATTCTTTCTTCACGAAAAAAATTCAGATACCTTTCAAATTCTTTGTTGAACGGATCTACAAAATATCCGAGAATATGCACCTCTTTGCCATTAAATTCAGAACTGATTTCAACGCCGGGTATGACCTCAATTCCTGATTCTTTGCCTGACATTGTTGCTTCAGTAATTGCATTTACTGTATCATGGTCTGTAATACTTATTGCGTCAAGACCAAGCTCTTTTGACTTTTTAATAATTTCGGCAGGCGTGTAGATTCCATCCGAATATGTTGTGTGAATATGTAGATCAACTTTCCCGTTCATTTTACCTGACATAGTTCTTTGAATTTTTCATAGTGCGTGACAATTAGTTTCTGACCGTCAAACATGATCAGCCCTTTCTTAGCAAAAGAATGAAGAGTACGGGAAATAGTTTCCCTTGAAGTGCCAGCCATATCAGCGAGTTCCTGTTGAGCAGGGATATTTTCAATCTCAATTCCGTTATTCTTAATTTTTCCCAGGTAATCAGCAAGCTGTATAATTACAGACGCAACTTTTCCTTCAGATGCCTTGAGCGAGAGACATCTTATTTTTTGGTTAGATATTCTGAGCTGCTTTGTTAGTTCGTTGAGTATTGCAATTGAAAATTCAGGTTTAGTTTTTAATAAGCTTATAAGATCACCGCTTTTTATTATAAAGATTTCAGAATCATCTACGGATGTTATATTTATTTGTGGAAACTGCCCTTCGAGTATAGCAGTGTCGCCCCAAAATTCAGATTCATTCAGAAAGCCGAGAGTCAGCTCGTCTCCTTCGTTATTCATTTTTGAAAGTCTGAGCTGACCTTTAAGAACATAAATTAAAGCTGACTCTGATTGGTTCTGAAATAAAATAACGGAATCTTTTTTATAGAATTTTCTGCTGCCAAGCTTTATGATCTCAACTAAAATGTTGTCATTAAGGTTGGAGAAAAGAGGAATATTTTTTAAAAAAGTAACATTTTCTTCCATAAAACTTGTCTTCTGTTCAAATAAAATAAAAAGTAATATAGTTTCGAAGCCTTAGAAAGTCAAATAAAACAGTATAAGGCTAGAAAAGAAGCAGGGTTCTAAAGTAAGTTTATACTAAAAAGATTTGAAAAGCTTTAGAGCAAATTTTCATCAGGATAAAAATATAAATAAATTTGAGACAGCTAAATACTTTTGGATTTACTTCATAACAGCATATAGGATGATAAAATACTTCTTCCGTAATAAAAACCGCGTAGTTGCCGGAATAGCTTCCTTTATGCCAATTCTTTTTTCATATTTATTATTTCCGGACTTTATGGGAGATGATGCATATATACATGTTGGTTTTATTAAAGGGTTGATTAGTACCGGAAAATTTTCTTATGCAGGCGAAATAACTTACGGCTCTACCTCACCGCTATGGGTTATCTTTGGATTTATATTTTCGAAAGTATTTTTATATCCTGAAGTTTCAATAAGGATCTTATGTGCCCTTTTTACTTTTTTCACTATCTATATTTTTTATATAACTCTTCTCGATGAAAATATAAACGAAAAAATTTTTTACGCGTCATTACTTTCGATTACCTTCAATCCATTTTTTTTAAAGTGGGCTATAAGTGGAATGGAAACTACTGCTGCAATGACTGCTTTACTTGTTGTTTATAATCTGAACAAAAAAGAATTATCAGGCTTAACCTGGCTGTTTATGGGAATTATTTTTGGACTTTCGATTCTTCTGCGCCCCGAGTTTGCTGCCTTCTTCGTTCTGTTTTTACTTTATGATTATTTTGCTCTGCCTGCTGCAAGGAAACGATTATTTCATACAGCGGCTGTCTGCCTTCTGATCGTTTTTGCCTGGTTATATTATGCATATCAACAGTTCGGTACAATGATACCAAATACTTATGCTGCGAAGGCTGGAAATGGTTTAATTACTTTAGATCGTAACGCACTTGTCAGGGATACAAAAGTGCTGATTGCCGGCAACGTCCCGGAAATTTTTTTATTGTGTATTTTAATTTTATATGTTACATCATCTCTGGTTAAAAATAAAAATTTTAAATTCGTACTGAAAGAATATTTTAACTTTATTAAATCCAATAAAATTTTATTGATTTTATTATGGACTTTTGGTTTTTATATATTCTATATTTTAAAAGATGTAACGATCATTTCAAGATATTCTTTGATCCTGGTTCCTCCAATAATTCTTTTCTCGGCAGTTACATTTAATTTTTTCTCACAGAATTTTACAGCTAAAACCATGAAAATCGTTTTAGTATTGTATTTAACATCTATTGTACTTTCATACGGATATTTAACTTTTAATGTTGTGAAACCTTCGAATAATAATTTTGTACAGGGGTTTCAAAAAACTTATAAGCATATTGCTTCAATTATTAGAAATGAATCAAAGGGGAACAATATGTCAGTTGCAGTTTCAGATGTTGGTATAATAGGTTGTTACTCCGGTGCAAGAATTGATGATTTGGGTGGGCTTGTTGATCGCACAAGGTTTGATTTCAATTCAGATAAAGAATACATATCTTACAAAAAACCTGATTTTATTATTTTGAGGGGGGAAGCAAATATTAACAATATTCTTCCAAGTGATGCCAGATACAAAACCATTTATCAAAAATATGTTCCTGGTTTCAGCATTAACGATCCCGCTACCCGCCTCATTTCTCTTTATAAAATAATTTATTACAACGGAAAAAATTAATTACTGGCATTTCTAAGAAGTTTACATTGAACTTTTGAGTGTTACCTCTTCAATCCACACCTGTATTTTTGCCATGATCTGATCTCTCAGAATTCTTGTCTTATCCAGAATTTCCTCATAACTTCCCGTGAAAGCGGAAGGATCTTCAAAGCTCCAGTTTATTTTTTCTGATATTCCCGGGAATACCGGGCATCTTTCCGAAATGTGGGCGTCACAAACAGTGATTACATATTGGTACAATTTCCCCTGTCTGTAAAAATCGAAAACATTTTTTGTTTTATTTCCTGAAATATCAATTTTGAGTTCTTTCATTACTCTTATTACGTAAGGGTTTAATGTACCCACTTCAAGTCCGGCACTTTCCGCTTCAAATTTATCACTTCCTAAAATGTTCAGAAAAGTTTCTGCCATTTGGCTGCGGGCGCTGTTATGGGTGCAAACAAAAAGCACTTTTATTTTATTCATATTTTAGATGTCGTCTTTTGTAAATTTTCTAAAGGCATACAACTGTTGGCTAAAATAATTTTTGGGAAAATTCAAATATGATAATCCATAAAAAGATGGTTTTTTATTCTCTGGGAGGTAAGCTGTTCCAAATAGCCAATCCCACAAAGCTAATTTGGTCCCGAAGTTTTTGTTATAAGATTCTTCATCCTTATCTGCGTGATGCCATCTGTGCATTTCCGGACCATTAATAAAATATTGAAGCCAGCCGCTGCGTACGTTAATATTAGAATGAATATACATTCCCCAAACTGCGTCAATAGTTCCTTTTATTATTGCAACTTCCGGAGCAGCTCCCAGAAGAACAACAGGTGCAAATTCAACAGTTTGATTTATTAAAATTTCCAGCATGTGTGATTTAGAACCTGCAAGCCAATCAACGTCAGTGTTGCTGTGATGTGCCTCATGTATTCGCCAGAAAATCTTTGACTTGTGCTGATACTTGTGGAACCAGTAAATATAAAAATCATGTATTACGAAAAAGAAAATTATCTGTGTCCACACAGAAAAACCAGAAATTATTCTCAACCTTGAAAGAGTTGTAATATCATCCATAAACTGAGTAAGATAAGAAATAAACAACCCCATTAAAAAATTTTGAGCAAGGGAATAAAAGATAAAATCCTGAAAAAAACCCTCCCTGAAAAATTTTTGTCCCTTTTTATATGGAAATAGTCTTTCAAGTGAAATGATTGTCAGTGATGCAACAACAATAAAGGCTGTGCAGAAAAATCTTATTGAGTTAATGTTCATTAAGCAATTTTGTGAATTGTTAAATTTAATTTTGTTTTTCTCAATTTATTTCTGGCTCCAAGTTCACTTTCATAAACCCTTTTTACACCGTCGCCAATGGCTTTTTCAATATCCCTGATGTTGGAAATTAACCTGTGCATTCCGACAATTTCTACAGAAGCTGCCTGATCCGTTCCCCACATTGCTCTATCAAGGGTTATGTGTCTTTCTATAAAAGAAGCTCCTAAAGCTACGGCGGACCAGGTTGGAGCGAGGCCGGTTTCGTGACCCGAATAGCCGATTGGTGTGAAGGGATATTTTTTCTTCAACGTAGAAATCATCATAAGGTTTAAATCTTCGTTTTTGCATGGATATGCTGAAGTTGAATGTGCAATCATAAGTTTATTTAAGCCTAAAATATCAACCGCTGTTTCAATCTCTTCCATTGTTGACATACCTGTTGACATAATTATTGGTTTGCACAAGGACTTATGTTTTAACAATAATTCATGATCTGTTATTGAAGCAGAAGCGATTTTATAGAGCAGCGGATTGAAACACTCGATAAAATCAACTGCATTTTCATCCCAGCAGGAAGCGAACCATATAATATCTTTTTCTTCACAATATCGGACTAACTGTGCAAACTGATCTTTATCGAACTCTACTTTATGTCTATAGTCTATATATTTCATTCTTCCCCACGGTGTGTCCCTTTCAACATTCCATTGATCGTACGGTACGCACAATTCGGGGGTTCTTTTTTGAAACTTTACTGCATCACATCCTGCAAAAATAGCACCGTCTATCATTTTTTTTGCAATTTCAACAGAGCCGTTATGGTTAATTCCAATTTCTGCAATTACAAAAACAGGCTCATTATCTCCGATATATCTGTTACCAACTTTTACTTTTCTTTCTTTGTTCATTTACTGCGCTCCCGATTTGAATTTCAGAATAATTATTTTTTTTGTTTAAGTTCTATAATTAATTCGGCAAACTCTCTGAAAGCCCCGTTACCACCGCTATTCTTGCAAACAAAATCAACAACCTGTTTTACACTTTTCATTCCATCAGATGGTGCAGCAGTTAACCCGGCTAACCTTAAAATTTCAATATCATTTTCGTCATCGCCTATATAGGCTATATTCTCTTTTTTTAGTTTGTGCTTTCGCAGGATTTTCTCCAGCACCAATTCTTTCTTTTCTGCATTGTGATATAATTCTTTAATCTTAAGTTTCTTTGCTCTTTTTTTAATTAATGCCTGTCTCTCTTTAGTGATTATTCCTGTTTCTATATTCAGAATATTTCTGAGTCTTTCTACTCCCATACCATCTCTAACTGAGTATCTTTTTAATTGCTCGCCCTTGTCTGAATAATAAACGCAGGCGTCAGTGAGCACCCCGTCATTATCAGTAAGAACCAATTTAATTTTCTTTGCCTTTTCTGCCAGCTTTCCAACAGCTAATTTTTTCCTTACCAGATTGTCCACCCTCCGTCTATGATTAAATTCGCACCCGTCATATAACACGAGGCGTCGCTTGCAAGAAAAACAATGGCTCCATTATAATCTGTAACTGTTGCCATTCTTTTTAATGGGGTGCGCTCTGAATATTTCTTTACAAAAAATTCTTCCTGGTTGTTTTCTACACCGCCGGGTGAAAGGGAATTTACTCTTACTGCCTTTTTTCCCCAATATGCAGCTAAAAATCTTGTAAATGAAATAATCGCTCCCTTGGTTACAGGGTATGCTGCTGTTTTATAAAATTTTTGTTTGCCTTCATTATTTTCGTATAGTGATTGATCAGGTGCAACAATTCCGTATGTTGAGGCAATATTAATTATACTTCCTGAGTTGGCTTTTGCCATTTCAGCACCGAGTATCTGAGAGCAGAGAAATGTTCCTGTAATGTTAATGTCCAGTGAGCGTTGCCATAGGTCCTGCGGATAATTTTCAAATTTTGTATTCTCAGCGGCATAGACAGGGTCTTCAAATTTTTCGTTTATCGCAGCGTTATTAACCAGCACGTCTATCTTGCCAAATTTTTCCAGGACTTTATCTCTCAGGTTTTTTACCGAAAGGTTGTTAGTTATATCTGCAGCTATACCGAGATTTTTCTTGCCGAGTAAGTCAGCAAAGTCTGTACATTCATTTTCATATAGATCGCAAACCACTACAGAAGCACCAGCTTCGGCAAGGGCAGTGCAAAAATTTTTGCCGAGTAAACCAAGCGCACCTGTAACAACCACAACTTTGTTTTCAAGGGAGAATAATTTATTTATCATACATAGTTTGGTTTAAAATCGTCAAATACTTTAACTACCTTTGGCTTGGTATTAAAATCGCCGATCTTTCTGAAAACAGGTTCCACAGGTTCTCCGTGCAGATATTTTTTTATATTTTTTTCTTCGACAGCTTTCTTAACAATCGGCAAAATCTCTTCATAGCATTTTAACAGGTAATATATATCGCTGTCCGTGTGAGAAAAACACATATTATGAAACCCTGCCCAGAGTACACCGCGCTTAATTAATTCCTGTTGAACTAAAGATTTTATCTCCAGTGGGTTGCCGGCTGATTCGTCAAAGGTAACGACTGTTCTGCAATTAAAGCCCTTACATGTTGTATAGCTCATTCCCAGGTTGTTAGCAATACGATTGTAACCTATTTTTATTGTTGCGCCCTGTTCTGCTAAATATTCCGGTACTCTTTTTTCTTTCAGGATTCTTATCGTGGTTTTTGCCGCGGCTAAAGACAATGCTTCACCACCAAAAGTTGTAAAAAAGAAAGCTTCATTATCAAGCAGCCGCATTATTTCTTTTCTTCCAGTCAGGATTGAAAGAGGCATTCCGTTTGCAACAGCTTTTGAAAAGCAGGCAAGATCGGTTTTTATATTAAAGTATTCCTGCGCTCCGCCAACAGCTATTCTGAATCCTGTCCACATTTCATCGAAGATAAGAATAATTCCGTAGTGATTGCATATTTCACGGAGTTCGTGCAAAAAATTGTTTTTTGGTTCATCGAATACGAATGGCTCGAGGATGACACAGGCTGTATCTGCATCTATGGAATCTATTACAGATTGAATGTCGTTGTAGTTAAAAGTATATATAAGATTTTTGGTGAGTTCAGGTATGCCTTTGTTTCTTGAGGTTGATGCTATATACCAATCGTGCCAGCCATGATAACCACAACAAAGTATTTTATTCTTACCTGTATATGCACGCGCTAACCTGACAGCCGCAGAAGTAACGTCTGCCCCGGTTTTACTAAATCTTACTGATTCTGCATTTGGGATAGTGCTTCTTATAATTTCTGCTACTTCAACTTCAAGAGGATGCATCAATGAGAAAGTAATTCCGTCATCTAATTGTTTTTTGATTGCATCATCTACTTCCGGATAAGTATAACCCAGAGAGAGAGGTCCGATTCCCATGTTAAAATCTATATATTCATTATCGTCAACATCCCAAACATGCGAGCCTTTACCTCTCCTGAGATATTTAGGTGCTATCCCTTTGACATGTTGTGTCGGGCCCTTTGCGAGAGTTTGAGTATAAGACGGGATTAACCCTGAAGCTCTTGCATATAAATATTCTGAATTTGTTATTTCGGGATAATCGTTATTGAAACAAACTTTGTTTGGCATAACCTACCTCATCAATTTTTAAAAAAATACACTGCTATGAACCTGTTTATTAAATTCAGCTAAAATTATTTTTGCAATATTTTCGCCATCAAACCCTTCATAAGAAATAGCATCGTTCAGCAGTGAAGGTTTGAACCATTTATTTTTAAGGCTGATCGGGAATACATTTGCCATTACACGGTTTTTAACGAGTATCTCGCTTACAATCGAAAATAATCCTCCTGTCAAAAAATGATCTTCAAGTGTAATAACCAAAGGGGATGAAGTGCAGGTTTTAAGGATAAGTTCCTCATCAATTGGTTTGAGCGTTCTTAAATTAATGACCCCGGTCAGGCGTCTTTTTGAATTTAAAATTTCTGAGGCTTCCATTGCTTGCCGCAGAAGTGTACCGAATGTTATTATGTTTATCTCGTAGCCAACTGAGATTATCTCTGCTTTACCGATATGAAAGTCTTTTTCATGATTTACAGGTGGTAAAAGATTATTATATCTTATGTACCAGGGGTTACGATCAAGCAATACTTGTTTCAGTCCTATCAGCATATCCTCAATATCGGACGGGCAAAAAATGTTCATTCCCGGGATTGTTCTCATTAAAGAAATATCTTCGAGTGCCTGATGAGTAGGCCCGTTCGCTTCCGAGAGAAATCCTGCTACTGCTCCGACAAGCTTTACCGGATAGCCGGGGATACCAATATCTGTTCGTATAAATTCAAAGGCGCGCATAGTTAAAAACGCAGAAAGTGCATGGCATACAGGTATCCTGCCTCTTTTTGCCAGACCTGCAGCCATGCCAACCATAGTTTGTTCGCTTATTCCAACGTCAATGAATTTATCTTTGATCTCTTCAGGCAAGTTTCGAATAGCAGCACGGTTTTCAGCAGTCAGCACAATAAATCTTTCGTCAGTATTAACTAAATTCCGTAATATATTTTCGTAGGTCATCATCTTACAAATAATGTTTCTGATTTAAGTTGTGAAATTTCTTGTGAGTGAAGCTCTGATAAGAGCATTTTAATTTCTTCATGCGTAAAGTTGCAAAACCATCTGTCTGCCTGTTGTTCGATGCTTGGCAGACCTTTTCCCCTGATAGTATCAGCAGAGATGACGCATGGTCTTCCGTCGTTCAATGGTAATTTTTTAAATGTTTCGTCCAGGTAGTTAAAGTCATGTCCGTCACAGGTAAAATAATTCCAGCCAAAAGCTTCAAATTTTCTTTCGAGCGGTTCAAGCGGGATTAACTCTTCCGTTCTGACATTAGCCTGAAACTGGTTTCTGTCAATAATAACGATCAGGTTATCCAGCTTAAAAGCCGCTGCTATCAGCGTAGCTTCCCATACAGAACCTTCATTCAGTTCTCCATCTCCTAAAACAACAACTACTCTATTATTTCCTTTTTTCATCTTTATGTCTTTAGCAACGCCAATAGCAACAGACAGCAAGTGCCCGAGGGACCCGGAGTGAAATTCAACGCCTGGTATATGAACATTTGGATGCCAGTAAATAAAATCATTTACCGACAAATGGTTTTTCAGTCTTTCTTTCTGAATAAAACCTAATTCTGCAAGAGTACCATAAAGAGCAGGAACATCATGCCCTTTGGATAAGAAAAAATAATCACGGCTGGGGTCGTCCAGAAGGTGTTTATTAATATTTAAATAATTATGATAAAGGTAAACCAAAATATCCGTGCAGGATAACGAAGCACCCAAAAAACATCCGCCGTTTGTTGACATCCTTATTATATGTTCGCGGACTTTAAGAGAAATTTGTTTTAACTCATCAACAGATTTATTCATTATCAAACTACTCTTGTTTGTGCATTCGTAATTGTTTTTAATTCAGTTAAATGGTGCCTGTACCAGTTTATCCCTGCATGCATGGCGTTAATTTCCTGCAAGTAAGGCTTCTCGGATAAAAGCATAAGAATATCATACATACTGAAATTATTTTTCATATTGTAAAGTTCATCGTAAACTTTTTTTATGAATACATAATCTTCTTCATAATCTATTGTCCACCTGTGGGTTGTTGAATAGTCTAGCCCGGTTTCCCAAGTCACATTCCCGATTCTGAATTTTTCAGGATTTTCCCAGATATAAGGGGTAGTATGTTCACGTTCAAAATTTCTGGCAGCATATCTCCATGCAGATTTTAAGCTTTCAATACTTATAACTTCAACATCGTTTCCATCGGGGTAAGTAGCCGGGTGAAGATTACTTATAAAATCAAACTTGTCGCTGTTGTCTAAATAAAATTTTATAGTTTTTGTAATTACTGAGGGGTCTATTAAGGGACAGTCAGATGGAATTTTAACTACAACATCGGCATCGTACTTCAGCCCGATCTTATAATGCCTGTCCAGCAGGTCGGTGGAATGCCCCCTGTAAATTTCAATATTTTCATTTTTACAGAGGCTGTAAATGCAATCATCTTTTTCTTCTTTAGTTGTAGCCACTACAACGGTGCCGCAAAGAGGTGATAATTTTACTCTTTCAACCATTCTTAGAATAAGAGGCTTTCCGGCAAGGCACATCATTACTTTGTTTGGTAATCTGCTTGAGCCCATTCGTGCCTGGATAACGGTTACTATATTTATCACTGATTTAGTTTTGTTATTCATACAAGTACACCAAACGAGGCTTCATGGTTATTTGTCATCAGTTCTTTTTCAAAAAATTTATCTTTATATAGTTCTTCACTCAGATTAAAATTATTTTTGAGTAATTTCTTACCAACCATAGCAATATTTTTTGCAGACTGACCGCCATTTTGTATTGGCAGTAAACGTTTTAATTGATTGATATCGAACAATGAATAAACTTCTTTGTTAAGCGCTAACCCGATAAATACAACACTGGAATATGTCGTTATCAATGTCTCGCAATTTGCGATCATGTGATTAGTGTTGCCATCTTTTAAAACCAGTGCACCGGGTGCTGTTTTATTTATTTCTCTCTCTGCTCTTTCATGATTTTCATTTGGGTGAAGCTTAAATATCAGTTGTCTTCCGTTTGCGATCAGAAGACAATTCCTGATAAATTCCTTCCTCTTTTCGAATTTCAGAGTTTCACGGGAGTCTGAGGTTGCTGCTAACACAAAATTTTTATACGGGAAATCATTCTTCAGAAATTCTTTGCAGTTATCAAAATTTGGAATTCCTGTAATTTCTATTTTTTCAGGCTTTGCACCTTTTCTTATAAATAGTTCTTTATATCCTTGAGAAGCCACGCAAAATTTTGTATAAGCATTAGAAATTCCTGTTGTAGAAGTTCCTGCAATCCACGCCGGAAGGTTTAATTTTTTAACCAGGTAAAAAAGAATATTTTCATGGTCAGTCATTCCTTCCTGTACCAGGACTATTTTTTTGTCTTTAATATTTTGTGGAATTAAAAGGTCGCTGCACGTAAAGACGAGATCATAATTATTGATTTCACCATAAAAATCTATTTTTAGGTTATTTGAGGTAAGATATTCAATAGTCTTTAACCTGAATTGCCCGCCGAGAATTGTGTTATCAAGCAGCCCTTTTTCTGCAAACAGCCTTATTAGTCCATCTGAGTAATAAGGTGTGAAGTAACAATTATCTTCAAAAAAATATTGGGAGATTTTATGCATCATCGTTGTTTGGTTCATTGAACCACAGATGAAAAGAATGTTGTGCTTTCTCATTGTAAAAAAATATTTAATGTGGCGGAAAAATATTTTTTCAATGTTAAGTGATTATTAACTGAATATTATTGAACTATTAATTAATTATAAGACCTGCATCCTGCGCTGAATTTTTTATGCTATTGTCTTAAACGATCAAAAAATGATGACTTTTTATAACTTAACAATTTCATAATACCGGCTTAATACTTACTTAATATTGCCGGCTTAAGTTCGCATCCATAAAACGAATGAAACTGTAGTTAATATTCGTTGATAATTTCTACATTGATAAATTTCAATTCAGATGAACTTAATCAGAAGAAAAGCTTTTTTTATCTCGGTCATATTTATAGTCTTTATGCACATGAGTCATGCATCAAAAGAAATTTCTCCCCGTGATATTTCTGTGGTTCATCATAAGTTGTTTGATCCTCTGAATGTGCATCTAAAACTGCAGGGTATTGAATTAAAAGTTGAATTTGTCAATATAAATGAAGGTGCATTGTATTTATATAAAAAATTGTACGTGTTAAATGGTTTAGGAAAAATTATAAAGGTTAACAGGAAACAGTCTGAGAACAATTTTACCCAAGCTGTCTTTAACGAAGAGGATTTTATTCTGCAGTATGATGATTCAAGGAATAAAAAAAATACAGTTGTCAAATGTATAAAATCACAGCACAGCAATGGTTCAGGCAAGCTAAACGAGTATAAGGGAGAACATAACCTTTTTGCATTTTCGAGGTCGTTTGAAGACTGGAGATTGAGTTATCAGAATTTTGTTTCAAATGAACCCGCGGAGACTGAAAGTATATATTTTTCCCCTCAGCAAATACAAGAATCCCCGCTCAACAAACAACAAACAAACAACATTTCCCAATTAGTATCGTCAAATAAATTACTCCCAATGGCACTGACAGTTCCATTGCTTCATTACTTGACTCTAAGGGACAAATCATTTTTAAAACCAAAAACAAAGATTGAGAAGAGTATTAAAAACGAGATAAACAGGAAAAACAAATGAAAATAAATTTTTTAACAATGGTAATATTGGTTATTGTTTTTACCATGTTTTGCCCGGCAGTTCAGGTATTTGCACAAAGTACCGGGACAATCAGCGGGAAGGTTGTTGATAAAAGCAACAACGATGCGCTGATAGGAGCTAATGTTATTGTAGAAGGAACTACCCTGGGTGCTGCTACCGACATTGATGGTTTTTACACTATAAAAAATCTGAAACCCGGCAGTTATAAGTTGAGATTTTCATTCATATCATATCAAAGCCTGACTGTTGAAAATGTCATTGTAATGGCAAATGAAAATACTGCTGTTAACGTCAGCCTATCTACCGATGTGACAACGTTAAAAGAAGTTATAATAACTGCTGAAGCGTTAAAGACAACAGAAGCTTCTGTATTGAAAATCCAAAAAACTGCTGAAAATATTGTGGACGGAATCAGCGCAGAGTTGATCAGTAAAAATAACAGCTCAAATGGTGTTGATATATTGAAAAAAATGACGGGGGTCACAATTTCAGAAGGCAAGTATGCTTTCATACGCGGGATCGGCGACAGGTATAACAGCACTCTGTTAAACGGCTCAACATTACCGAGTACAGATCCTGAAAAGAAAAGTTTTTCTTATGATATTTTCCCTGCGAGCCTTATTGAAAATGTAATTACAGCTAAGACTTTTACACCGGATGAGCCTGGCGATTTTTCCGGAGGCTTGGTACAAATTAAAACGATTGAATTTCCCACAGATTTTATTTTTAACATAAGCACTTCAGGTGCTTTTAATAGCATGACAACGGGGGAGAAATTCTTAACTTATTCCGGGGGCAGTAAAGATTTTCTTGGTTACGATGATGGTACAAGGGCAATGCCTTCAATGATTACTGCGATGAAAGTTGTAAGAGGGAACTATCCTGATTCTGCCTTAAATGTTTTTACTGGTTTATTTAAAAATAATTGGAGTCCGTATTCAGTCAATGCCCCGATGGATGGGTCATTTAAAATTGATATAGGGGATAAGTATGAGCTTGGAAGCAGCAGTGTATTTGGTTTTGTCGGTTCATTAACATATTCGAACTCAGGTAAGAGTGAAAGGCTTCAGAAAAGTTTTTATGACTTTTCAGGTCCAAGATATTTATATGATGGAACCTCGAACACGAGGTCTGTCAACCTTGGAGCTTTGTTAAATCTGAGCTTTAAATTTGCTAATAAAAATAAAATCAGCTTCAAAAATATTTATAACCAGGATGCCGATGATATAACAACTTTTTATAAAGGAGATTACAGATATTCTGACCAGTACAGGGAAATTACCTCGTTCGATTATATCTCCCGTTCGCTTCTTTCCGACCAGCTAATCGGTGAACATGAGATCGGAATGTTCAATGGCTTGATCTTTAAGTGGAACCTCAGCTATGCAGAATCAAAAAGAAATGAGCCTGATGCGCGGAGATATGTTTATGCAAGAAGCATTTCTGACCCTTCAGAGTCTCTTAGATTTCAACTGGACCCTTCAGGTAATACCAGGTATTATGGTGATCTCAAAGATCAAAATTATAATGTCAATCTGGATTTTATTTTTAAGTTGTTTAACGACCCCGAACTTCCTAAAATAAAAGTCGGGCTTGCATACAACAAAAAAGACAGAAATTTTTCAGCAAGATCCTTTGGCTTTAGAAATATACCCGGTGGGAATTATCTTCATGAAGATTCTGTACTCCGGTCTCCTGTATACCAGATTTTTCAGCCAGAAAATATCGGCAACAGATTTATCCAGGTTCAGGAGGTTACAAAATTATCAGATAGCTATCTGTCAAACCAGAAGATCAGAGCCGGTTATTTTATTTTCGACGCCACAGTCTTTAACAGGTTTAGAATTGTTGCAGGCGCACGTTTTGAAAATTCCACACAGGAATTAAACACAATTGATTTAAGAGATCAGCCGGTTAATGTTAAAAATACTTACAAAGATATTTTACCAAGCATTAATCTTACCTATTTACTTAATGACCGGATAAATATCAGAACAGCTTTCAGTATTACACTTGCCAGACCGGAGTTTAGAGAAATGGCTCCGTTTAGTTATTTTGATTTTATTGCTAACGAATTAGTGCAGGGGAACCCGCTGCTACAAAGAGCGCTGATAAATAATTACGACGTTCGTTTCGAAATATATCCCGGTCCCGGTGAACTAGCAGCACTTAGCTTTTTCTACAAAAGATTTAAAAGCCCCATTGAAGAAACAGTACAGGCTTCTGCAAATGAGCCTATCAGGTCTTTTGTCAATGCTGATATGGCGACTAACTATGGGCTTGAAATAGAGCTTAGAAAGTCATTGACATTTATTTCACCAATCTTTGAACACCTTTCGTTTATAGGAAACGCTGCACTGATTAATTCAAGAGTTCAAATAAGCAATAACGTTTACCAACAGAGCGAAAGGGCTTTGCAGGGGCAAGCTCCATATATTTTTAATCTCGGTTTGTATTATGATAATTATCACTTAGGTCTCAATACCTCTTTAACGTACAATAAGGTCGGGCAAAGAATTTCAAAAGTAGGTACGAAAGACCTTGGCAACACTCTAGAAAAGCCTGTTGACCTCATTGACTTCACTATCTCTAAAACGGCTTTCGAGTTTCTAACATTCAGGTTTTCAGTTAAGGATATATTAAATCAGGATAGAATTCAGATACAGCAAGCCCCGTATGGTGATAAAGTAACCAGCAGGGAAATTAGAGGAAGAAATATTTCGTTCGGAGTTACTTATAAACTATAAATTAATTTATTAACCAATTATTAACCAAAAGGAGACGTTATGAAAAAACTTCTATTTCTCGTTCTGATAGTTCTGGGCGGTCTATCTGTTTATGCACAAGATTCAACTTTAACAGGTAACATTACTACTAATACAGTATTATCATCAGGTAAAACCTACCTGCTTGATGGGTTTGTTAGAGTAAAAAGTGGGGCAACATTGACAATACCTGCAGGGACAAAAATCTACGGAAAGAGTTCATCACAAGGAACATTGATCATACAACCGGGAGGAAAGATAGATGCACAAGGGACAGTAAGTAATCCAATAGTATTTACAAGTGAATTTGCAAAACCAGGCTCAACACAAGAGCCACAGAGAGGAGACTGGGGAGGGATAATAATATTGGGTAAAGCGCCGATAAATGTACCGGGAGGGACAGCCGCCATAGAAGGTCCTGGAGATACTTATGGAGGCACAGACGCACAGGATAACAGTGGAATAATGAAGTATGTAAGGATAGAATATCCGGGTATAGCATTTAGTCCTAACAATGAAATTAATGGGTTAACGTTTGGAGGGGTAGGCAGCGGTACAACGATAGATTACATACAGGTGAGCTACAGTAATGATGATTCGTTCGAATGGTTTGGTGGTACAGTGAACTGTAAACATTTGATAGCATACAGGGGATGGGATGATGATTTTGATACAGATTTTGGATATGAGGGTAAGCTTCAATTTTTAGTAGCGATAAGGGATCCGCAGGTAGCAGACGCACAGTCAGGGTCAAATGGATTTGAATCGGATAATGATGGGTCAGGCTCAACGAATGCGCCGAGGACATCACCAATCTGGTGGAACGTTACACTGGTAGGTCCACAGGTAACGACAGATGCAGTATATAATACAGATTTTAAAAGAGGAATGCATTTAAGAAGAAGTTCGCAAAATAAAATCCACAATGCTTTAATAATGGGATGGCCAACCGGAATAGTTATAGATGGTGTTAATACTACAACAGATGCACAGAATGGAACGATGTATGTTAAACACAGCATCGTTTCAGGTTCAAGCAAAATTGTTGTTGACTCAGCAAGTTCGAACGGTACGTTTAATCCAACAAGTTGGTTCACTAGTAATAGCAACATAACCTTTGCTACAAATGCTGAAGTTTTATTAAGAAATCCTTTTAACTTAGATGAACCTAACTTTTTACCTAAGCCGGCGTCTCCGGTTTTCTCGGGAGCCGGAACTCCGCCAAACGATGGATTCTTTGATCAGACTGCTGCGTACATTGGCGCCTTTGGTTCTACCGACTGGACATCTGGATGGGCAAGATTCAGCGCTTCTTACAAGGGTGAAGTAATTCTATCAGGAAATATTACATCGAACAGAACTTTATCTGCAGATTCCACCTACCTGCTTGATGGGTTTGTTAGAGTGAAGAGCGGGGCAACATTGACAATACCTGCAGGGACAAAAATCTACGGAAAGAGTTCATCACAAGGAACATTGATCATACAACCGGGAGGAAAGATAGATGCACAAGGGACAGTAAGTAATCCAATAGTATTTACAAGTGAATTTGCAAAACCAGGCTCAACACAAGAGCCACAGAGAGGAGACTGGGGAGGGATAATAATATTGGGTAAAGCGCCGATAAATGTACCGGGAGGGACAGCCGCCATAGAAGGTCCTGGAGATACTTATGGAGGCACAGACGCACAGGATAACAGTGGAATAATGAAGTATGTAAGGATAGAATATCCGGGTATAGCATTTAGTCCTAACAATGAAATTAATGGGTTAACGTTTGGAGGGGTAGGCAGCGGTACAACGATAGATTACATACAGGTGAGCTACAGTAATGATGATTCGTTCGAATGGTTTGGTGGTACAGTGAACTGTAAACATTTGATAGCATACAGGGGATGGGATGATGATTTTGATACAGATTTTGGATATGAGGGTAAGCTTCAATTTTTAGTAGCGATAAGGGATCCGCAGGTAGCAGATGCACAGTCAGGGTCAAATGGATTTGAATCGGATAATGATGGATCAGGCTCAACGAATGCGCCGAGGACATCGCCAACCTGGTGGAACGTAACGCTGGTAGGTCCTCAGATACATTTAAATTCAATATATAACTCCGATTTTAAAAGAGGAATGCATTTGAGAAGAAGTTCTCAGAATAAAATAAATAATACTATAATAGCAGGTTGGCCCATAGGAGTATTGATTGATGGGAAAAATACAACGACCGATGCTGAAAACGGAGGAATGTACCTAAAGAACAGCATAGTTGCAGGCTCATCAAAGAAAGTAGTCGATTCAACGAGTTCAAACGGTACATTTAATCCTGCAGGTTGGTTCAGTGCCAACAGCAACAGATCATTTACAAACACTACTGATCTGTTGTTATATTCAGCATTTGATATTAATAACCCAAACTTCTTGCCAGCTCCAGGATCTCCGGTTTTAACCGGAGCCGGAACTCCGCCAAACGATGGATTCTTTGATCAGACTGCTGCTTACGTTGGTGCCTTTGGTTCTGCCGACTGGACATTCGGATGGGCAAGATTTAATCCTGATTCTACAACTACAGATATAAAAGAGAAAAAACTTATAAACATAACTCCTTACAATTATGAATTAAGTCAAAATTATCCTAATCCTTTTAATCCTTCAACAAAAATAAGATATTTATTGCCGGAAAGCGGATTAGTAAAGCTTGTAGTATATAACATACTTGGTCAGCAGATTCAGACGCTGGTCAATGAGAATAAATCAGCCGGAACGTATGAAATAACCTGGAATGCCTCAAATCTGCCAAGCGGTATATATATCTATAGACTGTCCGTAGGATCCCTTTCAGGACAGACAGGGTCCTATGTTGTTGCCAAAAAAATGATTTTGATGAAATAAGTTTCCTGTTCTCTAATCTCGTCCTGTCTCAATCGTAAAGGCGTCTTGCCAGAGACGCCTTTTTTTATAAATGGAAAAATTAACAATTTCATTATACATAGTTCACAATTTCTTAATATCCATTTCTTAGGTTAACTATACAAAAAAAAATTCATTACTAATAAAGTTTAGAATTTTAAAATGTCAGGAATATCATATAGCCGGGATGAAAGAAATAACTATTAGTGAAATAATCAAATCAAAGCGGCCTGCTTTCCTCCAAAAATTCCCTGCTTCTTTCAGAAACTTAGTCTTTAATCTTATTGCTGTAATTATTCGTCAGAATGAGATCAACAAATATTTAAGGAAATATAGTGATAAAAGAGGCTTCGAATTTATTGACGAACTGTTTGACGATCTTGATTTTTCATTTCAGGTTTCTGATAAAGACAGACAAAAAATTCCTTCTGAAGGGAAACTGTTAATAGTTTCAAATCATCCTCTTGGTGGATTAGACGGGCTTGTTCTTCTTAAGCTCGTTAGCGAAGTAAGAAGAGATGTTAAGATTATTGTAAATGATATTTTATTGAACATAAATAATCTTAGTGATCTGTTCCTTCCTTATGACATATCAAATAAATCATTTCAAAAGGAAAACCTGAGCCTTATTGAAAGTGCTCTTAAAAGAGAGGAAGCTGTAATTATTTTTCCTGCAGGGGAAGTCTCCAGGCTGGGAATAAAGGGAATTAAAGACGGGATATGGCATAAAGGTGTTATTTATTTTTCAAGGAAGTTAAATGTGCCTGTTCTACCTGTTCTTATTAAAGCAAAGAATTCGCTCATCTTTTACCTGGTTTCGTTAATTAATAAAGAGCTTTCAAAATACCTGCTGCCAAATGAACTCTTTAATAAAAGGTTTAAAGTTATTACAATTAAAGTTGGTCATCAGATTCCTGCAAAAGTTTTTAACGGTTACCAGGGAAGGGCCCGCCACATAGTTAAACTCTTAAAAAAACATACCTATCTTCTTGGGAAAAATTCGAAGGAGCTTTTTATAACAGAGAAAAATATTATACATCCTGTCGACCGTAAATTGCTGAAAGCGCAGTTGAGAAAAGAAGATTTGCTGTTGACTACAAAAAACGGCAAAAAAATATTTTTAACCGATATTGTTAATTCACCTGACGTTGTCAAAGAAATTGCCCGGCTAAGAGAAGTAACCTTTAGAAAAATCGGTGAGGGGACAGGCAGAAAAGCCGATACCGATAAATTTGACCAGAGTTATCAGCACATTGTTTTGTGGGATGAAAATGATATTGAAATTGTCGGATCCTACAGGATAGGTTTTTGTCGCGACATAATCCTGAAAAAAGGACTGAACGGACTGTATTCATCAACTTTGTTCAACTATACAGGCGAGTTTGTTGATCTGTTGGATTACTCGCTTGAGCTGGGTCGAAGTTTTGTTCAGGCAAAATACTGGAATACGAACGCCCTCGATTATTTATGGCAGGGGTTAGGCAGAATTCTTTTGAACAATCCTGAGATAAGGTATCTCTTCGGTGCTGTGAGCTTGAGCAATACTTACCTTAAAGAAGCCCGGGAGATGATCGTCTTTTTTTATAAAAAGTGGTTCTCCGGCGGCAGTAATATGGCAGCAGCAAAGAACCGGTTTATAATTTCAGACAGAAGAATTGAGGAGTTAGAAAATATTTTTTCAGCAGATAATTACGATGCTGAATTTAAGACATTAAAAAATGTGCTCAGGGCTTATGGTTATTCTGTACCGGTTCTTTTCAGACAGTATACTGAATTGTGTGAATCCGGAGGTGTGGAATTTTTGGATTTCGGAGTTGACACGGATTTTCATAGCTGCCTGGATGCTTTAATACTTGTAGATGTGGATAAGATAAAGCATGCGAAAAAAGAAAGATACATTTATAGCAGTAGCCTTAATGATAAAGTGAGTTTTGCTGAAAGAACTGAGTTTATAAATTTACAAACACAAGTAGACAATTTATGCGAGTAGCACACATTTCAGATATACATCTTAATACTTTTTTTAAAAATTCGAATCTTAAACAAATCAAATTCCTGCTCAGGTATGCACTTGAACAGAAATTTGATCACCTTGTTATCACCGGTGACCTGGTTGATAATGCTGATCAAAAAGACTTTGAAATACTAAGGAGCCTTTTCAGAAAATTTAATCTTCTGAATTCCGACAGGCTTTCCCTGGTAATCGGCAATCATGATATTTTTGGCGGTGCTCAAACACCGGAAGAAATTTTTACCTTTCAAGAGAAATGCAGGAATGTTGATTATGATAGAAAGGTCGAAGAGTTTTCAGAATATTTTTCTGAAACTTTCAAAGGTTGTGTTTATCGGAATAAAGAGAAAATTTTCCCGTATGCAAAAATTATAGATGATGTTCTTATTGCTGGTGTTAATTCAATAGCAAGATATTCAAAAGTCAAAAATCCCTTTGCTTCAAACGGTGTAGTTGAACCGGAACAACTGAACGAGGTTAAAAATATATTTAATGACTTTCGAAATTTTTGCAAGTACAAACTTTTACTTATTCATCATCAGTTCAATAAAATTAAAATAAGTGAAGGTTCACCTAACAGCTTATGGCAGATCATTGAAAAGCAGACTATGAAGCTTAGAAAGAAGAAGAGGTTATTCAGTTTATTTAAGCAGCACGGAGTTGATCTTGTTCTTCATGGTCATTTGCACGAACAAAGGGAATACTATAGAAAAGGTATACGTTTTTTGAATGCCGGCGCATCTGTAAAAAATAATTTATACAGAAAACTATTTATAAATTTCATAGATCTGAAATCTTCGAAAATAAAAGTTAGTGTTCACTCAATCTCTGATTTTTCAAGAGAAAAAATAGCAGAGTTTAATGTTCCGAAATTGGAGTTGATATAACTATAAACCAGACCTTGAGGTATTAGTATGAAACAAAAAATGGAAGGTTTTTACGGTGTTGTTTTTATTAGTGTAATTTTACTTACACAGAGATTTGATGTTCTTCTGTGTATAGTAACTTTGCCGCTTTTAATCTTTTCGCTTCTGCAGTTTACAAAGCAGTAATTTTGATGTAATAAAATCTTATCTGTTTTGCTTCCACTTTTAATAACTTAGTGAAAAACTATGGGGCGCTTTCCCTAAAAAACATTGCTTTTTTAGGCTCATGTGTCTATTTTAATCTCTTAAAATTTTATCAAATTCTGGAGAAAAATAAACTATGGCAATGATGGCTAAGATGCGCAGTTTGGCGCCTGCCTTCATTATTTCTGTAGGTGTGTTATTCGTTCTCTTTATGGTGATATCAGATTCCAGCGTTTTGCAGTCATTTGGCGGCAGAACAAATGATGTG
Source organism: Bacteroidota bacterium (assembly GCA_021815365.1). GTDB lineage: Bacteria > Bacteroidota > Ignavibacteria > Ignavibacteriales > Ignavibacteriaceae > JAKAGZ01. The sequence goes on from JAKAGZ010000031.1 coordinate 28,191, forward strand.
GGTTCTGTAAACGGCGATGAAATTTCATACCAGGAATTTTCTAAAATCCTTGACCAGCAAAGAGAGGCTCAGAAAAATCAGACCGGCAAAGATATTGACGAACAAAATATGGATCAGTTCCGCGACCAGGTGTGGGATGCGGTTGTAACTCAAAAACTTTTAGAACAACAGATTAAAAAATACGGAATTACTGTTTCTGACCAGGAGATCAGGGATATTATATTAAGTGACAACCCGCCTGATTTTCTCAAGAAAAACTTTATTGATTCCACCGGCAGGTTTAATGAACAGTTATATAAACAAGCTTTGTTTGATCCGAGAAACAGTCAGGCTTTGATTCAGGCTGAAGATGTTGTCAGAGAACAAAGATTAACACAAAAACTCCAGAGTATGCTTCAGGCTTCTGTAACTGTCAGTGAAGCAGAAATTAAAAGAAAATTTATTGACGATAACACCGATATAAAAGCAAGATACGTTTTAGTGGGATATTCTCAATTTCCTGATTCGATGTTCAGCATTTCAGATAACGAAATAAAAAGCTACTATGATGCTCATCTTGATAAATATAAAGTTGAAGAGCAGCGTAAGCTGAAGTATGTTTCATTCCCAACCCTTCCTTCTGCTGATGATTCCAATGCTGTAAGAACAAACCTGGAAAATGTTGTCACTAGCTTTAAAAAAGATACTTCAAGTTTTAAATCTTACGTCGGGATTTATTCTTCTTCCCCTTATTCTAAAGATACTTTAGAGCTTATACAGTTTCCTCCTGATGCGCGGGATGCTATACTAAAAGCTTCAGTCGGCTCTGTTATTGGTCCGCTTAAGGGCAATACAGGTTATGAGCTTTATCACCTTGTTGCAAAGTTACCGTCAAAAAATGTTTATGCAAAAGCTTCACATATTCTTGTTAAGAAGACCAGTGATGATAAAAAAGATTATGAAGAAGCTATGAATATATATAATCAATTAATCAAAGGAGCAGATTTTGCGACTTTAGCAAAACAAAGCTCAGCAGACCCGGGCAGCGCTGCCAGGGGAGGCGACCTTGGCTGGTTTAAAAAAGGGGATATGGTTCCTGAATTTGATAAAGCTGTATTTTCCGGGAAAGTTGGTGTGGTACAAAAACCAGTCAAGTCTAAATTCGGATATCACATTATTAAGGTAACAGGGAAATCAGAAAACAGATTTGTAGTTGAGAAAATTGTGTCGCCAGTCACTACCTCAGCTTCTACTAAAGATTCCAGGAAAAGCGCTGCGAGTGATTTTTCCTATCTTGCTCAAAAAGATGATTTTGTTAAAGAAGCTGCACTAATGCATTATGATGTTCGTGAGACTCCTCCATTTACGAAAGATGCTTTTATTATACCCGGTATCGGAATTAATAAAAGATTAATGGATTTTGCCTTCGACAAAAGTTTGAATACTGTAAGTGATGTTTTTTCTGTGCAGAACGGTTTTATAGTTGTAATGATATCGGATGTTGTCAAGGAAAGAGTAAAAACTCTTGATGAAGTAAAGCCCCAGATAAAGGCTGAGATTCTTAAACATTTGAAAGAAGAAAAAGCAAAAGTTATTGCTGAAAGAATCAAAAAGCAGTTTGGTAATGATTTAAATAAGGTTTCTTCTTATTACGCGGGTATCAAGGTAGATACAACCGGTACATTTAAGCCATCAGGCATAGTGCCGGGTATCGGGAAAGATTATGCGTTCATTGAGAAATCTCTTGATGCTGAATTAAATAAAGTGACTGACCCGGTAAAAGGATTAGCAGGTTATTATTTAATTGATGTTACACAGAGGACACCTTTTGATCAGTCGAAGTACCAGATTCAAAGAAATAATTTACGAGATATAATTCTACAGGAAAAGCGAACTGCCTTCTTCAATGAATGGCTGGCAAAGATAAGGAAAGATGCAAAAATAGTTGACAACAGATACCTGTTTTATGGACAGTAATGAGTTGTAGATTTACATTCCACAACCCCATTTCTTCAAATGGGGTTTTTATTTTTAAAAATAAATACTAAACTTAACAGCTAACTCTGATAAATTATTCTTTATGAAAAAGATTTTTTTGTGTTTGATAATTACACCCGTTTTTTTTGTCAGCTCCTTTCCTCAATATAATAGGAATAAGTTCAGCTTTAGCGTTAATGGTGTTTATACAACAACAGCAAAAATTTATCTTCTGCCAAATTCTTCTGATCCTGTACTGCGGAACAAATTTACAGAAATAGATAATATTTTTAATCCAAGCCTTGACCTTCGTTATCTTCTCACAGACGAAATTATTGTTGGTCTCAGCACAGAATATATGACAAAGACAACCGGGCTGGACAAAATTACTGTCTTCGCAAACAACAGCACTGTTTCAATCCCTGTACAGGATGGGTTTAAATTAATTCCTGTAGAGTTAACTATTTATTACTTGCTGCCGTTTTCTACAGAGCATTTTAAATTTTTGATGGGAGGAGGAGGAGGATATTACTTCGGCAGCCAAATAAGAAAAGCCGGAGACGTTGAGTCATCAACTCTCAGCCGGGATTTTGCATACGGTATTCACGTTGTTGTATCAATGGATTACCTGGTATTACCCTTTCTTTCCGTAAGGGCAGAAATGAAATTCAGGGATCCTGAATTTAAATTGACAAATGTCTATTCAAAAAATCCGGGAACCTACAATGGCATGATCATAACACTGCCGCAGAACCAATTTGATTCCAGGATAAATGTTGATGGTATTACTTTTATTCTTGGAACTGTATTTCATTTTCAGATTTAAACCATTCTCTTTAATTTTACCTTGGTAATCTTAAAGTTCGATCAGTTTGCTTTTGCCAAATAAAGAGTTAATTTGAAATTCAAGTAATATGAAAACGAAAGTAGTTTTTCTTGCAGGATTTATGGGTTCGGGCAAAAGTACTATAGGGCCCATCCTGGCAAACACTCTTGGGTGGAATTTTTATGACCTTGATAAGGTAATTGAAAAAAAACATGGCAAAAAGGTTGCAGATATTTTTTTTGAAAAAGGTGAAGCAGGTTTTAGAATAATTGAAAGGGAAGTTCTTCAGGAAATAGCTTGTGGTACAAACCTTATTATTTCCCTTGGAGGTGGTACAATGGCTGATCAAAAAAATATAAATTTTATGAAGAAGAAAGGAAAGATCATTTTTCTTGAAGCAACAGCCGAATCATATTATCAAAGATTAAGATTTAAGGCTGATAGACCCATTCTTAAAGGTAAAAATGAGGAGTTGCTTCCGCCGGATGAGCTTAAAAAAAGGATCACTGAAATACTCAATTACCGGAAGAAATTTTATGACCAGGCTGACCTCTCGTTTAGGACTGACAATATTTCTATAGGGAAAACTGTGGAAAACATTTCCAGGATTATTTTGGAAAAATTTTAACATATTATTGAAAATAAATTTGTGAAAAAATTAATTGTAAAAGCCGAAGATAAAGCATACCGCGTAATTATTGGTAAGGACTCTTTTTCCTATTTAACGGCTGAGATCAGGAAAAAGGGTCTGTATGAAAACATCTTTATAATTACAGATAAAAACATTTGGAAATTATTTTCGGGAAAAATTCTCAACTGGACCACCACGGCTTCTTTTTCCAAAGTGAATGTGTATAAAATGAATCCCGGGGAATCGTCAAAGTCCTACCTTGAATTGAACAGGATTTATAGTTCTTTGCTCGATAATAACTACAGCAGGGATACGTTAATATTAGCAGTCGGAGGAGGGGTGACAGGTGACCTTGCAGGTTTTGCAGCCTCTACATTTATGAGAGGAGTTCAGCTCGTTCACGTTCCGACCACACTTTTAGCAGATGTAGACAGCGCCATCGGTGGAAAGACCGGAATTAATTTTAATCACACTAAGAACATGATTGGAACTTTTTATCAGCCGGAATTAGTGCTGATAGACACTGAGTTTCTGTCTACTCTTCAAGAAAGAGAAATTACTTCAGGGATAGGCGAGATAATTAAATATGCCTTTATAAGTACACCCGATTTTTTTGATTTCGTTTTTAAAAACCTTGATAATATCTATTCGAAAAATGCGGCGGTACTTGAAAAAGTTATTTATGAATCTGTAATATTCAAAGCTTCAGTCGTATCAAATGATGAAAAAGAATCCGGGCTGAGAAAGATATTAAATTTCGGTCACACCTTCTCGCACGCTTACGAAAGTGTTTTGAAGTTTAATGTTAAGCATGGTGAAGCCGTTATAGCAGGAATAATTTCAGCCTTATATTTATCTAATATTTGTGGTTTTTTGAGCAAAGATACATTGGATGAATTTCTTTCAAAATTGCTTTTTATAAAACTGCCCGCAGCTTTGAATAAACTTAATAAAGAAAGTGTTTATAACTTTATGATGAAGGATAAGAAAAACAAGGATGGAAAAATCAGGTTT
>JAKAGZ010000083.1 GCA_021815365.1 Bacteroidota bacterium
AATATAACCATTCAACAGCCATTGAATGAGAAGGGTATGTTCTTAAAAGGTTTTCATAAGAATCAGCAGCATTCTTATAGTTTCCTGTTTTGATTTGTTTAGAGATCAATGCAGTCAGTGCGTAAGGCTTAAGATTTTGCAGTTTTGAATCGTCTGCAGTACTCTGCAAATATAAGGACAACTCATCAAAATCATCGAGTGAAAGCAGAACGCCTGTTATTCTGTATAGCAGTGAGGCAGCATACCTGCTGTCAGGGTATTTCTTAATGAAAAGCTTACACTTTTCGACCAGGTCTTTGTATTCTATATTATATTTTTTTGCCGCTGAATGCTTATCCTCATTTTTATCTTTTCTAACTTTCTCGTTTACGTTTCTGTAGCTTCTCATAAGGGCAGCAAATTCATTTTCTGAAGGGTCATCAGTTGTAATGCCGAGCGAGGAGGTTTCATCAGTGCCGGGGGCTTTACCAAAAAATCCGCCGCCACCGCCGCAGGAACTCCAAAAGTCCCAATAAACATTACCATAAACAGAACCTCCCGGTGTCGAGCTTGTGAAAGTACAGCCATATGCATTGGCAGTTGAACTGAAAGAAACTATATCGTAAGACGGATACGGATTTGTACAAAAGTATGCCTGGTAAATATCTGCGTAAGAGTTTTCCCGAAGATGGATCGCTTCGCCTGTTTTGTTGTTTAATGTACCACCCATAGATACAAAGTCAGAGCCTGCATGAGAGAAAATAGCCCAGGTCCCAGCATAGCTTGAAGTGAGGCTGGTGATATTTATTCCGCTTGAACTTGAAACATCAAAATAGCTGTCTGAGCTGCCGGCTGTAGTATTGTCTACTGTGATGTTATTTGAAAAATTGATATTGATTGTGCTGTTGATGGTAGCAAAAGAGAGTGAAGAGTAGCTTGCATTTGAAAAGGTGACAGTGCCGTTAATTGTAGTTGAGGCAGCACCTGAGCCGTTGACTGTAACGCCGGAAGGTACAGAAATATTTTCTGAAAATGTTCCGGGTTGTATTTCAACTGTGTAGCCGCTGGCAGCATTATTAAGAGCGCCTTGAACAGTAGGGAAAAGCCCGGTTAAGTTGCCACTGCTATTCTTAACCTTAGACGCCAGGCTCGTTATTGTTGCGCCATTATCGGCAATGGTTCCCATAGAGGAAATAACTGGATAACCATTTAAATTTAGTGTTATACCGGAATTAAGAGTTAGTGAATAAGAAGATGTATTTAAAGCGCTAGTTAAGCTTATTGTATTGCTATTCAAATTCGGTGCCCAAACCTGACTCTCAGTCAGAGTTCCTGAAGTTTGGGGATCAAAATTAACGTAACGAGCCCCAATTTCATCATCAGATGATAGAGAAGATTTTTTTGTTTCCCCTGTATTAGAATATCCATACATTGTTTTTTCTGTATCACCTCCTCCATAAAGATCGCTAAGACCAACCGAATGGCCTATTTCATGAGTGGCTATGTTTTGAACATCATATCTTCCAGAAGCACCATTGTCAGACCATAGATAATCTTCGCCATTAAAGAGTATGTCTGACTCGTAAGCCTCGCCAGTGTAAGAATTATACCAGGTAGTATTAACAGCTATAGCACTTGAGCCAGGGAAAATATCTCGCCAACCATTCTCTACCCATATCATTAGATTTGTACCATCATATGATCTTATGTTTGTTGTAGTTGTACCGCCATATCTCAAATCGATATAAGTGGTATTAACAGCATTCCAAGTTTGTAAAGCACTCTGTATAGCAGTAAATTCACCAGAACAATCAGGTGTGCCTAACTGGTTAACATAAAAAGTGGGGAAATTATTTTTAGGATACCTGTACCCATTATATTCGTAACCCAGCATTACCTGGCAAACTAAACAACTCATGACACAAGAGAGCCACAATAAGTTATTTTTTAATTTGAACATAGTTTTCTCCTATTATGAAAAAATTTTAGATTATTTCGGCTCTTTTTCAATAATGGCTTTAACAGTTTCAATAAATTGCTCGGTAAAGACAGAATTCTTTTTAACCCACTTGCCATTTTTATAGCTATATTTTCCATTTTCCCATCCGTTAACGTAGTATTTACCTTCTTTATCACGACCTAAAAAATTCAAAACCTCTTCACCAATTTTATATTGGGGGGTCCCCGATACATACTGACCTAATTCTCCAATTTCACCTCCAGGAACTTTAATAGTTATTATATTCTTTTTTGCCCCTTTCAAAAACTGTTTGCATTCAATAGTGACGTAAGTCCAAATATTTTTATTATGATCTATTTCGCACTCAATTTTTTTTACTTTGCCTGTAACTACTACCTCAGAATCTTTAACTAATTTTTCTAATGATACTTCATGTTCCTGTGAAATTGAAATGGAAAAGGGCATTAGAAATACTACTATTAAACTTCGCAATAATTTATAACCTGCGTATTTTTGTTTCATATAACCTCCAAATTTAAATTTAGAAAAGATCAAAAAACTAATTGAATTGTTTAATTTTAATTAAATATTTTCTTGGGGAAATGACAACAGGGAATTTCCCCTGTTTTTATCTGGCAAGTATCATTTTTCGTGATATTGAACGGTTATTAAATAGCATGTTATAAAAGTAAACACCTGAAGTAACATTATTTCCAGAATTATTTTTAGCATACCATGAAACATAATGTTCACCGGAAGTCTCTACCTGATTTATCAAAGTTGTAATTTCTCTTGCCAATATGTCAAAAATTTTTATGGTTACTTTTCCATCAGCTGGTAGGTTGTATTTTATTATTGTTCTGGAATTAAACGGGTTGGGATAATTTTGTGAAAGCATTAAATCTTTTTCCACTTGCAAGGTAGTGTCTATACGGAATTTGCTCCATTCGAATGAATAAGCACCCCTACTCCATTCATTATCCAATATCTTGGTATTAGTATATGACCATATTAATAATGTATAAGTGTGGTTATTTAATAAAGGGACAGGAATTTTTTCTGTAAAAGGGTTGGGGTTATTTGAAGTATATCTTTTTTCCCAAACAATTCCTTTAAAGTTCATTCCTAAATTTGGAATGTTATCAAGTAGAATTACCCCACAACCATCAGCTTTTTGATCTATTTCCCATGTAATTACAGGTGTTGTAGATGAAACAACAGAATTATGCTGTGGAATTATAATTTTCGGAGTCTCGGGCATATATTTAACAGGAGAATAAATAATAGCATAATTAATTCCTATGGTATCCAATTGTACATCAATAATGGATTCAACTGTATTAAAAATTTTGAAGTTATCAACAAGAAAATTTGCATAAATATAGTCATTAGCTTCTTTGTCAAAATGTTGTCCATCATCGAAGAGTTCTAATATTTTTCTAGTATTGTCTAACAAATAATGAATGGATAAAACTTGTGTTATAGATTGCACAGAGTCTATGTGATTATCTTTATTGGCATTATAATAAGTAAGCTGAATAAAAGAATTTTGCAAATTCCATTCTTCTTTTATTCTTTCCGAAATTCTGATGTTCTTTTGCTGGTATACTGATTCAAAATTAAATAAGTCTTCTATTTGCAAAATTTGACTATTTAGCTCATTTGAAAAGCAGAAAAAGGAAAACATAATTACCTGCACAGTAAATAGATTAAATTTAATAAAATAATTTAATGTTCTAAAAATTTTCATTTATATTATTTCATTATATGAGTAGTAATTTTAGCTTAGACTTAAACTAATTGTCAACTTATCATAAATAAAAATTCTGATTAAAAAGATCAAAATTATATAAGTCATTAATAGTTATGAAGCCAAGCTTTTGTTTTAGGTTTTCTTTATGCCACTCGACTGTTTTTATGCTGATATAAAGTCTTTTTGCTATTGCTTTATTTTGCAAGCCTTCAATAATTAATTTCAATATTTCCTTTTCTCTTCTACTTAGTGAGTTAATTTCTATTTTAATTTGTTGTGGAAAATTTTTTGAGGTAATCTCTGCCTTCATTTTTACCTCCAAATCATTTTTGATTGTTTATTGACCTTTCCCCTATAAGGGGATAAAAACTTTATAGACCTACGGAATAATCATATTATATGGTTCATTTACAGATATCCTTTTTATAACTTTCCTGTTATTTAAATCAATCACAAAAATTGCATTACTATTTGGGTAAGCGATAAATGCAAAATTATCATCCGGAGTGATTACAATCGGCGATTGTTCTCCTGTAGTTGTAAGATTTATATTGTCCTTTATAGAATAAGTATCAGGATCAATTATATAAAAGATACCATTACTGCCAATGGCATAAACTTCATTTCTGTTTGCACTATAAGCGAGGTAATAACCACTTAAACTCCAGGGGAATTTTACTGATGAGTGATATAGCTCTTTTGTTTGTAGATCATAGCCTCCTATATATGCTTGCACTTTTCGTTTCGGGCCCGGCAAATATACTATGAAGAGCTTATTATTATTTAAAAATGCCCAGTCGTAAATACGAAGGCTATCTTCGTTGTTTTTATTCAGAACAAATTGGAGGTCATGCAAATCTGAATTTGCAGTATAAAACTCTAATTCTGTATAACCACCATATATGTCGCCTTCCCAATTCTTTTTCACTATAGTCCATTTGCCATCTGGAGAATGATATATTCGTTTATCAAGAACAAAATTGTGTTCATCTCAAATAAGTTCTTTTACTTTTTGTTCGAACACATCTATTGAATAGGTACCATAGTCTCGCCAATGTACATATATAAGACCTGATTCTGCCCTATTTTCTGCTGCTATAAAATATCCTATTCCATAATTTAGATTTGTAAAAAAGAGATTTTTTAGTCTGTCTTTATCGATATTATAAACTGCGAACCCGGAAGGTGGATCTGGAAATTGACCTTGTGCTCCAAAGAGAAGATAATCTCTATTAGTCGAAATTTGCATCCCATCATAAGAAACAGTATCGGACATTGGTAATTGTATTTCCTTAACAACTTCATAAGTTTTATAATCCACTAAATAAAATGTATTACCAGAGTTGGAATAAACATACATTTTGTTTTCTGTAGTTTTTCCATTATTGGTTATATGGTCTTTGCAGCCGGAAAAAGAAGCAATGAGAAGCAATATAATTAAGGTGCTGAGAAAACTGATTTTGCTGTACAAATTAAACATACTTTGCCCCCTTAAATATTAGCATTGAGAATACAGCCGGAAATGTTAAAAAAGAATTCATCCCTGCCCTGTTTTATTTTAACTACGTTTTAATCTGAGTGAATGTTTTGAGAAAGTCAAGAGAAAAATCTTACTACTTTCTATTTCCGGGTCTTCTTCTTGTGTAAAACGTTTCTTGAGTGAATGGTAGTTTTTCAGCGAATGAAAAAACTTCTTATTCCTTCCCCGGCTTCACGCTCTCAACTTCTATCTTAACTCCTTTTATAAAATTATATGCTGAAGTTCCCACACATTTGCCTTTGATGTTGACATACTGATCTTCTTTCAACTGGCTTGCAGCATATTCATCTTCATTTTTTAAAAACAAGCAAATAACCGGCAGGTCGCCTTCGTAAGTTTTTAACTCCAGCACTTTTCTTGTGCCAAGCAGCGTATAAAATGCTTTTACCTGTCCCAAAACATTTACTCTTTTGTCCAGGAATTCTTTGTCAGCTTCAGCGGGGTCCTGTGTATATGCGTGAGCGAGGTCCTGCGCGTCTACCCCCTGGTAGTAAAAATTTTGTTAGGTTTAAAAAACAGAATAGCTCTGTTTTATACTCCGGTTTAAGCGGGGATAAAACAAAATAGGCTGCTAACCTAGCGGGCTATTCTTTACTTAGGGCAGGTGATGGTGACTCATTATCTGCCCGAAATTTTTCTATGAGCTTTTCCTCCTCATTCTATTATTTTAATTTCCCGTGATAAATTAGACTCAGTGATGTTTGCGGTTCATTTGCTAAAAAGAAAACTTCTTTCTCAAACAAAGCCGCCCCCCAGATTTGTCCCTTCAGTCTATTAAATTGAAATAAATATTTTACGTCATTTCCGTTATAATGCGCTAAGCCGTCTGTCATTTCTAAAAATATATCTTTAGAATTTCTTCCCCAGATGTGATGGTAAAAGTTAGTTCCGCTCAATGTCAATATTGTTTGGAATTGATCATTACTCCGTCTTGCTATTTGATCATTTAAGACAAAATATACTTCATTGTTGATAATACTAATAGTTGCCCAGTATTTGTCCCAGATTGTGCTGTAAAGTTTAGTATAATTTCCCTGATTATATTCATAAATAAAAGTGGTATCAAAGGTTTGGCTGTATTTAATAACCTGCAAATAAATTTTATAATCAGATTTATTCCTGAAAAGTTGTTCAACTATACCCTTTAGTCCGTTAGTGTTAAGCATAGACCATTTGTTATCTCTAAAATTAAAAAGGGCTATAACACTGTTATTTGCTAAACCTTTATCATCAGGATAAGCGCCGAAGGCAAATAGAGCAGTCGGTGGACCCCATAAAGATTCTCCCCACATATTATCAAAAACAATATCATAATCGTGCCCGTCCTTTGTCAGCACAGCAGTTTCCTTCCAACTGACGCCGTCAAACCGGTATATTCTGTTTTGTGCTCCTATATACACATTATTTTGTGAGAACCCGTAAATTGAAAAGAGTCCATAGTGTATTATATATTTGCCTGTTGTCCAGCGCGTACCATCGAAATGATAAATTGAATTTCTAATATCCCCTCCACTGGTTATAGCCCACACATCTGTTGGCGAACTTCCCCATAATCTGAAAATTGGATCCCAGGGACCGCTTAATGTATCAACAGTCCAGGTATAATCTCTTCTGCCTGGTGTTAAGCTGACTGGTTCGTTTGGACTACTGCAGGAAAAATAAATGCTTGTTAATAATATGGCAACAACAGGTAAAATAAATTTTATAAGTATCCTCTTTTTCATTTTGCTATTCTGTTTTTATAATTTGAGTAACAAAATTCGAACTGGTTAATTATAAACTTACTGGGAATGTATATAAATATACCTACAAGGATTAGTTTTCTGGGGGGGGGGTATATGTGTTCATTATTCTCTCCTTTTATAATTGAAATAATGAATTACTTGGAAAGAACATAAACAAAGCTGCAGAGATTGTCAATAGGACTTAGTGAATGACACGTTGTCCGGTGTACTTTTATGTTACTGACTAAAAATACTTATTCCTTGCCCGGCTTTACGCTCTCTACTTCTATTTTAACTCCTTTTATAAAATTATATGCTGAAGTTCCCACACATTTGCCTTTGATGTTTACATACTGATCTTCTTTCAACTGGCTTGCAGCATATTCATCTTCATTTTTTAAAAACAAGCAAATAACCGGCAGGTCGCCTTCGTAAGTTTTTAACTCCAGCACTTTTCTTGTACCAAGCATCGTAT
>JAKAGZ010000084.1 GCA_021815365.1 Bacteroidota bacterium
TAGCTTGTTTGATTTTTGAATGCAGTCTTCGTGAACTTCAGTCGAGCGGACTATCAATATGTCAATATCATTGATCTTGCCGGCTAATTCTTCGGCTTTAATTTTAGGTTCATTTATAACATCGCAGTCGAGGTTTTTTATTTTTTCGAGGTATAAATCTGGAAATTTATCGGCGACTAAAACTTTTATTTTCATGTTACACTCTCTGTAATTTTTTATGCTTTTAAATTACAAACAAATATCACAAAAAATAAGTAGAGAAAAGTCACCTTTCAAAACAAGTTTCCTGACCTTGCTGTTTTTAAAACCTCTGTAAAAGTCTTATTTAGTTTCGGCAAATTTATTTTTTATAAATACCTCTTAAATCACCGACAGCAAAATCAGGATATTGGACTACATTTACGTTTGTGGATGAAAAATAAATTGTCCAGAATGTCTGCTGACCGCTTGAAAGCGGCACCCCGATCTGTGTATAATTCCCGCCCATCTTTGTAGTATATGTTTTATCAGTGTAAAATTGTGCTTCGACGTACCATGGAGACGTTACGACAGCGCTTCCGTTATTTTTAACCTTTCCTTTTGCAACCAATCGTGAATTCTGACCATCTACATAAGTTGTATCAACAGTAAAAGAGAGATTATTAATCGTTGTGTCGTTTGATGAGCCGACGGTGGTGTCAGTTTTCTGGCAGGAAATAAAAAAAATGCTTAATAAAATGAAGGCGAAAAATTTTCGAATCATAAATATTTCTCCCTTAAAAAATTAATGAGAAGCTCTCTAAAACTTGACTGGTTTTCTAAACCCGATTTTGTTAATGATTAATTTATTTCATCATCGGGATTTTGATTTTCTGTGCTTTCGCATTTTCAATTGCTCTTTCATAGCCGGCATCTGCGTGGCGCATAATCCCCATTCCCGGGTCGTAAGTCAAAACTCTATTCAATTTTTGTTCAGCATCTTTAGTTCCGTCAGCAACGATTACCATTCCGGCATGAATTGAATTTCCGATTCCAACGCCGCCGCCGTGGTGAACCGAGACCCAGCTTGCCCCGCCGATTGTATTCATCAGAGCATTAAGGATGGGCCAATCTGCAATGGCATCGCTGCCGTCTTTCATTCCTTCAGTCTCACGGTTTGGTGAAGCAACAGAACCGCAGTCAAGATGATCTCTTCCGATTACAATCGGTGCTGTGACTTTTCCGGATGCAACAAGGTCGTTAAATATTTTCCCCATCTTTGCGCGTTCGCCGTAACCGAGCCAGCAAATCCGCGAAGGCAAACCCTGGAAGTGAACTTTCTTTTGAGCCATATCAATCCATCTGCAGAGAGCTTTGTTTTCAGGGAATGTGTCTTTTACAGCCTGATCAGTTGCATAAATATCTTCAGGTTTTCCTGAAAGTGCTGCCCACCTGAAAGGACCTTTTCCATCACAGAAAAGCGGTCGGATAAATTCAGGAACGAACCCCGGGATATCAAAAGCATTTTCTACCCCGTTTGCTTTAGCTTCACCGCGGATATTATTTCCGTAGTCGAAAGTTTTTGCACCGCGTTTTTGAAATTCGAGCATCGCTTTCACATGCTCAACAATAGTCTTTTGTGAAAGCTCAATATATTTTTTCGCGTCGGAAATTCTCAATTCTTTTGCTTCTTCAAAGCTGATACCCATTGGCACATATCCATTTAAAGTATCGTGTGCTGAAGTCTGATCAGTAAGGACGTCGGGAATAATATTTCTTTTTAAAATCTCCGGAAGAACTTCACCAGCATTTCCGAGAAGACCGACTGACAATGCTTTTCTTTGTTCCTTTGCAGTTAATACGAGACTTAATGCTTCATCAAGATTTTCGGACATCACATCGAGATATCCGGTGTCGAGTCTTTTTTGAATTCTGGCTTTGTCAACTTCAATTCCGAGAAAAGCAGCTTCATTCATAGTAGCAGCAAGCGGCTGAGCGCCGCCCATCCCGCCGAGTCCAGCAGTTAAAACAAATTTTCCCTTCAGTGAACCGCTGAAATATTTTTCAGCACAGGCAGCGAATGTTTCGAACGTTCCCTGTAGAATACCTTGTGTGCCGATGTAAATCCAGCTTCCTGCGGTCATCTGCCCGAACATTGTAAGCCCGAGTTTTTCGAGCCGGCGGAATTCATCCCAGTTTGCCCAGTTAGGTACAAGCATCGCATTTGAAATAATTACGCGCGGTGCATCAGTATGCGTTTTAAAAATACCGACAGGTTTTCCTGATTGAACAAGCAGTGTTTCGTCATTATCAAGATTTTTTAAAGAGTTGATTATTGCCTCGTAGCAGTCCCAATTTCTTGCGGCTTTTCCGCTTCCGCCATAAACAATAAGCTCAGCAGGGTTTTCACCGACTTCCTTATCGAGATTATTCATCAGCATTCTCATTGCTGCTTCCTGTACCCAGCCTTTGCAGGAAATTTTATTTCCTGTCGGCGCTTTTATTTTTGTTCTTCCTTCAAGTGAAATCATTACTAATCCCTGAAATGATTATTAAGGATATTCTCATATTGAACAGCCATCGAACGGTAAAGCCATTTTTTCAAGAACCAGCTTTTTTTGATACGGCTGTTTAAGTATTTAAGATTTTCTTCAAGCTGATGCTTCAGTCTTGTTCGCTCGTCTTTTGTGAGTTTTATTACATCCTCTCCGCCAGTTAATTTTGAGAGCAGTGAATTGAAAATTCTTGCCTCAGCAAAGAGTTTGTTATCACCTTCAATTTGTTTTAGTGTTTGTCTGCAGAAAGTTGAAAGTATTTTTTTTTCGTTTTTTGTGAATTCAAAATTATAATTTGTGAACAGCTTCTTCATTAGTTCTCGTAGATTTTAGTGAAAGTAATTTTTCCCGCATTGCCTGGTACCCGGGCTTAATGGTTTTGTAAATAAAGTCCAATCTTTTTTTGTAAGGGATAAACGCCGACTTCATTGAGTTGATGGTAATTTTTTCAATATCATCGAGGCTAAGACCGAAAAATTCGATAGCCATCATAAATTCTTTTGTCATTGTTGTATCGCTCATCAGCCTGTCGTCGGTATTTATTGTAACTCTGAATTTTTCTTTAAATAAAATTCCGAACGGGTGATTCTCAATCTTATCAATTGCGCCGGTGTGAACATTGCTGAGCAAACAAATTTCCAAAGGAATTCTTTTATCCAGAACATATTGAGCAAGATCACCAAAGCCAGCTATATTTCCGTTATCATCAAAAACGAAGTCTTCTTTTAAGTGCGTAGCATGCCCGATCCTGTGAGCGCCGCACCACTGGATTGCCTGCCAGATTGATTCTTTACCGAACGCTTCACCGGCGTGTATTGTAATATTGAAATTTGCTCTTTGAATAAATTGAAAAGCTTCAATGTGCTTTTTTGGCGGGTAACCGCCCTCTTCTCCGGCAAGGTCAAATCCGACTACACCTTTGTTTTTAAAATTTACAGCAAGCTCAGCAATTTCGAGTGTGTTTTTCATATTCCGCATTCCGCAGAGGATCAATCCATAGCCAACGCCGAAATCTTTTCTGCCTTTCTCAAGCCCGTTTAAAACAGCAGAAACAACATCTTCGTGGTATAATCCTTTCGAAGTATGAAAGACGGGTGCGAAACGTGTTTCAACATAGCATACACCATCTTTTTTCATGTCTTCCATCATTTCGTAAGCCACGCGTTCGAGGCTTTCCTTTGTTTGCATTACAGCACAGGTATGTTCGAAGCCCTGCAGATATTCAACAAGATTGCCTTTGTTAGCCCCTCGGTGAAACCACTCACCAAGTTCGCCGGGGTCTTTTGTCGGCAGCTTATTGTATTTAATGTCATTCGCAAGCTCAATTATAGTTTGAGGACGCAGCCCCCCATCCAGGTGATCGTGTAATAAGACTTTAGGAACAGAACGTACAATTTCTTCTGTTGTCAAAGTAACCTCATTTTTATTCTTCAAAATATTCTTTTTAACAAGTAAAATCAATTTAAAGCAAAAGCCGAAGAAAATCGCTCTGCTGTTGCTGGTTTGCCATATTCTTTACTGCTGGTTGGAGTAAATATTGTAATTTTGATATGCTAAATTATATTCAGATTCTTGACTATAGAGGCTATAAATACTAATTTTAGTTTCATTTAATTAAGAAAATCATCGGAGTGGAGTAATGATGCAAAAATCAAAATTTATTATCGCAGGTCTGATATTTACAGGCTTAATGTTTACAGGTTTCTCCTGTTCTTCCTCAAGTTTGACGGGGGCAAGGTTATATATACAGCAGAAAAAGTACGATAAAGCTTATGAAGTACTGCAGACAGAGGTAGCTAAAAATCCGCAAAGTGATGAAGGTTATTATTTGCTGGGTTTTGTCTACGGAGAAAGGGGACAAATGGATAGCATGCTTGTTGCTTTTGATAAATCACTTGCCATAAGCAACACCTACGAGAAAGATGTTAATGATAATAAAAAATACTACTGGGCAAATGAATTTAACAAAGGTGTAGCATACTTTCAGAAGGGAAACAGTTCTTCAAATCCGGATAGTATAAAAATATTTTATGATCAATCAATAGAATCTTTCAGAGCAGCAGAAATGCTTGAACCCGATTCAGTTAACACAGTTAAAAATCTTGCCTATGTTTATATGAATGCCGGAAAGTATGATGAGGCAGTAGCACCTTTGCAGAAGTTAATTGATCTTGAAAAATCACGCGACGGCTATTATTACCTTGGTTTGATTTATTCAGATAAAGCAAGGAAGCTTAAGAATCAGTATGCTGAGTCTCACGACACACAGGATAGTTTAAAGTATATGGAATTTTTTAAGAAAGCTATCAAGGTTCTTGAAGAGGGAAGGAAAAACTATCCTAACGATTCGGATATACTTGTAACGCTTTCAAATTCTTATATAGGCGCACACGAAACAAAGGTTGCAATGGAAGCCTTTAAAGCCGGAGTTGAGCAGGACCCAAATAACAAATATTATCACTATAATTATGGTGTGCTACTTCTCGGCGCAAAAGATTTTAAGGCTGCAATTGACCAGTTTGATAAAGCAACTGAAATTGATCCAAATTATGTTAATGCCCAATATAATCTTGGCGTTACTTATCTGAAATGGGGTGATTTTATAAATCAGCAGGCAGACAGTTTAGGTATGAAAAACCCTAACTATAAACAAAAAACAGACCTTGCCGTGGGGTACTTTAAAAAATCACTTGGTTACCTTGAGAAAGCAGTTCAACTGGATTCCAGCCAGGCAGATATGTGGGAAACTCTTGGCAAAGCATACTCAATATTGGGCAAAGAGAAAGATGCAAAAAGTGCATTCGACAAAGCAGATCAGTTACGTAAGTAAATGGGAAAATTTTTTGTGAGAGAAAATAAATGAATAACAGCAATCAGCAGCAGGGACAGCAAATAAATATTGAACTCGGCGAAAAGGAAGCTGAAGGGATTTATTCCAATCTTGCTATCATTACACATTCGCCCGCTGAGTTTATTATTGATTTTACAAGAATTGTTCCGGGTGTACCAAAAGCAAAAGTTCATGCAAGGATCATCTCGACTCCTCAGCATGCTAAACTCCTTTTGAAAGCGCTGGAGGATAATATAAATAAATATGAAGCGCGCTTCGGAGTAATCAATGTTGAAAATCCGCCCGAGCAGCATTTTGGCTTTGTGCCTCCTGTTAAAAGAGACGAGAAAGTAAACTAAATTTTCTTTTCTCTTCGTAAAAACTTTTGCAGCCCCTTGAGATTATTATTTCAGGGGGTTTTTTATTTATTTACGGGCGCTGAGAGAAAGCTATTTTTAAGAGCAATTATACTGCTGTTGAATTTTTACTTACCTGTCCGGCTTTGACTGATTAAAGAGGTTATGTGCGTTCTTAGTTTTGCTGAATCATTTTAAGCTGTTCTGCAAAACCCTTAATATTTGTTACTTTAACCTTTGGAAAATCTATTTCTTCCAATATTTGAAAATGCTTATCGTTTGTTACTAAAAGGTGAGCATTTGAATTTATAGCACAATCCACGAATTTGTTATCATCAATATCTTCTCTGATAAGGTTCCATCTATAGTAGATTGATATTTTAAAAACATTTGGTAAGATAAGAAGTGCTTTAATAACATCCCGCGCAATCTGTAAATCATATTTTTGAGAAATTATTTCTTCATATTCAATCAATATTTCATTTGTTATAAATAAATCATATTCCTTTGCAAGCAGCTTTTCATATATCCAATGATGTTCAGACCTTGATGAAATTGATACGAGCAAAATATTTGTATCAAGAACAACCTTAAGTCTATTCTTCATTCAACCATTCATCCATCGTTTGATTGGAATATTTTCTATCATCCCAAATTTTATTTGCTTCCCTTGTAGCTTTATGAGCATAATATTTACCTAAAACTGTTTTGAGTTCTTCCAACTCTTTGGGTGAAAGGTTTGTAGAATAAAGTTTAAGTATTTCTTCTTGTACGTTGCTCAATGGCTGCGATAACATAGTTTTTATTACTCCGTTATAATTTTCAACGTTAAAGTAACAACAAAATTAAACGATTTCAATGATTATTGTGAGCACATAGATTGCGGTTTAACCTCAGCCCAGCTTACCCACCGACTTGTTCACCATCAGGCAGTTGCCGGATTAGTGAAGGCGAGAACAGACTGCTAAGTTAGAAACGAAATGCCGAAGACCTTCCTCCTTGCGCAGGCAGGTACGAACATAGGTTGGTTGATTCTTTTAGTTAAATATTTTTAAGAACAATTATCAGGCTGTTGAATTTTTACTTACCTGTCCGGCTTTGACTGATTAAAGAGTTTATACTTTTGACAATCTTTTCTTTCTTCTTCTTAATTTTTTTGTTCTTCCTTTAATGCTTTAGTACGTTCTTGCCAAAATTTCAATTCTTCTGCTGAGCTTAATCCAGCTGATTTTTTTGCAATATTCTTGCACCCTTTCTTTTCATCTCTACAGAATCGAACTCTTTATTCATACTTTATCACCTCCAATGGATAATATATGGCTATTTGTTGATACCCTTCTAAAATATTAACTGTATTATAAAGTGTTATCTTTTCATAGTAAACAATATGCTATGATATTCTGAGACTGAGCTTTTTTCCTACGGCTTCCAAATATTGTTTTAAAGTTGAAAGACGAATATCCTCGGAATGATTTTCTATTCTCGATATTGCTGATTTTTTTGTTTTT
>JAKAGZ010000085.1 GCA_021815365.1 Bacteroidota bacterium
CATTAAAGAAATTTATTATTAAAAATATTTCGTACACTATCTGTAGAAAAATTATTTCTAAAAAATTAAAGCTGTAATTAAAATATTTCTTTGATGAAGAAACCAAAAGTATGTCGCCGGTAATTTTAACAAAAAATAAGATTAAAAAGTTATTGCTGATAAAAACCAGGAACGGGGAGAACAGCATAAATAAATTTATGAGGTGCCAGCTTCCAAGTAATAACCTGTGAACGAAAAGATAGTGTAGTGATGTTGAAGTATGCCGTGCTTTTTGTTTCAGATAATCAGAAAAATTACTGACTGTATTTGAATAGACGAATGAAGTCGGGTCGGCAATAAAATCAATTTTCATTTTGCTTTTTACTGCTTCTCTTAATAAAAGGTCATCATCGCCGCTTAAGGTTTCGGTAGTATTTTTGTATCCCGAAAGTTTTTCGAAAGCGTTTCTGCTGAAGCCAAAGCTGCGCGCCGCTGCAGAATAGGGGAGTCCAAAACTTGCAGCGCTGAGGGTCAGCATTGATGTCCTCAGATTTTCAAAACAGGATATTTTATTTACAAGATTTTTTTTCTGAAAAAAAGGCGCTGCACCGAAAATAAAATCACTGCCTGAAGCAAATTTACCCGCAAACGATTCAATCCACTTTTCTGCCGGCTGACAGTCTGCATCAGTTATAAGTATGAATGGATAGCTTGCCCTCTCAACTCCATATTGCAAAGCTCCTTTTTTACCGGGAAATTTTTTGTCCTTTGCTTTATAAACCGAGAAATTATCCAATCCGTCAATCAATGATTTTGTTTTGCTGAATGTACCGTCAGTTGAGCCATCATCTATAATTATTACTTCAAGTAATTCTTCCGGATATGATTGTTTTTTCAGTGAGTTTACCAGCGCAGAAATATTTTGCTCTTCATTTTTTGCTGCAACTATTACAGAGATTTTTATTGCCGGATCCGGGTAAGCAAGTAAGCCCGTGAAAATTCTTTTTATTGAATTTATGATGAGCGAGACAGCAAGGACATAAATAAGAGTGATAAGGAGAATAATTGACATTAATTACCAAATACAAA
Organism: Bacteroidota bacterium; assembly: GCA_021815365.1. Classification (GTDB taxonomy): domain Bacteria; phylum Bacteroidota; class Ignavibacteria; order Ignavibacteriales; family Ignavibacteriaceae; genus JAKAGZ01. The sequence goes on from JAKAGZ010000085.1 coordinate 1,069, forward strand.
TAAATTAATCAGTAGCTTAAGCAAATAAAGTTAAATTCCTGATTGTAATCAAAACTTCTGTAAAAGTCTTTATTCCGTTCATAGTATTTTGAATCCCAATTCTTTATTTTTAATAATAAAAAATTGATAAGAGGAAAGAAAGGGAATATATAAGGACACCCGAAGGCAAAGATATAAAAGTCATCATCCGGATCTCTGAATTTGAGAAACTACGGGAGAAAATTAAAATCCTCGACAAATTGGAAAAGCTTAATTTATCGTCTGAAGACCTGATAGACCTTGCTCTTATAAGACAAACCAGGGAGGAAGATTCAATTAGATTATCTGACTATTTGAAGAATGGGAATTGAATTAAGAAGGTCTGTTATAAAGGATCTTAATAAAATCACCTCTAAAGATAAAGACAGAATAATTAAATCAATAAGTTCTCTTTCAGACTTTCCTGCTGCTTCAAATATAAAATAATTTGCAACTTCCGATTACGCATACAGAATGAGAGTCGGTAGTTATAGGGTATTATTTGATGTAATAAATGATACTATCTTCATAGCAAGAATTTTACACCATAAAGATGCATATAAATGAACTTGGGAGAGGCTTACAAATTATATTGATCAACCAGTATGTGTATTTACTATTTCTACCCCTTCCTTGCGGACAATCTCAATAAGAGGTGAAACATCATCTATTTGAAATCTTTTTTCTCCAATTGCAATTGGCTCAATTTTGTAACCTGCTTTTCGGGCGGCAAGCCAGAGGATAGGGGCAAATTTATCTGTATCTTCATCAAATAAAGGCGATATTAACATTACATCTATATTGCTGTCTTCAGTTGCAGTTCCACGTGCCTGGCTGCCGTAAATAAAAGCTTTTGTAATTGTAATTCCCTCTTCAAATAAAGAATCCAGATACAGCTTAACTACTTCTATAACTTTTGGGTTAACCATTTTAGCAATTCCTTTGTTTCTTTGAGATAATTTTGTACGTCCTCTTTTGTAGGTGTACTAATTTCATATTCGGGATACCGTCCCTCCAACTGATACTTAAGCAGGATTCCCAGAAATTTTATTTTTGAATCATCCAGGATTAAGTTTGTATTGTCAAGCAGATAAAATAAATTATGCGTTTTAGGCGCTAACTTTGAATTTGCCTTAACATAATATGCCTTTAAGATTTTTTCGATAGTTAAATGACAAAGATAGACCGTGATGAAATTTGTTCTTTTCAATTAAGATCTCGGCAGTTTCTATGTCTGACAGAGCGCCCTTTTTCCAATACTCTATTTGCTTTTGTAAATTAAACAAACTCACTTCTGAAAAATTATTTTGCACATTGACTTTTATTGTTAAATATACTTAACAAAAACCGGACCTAATTGGCTTATTGACTATGTTACATTTACTCAAATCCTTTTGGCGTTCCAAGAATTTCTGATATAACAAAATATTCTTTTAGTGATTCAGGGGTTTTGATTGTTCGCCTGACTTTTTCCCTTATCACATTTACATCTTCTTTCTTTTCATTCAGAAGTTTCTCAAATCTTTTTGCTTCCGCTTCGATCAAAGCTGATTGGCGGGCAAAGTCAGCTTCAGTGGTAGCTCTATGCCATTCTTCATCTACGACGTGTTCAGCGCTGATGTCTTTCGTTTCAGAGGTTTCGTAAAGCTCTTCTTCTTTGCCGGCATTTACTGTTGATTCACCCTGCGTTTTTACTTCTGAAGTTTTTTTGAACATTCCTTCAATTTCCCGGAGTATGTCATAATCTTCAGTTTCATTGCTTTGGGAATATGAAGGCTTAGCGCCTGATGAAGCTGAACTATCATCAGGCGGCTGAGTTCTTCTTTTCTGTTGTTCTTCAGGTTTCTTTTTGAACAGCGGCGCAAGAAAACTGAAGATAATGAAAAGTAAAAATAATATCTGGAAAAAATTATCCATTTGCGTTCTTGTCTTTCTTTTCTTCAGGCTTAGCTATTGATGAACGCATATCTGTATCTGCCTGAACATTTTTTAATTTGTAATAATCCATCACTCCCAGATTTCCTGACCTGAAAGCCTCGGACATTGCCTTCGGTATTTCAGCTTCAGCTTCTACAACTTTTGCGCGCTGTTTTGCAACTTCGGCAATCATTTCCTGCTCGAGTGCAACGGCTGCAGCTCTTCTTTCCTCAGCTTTAGCGCGTGCAATTTTCAGATCAGCTTCAGCCTGATCTGTCTGCAGTTTTGCACCAATGTTCACTCCGACGTCAACATCAGCAATATCTATAGAAAGAATTTCAAAAGCAGTTCCGGAGTCAAGCCCTTTTGATAAGACACTTTTAGAAATCCTGTCAGGATTTTCCAGAACGTGCTTATGGCTGTCGCTAGAACCGATAGTGGAAACAATTCCTTCACCAACCCTTGCTAAAATTGTTGCCTCAGTGGCGCCGCCAACCAGCCTTTCGATATTTGTTCTCACAGTAATCCTTGCGATGGCTTTAAGTTGTATACCGTCTTTTGCAACTGCGGCTACCATTGGTGTTTCAATTACTTTTGGCAGAACAGACATTTTTACGGCATCAAGAACATCGCGCCCGGCAAGATCAATTGCGGTTGCCCGTTCAAAAGTTAAACCTAAATTTGCTTTATCAGCAGAGATGAGAGCATTAATAACTTTTACTACATTACCTCCCGCAAGGTAGTGCGCTTCGAGTTTGCCCTGCTCGACTTTTATTCCGGCTTTTGTTGCTGTTATCATGCTTCTTACGATAACCACTGGAGGAACTTTCCTCAGACGCATACCGATCAGGTCTCTGAAGATTTTAAGTTTCACACCTGAAAAGAATGCCGTTATATATAAGCCTATCGGTACGAAATAAAAAAATATAATTAAAAAAAGAATTATAGCAATTATTACAACTATTGATAACCCCGTTATCGCTTCCATAGAAAACTCCAATTTTTATTAATTAACGTAACATTTTACCACTAATTTAATTTTTAAGCAAATAATATGGAAAAGATCTTTATCTTCAGCATCGTTTATTTATTCAGTGAACTCACGCGCAGAGGGAGAGATGACATCTTTTTGAAAGATGTCATCTCTTGCTTTGTTATTATTAGCGTAACATCAGTTAAATAAAGTATTAATAAAAATGGCGTTTTTAATTAAAATCAAAGGTTTTTCAGTTTCGTCATCAAACTGTCAAATAATTATTGGATTTATTGAAAATCTTAGTATATATTACACAGAGCGGGACTCAAATAAAATGAAAAATGATGCATAACTAAGTACACATGTTCTTAATTAAGATGACGTATCTTAATCATAATCTTAAATCTTACTCTCTCTTTGGGATTAAGATTAAGCCTGCCGGCAGGCAGGAGTAAGATTAAGAACAGAATAAGTCACCGTATTATGAATCAGAGCACTAAGGCTGTTTAGCATCTGCCAATTAGCTTGATTGCATTAAAATCAATCTTTATTTTTGAAATAAGCGGAAGTTCAAAGTTTAACATCCACAGCTAAAGAGGAAGAAATTATATGGATGGAAATTTTTCAGACAGACTCCAGGACGTCATCAGGTTAAGTCGTGAAGAAGCTTTAAGGCTTGGGCACGATTATATCGGTACAGAACACCTGCTTCTCGGAATCGTCAGGGAAGGACAGGGGGTTGCCGTAAGGATCCTGAGAAATCTTGACTGCGATTTGATGAAGTTGAAAAAAGCGATAGAAGATACTGTGAGAACTTCGGGGGGTACTCTTACTATTGGAAATATTCCTTTAACAAAACAAGCAGAGAAAGTTTTAAAAATTACACAGATAGAATCAAAAATTTATAAAGCTGATGTGATCGGCACGGAACACCTTCTTCTTTCATTATTACGCGACGAAGATAATATTGCCACGCAGATCCTGCATCAGTTTAATGTTACTTATGATGCTGCAAGATCAGAACTGAATGCGATGCTTAGCAGCAGAAATCCGAAAGATCCATTGGGAGTTTCTCCGGTACCGGATAAAAAAGTAGAAAGAACAAAAACCCCGGTGCTCGATAACTTCGGGCGCGATCTGACCAAGCTTGCTAACGAGGATAAGCTCGACCCGGTGGTTGGGCGTGAAAGGGAAATTGAACGGGTTGCACAAATACTCAGCAGGAGAAAGAAAAATAATCCTGTACTTATTGGCGAGCCCGGTGTGGGAAAAACAGCCATCGCCGAAGGCCTTGCCCTCAGGATAGTTCAAAAGAAAGTACCGAGAATTTTGCAGGAAAAAAGAGTTGTTACTCTGGATCTTGCAGGGCTTGTTGCCGGCACAAAATACCGCGGACAATTTGAGGAGAGAATGAAAGCCCTGATGAACGAGCTTGAAAAAGCCCGCGATGTAATCCTCTTCATAGATGAGCTTCATACTATTGTCGGTGCTGGCGGTGCCTCCGGTTCGCTTGATGCTTCGAATATGTTCAAGCCGGCTCTCTCACGCGGCGACATCCAATGTATCGGCGCTACTACTTTGGACGAATATCGGAAATATATTGAGACTGATGGTGCCTTAGACAGAAGATTTCAGAAAGTTATGGTTGAACCGCCAAGCTATGACGAAACTATCCAGATACTTGAGAATATTAAATTCAAATACGAAGAGCATCACCACGTCAGGTACTCAAAAGATGCTATTGATTCTGCCGTAAAACTCAGCAGCAGATATATAACCGACAGGCATCTCCCCGACAAAGCTATTGATGTCATTGATGAAGCTGGTTCAAGAGTTCATATGGGAAATTTTGAAGTACCAAAAGAAATCCTGGAGCTTGAAGGAGAAATTGACAAAGTAAGACAGGAGAAAGCACAGGTTGTTAAAAAACAGGATTATGAAGAGGCTGCAAGGCTTAGAGATAAAGAAAGAAATCTTCAGTCAGATCTTGAAATTGCAAAGAATGAATGGGAAGCAAAAACTAAAGATATTGTTCACGATGTAAATGAGGAAGACATTGCAACAGTTGTTGCTATGATGACAGGAATTCCTGTTAACAGGGTTGCTCAAACTGAATCTGAAAAACTCCTGAAAATGGCTGATGAACTTAAAAAACAAATTGTTGGTCAGGATGAAGCTGTTTCAAAACTTACAAAAGCGATCAGGAGAACAAGAGCCGGGCTTAAAAATCCTAACAGACCAATAGGAAGCTTTATTTTCTTAGGTCCCACAGGTGTTGGTAAAACTGAGTTAAGCAAAGCTCTTGCAAGATATTTGTTTGATTCCGAAAATGCCCTGGTCAGAATTGATATGAGCGAGTATATGGAAAAGTTTTCTCTCTCCAGGTTAGTTGGAGCGCCTCCGGGATATGTAGGCTATGAAGAAGGCGGGCAGCTTACTGAAAAAGTCAGAAGAAAACCATATTCAGTTGTTCTGTTCGATGAAATTGAGAAAGCACATCCTGATATCTTTGGCATTTTGCTGCAGGTCCTTGATGACGGTGTGCTTACTGATAGCTTTGGAAGAAGAGTTGATTTCAGGAATACTATAATTATTATGACTTCTAATGTCGGTGCAAGAGATATAAAAAATATTGGTTCGTTCGGTTTTGGCAGCGAAAAAGCAGAAGATCAGCATACAAGCATGAAAAATACTGTTGAAGACGCTATGAAGAAATTATTTAATCCTGAATTCCTGAACAGAATAGATGAGGCAATAGTTTTCAGAAATCTTGAGAAAGATGATATTTTAAAGATCATCAGCATAGAATTACAGGACCTGCTTAAAAATATTTCTGAACATAGAATGGAAATTGTTCTCGATGATTCAGCAAAGAATTTCTTAGTGGATAAAGGATTCGATCAAAAATATGGAGCGAGACCTTTGAGGCGTGCAATTCAGAAATATGTTGAAGATCCCTTAGCTGAAGAAATTCTGAGAGGCTCTTTCAAAGAAGGTGCTAAGATTATTGCTAAGCACGTTGAGGGTACTGATGAACTCGTATTTATGGATGAAAATCTGAACCTGGATATAACTGACGAGGAAAAAGAAAAGACTGATACCGGCGAAGCGTGAACCGG
>JAKAGZ010000032.1 GCA_021815365.1 Bacteroidota bacterium
GGTTTAATCCCGATCATGTGGAGCACCGGCGCCGGCGCTGATGTAATGAAAAGAATCGCAGCGCCTATGCTCGGCGGTGTTGTCACTTCTGTATTGATGGAGCTGGCTGTTTACCCGGTTATTTATTATTTGTGGAAATCTTATGAGCTGAAGAAAGAAGCTAAGAAAAATGGATTGGTATTAGAAAATTAATTTATAAATCTTAAAACAAAATGGAGACTAAAATGAAAACTAAAGCTGTAAAAATATCGGTTCTTTCTTTTATTGTTTTTTTTGCTGCGGCTTCTCTGCTGCTTGCACAGGATTCAACAAAAAATAAAAACAAAACAGAAAAGCATAAAACTGAAATGCAGATGGACAAAAATATGAACATGGATATGGGTAATAAGAACGACTCAGATAAACAGGTAAAAGATTCTTCCATAGTTCGCAGTGGAGTTATTGATTTAAACGCCATCGATAAAAATAAAGACGGCAAAGTTTATCAATGCCAGATGGATTATAATGTATTATCAGATAAGCCGGGAATAGATCAGAAATGCGGAATGAAATTAGAGAAGGTTTCTTTGAAGAAAGCCAGAGCAAATCTTATGAAAGCTGGCTTTAAGGTAAAGTAACATGATAATTTTTAATTAACGGAGCAAATATGAAAGAGATTAAAGCATATATAAGACCGGACAAAATTGACAGTGTAATTCACGAACTTGAAATTGCCGGTAGTAAGGGGATGACGGTGATTGATGTATCTACAATAGGCAACTGGGCTGACCCGGATAACTCAAAAGTATCGATTGCATACTGTGAAAAATACTGTAGAAATATAAAGTTAGAACTTATTTGCTCGAATAACGATCTTGAAAAATTTGTGAACATAATTTTAGAAAAAGCACATACCGGGCGAAAAGGTGATGGTAAAATTTTTGTCTCTGATGTATCGGATGCAATAAGCATCAGGACAAAGCAGCATGGAATACATGCATTATAACAAAAATTTCATAGAAATATGAAAGGAGGAAATATTATGAAAACGTATTCGGTAATTATCGTTAGCCTGCTTGCAGTTGTTTTGCTTGTGGGCTGTGGAACAACTATTCCCGGCGGTTACAAAGGACTTTACTCGGGACGTTTCGCCGGAGTTGATACAACAATTTATCCTAATGGATTTAAATGGGCTGCCCCGTGGAATGATGTAATTTTATATGATGTACGCTGGAAAACTCAAAGCGAAAATGTGGATATTCTCTCTCTTGATGACCTTCATATGAATGTAGAGATTGCTCTTCGACTGAAACCCATAGCCAGTGAACTTTATTACTTACATACTGAAATCGGACAGCAATATTATGAGAAAGTGGTACAGCAGCAATTTCGGTCAATTTCTAGGTCAGTATTTGCTCAGTATAAATATAGTGACATACCAAAAAAGAGTGTTGAAATCCAGAATGCAATTTTAGCACAGCTTAAGAATAATTTGAAAGGCAAGCATTTAGACTTAGATGCAGTTGAAATAAAGCACGTCGAGTACCCGCGGCAGGTAATGCAAGCCGCAGATTTAAAACTTGCAACTGAGCAGAGGCTGATGCAAAAAGAATTCGAGACTAAGATAGCTGAAAAAGATGCCCAGATAAAGATTATCGAGGCAAAGGGACAGCAGGTTGCACAAAGGATAATTGACAGCACACTGACTCCGACTTATCTTCAATATCGCGCTCTTGATGTTCAGAAGGCATTAATAAACAGCAGCAACACATCTTTCTATTTTGTTCCGATAGGTTCAAATGGCCTTCCCATTATTCTTGAAACCGGGATGGGAACTAAAAAATAGGAAGTAATATGAAAGGAGGAAATAAAATGAGACCGAACATCCATATCCTTCGGGATCCTGTTTGTGGTAAAAAGATAAACCCGAACAAAGCTTATGCAAAAGTAAAATATGGCAGAGAAAATTATTACCTATGCTGCCCGCTTTGTCAGGCAGAGTTTGAGAAAAACCCTGTAAAATTTATAAACAATTTAAGTAAGTGAAATTTATAAAAATGTTGAACGTATATTGATTTGAATAATATCACTAATGAATTTAGAGAGAAATCAAAATGGAGAGGGATCTTGTTTGTGGAATGATTGCTAAAGCAGAATTCAATTATGAATTCAATGGAGAGACGTTTTATTTCTGTTCTGATTTATGCAGGAACGAATTCCGGAATTCTCCTGTCAAATATTTAAAGCCAACACGCAGTTCTGAGTTCACTGATGGAATTGAAGAAAGAAAAATTGCCTATTTCTCAATGGAAATTGGGATTGATTCCCAAATCCCAACTTACAGTGGCGGCTTGGGAATTTTGGCAGGAGATACTATAAAATCTTGTGCAGATTTAAAAGTACCACTTATAGCTGTTACATTCTTATATCGTAAAGGATATTTTGAGCAAAAATTAGACACAGAGGGAAATCAACAGGAAATTCCCGTTCAATGGAACCCAATTGATTTTTTAAGACCGTTAACTAATAAAATAAGCATAAAAGTTGAAAACAGAGAAATATTTATTGGCGCCTGGCAATATGATGTAATTGGTGTAAACGGATATTCTATTCCTGTAATATTTTTAGATACTAACCTGGAGGAAAACAGTGAGTACGACAGGGGACTTAATGATTATCTCTATGGTGGAAATCAATGGTATAGAATGCTGCAAGAGATAGTCTTAGGTATTGGCGGTGTACGAATGCTTAACAGTTTAGGATATAGTGGAATAAAAAAATATCATATGAATGAAGGACATGCTGCATTTTTAACTCTTGAATTATTAAACAAAATAAGAAAAAATGTAGATCTGAAATTAGATTATGAAGCTGTGAGAGAGCTTTGCGTATTTACAACTCATACGCCTGTCCCGGCAGGGCACGATCAGTTTTCTTATGATTTTGTAAATAATGCTTTGAGAGAATTCATACCCGCAGATGTTTTAAAAATGCTGGCTGGTGAGGAAAAATTAAATATGACTTTTTTAGCCTTAAACCTGAGCAGGTATGTAAATGGTGTAGCAAAAAAACACGGCGAGGTTTCCCGATCAATGTTTCCTGGCTACAATATAGAGTCTATAACAAATGGTGTACATTCTTCTACCTGGGTTTGCAGCAGCTTTCAGAAGCTCTATGACAAATATATTCCGGACTGGAAGAATGATCCCTATAGCTTACGATATGCTATGAGTATTCCTAAAGATGAAATATGGAATGCTCACCTGGAAGCTAAGAAAAAACTCATAGAATATGTCAACATTAAAACTAATATCGACTTAGGTTTTGATATACTTACTATAGGATTTGCACGAAGAGCAGCTGCTTACAAGAGAGCAGACTTAGTATTTTCCGATATAAATAGATTATTAAAAATTGCTGACAATGCGGGTAAGCTGCAGTTTATCTTTTCCGGAAAGGCTCATCCGCAAGATGGGATGGGTAAAGATCTAATAAAGAAAGTATATGCAATATCAAAAATCTTAGAAGACAAAGTAAAAGTTGTTTACCTTGAAAACTATGATATTGAATTAGCTAAACTATTAGTTTCTGGTGTTGATTTATGGCTTAATACACCGTCTAAACCACAAGAGGCATCGGGTACTTCGGGTATGAAAGCAGCACATAACGGAGTTCCTTCATTAAGTGTTCTGGATGGATGGTGGATTGAAGGATGTATCGAAGATATTACTGGCTGGTCTATCGGTACATCTCAAAATAATGAAAGCAACAACCAGCAGGACGCTGACTCCTTATACGATAAATTAGAATTTGCAGTAATTCCAACTTTTTATCAAGGAAAAGAATATTGGGTTAATATAATGCGTCATGCTATTGCCATTAATGCATCGTTCTTTAATACTCATCGTATGGTTCAGCAGTATGTTTTAAGCGCATATAATTAAGTAACGATTTTATTAACAACATATCGGAGGAATAATATGGAAGAGACAAGCGCAATAGTAGATTGTAATAACGCTATTGCTGTAAATCCTTTTAATGTCCTTCAATATAAAAAGAGAGGGACAATAAATGCTGATGTTGGAAAATATAGTGAAGCAATAGAAGACTATACCAAAGCAATAGAAATATATCCAAAGGATGCGACATGTTTTTTTAGCAGAGGTACAGTCAGGTTAAATCAGGGTGATTTGCAGGGAGCTAAGGAAGATTTTAAAATAGCTACTCTCTTGAACCTTTCGAAATCAAGTGTATATAAGAAAATTGCTGATAGTTAAAGCTTTAGGAAAAGAGATGAATGCAAATCAAAATATTATAATATAAGGAGGATGATAAAATGCTTAACCAGGAGAAACCTCACTCATCAGCAGCACACGACCCCGTATGTGGAATGGAAGTGAAATCACCATCAAAATATTATATCAACTTGCTCGATAAAAGATATGAGTTTTGCTCGGAGAAATGTCAGAACGAATTTGCTCTTTATCCGAATAAATATATTGAAAAGGCGAATAATGTTCAGCCTTCGTATAAAACAACAAGCTATGGCATCGAGAAGCTCTCTTTGCCGATAATTGGTTTGCACTGCATTTCATGCATAAATAATATCGAGAAGGAAATAAAGAAACTGGATGGAATAAAAAATGTACACGTAAATTATGCTGCACAAACTGCACACGTTGAATTCAAGAGCGGTGAGACTACAACGGAGGATATAATCAGTGCAATAAAAAATGCCGGCTATCAAACCGGAAAGTCGACACTGAAGCTTGGAATAAATGGAATGCATTGCGGCTCGTGCGTAACTAAAATTGAAAAAGAGTTAAAAAAGAAAAGCGGTGTAATTTCAGCAGCTGTTGACCTGGGAAGCGAATCTGCAATTATAAATTATATCCCGGGGCTGATTGATACTAAAGAAATAAAAAATGTAATAGAAAAATTAGGGTACAAAATTTTTGATACCGCAGGAGTCTCCAAAGGATACCCGGGAAAAGCTGCGGAAGAACCCGGCAAAGAAAAAGAAGAAAAAATTAAGGAAGGACCAGTAGATGAAAATCAAAAGGCGCGGGAAAAAGAATATAAAACCCTGATGCATAAATTTATCTTTGCCGGAATTCTATCCCTTCCTGTCATTCTTTTCAGTTATCCTGATCTATGGGGTTTACCGGCACAATTTCAAAAAGGGGCTGATCTACTGAAAACTATTTGGTTAGGTATGAGCCTATTGAGCTTACCGGTTATGCTGTGGTCTGGTTCACAATTTTATACCGGTGCGTGGGCTGCTTTCAAAAACAGGTCTGCAAATATGCATACATTAATTGCTACCGGTATTTCTGCAGCGTGGCTGTATTCCACTGCTGCTGTTTTATTCCCGGGAATATTTCCTTCCGAAAAATTAGCTGATGTCTTTTTTGACGTGATCTTCGTCGTCGTTGCTTTAGTTGTATTAGGAATGGCATTGGAAATAAGAGCTAAGGGGAAAAGTTCAGAAGCGATAAAAAAACTTATTGGTCTGCAGGCAAAAACTGCAAGAGTGCAGCGTGAAGGAAAGGAATTGGACATTCCAATTGAAGAAGTTGTTTTAGACGATACAATAATTGTAAGACCTGGTGAAAAAATTCCGGTAGACGGAATAATTACAGATGGTTCTTCAACAGTAGATGAATCAATGATTACAGGCGAATCTATTCCTGTAGAAAAGAATACCGGTGATGAAGTTATTGGTGCTTCAATCAACAAAACAGGATCATTCAAATTTAAAGCTACAAAAGTAGGCAAAGACACCGCACTTGCACAAATAATACAAATGGTTGAGCAGGCACAAAGCTCTAAAGCTCCGATACAAAGAGTGGTTGATAATGTTTCGGGTTACTTCGTCCCTGCCGTAATTATTATGGCAATACTTTCATTTGTTACGTGGTATGTTTTCGGTCCTGTTCCTCAGCTTGTCTATGCGCTGATTGTTTTTGTAACAGTGCTGGTAATTGCCTGCCCCTGCGCGCTTGGACTTGCAACCCCAATCTCATTAATGGTCGGCGTAGGTAAAGGTGCAGAAAATGGAATACTTATCAGAAGCGGAGATGCTCTTGAGACTGCGCAAAAATTAGATGCAATAGTTTTAGATAAAACCGGAACAATTACCGAGGGAAAGCCCTCGCTTACGGATGTAATAGTTTCTAACGGTTTTGAAGAAGACGAAGTACTTGCACTTAGTGCAAGCGTTGAAAAATTTTCAGAACATCCTTTGGCTGAAGCAATTGTTAAAGGTGCGGAGGATAAAAATCTGACCCTCGCTGAGCCGAAAGAATTCAACGCAATACCTGGTTATGGAGTAGAGGCAAATGCAAATGGTAAAAAGATCCTGTTAGGCAATCTCAAAATGATGAAAAAGTTTTCAATTCAACTTGATAACCTTGAAGAACAAAGCAGTAAGCTCGCTGACGAAGGAAAAACACCAATGTTTGCTGCGATCGATGGAAAAGCTGCCGGTATTATTGCGGTCGCAGATATTATTAAACCTGATTCAATATCAGCGATCGCTCAGCTTAAAAAACTAGGACTAGAGGTTGTTATGATTACAGGAGACAACAGAAGAACAGCAAATGCAATTGCAAAGCAAGTTGGCATTGATAGAGTGCTCTCTGAGGTTTTACCAGAGGACAAAGCATTTAATGTTCAGAAACTTCAGAATGAGGGGAAAAAAGTTGCGATGGTTGGCGACGGAATAAACGATGCACCTGCATTAGCACAGGCAGATATAGGATTAGCAATTGGTACCGGGACTGATGTTGCAATAGAGGCTTCCGACATCACTCTTATTAAAGGAAGTTTAAAAGGCGTTGTGCTTGCTATCCAGCTTTCTAAAGCAACAATGAAAAATATAAAAGAAAATTTATTTGGCGCATTCTTTTACAACGGATTAGGATTGCCAATTGCGGCGGGGCTCCTTTACCCGTTCTTCGGAATATTACTTTCCCCGATAATCGCCGGAGCGGCAATGGCTTTCAGCTCAGTTACTGTTGTAACTAATGCAAATCGTTTAAGGAGATTTAAAGCAAAGGTATAGGGTATAAAGCGGTTTGGTAAATTATTTGAAATGAATAGAGACGAATCCCCTGTACCCTTTTCCAGTATATATTAACTAACTAAGGAGATGATAAAATGACAATCGATCAAATATTAGTAATAGTTGGCGGATTAGGCTTGGCAGCATGGGTTGCCTGGTACTTCTGGTTCTCTGAAAAAAAAGCTGTGAAAGTTCAGCTTGCTGAAAGCGGAATACAGGAAGCAGTAATAAAAGTCCAGGGTGGTTATACACCGGATGTTTTGATTTTTGAAGCAGGTAAACCTATTAAGTTGAATTTTATCAGAGAAGAAACAGCAGGATGCACTGAAGAAGTGATATTCTCTGATCTCAATATCAGTGCAACACTTACACCATTTAAAACTATCCCCGTTGAATTAAAAATAGATAAGCCCGGTGAATACGATTTTCACTGCAGAATGGGAATGGTTAAAGGGAAATTAATTATTCAACAATCTTTAGAAAATAGTGATCTTAAGAAAAGCCTGTAGTAACATGATTTAGTCTGGCTTTAGGTAAAAGGAAGGAGTAATAAAATGAAATGTAATAATTGCGGCTTTAACAACGATGGAGATAACAAGTTCTGTATTAACTGCGGCAGTGAACTGACTCCGGTTTCAGAAACACAAAATTTATTCTGCCAGAATTGTGGTTTTGAAAATGAAAACGATAACAGATTTTGTATCAAATGCGGTGCTAAATTAAAAAGTCAACAGGATTCTAAGCGCTACGATGATAATAAAAATTCAGGGAGAAAAAAGAATAAACGAAACGAGGTACATAATCCTTATGGCAAAGGCTTGCACAAAAAAAATAATGCTGACGGCAAAACCCTTAATCTGAAACCATTATGGATAAGTGCTGGTATTGCCGCAGTGTTGATCATTATTGTAATTGCAAACAACATAAAAAATAATAGTTCGCCGGGTCCGGTTGAAGATATAGTGGAAACAAAAAGCTCAAATCCTGCCATCGAATCACAGGTTTATGCAATTGCTTCAAAGTTTGTTTGCTCGTGTCAGTCGTGTAATCAACTGCCATTGGAATCCTGTAAATGCGGCATTGCTGTTGAAGAAAGACAATTTATAAGAGAGCAGCTTGAAAGAAATCAAAAGCCAAATGACATAGTGGTGGCGCTTGCAAATCAATATGGCTGGCTTAAAGCAGCGTTTGCTTCTGAATATAAAGTAGATAAAAGTAAAGTATGGGATCCGGGACAAACCGGATTAAAGACTTATTGATAATTTAAAGTTAAGAGGTTCTGAAATGTCAAACATATTATTCTGTCCGGATTGCGGTAATAAGATTCAACCACATTCTTCTTTTTGTTCAGGCTGCGGCAGAAGGATTGAATCTGAGCAATTGGACAAGTCTAAAAATAAAATGAATTATGCCGCATCAAATAATAATATTAAGCGTAACCGGATATTGAATTCGGGGCACACAGCCAAAAGAAAAACTCACAATGGTTTGTATGCTTCGGTAATAACTATCATTATTGCAGGGGTAATATGGTACTTTGCAGCTCAGCCGTCAAAGGAGGAAAAAATAATAGACAAACAGCCGAAGGTGACCGGCAATGTAACTTATCCTTCTTCCCGTTACGATTTAACATACACTTTAGCTTTTGCCAAAGGAAATAAAATAATTCTTCCTTTGGATTTAGTTAAAGAAAAGAAACTTGTAAAATTTGATTTCCTGAGCAAAGGCGAAAAGATACCGCTGCTTGCATACCTGACCGAAGACGGTAAAGTAGTTACAGCGATCAGCATGTGCGAACCATGTAACTCGACATCTTTTCACATTATAGATGATAACATTATTTGCAACTCGTGCGGCACAACCTGGAATTTAAATACACTAAATGCTGTAAGAGGTTCGTGCAGCAAATATCCCCCGGATCCGCTTCCAAGCACTGTTGTTGGAAACGAAATCCAGATAGAGAAATCATTAGTTGATAATTGGACCAGAAGAATTTAAAGGAGGCACTATGAAACGATATGCTTATTTCCTGCTGTTATTTTTTTCTTTTACTGCTGGCAATATCTTTGCCCAGCATCACGTGGATGGGATGACTAACACAGGCGGAGAAAAAAACCCTGCACTGGCGGCTCTGCTTTCAATTCAGCCGCTTCCTGTTGATATAGGAAATTTCTACTCAGGCAACTGGAAGCGCGGTATAATTTATACAACAGCAGAAACTGTAATTTTTATTCCGGCAATGATCCTGCTTGGACGAAATAGCTGGAGCTGGGGAATGCATAATTATCAATATTATGGCAGCAATGCTGCCCCGCGTTCCTGGACGACAGAAGAACGCAACCAGTTTTATTATTTACTGGTTGGGTATATCGTCGTAAAGATCATCAGCGCTTTTGATGCAGGTTATTCAGCGGAAAGGTATAATCAAAATCTCTCTTTGAGTTACAGCGGACAAAATAATTCTGCAGTGCTCTCTTGGAGCATTCCGCTTAAATAGTTATTAAAAAGAATTATGGATTACAAAAAACTGATAGGAAAATTTTACACTATGCCCGGCAAAGAACTTAAGGAAGACAACGATGAAACTTTATAACATTTCTCTTCAGAGTATAAAAAGAAGAAAAACAAGAACAGCATTTCTAATTATCGGTTTAATTCTTGCGGTAGCTTCTTTCGTTACCCTTTACGTTGTTTCTGAAAATGTTAACAGGAGTGTTGCCTCAAATCTTGATGAATTTGGTGCCAACATGATCATTACACCAAAGACGAACGACCTTGATCTTGTTTACGGTGGACTTAATGTAGCAGGATTAACTTTCAATAAAGCTGAGCTCAATCAAAATGATATTGAAAAAATAAGATCTATAAAAAACAGAGATAACCTGAGTATCATAGCTCCGATACTTTTTGGCACTGTAACAATTCTGTCTAACGATAAAGCAGGTTTGAGGAACGCTTCAACTGATGGAAAAAAAGTTGTTGCTGCCGGCATAGATTTTAAAGAGGAAATGCGGTTGAAAAAATGGTGGAGTATTAAAGGAACAGCACCGGCAGAATTAAATGATGCTCTCGCTGGCAGCAAAGCAGCAAAGATCATGAATTTAAAATTGAACGAAAGAGTAAACATCAACGGTGAAGATTTTATTGTTAAAGGAATATTAAATGAAACCGGTTCACAGGATGATGGCTTAATATTCATTGATTTAACAAAAGCACAAAAGCTGTTTAACAGATCTTCATCACAGGCAAAGCAAAACAATCTGAGCCTTATAGAAATTGCGGCGCGCTGCTATGACTGCCCGATTGAAGAAATTACCCGTCAGATTTCCGCAAAGCTGCCCGGCGCAAATGTCACTGCGATAAAGCAGTCAATAGAATCTAAAATGACTGCTGTTCACAGGTTTGAGCATTTTTCTTACGGTGTTTCCGCTGTAATTCTTGTAATTTCTCTTCTGATCGTGTTTTCAAATGTCAGTGCATCTGTAAATGAAAGGACAAAGGAGATCGGGATATTTATGGCAGTTGGTTTCAGAAGGCTGCAGATTATTAAAATTATTCTTTTAGAAGTGCTTATTGCAAGCTTTGCTGCCGGTATAATTGGCTTTATACTTGGTATCGGAGCTTCAAAAATTATTACTCCTGTTCTGGCAATGGAAGAAAATATAAAAATTAACTTCAGCTTTTTGCTTCTGTTCTTTTCAGCGGGAGTTGCAGTTCTGGTAGGATTACTTGCAGGCATTCACCCTGCAATAAGAGCTTCAAGACTTGATCCAACAACTGCATTCAGAAGTTTATAAGGATTTATAACTATGAGCTTGATTGAAATAAATAATCTTACCAAAAAATATAATACCGGCTCCGCACAGGGCGGAGAATTGGTAACGGCTGTTAACAACATTTCTCTTAATATTGAACAAGGTGAATTCATTACACTGATGGGACAATCCGGTTCGGGTAAAAGCACTCTGCTTACAATCATAGGAGGATTGAACAAACCGACTCACGGCAATATTATTGTTGACGAAATTGATATTTATAAACTTTCTGCAGATGCACTTGCTGATTTCAGAAGGGAGTATATCGGATTTGTTTTTCAGGCTTTTCAACTGATACCGTATTTGACTGTAATTGAAAATATTATTCTTCCATTAGCTATTAATAATAATTATTCCCGGCAGGAACAAACAGAGCTTGCTTATTCTATTCTTGAAAAAGTTCATTTGGAGAACAAAGCGAACAGACTGATAAACAATTTAAGCGGCGGCGAACAGCAGCGCGTTGCAATTGCAAGATCTCTGATTAACGATCCACTGATAATTTTAGCTGATGAGCCAACAGGAAATTTAGACAGCAAAACAAGTCTTGATATAATGAATCATTTCTACGATCTGAATAATGAAGGCAAAACAATAATTATAGTAACACACAATCCCGAACTTGTTAATCAGTGCGGGCTGGCGGGGAAATATCTTGTACGTAATGTACAAATGGAGGACGGAAAACTGTCTTTAGAACCCGCCGGTAAAAAAACAGAAGAGGTATCAGTATGATCAAGGACCCGGTTTGCGGCATGTACATAAACGAAGAGGAATCAGCAGGAAGTATAATTTATCAGGGTAAAAAATACTTTTTCTGTGCGCCGGGCTGCAAACTAAGTTTCGTAATAAGCCCCCAAAAATATATTCAACAATCTTCTTCAGATATTAGCGCAACAGCCGGGACAAACGATCTGAGCAATACTGAAAAGGAAAATGACCATGAAAACAATTAAAGCAGGAGTAAATACTACAAGGGTTCATTGGCTTGTCGAGGAATTACAAGCCCTGGGCGTACAGGATATTACCGTAACAGAACATTTTAAACCACTATCTCAAATTTCAGAGATGTCCTTCGTTTGTGATGATTATATGGTCAGCGAGGCTAAAAGGATTATTCATAAAATCGGTACCTGCGGTAATGTACCTGACCACTATTTGTTCGTAGATGACTTTAAGGGTAATTCAAAATGATAAAATTTTCTATTTGATATTTCTAACTAAATGAAATTATTAGCCGGAATATTTTTAATAATCAGAAAGATGATCCTCTTTATTTTTTTGGTATTAGCCTGTTTAATATTAGAAGGCGGGTCAACCGTATTTGCTCAGGAAAATCAAAAAGACACGATCTCTAAAAAATTGTCAACCGAACAGATCGATCAGTCTGACGATGCTGCTGTATTGAACAATAAGGGAATATGGTATCTTCAACAAGGAAAATTTGAACAGGCTAAGGAATATTTATCAAGAGCTGTAGTGTTATATCCCAATGACTATCTTACACATTACAACCTTGGAACATTTTACGGCTATATAAATGATATGCAAAAAGCTATCGGTCATTTAAATAAAGCGGTGGAATTGAATCCGCAGAGCGATAAAGCGTTCTCTGCATTGGGCACGTTTTATCTGCGCGAAAATAAACTGCAAGAGGCTGAGAGATCATTTTTAGCAGCTTTAAATATTAATCCTGACAACATCAATGCCTTATTCGGTTTAATGAACGTGTATAAAAATGAAAATCAATTTGATAAAGCCCTGAAAACAGGCAATAAACTTTTAGCAGTGGATAATAAATACCAGCAGCTTCATCTGGTTTTATCAAATTTATATTTCTTAAAAAATGATCTGCCCAACGCTTTAGCAAATGCAAAAGCAGAGCAATCTCTATACCCGGAAGCGCCTGAAAGTTACTATATGCTGATATTGATCTATAACAAAACCGGAGAGAAAATGAAATCCCTGGAAGCAATGAACAAGCTGAAGGAATTACTCATAAACAATAATTCAGAAAAGAACACGAAAAGCGAGAGCGATAAATAACATAATTTCTAAAAAAAATCGAGGTGTAATATGAAATATTTCTTAAGAGCTGGTATCGTTATAGTGGTTTTAATAATAGCTTTTTTAGCTTACATTTACTCCGGTATTTATAATGTAAGTGCACTTGTCCCGCATAATAAACTAACTTTATGGATAATGAATACCGTAGGCGATAATTCGATAAAGCACCATGCTAATGATGATATTAAAACTCCCGACCTCTCTGATTCTTCTTTAGTTAAGATGGGGTTTGTTCACTTCAGGGAGATGTGCGTTGGCTGCCACGGCGGTCCAGGAATTGAACAAAGTGAAATAGCAAAGGGTCTCTACCCCAGCCCGCCAATGCTTTCCAAAACAGCAAAAGAATGGACTCCACAGCAGCTTTTCTGGATAACCAAAAACGGTTTGAAGATGACGGGTATGCCTGCTTTTGGACCCACTCACACTGACGACATGATATGGGCTATTGTGGCTTTTACAAAACAACTTCCAACAATGACTAAGGAACAATACCAGAAGTTTGATAACGAAACAAAAGGCGAAAGCGATGAGGCAAATGAACATGCTCATTGAACATTCGCAAATAAAAAATGGGATCACAAAATCCCAAAACAATAAACATATATAGGAGATACTAAAATGAAAACTCAAATCAATTATTGTCAGAAGCAATTACCAGGCAGAATGAAATTTCAGGCTGCGGCTTTAATTGCTTTTCTTCTTTTCACCTCTGTAACTTTATTTGCTCAGAATCACCAGGGCGGCATGGGCGGCGGAATGATGCAGCATATGCAGAACAACCAGATGAATAACATGCAAAGCATGATGAACCAGATGAACAAAATGTTGGACAAATGTAACCAGCTAATGGGTTCAATGAACTCCGGGATGAAGGGTAATATGAAGGGAATGGATATGAAAGGAATGAATATGAACAACGGAATGATGCAGAATATGAGTGAGATGGGACAAACAATGAAAACCATGCTTACACAAATGCAGGGGTTAATGAAAAACCAGGAAGCAATGAAAAACGGAGAAATGAAAAATCACATGGACAACATGATGAAAGATATGCAGTCTATGATGAAAAATTATGAGGGTCTGCTGAACAACGCCGAAGAAATGCACAAAGGTAAAAAATAAAAATGAACATAAAAAATATTTTTATTTTTTTAGGGATGCCGGCAAAGGTCGGCTCCCTATTAATTATTCTTGCAGTAACATCCGGCAGAAATATACTTGCGCAGGACGACTTGATAGTAAGACAGACTAACTGGTATTTTAATACAAGCCTGCAGCTTGCCGGAGGTAATTTCATATATAATTCTTACAGCAATATTCTCTCTCTTTACGGGGGAATAGGATACCAAAAAGATAATTTTGGAATTTCATTTTCAATTCCGGTTGTAGGCAATAACAATAATTTCATCAGTCAGTCAGGTGGAATGATGCTTCCTATCGGCAATTCCCAAAATGGTTACCAGAACTCGCCGGGCGGTGGTGGAATGATGGGAGGCAGAAACCCTATGTCATCAAGTGCAGGAATGAACTGGGGCTTAGGTGATTTATATATTATTTCCAATTATCAGCTCCTCTCTGAAAACAATTCTTTTTCAGATGTCATTCTAAATGCCCAGATCAAATTTCCTACTGCTTCTTCTCATATGGGAATCGGAACAGGACAATTTGATTACGGAGCTTCGGTCACTTTCAGAAAAAGCTTTGATACATTTGTTGCGATAGCTGATTTAGGATATTTAAATATCGGCGATCCTTCAGGTATCACTTATGAAAATCCTTTCACTTATGCTTTTGGATTGGGCAAATTTTTTAATGACGGCAGGTATTCCCTGCTTCTCTATTACAGCGCTTACACCGAAGTAGTAAAAGGATACGAAGCGCCGAAACAAATTTCATTAGGAATAAATTATAAAATCAACGAAAACCTGATTCTTACAGGAATTGGTTCAGCAGGTCTAAGCAAATTCACTCCGGCTTATACTTTTTCAGGGGGAGTGAGAATTGGAATTTAAATAAATTAGTAATGACGGGGCATTTGCCCCGTCTTCGTAAAAGAATTATGATTGAAGCATTAGTAATAATAATCTTTATCGGGTTGATCGCTTCTCTTGGATATAAAAAATTTAAGAAAGCCGGGAAGGATGATTGCTGCAAATAGTTAAACCCAAATTATGCATTAGAAAAATATAAAAATGGTTTAACTCTACTTATCAAAGCAATTTGTCGTTGTAATTACGTCCAAGCAAAATGTGTCGTTAAAATCTAATTTAGTCTTGTAAATCCTCTACGAGGATTTGGGTCTAAGGATTTTTTTGTTATTACAAAAATATAACCTCTACGAGGTTATTCATATTATAAAAAACATCGTAGATGTTTTATTATTGCCTGTCTGCCGACAGGCAGGTAGAAATTCAGAATAAACACGAAAATAGATCCTTGTAGAGGATCAACAGATTATTACAAAGATGTTTTACCTATCTGTGTTTTCAATACAGACGTTTTATGATTCTATCTAATTTATATCAGCGGCACACTTCATTATTCATTTTTATTTATTTTACGTCACAGTTTTATTAAGAGACCGGACTAAATCATTTTAGCTAAAAATAAGTTAAGCAGGCAAAATGAAAACATTAAAATTTTTCTTCAGCTTTATATTGCTGATAGTTTTTTTACCAGCAAACAGTTTTCCACAGGAAAAACAGAAAGGCGATTTTTTAACACAGGCAATGGATACAACAGTTGACCCCGGCGTTGATTTTTTTAAGTATGCAACCGGAACCTGGATGAAAGAAAATCCAATTCCTCCATCGGAAAGAAGGTGGGGTCTGGCTAATCTTGTAAATGAAGAAACATACAGCCGGTTGAAAAATATTTTAAAAGAAGCTGCTTCAACTAAATCACCAAAAGGAAGCGCAAAACAGAAGATTGGCGATTTTTATTTTTCAGGAATGGACACCGTTGATATCGAAAAGCAGGGCATTCTTCCACTTAAACAGGAATTGGATAAGATTAATTCTATCAAAACTAAAAAAGATCTTTTTGAAACTGCTGCTTTGCTGAAAAGAGAAGGCGTTAATGTAATGTTCGGTCTGTTCGTTGATCAGGATCAGAAGAACAGCGATAAGATGGCTTTGTACTTATGGCAGGGCGGGCTTGGATTGCCTAACCGTGAATATTATTTCAGAAAGGATGCCCGCACAGAAAATATCAGGAAAGAATATAAAAAACATCTTGCAAATTTATTTGAGCTCCTTGGTGAAAATAAAACCGATGCACTGAATAACAGCGAATCAGTTTATAACATAGAATTATTTCTTGCAGACTCCTGCAGAAAACTTGAAGACCTGAGAGACCCTTACGCAAACTACAATAAGATGAGCTTTGCACAGCTTGACAAAACCGCTCCGAATGTTGAGTGGAAATTAATGTTTGATGATTTCAGCAAAAGGATTCCCGGCGATATAATCGTGGGTCAGCCTGAGTTTTACAGAGCGTTGAGCGCTGCAATAGACAAGTTCGATCTGAACCAGTGGAAAGAATATTTAAAAATTCATCTCATCCGTTCGTTTGCAGGCAGGCTAAGCAGCCCTTTTGATAACGAAGTTTTTCATTTTACCGGTACGATAATGGCGGGAATAAAAGAACAGAAACCAAGATGGAAGAGAATTCAGGATGCGACTGAAGCTGCAATGGGCGAACTGCTTGGACAGATCTATGTAGAAAAATTTTATTCTCCAAAAACTAAAAAGAGATATGAAAAAATCGTAGATAATCTTATTGATGCTTTTGCTGAGAGAATCAAAAAACTTGACTGGATGAGTGATGCTACTAAAAAGAAAGCTCTCATAAAACTTTACTCAATTACAAAGAAAGTTGGTTACCCTGATAAGTGGAAAGATTTTTCAAAATTATCTGTTGACAGAGGTTCGTATGTAAGAAATACAATCAATGCAAATATTTTCTGGTTCAACCGCAATATGAACAAGCTCGGCAAACCTGTTGACAGAACTGAGTGGAATATGACTCCGCAAACCTGGAACGCTTATTACAATCCGTCAAACAATGAAATTGTTCTGCCGGCTGCTGCTTTTATTGTTCCTGGTGTACCCGATTCATTAGTGGATGATGCGGTTGCTTATGCTTATGCGGGCGCTTCAACAATCGGGCACGAGCTTACTCACGGCTTTGATGATGAAGGCAGGCTTTACGATGAGAAAGGAAATTTAAAAAACTGGTGGACAAAAGAAGACGAAAAAAAATTCAATGAAAAAGCAAAGCTGATGATTGAACAGTTTGATGATTATGTGGTGCTTGACAGTATGCACATCAACGGCAAAGCTACACTTGGTGAAAACATTGCGGACCTTGGCGGAGATATGATCGGCTGGGATGCATTTAAGAAAACAAATCAATATAAAGAAGGGAAAAAAATAAACGGGCTTACTCCTGCACAAAGATTCTGGATAGGTTATGCTTATTCATGGCTGGGTCATTCGCGGCCTGAAGCGTTGGCGCAGCAGGTTTTAACAGATGTTCACTCGCCGAACTTTTTAAGAGTGAACGGACCCTTCAGCGATATTCCTGCATTCTATAAAACATTCGGAATTAAACCCGGTCAGCCGATGTGGAGACCGGCAGATAAGAGAGTGAAGATCTGGTAGGTTGTTTTACTATTTTTACTTATAAAAAGCCTTCATCAGAGAAGGCTTTTTAATTTTATTCTAACTTTGGGATAATCACTTAATCAGCAACAGCTTATTTACTTTGTTCAGATTATCATTGATAAATTTACTGTCTGAATTTGTAAACGTTATCCTATAGAAATAAACTCCACTCGGTACATCGCTTCCATCAAATTTTACAATATAACTTCCCGCTGCTTTCTGTTCATCTACTAATACTTTTATTTCTTTGCCTAAGACATCATAGACCACAAGCTTTACGTAAGCAGCCTTCGGCATTTCGTACTTTATTGTCGTAGTTGGATTGAACGGGTTGGGATAATTTTGGAATAAAATGTAATCCACAGGATTTAATACAGTGGGAGCGTCTATTCCTGTTGTAACTGAGGCGAGATTAATATATCGATATCGTTTAAGTTGCCGATCATTTTGGATCAGGATAATACTATCAGTCCGAAATTGAGCATAAAAGTAACCATTTAGAATCATCGTCCAGTCATAGATTGCCAAGTGAGACACAAGGTCTGATAACCTAATACTATCCTTTTTTACATGGTAAGTACCACCTCCAAAAGATTCGCTGACATTGTACCAGCCGGAATCGGGGTACAATTTCATTCCATTGACTTCTCCTGTATCAATAAATGTAAAGATAATTCCGTGCTTATTAGTGTATGAGCTATCAGTGTTTGTATTAAATATAATTGTAATTTCACCTTGGTATCTTCCTGCCTTTAATAATGGCTGTGATATTAGAGAGGTACTATGGGCTATAATTACAGTAAGAAGTAAAATAATAAAACTTATTGTCTTGCTCATTAGATTTACCTCTAAATAATGCTAAACGCTCATTTAACATGAAAATTTTCCGGTTAAAAAACAACCGCAGAGCAAAGCGTTATACCAAATGTATGGGTAGAGTTGTAATAAAAGTCTAATCTTAATATTGCCAATATTCTTGAGATCCCTACGTATGCTTCCCAATAAAATTTTCCCTGGGTAAGATTTCGTAAATAGTCAGAATCATTTAAAATTCTTAGCATGCCAAAACCCGTGATAATATCGAGATCGAGATTGGTAAGAAAGTCCAGACCCATAGATTGAAAAATAATTGACCTCCAGTTATGTTCAACATGAGCAGCGAGCATTTTATCACCCACATACTGATAAGGTTTTAATCCTCTGAAAGAAGTGGCTGGTGAATAAAACCCCATAGCAACAACCGGGGATAAAATATGCTGGATTCCGTATTGTCCGTTTATGTAGCCGCCCTCTAAATTTATTAACAGATATGGAGCTACAAATAATTCTTTATATAGAGTCTTTGCTCTTATCTGACCTGCAAAAAATATTCTGGAATAATTAAAATCGCTTCCTAAAAATCTGCGGGAAAACTCTATATCCGTAATTAAACCGCTTTCAGGTATAAATTGAATTTTTAACGGCGATTTACCAAGTTCAACCGAAAGCCTGATTTTTCTGTCAAAACCTTCATCTATCAATGGATTGCTTCTAACATACCTGTTCCTGTTAAAAATACTTATATACTTATGTGCATTTACAGAACCCTGTTTTTCAGAGATAAAACTTAAACCCGTAGAAAATTTATTGTTGATTTCTTTGCTCACACTGATTTTGAAACCTGTTGCAAGGTAATAATTAAACTGGTCGTCAAATCCTAAAAGCACGGAAAAGCTATTGAATAAATCGGAGTACGGATTAAGTCCCTGCCATTTATTTAACCTATGATAAATGTTAAACTCAAATTTGTTTACTAAAAAGTTTTTAGTTTTGTAGCCCAAGGCAAGATCACCTAGAGTTTTCTTGAGTCCGAAAGAATAACCGCCAAAGTTTTTAAAATATAAATTCGTTTTCGAATTGTTCATTTCCAGCCTTGCGCCTAACGAAATATCTCCAACCCTGTTATTATCAAAGTACAAATACTTAAACCCAGTGCCCAGTACGCCCGATAGAAAACTCTTTCCCGATTCTTTTTCCTCCTGTTCATCAGATTCCTTAACAAGCCCGGATAACAATCCTTTGGGCTTCAACATTTTCACGATTGTCTTCGTGCTGTCCAGGGTTTTAAATGCACTTAATTCAGAATTTGAAAGAGGGATGGGCCTGAGCGACTTTATTTCTTCGCCAGTCAATTCAGCAGGCTTCCATTTATTTTTTAAACTATCAGAAGTATAACCGTTGTATTTATTCCGGTTAACATCATTAACCGAGTCGGGGAAAACCTGGTTGATCTTATAATCTGATATACTGCTTACAGTGTGAAATGAAAGAGAATCAATACCGATAAGACCGCTGAAATTAAAATCGAGCATTGATTTCATTTCAACATAATCGGGAAGCCAGTAGTTGTCATATTTACTCATAGACTGCTTGAATTCAACGTGGAGATCATGAATATAAGGAAACCTTACTCCTTCATTTGTGCTCAGGTCGACTTTTACAATCGCATAATTTTCGCCTTCAATGTAAATAGTTCCCTGTACAAGAGGTTGAATTTTTGAGAGAGGGATCACTTTTATAATATAGACAGGCGCTTTGTTAGTTTCGATACGATTGATCAGCTTATAATCATAATAATCGAACGCATTATCAGCCAGAGGTAAAAATACTTTATTCATTAAAATATTCAGCGTGTCCTGTGAAAAATCCAAAAGATACCTGTTGCTGAATGTGATTTTAACACTCCCAATATTTTTTTTCAGATTTTCTGACCTGTGAGTTTTAATAATATACTCCTTTTCCCAGTCCGGCAGTTTATCATATCCCTTTATAAATGTTTCTTCTATGAGGGCAATCTCATTTCCCGATGCGACCACATTTTTTGAATACATATTATATTCAAAATTCTTCAACCCAGTTTTGTTAAGCTTTTTCCTTTTTATTGCTTCACGAATAATTCTATAGGCAGGATCTTCGCCGGTTATAATCACTTGGGCAAGAACAAAAGGCTGTTTTATCAACTTTATAACAATAGGCTTCTTTAGTGGAACCGTTATTTGTAATGTATCTGTCTTATAACCTACGTACCGTGTAATGAGTGTGTGTTTACCAGGCTCTATTTTGAAAATAAATTCACCATCGGAATTTGTAACTGTACCTCTTGTAGTTCCGCCTAACAGTATCGATGCGTAAGGTAAAAGCTCATTTGTTTCCGTGTCTACTACTTTCCCCTTAACCTCTGCCATTTGAGCAAAAGCGTAATAAGGCGAAAGCATAGTCATCAACAAGAAAATAAGGACGTATTTCATTACCCCTTCCGATTATTAAAGCCAAGTTGTGATGAATAAGACGAAAGTACTTTAACGATTGTTACAACAGCCTATGAATTCTTCTTGCACTCAAACTTACTCTAAAAACCTCTCATTCCTAGATGGATTCGGTCAATTGTAAGTTTAAGTATAAAAAAACTTTTACTTTATCTTAAGCCCGTACTTATTCATATACCGGTAATACAGCTCTTTCTGCTCATTCCTCAGATCAATATTTTTCCCTTCAATAAAAGCGAGGGTTACATTATTAGTTTTCATATCCAGCGCATCGCCGTCTGAAACAAACAGCGTGGCGTATTTACCAGTTTCAAGCGTTCCAACTTTATCATCTATTCCTAATATTTTTGCAGCGTTGGAAGTAATCGTCATCAGTGCCTGTTCCTTTGTAAGACCATAAGCTGCTGCTGTTCCTGCGTAAAAAGGAATGTTGCGGTTTGATGCGGGCGACATTTCTCCGTCAGAATCTATTGAAACAAGAATGCCTTGTTTGAAAAGTATTGGTATAAGTTTGTAAGGCATATCAACATCATCTTCAGCTCTCGCGGGAAGACTGTGCGGACGCTCTACAACGACGGGAATATTATTTTGTTTTATGAATTCAGGAATTCGCCACGCTTCATTCCCGCCTATCAGCACAATTTTTTTAACACCTGCATCCTTCGCAATGTTCACTGCTTCCATTATTTCTTTTACATTATCTGCGTGAATATATAAAGTTCTGTTTCCGTCAAACAGTCCGCGCATTGCTTCAAACTTAAGATTTTTTTCTTTCTGATCTTTTATTTCGCTGTATGCTCTGGAATCAGCAAAAAACTTTTTAATGTTAGTAATAAACTTTTCGTACTCTTCATTCTTTTTTATTCCCTGTGCAGCAGCCATGAATCCGCCTGTAGTGAACATCCTCGACCAGTTGAGATGAATCCCTTCGTCAGTTTTGAAAGTAGCGTCCTCCCAGTTCCATCCGTCAAGTTCAACAACTGAAGAAGAACCTGAAATAAGCCCCGACCTTGGTGTAACCTGTGCGAGTAGCACACCGTTGGTTCTAACTGTAGGAATAATTTTTGAATCGGTATCATAAGCAATAACAGATCGAACATTTGGATTCAAAGCACCGACCTCTGCATAATCAAGCGTTGCCCTTACTGCACTGATTTCCACCAAACCAAGGTTGGTATTCATTGCTATAAATCCCGGGTAAACTTGTTTGCCGGTTATGTCAATTATTTTATCGTATTGTTTTTTCACAGCATCAAAGTTTGCAGCTTCAGAAACGAGAGTAAGCTTACCGCCTTTAAATCCGACCAATGAATTTTCAATTACTTTGCCGTTGCCTATATGAGCAGTGCCTCCCGTGAGAAGAATACTTTCTGTCTGCTGTTTTGCCGGCACGGGTTTTTGTGCAAATGCTGCCGATGAAATTATTAAACAAAGAATAAATATTTTTTTCATAAAGCTCTCTGATTTTTTTATAAAGTAAATGTTTCAACCGAAAATTATTTTATCAGTGTAAATTAATTACTGAGATAATCCTCCACGATAGTACCGCAATTGTAAAGCATATCTTCTTTTTTCACTGGTTTTCTTACACCTTCACCTTCCTTTTTGGCTTCGATCATCTTTTGAATTATCTCTGCCCTTTCCTTATTTATTTCTTCCCTCATTTTTGCATCCTCGTCTTTATCATAATAACAGATACCGTCAACAAAAGTCTTCTGAGCTTTTGTATAAACCGAGAGCGGGTCGTCAGTCCATAGAACAACATCAGCATCTTTCCCGGCTTTAATGCTGCCCATTCTTTTATCGAGATGTAAAAGTTTTGCAGGATTAAGTGTAACTAATTTTAAAGCTTCCTCTTCAGATAATCCGCCGTATTTGACCGACTTGCCGGCTTCCTGGTTCAATCTTCTTCCCATTTCAGCATCATCAGAATTAATTGCAACAGTAACGCCCTCATCGTGCATAATAGCTGCATTATATGGAATGGCTTCGTAAACTTCAAACTTGTAAGCCCACCAGTCAGAAAAACTTCCGCCTCCGGCTCCGTGCTGCTTCATTTTATCGGCAACCTTGTAACCTTCAAGTATGTGTGTGAACGTATTAACATTGAATTTAAAAGACTCCGCTACTTTCATCAGCATATTAATTTCAGACTGAACATACGAATGACAGGTGATGAATCTTTTATGATTCAGTATTTCCAAAAGAGCATCGAGTTCAAGGTCTCTGCGCGGCGGGGAGATTTTTTGTTTGTCCGAAGCTGAAAGTGAATTATATGCTTTCCACTTATTTTCATATTCTCTCGCTCTTGTGAAAGCGTCGACATAAACCTGTTCAACACCCATCCTGGTTTGCGGGAATCTTTCCCTCACAAGGTCTCCCCAGTTTGACTGCTTAACATTTTCGCCTAGCGCAAATTTTATAAATCCATCAGCGCCGTTTATTTTCATTTCATCAGGGATTTTTCCCCAGCGGAGTTTTACTATTCCCGATTGCCCGCCGATAGGATTTGCAGAACCGTGAAGAAGCTGCGAAGCGACCACGCCTCCTGAAAGTTGGCGATATATATTAATATCTTCACTATTTATCACATCACCGATCCTGACTTCTGCACTCGAAGATTGTGTCCCTTCATTCACTCCGCCAGAAATTGCAATGTGGGAGTGTTCATCAATTATTCCGGGTGTTAATTGCATTCCTGTTGCATCAATTATTTCAACGCTGCTGTTCTCCGGTTTCAGATTCTTTCCTATGCGGAAAATTTTCCCGTCTTTCAGGTAAACATCTGTGTTTTGAAGAATTCCATCCTTTTCATTTGTCCACACAGTTGCATTCTGAATAAGAACATCTTTTGGATTTCCGGGTTTTGTCTTTCTGCCGAATGGCTGGAACGGATAAATTATATCAGTAAGCCGAAGCTTCGGTTTAATTTTTGATTTTTCTTTTTCACCTGTAATGCCGGAAATAAATTCAGCAGTCCAGTCAACCCATTCTCCGCTTCCAGGCTGTCCCTTTCCTTTCAGCAGCAGCGGATTTTCAAAAATGCTTCCGCTTAATCTTATCATGCCGGTTTTATCTTTTGGGTCGAAAGTAAGCGTGATTAACTTTCTTTTTACGGAAATTATTGCTGAAATTTTTGTAGTGTCGTTTTCTCTTTGTACTTGAGCCTTTGGTTTCTTCTGTTCACCTTCAATTTTTAATTTATAAGTTTTATCGCCTATCGTTAACAAATAATTTCCGTTAATATTAATAGCATCAAAGTCATTTATACTGTAAGGTTTCCCATTTACCCAATTTTCGTAAATGATATTTTTCTTATCAAATAAATCAGAAGAAGTTATAAGAAAATTGGCGAGCATCCCCTTTTTCAGGCTGCCAACTTTATCCTGCAAACCTAAAAATGATGCGGGGTTATAAGTTAATGACTTCAACGCCGTCTCTTCACTCAATCCATATTCGATTGCTTTTCTTAAATTTTTCCAGAACTCATCTTTCTTTTTAAGCCCGTAAGTAGTTAATGAAAAATCAAGAGAATGTTTTTCGAGGTAGCTAGGATTTTCAGGAGCCAGTTCCCACTCTTTCAGATCATTATAAGAAACGATATTTGCGTCGAAAGGATCTTCAACATCGTAGGCTTCAGGAAAATTGATCGGCACAATTAATTTTGCATTAGTCTTTTTGATCTCATCAGCTCTTTTATATTCATCTCCCCCTCCTTTAATGATGTACTGAACTCCAAACTCATCGCCGATCTTATCGGCGCGAAGAACAGACTGCCAGTCATTCACCTCAAATATTTGCGGAAGATTTTGAATATTATTCCAGGCTTCGAGAGAGAGGTTATATTCTTCTTTTGCTTGAGAGTTTTTATACCATTGTGCATCAAGATAAGTTTGCCGCAGCAATGCGATAGCTCCCATGAGTGATGAAGGATAATCCTGCTGAGAGTTACCTTTATCAAAAGAATAAACTGCAGCAGCTTTTCCTTCGATCACCGTTTCATTATCACGTTCTGACCCGAGAGTTACAAACGCAGCAGTGCCTCGTGCTATGCCGTCCATTGGTGATGTAAGCACAGCGCCAAATCCCAGCTTTCTTAATTCTTCCGAAGCTTTGCTGTCCGCAGTAAAAATTTTTACAGCATCAATCTCAGGCTTGATCGCTTCATTCCATCCCAGCGCACCTTTTGTGCTGCGTTCCATGTGCGGACGCCGGTCTGTTCGTCTTTCTCTTTCAACTGGTTTAAATCCATAATTTGAAAAGATGTCTATCAGGGAAGGATAAATAAATTTTCCCTTCATATCGTGAACAACAGTGCCGGGAGGAAATTTTATATTTTCTCCTGCTTCAATAATTTTTCCACGTTGTATCAGCAGCGTAGCATTTTCGAGTTTGGTTTTATAATCAACAATGATAGTAGCATTAGTGAATGCATCATAGTTGGGATTGCCGTCAGCTACTCCGTTAACAGGAAATGTTTCCTGTGCAAAAGAAGGAATAGAAAACAAAAGGCAAATAATAAAGGCTGAAAATAGTTTCATATATAAATAATGTTTGTTTTTGATATTGAGTGGAAAGCAAACTAATAAGAAAGAGTATTCAAGGCAAGAAATAAATGATAAAGTGATTTAAAAAATCCCCTTATAACCGCCGGTTACAAGGGGATCATAATTTAACTTTATTACAGGGAAGAAGCTTTTACTCGATTGAAATCAGCCTTATGTCAACTCTTCTGTTCTTTTCCCTGCCTGCTGCAGTTTTATTAGTAGCAACAGGATTGGCTTTACCATGACCAATAACTTCAAGTCTGTCCCGGTCTATACCCTGTCCTATGAGATAATCAGCAACGGCCTGTGCACGCTTTTTCGACAGGATCATGTTAAACTCTTCTTTCCCGATTGAATCTGTATATCCGTTAATAACTGCTTTATAGTTTGGATGCTCTTTCATGGTTTTTGCGAGTGCATTCAATTGCGGGTATGCTTTTGGCAGAAGGTCTGATTTGCCCGATTTAAATGTTGCGCTGGCACCCAGGGTTAAAGCACCGACTTCTTTTTTAATTATGATCTGGCAGCCATCTTTATCAACCTTCACACCTTTAGGTGTGTTCGGACATTTATCGAGATAATCCGGAACACCATCACCATCTGAATCAAGCGGGCAGCCGTCTTTATCTACTTTAACTCCTGCAGGTGTGTTTGGACATTTGTCAAGATAATCCGGTACGCCATCGCCGTCTGAATCAAGCGGGCAGCCGTTCTTATCTACTTTAACTCCAGCGGGTGTGTTTGCACATTTATCAAGATAATCAGGCACGCCATCACCATCTGAATCGAGCGGGCAGCCGTCTCTATCTACTTTAACTCCTGCAGGTGTGTTTGGGCATTTGTCAAGATAATCCGGTACGCCATCATTATCTGAATCGAGCGGGCAACCGAACTCATCAACCTTAACTCCTAATGGAGTATTCGGACACATGTCCTTCGAATCGGGTACACCGTCTCCGTCCGAATCCTTATCTCTCCCTATATAATATGAAATTCCCACAGTGCCTGTAAGTATCCAGTCTTTATGTGTACCGGCAGTACGGGCATCAAACTGGTCATCATTTCCATCTGCGAAAGGAGTCATAAAGCCGCCGGTTACATTGAGACTAACATCTTTGCTGACAATAAATCTTGCGCCTGCTTCCCCTGTTAAAGCCATTATTTTGAACATAGGTCTTATATCGTTTCCGTTATTATCTCTCGGATATACCCACATATGCGAGACGCCGACAGACAAATAAGGATAAAATGTTTCAGAAGCTTCAGTGGTAAAAGATAAAGCACCGCCGACAAGATGGAATGCTGTTCTTAATTCTGCCGGAACAATAACCGAGCTTTTACCCCCGGCATATCCTTTCGCAGCAAAAATTTTAAACCCGAAATTACTTTTGGTATATGCCGGCAGAAAGAACTCTACCGATCCTTTCCCCATATAATCAAGTTTAATATCGGAATAATCTGTCTGACCCACAGTAACGCCGCCCTCTGCTGTAAGTACAAATACACCTGACAGTGAGTTCCTTACTTTAATAGTTTCAGAACCCTGCGCCAGGGAAAAATTACTGAAAAAAACTGCCAGTAAAAGAAGTGGTAATAAGTGTTTCATTTCTCTCTCCTCTTTTGTTGGATGGGATATATTTTATTTAAATGGGGGGAACACCTCACTGCTTAGAGCTGAGATAATACTGATAAAAGGAGAATAAGCAAAGAGTGCAAAATCATCCCTCATTATGATGATTTGCTAAATTATTTTACAGCCCTTATAAGATGCTAAGAAAAAAAGTTAAAAACAATTAAATTTTAATCATGGTTCGAACGCCATCTTATTTAGAAATAAAAAAGCAATGATGATATCTTTCCTCAACTTTTTTTTTTCATAACTTCAGTTATTTGATCAGCATCAGTTTATTTACTTTGCTCAGATTATCGTTGACAAGTTTGCTGTCTGAATTCGTAAACGTTATCCTGTAAAAATAGACTCCACTCGGTAAATCGCTCCCATCAAATCTTACTGTATAGCTTCCTGCTTCTTTCTGTTCATCTACTAATACTTTTACTTCTCTGCCGAGTATATCATAAACTACAAGTCTTACGTAAGCAGCCTTTGGCAGTTCATATTTTATTGTCGTAGTCGGATTGAAGGGGTTTGGATAATTCTGGGATAACAAATAATGTTCGGGTAATACTCTTGGCTGTGAAGGTGGAGGCGTATAATCAAATTCTCCTCCCGAAGTCATATTGTCTACAAAGAGATTGAACACAAGTGTTGCAAGTTTAATATTATATCTGAGAATCAAAATACTTTTTAAATAATCAGTGCCTATGCCTCCTGCTAAAGCCAAACTTACTTCAGCAGTATCCCCGATGCGCAAATTAAATGGTCCGGTTACCATCCACATTCTCCTGTCGCCGGCTCCTTCCAGAATACCATCGATCCATCCTGTACCCGTCACCGGATCACCGGAAAGCATATATGTTCCATATCCCCCCATTGGACCATATAAACCAGAGAATGGTCTGATGGCAGGATATGGCGGCCTTGGACTGTAACCTCTCATAAAATTATAAAACGAGAGTGTTCCGTAGTAATAATTATTAAAGAATGGGTCTGCAAAAGTGCCCCCAGTTCTGTGAGCAATATAAACAGTAAGGGGCTTTGAGTTAAAATATTTGTACCCTTTCTGCAATTTAAAATTTACTATTGCCTGGTCTGAGGGGCTGCCTGTTCTTTCAGCTACTCCGTGCAAAAATGTATAACCTATTGCAGGCGGCGCGGGAAAATACTTTTTGTATATGTCATCTGCGTTTTTTGAATTATAAATATATCCCATATTTAATGCGGTATCACATCCTATGTAATCATCATAATATGCGCCATCGTCTATGTCTGAAAAATTTACTATATACATACTGTCAATATGAGAGTCCGCAGCAGAAGTACTTAAGCCGCGATAAATTATTTTTACATTATGAAAAATTATATCATTTAATCTTTCATCATGAGCGTAAGCCCAGTAAGTTTCCTGAACTTCCAAACCAATCGGTGGTGATGCATACGTATCAAGGGATCTGCTGTCGTCATAATCTATCCATATTGTTTGTGAAGCCCCAGGTATGCCGGGAATATCTATGTCAGGTTCATATTTACCGTCTTTGTTTTTATCGTAATAAGGAGCGCCTTTACCGGCAGGCCATTCATTCCAGTCTTTTTTATAACTATCATAAACTTTGCTCACCATTGAATCTGTTACACTATCAATAGGAACGCGGAAAAAACTTGCTGCTGCACCGTGCAGATCAATTTGATCATAAAACGGCATCACTCTGTATACACGTGTGAGGGGAGAGTTCCCGCTAATATAAGTAGAGCCGTTTACTCTGACCAGTGGATTATTTCCGTCAAAAACTTTTCCTCCCCAGGCTATACCTTCAGTATACACACCTCCTGCTGTTCCCTTGGGAAAAGTACCATTCCAGTCCTTTCCAGCTAAGTCCCCTGCCGTTACCACTGTAGGATGAAAACCTCTGTTATCTACCCAGCTTGTTATGTTATTAACATCAATCACACTCATGGTTGAATCCTGACTGTAGGAGATATAAGTAAATGTTAAAATCAAAAAAATAATTTTAACTGCAGATGCTTTTGCTATTGAAAGATTTATTTTCATAATATAACCCCGCTAAAATTATATTTTTATTTGATCAGCATCAGTTTATTTACTTTGCTCAGATTATCGTTGACAAGTTTGCTGTCTGAATTCGTAAACGTTATCCTGTAAAAATAGACTCCACTCGGTAAATCGCTCCCATCAAATTTTACTGTATAGTTTCCTGCTTCTTTCTGTTCATCTACCAATACTTTTACTTCTCTGCCAAGTATATCATAAACTACAAGTCTTACGTAAGCAGCCTTTGGCAGTTCGTATTTTATTGTTGTAGTCGGATTGAAGGGATTTGGATAATTCTGGGATAACAAATAATGTTCGGGTAATACTCTTGGCTGTGAAGGTGGAGGCGGTGGTGCAAATAATGCTGCACCTTCCGTCATTTGTTGAACAAAATAATTATATGAGGCAATTGCGTACCTGGTATTATACCTGAGATTAGTAATGGAGGAAATGTTATCTATACCTATACCACCAACCAAAGCCATCGTAACTTCGGCGGTATCACCAAGATTTAAATAAAAAGGACCTGTCACAAGATTCATGCTTCTGGCTCCAGCAGGTTCATCTCCATCAATCCAACCGGTTTTTGTTACAGGATCACCTGTAACCATATAAGTAATTGGCGGATCAATTTTGACAGGATATAAATAGCCATAACGATTTATATAACCTGACATCAAGGTATAGTATTGTAAAGTACCTATATAATTATATCGGGGAATATATGAGTTAACATAACTAGTCGTTCTAAATGGAATAAACCGAGTTAGTGGTTTTGAATTAAAAAACTTATATCCTTTTCTCCATTTAAAGTTTACAATTGCACTATCAGTTAAGACTCCGGTCTTATGGGCAACTCCCTGAAGGAAAGTATGACCGACGGCTGGTGGAGCCAGAGAATATTTACTATAATAAGGATCAGAATAAGTCGGTTTATATCCATAACCAAGATTGAGCAAAGTATCGCATCCAACAAAATTATACACATACCAACCTATATCTACATCTGAAAATTCAGTTATATACATGCTGTCAATTCGAGAATCCGGCTTAGAAGTAGTCAATCCTTTATAAATTATTTTCACATTTTTATAAATTACATCATTTTGTGTGCTGTCATCGTTGTATGCCCAATATGTTTCCTGCACATCAAGGCCTATTGGCGGCGAGCCATATATATCAGCAGATCTGCTATCATCATAAGATATCCAGATAGTCTGTGAAGCTCCGGGGATTCCTGGAATATCTATAGATGGTTCATAAATTCTATCTTTATTAATATCATTAAAGGGAGCACCTTTATCGGCGGGCCATTCAGCCCAATCTTTTTTATATTGATTGTAAACATCAACAACCATTGAATCTGTAACCTGATCTAATAGAACACGGAATGTACTTGAAGCATCATCCCTTAAATCAATTTTATCGTAATATGGTCTTACCCTAAATAATCTTGTAAGAGCCATATTTCCATTAAGCCATCCACTACCGCTAACTCTTACAACCGGGTTCAGTCCATCTTGAACAAGACCTCCCCACACAATCCCTTCAGTATAAATTGCGCCAGCGGTTCTTTTCGGGAATGTGCCGTTCCAATCTCCACCTCCAACATCTCCTAAGGTAACTATTGCAGGATGAAATCCATTACTACTTACCCACGAAGTTATGTTATTAACATCAATAACGCTTTGATTCGGATTTTGCCCGTAGAGTGGAACCAGTAGGAATGTAGTAAGAGAAATGATTTTTATTAATCGAAATAACCGGATTAAAACTGT
>JAKAGZ010000033.1 GCA_021815365.1 Bacteroidota bacterium
CTGTGCCGTTATCCTGCTGTGCGCTGTATATGCGGTAAGGGAAACGATCATCTGCAGCGAGATGGTAAAATTGTCCGGTCGGCTGATTATACCAGCTCGACCAGCTTACGCCGTTATTTACTGAAACAACTGTGCCCTGGTCAGAAGCTGTTATCATGTGATCGGGATATTTTGGATTGATCCACATAAAATGATAATCATCACCGCCGGGTGAGCCTTTGAATATTGTAAATATTTTTCCGCCATCTATGGTTTTGTGAATTGAACGTCCCATTACAAATACAGTGAAAGGATTTGCAGGGTCAACAGTTACTCTTGAAAAATAAGAACTGACAAGTTCGGGATCGGTATTCATTAACTTCCAGCTTTTACCGCCGTCATCAGATCTGTAAAATCCACTTTTAGATTTGCCGGCATCTATTGTCGCATATACAATTTGTGAGTTTGTATTCTGACCTGCAGCAAGTCCAATCCTTCCGAGTGGTTCGTCAGGCAGTCCGCCGCCGGAAAGTTTTCTCCAATGAACGCCGCCGTCTTCGCTTTTATAAATTCCTGATCCGTTTCCCCTTTGCGGGATATAATAATCGAGCCACGGATGCACTCTTACCTGCCACATCGCAGCATAAATAACATCAGGGTGAAGCTGATCATAAGCGAGATCAACCCCGCCGGTTGTATCGTTGACAAAAAGAGTTTGCTGCCAGTTTTTTCCGCCGTCTGTTGTTAAATAAATTCCTCTTTCTTTGTTATTGCCGAAAACGTGTCCGAGTGCGGCAACAATAACGTGGTCAGGATTTTTTGGATCAACCAAAATCCTCCCGATATATTTTGTGTTCTTTAGCCCGATGTTCGTCCAGGTTTCGCCGCCGTCTGTAGATTTAAAAACGCCGTCGCCGTCCAGGATGTCGTACCGTAAAGCAACCTGACCTGTGCCTGCGTAAATAATTTTTGGATCTGAAGGAGCGATTGCCAGCGCGCCGATTGCCGAAGCTGATTCATTTTGCATTAAGCCGCGCCATGTTCTTCCTGCGTCGCTCGTTTTCCAGATCCCTCCGCCGGCGCCTCCAAAGTAAAATGTATTCGGCTGATCAGCAATTCCCTCTGCGACCGTTCCCCATCCGGCACGATAGGGGCCTACCAATCGCCATTTCATATCTGAGTATGATTTTTCAGGAACTGTCTGTGGAAAGAGCAGGGCAGATGAAAACAAAAAAAAAGTTATGAATAATATTTGAAACAAAGCAGGAGATTTTTTTGTGATCATTTTACTTTCCTTCACGATATTTTTAAAAGAAATATATTCCTTTTGCCGGTTAGCACTGCTTTCGCAGCAAGGTCCGATCGGCACAGGCTCATTTACGAGTTTATTGATCATTAAAATACAATTAATTCATAAAAAGCAGAATTTAAAAATGATGAGAGAAATCTTAAGAAAATTATTAGGAATTTTTCTTGACATTTACCCCCTCCCCGATATATTATTGATATTAAAATAACACCAGGGTTCTGTGAAATGAGGGAGATCAGTGTTTATGCTTTATCTGCCAATCCAGTTGTTGCAGATGGAATAAAATCTTTTCTGCAATCAGAGAAATTTATCAGCCTTTCCGGTTATTCAGATACTCTTGATTACACGTTAAAAAATTCACACAAAAGTAACCCTGATATTTTGTTTATAGATGACTCTTCTTTCGATAAACATAACCTTATTAATTTCTTAAATAGAGATATTAGACCTGCAGCAAATACTATAAGTAAAACAGTAATATTTACTGATAGTTTTGAAACGAGGTACATAGACAGACTAAGCTTATCTGATGTCGGCGGCATACTTCATAAAAAAGAAACCTTTTTACATACTGCTAAAAGAGAGAACGAGTTATACAGCGAAAGACAGATTAAAGCGGACAGAAAAAAATTTATTGATACCCTCAAATTAATTAACCGAGGATGTGTTTGTTATGACAGCCTGATTCATTCTATACTTAAAAGAAATTATGCCTGGGCATACAGCGAAAACGGCATTATTTCCAACGTACAGGCAATTAACGAAGAACTGGATTGGCACCTGCCTGAAAATTTTAGCCTGCCGCAGCAAAGGATCGAAACACTTGTAAAGTCGCTGACTCCAAAAGAAAGAGAGGTATTATTGTTTATTCCCGAAGGCAGAAAAAATAAAGTAATTGCTGAATTACTTCACATATCCGTAGCAACAGTTGAAACTCACAAAGCTAATATCACAAAAAAATTAAACATGAAATCCTCTACAGAATTGTTAGTCTTTGCCTCCAGGAACGAAGTTAACCTTAAAATTATATTCAGCAAAACTGTATAAAACAAAAAATACATAAAACAAAAATACAGGAATCCTGTATTGACATTAGTACACCAGTTTTTTAGGTTGTTATAAAAATTCATTCAGCTTTAAGAGTCTCGCAATTGAAAATGATCGCAGGAAAATCAGGGAGGGAACATTATGCTAAAGAAAGTCAGCACAATAACGATGACAGCAGGTATAATACTTGTCATATTTTTTATCTTTTCCTGTAAACAGCCTGTTGAACCAGTAAGTACTAATTACCATAATAAAATTCTTTTTTCTTCCAGCCGCAGCGGAATACCTCAATTATATGTGATGAACCCTGACGGCACAGATATACAGCAAATAACAAGTGGAAAATATTTTCACGGTGAAGGCAGATGGTCACCGGATGCAAAACAAATTGTCTGTGTAACAGATGAAAATACTGATACAGGCTGCTACAACAGGATGGAACTAATGAATGCAAACGGCACATACCAACGACTTTTATATTGCGGCTCACAAATGGTTTGGTTTCCTACCGGCGAAAGAATTTTTTACACTTATTGTCCTTCCTGCGAAATTGGGATATATAATGCTACTCTATATAGTATTGATGCGCAAGGTAACAATAAAATAATAGTCTCTCACGATTTTGGAGGTGATATTACTTTCTCACCTGATGGTAAGACTATAGCTTATGTATACACTAACTCTTCTGATTCTATTCCAAATCCTGTTTTAAAATTAATTGATTATCCCACACTTTCAAATACCAGAGTAGTAGGGCCTAAAGGAGTAATGGTTCCCTTTTGGTCACCAAATGGACAAGAAATAGTTTTTTCTTCCCCAAATGGTGGGGCAAATATCAACGGTGTGCAAGTCTATAATATTTTCATTATGAATTCTGATGGTACAAACGTTAGAAGAATAACAAATCATACAACGAGTGAGCACTATTTGTATCCTCGCTGGTCTCCGGATGGTTCAAAAATTATTTTTATTGCACTAGTTAATAACCCAAATGGACATCAACAAAGCTATTTATATATGGTCGATAAGAATGGTTCAAACCTTCACAAAGTAATTGACGATGCAACAGTAATAACAGCTGATTGGTCGAAGTAAAAATTAAGAAAAACGGACGGTGCTGTAAACACCGTCCGCATAAAAGAGCAAATAAATAACACCGTGGCAAGTGTATCAACACACCGGAAAAGTGTGCCTTTTTTATTTGCTGAGTGAAATCTACAAAATAATTGGCTTGCTGTAAAGCTCTGAAAGGAGGTGATGTAAAATATGATTGTCATATTGCTAACTGGCAAATCATTTTAATAAATTCATTCGTAATTTTTTAAAAGGGAGTTATATTATGAAAACAAAACTTATTGTTCTTGCAATTTGCTTTATACTTTTCTCTTTAGGGCTCTTCGGACAGATTCGTCCTGATTCAAGTCAATTATCAGCTATCAAAAACATCACCGGCAGCCTCGATAATTCATTTGCTATACACTGGCAGAACAAAAACGGTACTGCCGATATTATCACATTCGGAAAGCCGCGAGCCTTTGCACAAGACCCTGTTGTATCAGCTCAACGATTCCTCCATGAAATTAGGGGAGTGCTTAAACAAAGAGAAGCTGATGACGAGTTACAAACAGATCGGATACAAACGAGTAATAAAGTCAGCTATGTAAGGTTTAAGCAAATGTATAAAGGAATACCTGTCAATGGCGGTGAGTATGTAGTCACAGTGCTTCTAGGCGGAAAGATACAGTCTGCACTAGGTGGATTTTTCAAAGATATTCAGCTTGATGTTATTCCAAAACTTTCTGTACAGCAAGCACTTTCGTTTGCTCTATTAAATCCTCCTCCTAGCGCAGTTCTGAAAGATTCTTTGGATGCTTCACGGCTTATCATTCACTCAAAAGATAACGTTTATCATCTCGCGTGGGAGTTACGTATTCCGGAATTGAAGAATTTTGGTGAATGGATTTATATTATTGATGCGTCAAATGGTGAAGTTCTTGATCGGGTAAGTGCAGTGATTAACGAAACATTTGCTGTAATGCAGCGTCAACCTCAAGCGAATGTATATCTTCACCATCCGTACATCGATGCAAGTTACACCTTCATCAGCCCTTTTTATGTAGACTACTCCGGTTATATACAGGGAACGTACGCCAATGTTGTTAATGATGCAACATCACGGGCTTATAGTTCTCTTTTCGATTTTGCATACTCCTCCAATGATACACATTTTGATGAAGCAAATCTTTACTACCACATTGATAATTTTCGAAGAAACCTTTGGAACGGACTTGGCTTTACTGCATTCACGCAAATAACGGCACACGCTCATACTTATTTCTCTGACGGGCCTAACGCTTCTTATTCTTTGTCTGACCACCAACTCCGGTTTAGTGATGGACAAGGAGTTTACGGATATAATGACTTTGCAAAAGAAGATAAGGTTATTATGCATGAATATACTCACGCTGTTACAGACTACACTGCTCATCTTAACAATATAGATAACTATGGGCGCAACGAAACAAATGCAATACATGAAGGTAATTCAGATTACTATGCCGGAACATTCACAGGACGCACTTTAATTAATGAATACATATCTCCTGTGTATACGATCAACCAGAGGGATATGGCAAATCCACGAATTGCAAATTATACTCAATATGGTCAACTTTCTTATTATCAAGGTTATCCACTTTATGAGCCTCATTTTGGAGGTGAGCTTTGGTCAGCGTCATTATGGGATTTACGAAGCAACATAAACATCGGTCCTGCTGAAGCAGACTATTTGGTTTACCAGGGATTGTTTGGTATTCCAACGAACTCAACTTTTCTTCAATACCGTCAGGCGATTATGAATGCAGATATTAATTACAGAGGCAGTTTACATATAAAACGGATTGCTCATTCTTTTTATTTGAGAGGTATTGGTACTGATTCGTTAGGTATAGGACCTGAAGGACTTATGGGCCCCAGTAATCTTGCATTCAAAGAATGGGGAACGTGGACTGCTTATCCAACAGGCGGTTCCGGAAACGTAAGCTATCAATGGTATGTTTCAGATGACAACGGAAGCACATGGTCAACTCTCGGTACTGCTCAGTCACAATCTTACAGAATGGTACTCTCCGATTTTATTATCCGCTGCGATGTTCATGATAACGGGACAGGAGAAAATGCTTCTGAAAGGATGACAGTCTACTATAGTAACGGTATACGCCCAATAGCTAATAATAATGGAATAGAAAAGGTAAAAGAGATTCCAAAAGAATACTTCATTGGCAGTTATCCAAACCCGTTTAATCCTGCTGCTGTTATCAATTACCAGTTACCGACAGATGGACTCGTAAAGCTTTCTGTCTTTGATATTCTTGGCAGAGAAGTGAAAACCATTGTGAATGAAACAATGTCTGCGGGGTACTATAAAGCAACATTTGATGGGTCACAATTGCCAAGCGGAATTTACTTGGCAAGAATTTCAATAACTTCAGCCCAAGGGAAATCATTCGTGCAGACTATAAAGATGGTACTAACGAAATAAATAGTTATAGGGTTTCGTCCAAACACAGATGGAGCCTTTCAGAACTGATCTTACGGGTAAAGTTTTGTTATGAAAATTTAAAATAAAAAAAGGCGAGGAATCCGGCGATTGCCGGATCCTCGCCTTTTAAATTTTGGAACGAAATATTTTTTAGTACATTCCGCCCATATCGCCCATTCCGCCGCCAGGCATTTGAGGCATTGGATTTTCTTTCTCTTTCTTTTCAAATACAACCGCTTCTGTTGTAATGAGAAGAGCAGAAACAGATGCAGCATTCTCAAGCGCTGTTCTCGATACCTTAGTCGGATCAATAACTCCGGCTTTCATCAGGTTCTCGTAAGTCTCACTGAAAGCATTGAATCCGAAATCATCTTTTCCTTCTTTAACTTTCTGCAGAACTACCGAGCCTTCGACACCGGCGTTATTTACAATTTGTCTCAAAGGTTCTTCA
Organism: Bacteroidota bacterium; assembly: GCA_021815365.1. Classification (GTDB taxonomy): domain Bacteria; phylum Bacteroidota; class Ignavibacteria; order Ignavibacteriales; family Ignavibacteriaceae; genus JAKAGZ01. Next base: position 6,328 of record JAKAGZ010000033.1, read on the forward strand.
AGTGCTTTCATAATTATTTTGATACCTGTCGTTTGGTCTGCATTTTCGCCCTTTAATTTTTCAAGAGCGCTGACAGCCCTGACGAATGCAACACCGCCGCCTGCAACTATGCCTTCCTCAACTGCTGCGCGTGTAGCGTGCAGAGCATCTTCAACCCTTGCTTTCTTTTCTTTCATCTCAACTTCTGTCGAAGCGCCGATCTTCAGAACTGCAACTCCGCCTGAAAGTTTTGCAAGTCTTTCCTGTAGTTTTTCTTTGTCGTAATCTGAAGTTGTTTTTTCGATCTGAGCTTTTATCTCATTGATCCTTTTCTTGATATCATCTGATTTACCAGCGCCCTCGACAATAGTGGTGTTGTCTTTGTCTATAGTAATTTTCTTGGCGCTGCCGAGGTAAGAAATAGTTGTGTTCTCTAATTTGAATCCTCTTTCTTCAGAGATAACCGTACCGCCTGTCAGCACTGCAATATCTTCAAGCATAGCTTTTCTTCTGTCGCCGAATCCCGGTGCTTTAACAGCAGCGATCTTCAATGTACCTCTGATCTTATTAACAACCAGTGTTGCCAATGCTTCTCCTTCGAGGTCTTCAGCAATGATCAGCAATGCTTTACCCTGCTGAGCAACCTTCTCAAGAATCGGCAGAAGATCTTTCATAGCAGATATTTTTTTATCGTGAATTAATATATAAGGATCTTCTAATATCGCTTCCATTGATTCAGTATTAGTTACGAAATATGGAGAGAGATACCCGCGGTCGAACTGCATACCTTCGACTACTTCTAACCCTGTTTCAGTACCTTTTGCTTCTTCAACTGTGATAACTCCATCTTTACCTACTTTATCCATTGCATCTGCTATCAGTTCGCCGATCGCTTTATCGTTGTTAGCAGAAATAGCACCGACCTGCGCAATTTCATTTCTTCCTTCAACATCTCGGCTGACTGATTTCAAATATTCAACCACTTTTGTTACAGCCAGGTCAATACCTCTTTTGAGGTCCATTGGATTAGCGCCTGCTGTAACGTTCTTCAAGCCTTCCCTGTAAATTGCCTGGGCGAGAACAGTAGCTGTAGTTGTTCCGTCGCCGGCAACGTCGCTGGTTTTTGAAGCAACTTCGCGCACCATCTGTGCGCCCATATTTTCTACTGCATCTTCAAGCTCGATCTCTTTAGCAACAGAGACACCGTCTTTTGTAACAGTAGGTGCACCGAATTTTTTTTCTAATATTACATTACGCCCTTTGGGTCCGAGCGTAACTTTTACGGCGTTGGCTAATTTGTCCACGCCTTTTTTTAGTTTAGCACGGGCTTCGCTGTCAAATTCAATTAATTTTGCCATAATTATTCTCCAGTTTTTATTTACAAATTATTTTAAACTTATTTTATCAGCCTACAATTGCAAAGATATCACTCTCGCGCATAATGAGGTATTCTACCCCGTCAATCGTAACTTCAGAACCGCTGTATTTTCCGTAAAGAACCACATCACCAACTTTAACTTCCATCTTGATGAGTTTTCCGTCATCACTTGTTTTTCCCGGTCCTGCCGCAACAACAGTTCCTTCAACCGGTTTTTCTTTTGCAGTGTCAGGAAGGATAATACCGCCTTTTGTTTTTTCTTCTGCCTCTTTTGGCTTTACGATAACTCTGTCAGCCAATGGCTTTAGGTTAATTTTACTCATATTTTATCTCCTGTTTTTAATGTTTAATAGGATTATTGTTATTAGCACTCTTAAAAAGTGAGTGCTAATATAATATTATCCGGCAGAGTTGTCAAGACTGAACGGAGTGAGAAATATCAAAAAAATTTATAGTAAAAAGATCACACATAGCGTATATTGTACTGAAAATTATCTAATCATTTCATAAAGGGAGTAAAAATGAAATCTATAAAAATGTTTGCCGGTCTGTCTGCTGTTCCACTAGTCTTATTTTCTTTTGTGTTTTTATTTCAGTCATTAAGTTTTGCACAGGAGAAAAAGTTTGCACAAAAAGGGGTATGGGAGCTTGGGGGTACAATGTCATACAGCAGCAGGAAACAAGTCTCAAACGGAAGTGTATCAGGGAGTTCAGTTTCAACATTTTCTGTTCAGCCTTTTGCAGGTTATTTTATCACAGATAATTTCGAGCTTGGCTTTAATCCTTTCGGAGTTTCCTACACAAGTTTTGGCAGCCTCAACTTTACACAAGTTACAGTTTTCCTTGCACCGTCATATAATTTTAAGACTACAAGAGAAAATCTTTATCCATTTATTGAAGGGCTGATAGGGTATACTTCACAATCCGTATCTTCAGGTTCAACATCAAATGGAATAAGTTACGGCGGCAGAGCAGGGCTTAAAATATCTGTGGGAAGTTCGGGGCTGCTCAATGTTGGGATTAATTATCTTTTAATAACACTTAACCCGCCTAACAGCAGCGGCAGAAACGGAGAAAACGATTTCGCCTTTTCTGCAGGCTTTACAGTCTGGCTGTAACAACTGAAAAACCAGGTATATGAATTTCAACCTTAAAAATGAACTTGGAAGACTTTCAGAAATTGTTAAAGGGCTGGACAAAAAGGTAATTGTAATTTTTCTTTCAGTTGCAATCATCCAGACGATCTCCTGGTATTTTACATCGCGGCTGTTTTTTGAACAGAACCTATTCAATTATTTCAGCAATGATCAGAATGTTGACCTCTTCGAGTTTATTTACTGGTTTACAGGAGACTTCTTTTCTCTGTTCGTTCTGCCGGTTCTTGTAATAATATTCGTACTGAAAGAAAATCCGAAAAATTACGGGCTTCAGTTGGGCGATTACAGAGCGGGATTAAAAATTTCTTTTTATTTTATAATGCTGATGACTATCATAGTATGGTTTGCTACTTCACTTCCTTCATTTGAAAAAACTTATCCATTGCTGCGAAGCACAAGAGAATCCTGGCAGATATTTTTTATTTTTGAAACCGGGCTTCTGCTTTATCTTTTTGCGTGGGAGTTTATCTGGCGCGGCTTTATGCTTTTCGGTCTCGAAGAAAAATTCGGATTTTATGCAGTACTGATCCAGATGATCCCTTTTGTAATTCTGCACAATGGTAAGCCTGTGCCCGAAACTTTCGGAGCGATACTTGGCGGGATTGCACTTGGCATTATTGCTTTTCGTACAAGGTCAATACTGTATTGCGTAATTGTACATGGGAGTGTTATGTTTACTATAGATTTAATTTCTGTTTTAAGATATAAAGCTGCAAATTACGGAGTTGGTATTTCTTCGCTCATTAATATTATTAAAGAAATTTTTTAAGGAAGGAAGATGAAATTTTCTTTGAACATAGATCACTTTGCAACAGTGCGGAATGCAAGAGGCGGGCAGCAGCCCGATCCTGTTGCAGCGGCACTTATTGCCGAACAGGCTGGTGCTGATGGGATTGTCTGCCATCTGCGCGAAGACAGGAGACACATAAATGAAAGAGATGTTCGCCTGCTTCGCGAATTAATTAAAACAAAGCTCGATCTTGAAATGGCGGCAACTGATGAAATCATAAAAATTGCCTGCGATGTCGGTCCTGAGCTTGCAACTCTCGTACCTGAAAAAAGACAGGAGCTTACAACTGAAGGCGGTCTTAATGTTATTGATAATATCTCCCGTTTAAAAGAAACTATTGCTGAGCTTCACGAATCTGAAATTGAAGTTTCACTTTTCGTTGAGCCTGATCTTGAGCAGATTGATGCATCTGCTGAAATAAATTCTGATTTTATAGAAATACACACCGGTGTTTTTGCAAATGCGCTTTCAGAAGAAGAACAGTTTGACGAGCTTGAAAGAATACGCGCTGCTGTTAAGCACGCAAAGAAGCTGGGGCTGGGAGTAAATGCAGGACACGGACTGGATTATCATAATATAAAAGTTTTCCGCGAAGTGCCTGATATTGATGAAGTGAGCATTGGTCACGCTGTTGTAGCACATTCGATGTTCGTAGGAATTGAAAGGGCAGTGAAAGAAATGATCGCGCTGCTAAGGAAATAATTTTTTTAGAAATTATATCTCACTCCAAACATTGCCGGAAAGAAAGACTGACTGCCCGTAAATGTAGACTCATATCTTCCTTCGACTGTAAGACCAAGCTGCGCGTTAAGAGGCACGATAAAACCAAATCCTATCCCGAAGAATTTTTCATAAATAGATTGAGTAGCTGCCCCACCAGATGAAAAGTAACCATTCATATTTTTGTACATAAAGTATAAGCCTGTTTCAACTGCTAAGAACGGTTTTATTTTTGCAATTGGATTTATAATCCTGATTCCCAATGAAGTCTGGTAAAAATCGGGGTTAATATTATTCATAGGGTAGACAGTGCTGCTTTTAAATAAAGCTGCCGGCATAACTCCCACATACGAATAATTCCTTAAAGGGATATATGTGTAACCAAAGCTGCCAGTAATTTCTATTGCGCTTACGAATGAGTAGGAAAATTTTAAGTTTAAATTATTCCCACCCTTCAGGTTGGAATAATACTCCCCGCCGCCGATCGGGAATGTGTAGCCTGCATTTACACTAATATGGAATTTTTCCTGAGCTGGAATTTCATTTGTAAATATAGCCAGAGTGGTAAAAACAACTATCAGAAAAAATATTTTCTTCATTTCCCATCCTGATCTATTCATTCTATTAACCTTACAATGAATATTCAACTCCTATTAAAACCGGAATAAAATTCTGGGATCGTGGATCGCTGCTGCTTGCAAATGTCAGTGAGTAGAGTCCCTGTAAATTCAAGCTGAATTTATCAGCGACAGGTATTTGGAAGCCGATACCAATTGACAGAAAAGCTTTTGTTACTGCAATAGACTTGACGTAGGGTGAAGGCAAGACCACGTAATCGCCCTCTATCCAATATGAAGGATAACTATAATTTAAATAATTGAAAAAGTAAAAGCCTGAATAAACAGAAACGAAAGGATAAAATTCAGAATTGTAATGACTGGCAAATGTAATTCCTAAAGCTGTCTGATAAATCTTTGCACTTGTTTTTTCTAATGTTGAAAAATTATAAGCGCCTTTAGGAGGTGCAATATCATAAAGTGGGTCAGGTCTTGTTCCATAATAACCGGTTTGATAATTAGGGATATTAAAATAACCCGTCAACAAATTAATTTTAATATCTCTCAAGATTGAATACGATACGTCTACTCCAATTGTCCAGGCATTTTTCTCTATATATAAAATTTCCTGGTTTGGTCCGCGCAGAACGTACCCGCCATTTAATCCAATGTGAAATTTACTCTGGGCAGATATTTCCCCCTGAAAAAGCGGGAGTAAAAACAGAATCACAAACAGAAACATTTTTTTCATCTCAAATTCCATTATTATTCGCATTGTAATTTATAAAATACATTTGATAAAAATAAATCGTAATTTCATATTTACCTGATATGAATTTAAAACAGAAGCTTGATTACCATTACAAAGCCTTCGGCAAATCGCAGATCTCACCAGACCCGCTTCAGTTTCTCCATCTCTTTTCGAAGGAAGAAGATATTGAAATAATGGGGTTCATAGCATCTGTGTTTGCTTATGGGAATGTGAAACAGATAATTAATACACTGAATAAAATTTTGCTTATCACAGAAAGCCACCCTTACGATTTTGTAATAAGCTTTAATACGAAGGCAAGCCAGAAAAAATTAAATGGACTGAAACACCGCTTTTTTACAGATGAAGATATAACAAATTTATTTACCGCTTTGCATAATATTTATAAAGCAGGCGGATCATTAAAAAAGTTATTCCTGCAAAATTTTAACAGCCAAGAAAAAAATATTAAAACGGCTCTTTCTGAATTTTCCGGCAAACTTATCCTGAAAATAAAAAGCCAAACTAAATCAAATAAAGTAAGCAGGGGAGTGCGTTTTATGTTTCCGCTGCCAGAGCTTGGAAGTGCATGTAAAAGAATGAATTTGTTCTTACGCTGGATGATAAGAAAAGATGAGCTTGATTTCGGTTTGTGGAATGAAATCTCGCCAGACAAACTTATTATTCCTGTTGACACTCACATCGCAAGGATTTGTAAGTCGCTCAGGCTTACAACATACAAAAATGTAAGCTGGAAAATGGCTGAAGAGATCACAGAGAATCTTAAAAAATTTGATGAGAAAGATCCTGTTAAATATGATTTTGCGATTTGCCATATCGGAATGAGAAAGCTTCGGTTCTGATTTACGGAATTCAGATTTTTAATTATTGTTTATTTTTTTATGATCTGCCTATTGCAGTAAATATAGCTGTCAGTTCGTCGGCTTCTTTCATAAGCTCTGCCAATTTCGTTTCTTTAACTAATTGTAAATCGTTGATTAGTTCCAGCCAATAAAGTGTCTCATCTGCTTCTTCTTCAACGACATTAATTTTGTAAATAAAATCTGCTAAAAATGAACTTTAACTTTTTAAATCCGCAATCCGAAATCCGAAATGAAAAGACCCGAATTCCTAAAATGAGCAGACCCACAAACCTGCCTGATGATAGTGAGGTTCCAAATCCGTAAATCCGAAATCCGAATTCAGAAATCAAAACTTCCCTGTTGCATATCAAAGCATTTATTTCAATATTGCTCAGCGATTTTTTTTACACTTCCAATCATAATTGAGGAGCACTGGTTATGTCCGAAAGCAATTCTCCTAATTCAGGTTTCAAACCTTACATCGCCGATTCCCGGAATGTGGCCGAATTTACAATGAAGTCAATAACAATGGGTGCATTCTTTGGGATATTGTTCGGCGCAGCTTCAGTTTTTCTTGCACTAAAAGCAGGGTTGACCGTTTCAGCTTCAATTCCGATCGCAGTTCTTGCAATATCTATCGGCAGGAAATATTTCAAGACAACTATTCTTGAAAATAATATCATTCAGACAACTGGTTCAGCAGGTGAATCAATTGCTGCCGGCGTAGTTTTTACATTGCCGGCTTTTTTGTTCATGTCATTGAATGATGCCGGTGTGAGTGTTGGGGCTGATTATTTTAATTACTGGACAATTTTAGTTCTTGCAATGTTCGGCGGTATTCTCGGAACATTAATGATGATTCCGCTTCGGCGCTCTTTAATTGTGCAGGAACATCACACACTTCCGTATCCTGAAGGTACTGCCTGTGCGCAGGTCCTTATCGCAGGTGATAAGGGCGGCGATTTTGCTAAGACTGCATATCAGGGACTTTCTGTTGCTCTTGCTTATGCTTTACTGCAAAGAGTTTTTCATTTTGTTGCTGAGACTCCTGCATGGGTTTCAGCGCAGACAAATAAATATTTTCCCTCTGCGACTATTAATGCAGATATAACTCCGGAATATCTCGGAGTCGGTTATATAATTGGTCCAAGGATAGCCGGGATATTGGTTGCAGGCGGTGTGCTTGCGTGGCTCGGAATTATTCCTCTTCTTGCGACTCTTGTTCCACCGGATGTTATTGCACAGCAGCTTGTCAAACTTGGATATTTAAAAGATTTAATGACGCCGGGTGGACCTGGCGGATGGGACCCGGCAAAGCATACATTTGCAAGTTTCCCCGGTGCAATTTACAGCGGATACGTAAGACAAATCGGCGCAGGCGCAGTTGCCGCAGGCGGCTTTATTACTCTGTTGAAAACTTTTCCGACAATAGTAGCTTCTTTTAAAGGAAGTTTAGCTTCTATGAAAAATAAAAATAGCGTAGTAAAAATAGCACGCACCGAAAATGATTTATCTTTTAAGACAGTAATTGCAGGAAGCATAGGGCTTGTTGTTTTGATGGCAGTGCTTCCGATGATTCCCGGCGATACAATTTTTAATAAAATACTAATTGGAATTCTCGTTGTGGTTTTCGGATTTTTCTTCGTAACTGTTTCAAGCAGGATAGTCGGTATAATCGGTTCAAGCTCAAACCCGATTTCGGGTATGACAATTGCAACATTGATGGGAACTTCATTAGTTTTTATTGCAGTAAGCTGGACAGGAAGAATTTTTGAGCCTATGGCACTTGTTGTAGGCAGTATGATCTGCATTGCGGCAGCAAATGCTGGTGCTACATCTCAGGATCTGAAAACAGGTTTTATAGTCGGTGCAACTCCGCGCTACCAGCAGATAGCCCTTTTCATCGGTGCTATTGTATCTTCGATAGTTATCGGTGCAACAATAAAGCTGCTTGATCAACCCACCGTTGATATGGCGGCTCAGGGCATTACGCACGCAATAGGAAGCAACGCTTTCCCCGCCCCACAGGGCACACTAATGGCAACACTGATAAAAGGTTTATTGTCTTTCAATCTTGACTGGCAGTATGTTTTGGTTGGTGTTTTCCTCGCAATAACAGTAGAGCTTTGTGGTGTTAATGCACTTTCATTTGCAGTCGGTGCTTATCTTCCTTTATCAACTACTTTACCAATTTTTGTCGGCGGGGCTATAAAAGGTTTTTCGGATAAAATTTCCAAAAAGAAAGGAGAAAAAGTTGAAGACAGCGAGCTCGGAAGCGGAAGTCTTTTCGCTACCGGATTAGTTGCCGGAGGTGCACTCGCAGGAGTAATAGTTGCATTACTTTCTGTGAACAATAATATTTTTGAGTTCTTTAAAAAAATAAGTGTTGAAAGTTCGATTGAAAACATCTTCGGTAGAGGAGGCTATGAAATTTTAGGAGTTATTTTCTTCGCTTTAATGGGAACGATACTTTTTAAAGTTTCAAGAAAACCGCAAATAAAAATTGAAGAATAAATTTATTTTTTACTATGACTGATAAAAGCATTTTAACCGGTATCAGAAAAGAACCATCTGCCTTTTTCAGGTGGATGGTTCTTTTGTTTATAAGCCTTGCTATGTTCGGCAATTACTATATCTATGACAGCATTAGTCCGCTTGCCGATGTTCTCGCAAAGCAATTGAAATTCTCCGATGCTGATATAGGTTTACTCCAGGCAATTTACAGCATACCAAATGTATTTATGGTTCTTATAGGCGGATTAATTATTGATAAATTCGGCACAAGAATTTCTTCTTTTATTTTTGCTCTTCTCTGCCTGATAGGAGCTTCTGTTACAGCTTCGAGCGGGAACTTAACTGTGATGGCATCAGGCAGACTAATCTTCGGGCTTGGTGCTGAATCATTGATAGTAGCTGTTACCACCATAATCGGGAAGTGGTTCAAAGGGAAAGAGCTTTCATTTGCATTTGGATTGAACCTTACTTTAGCGAGACTCGGTTCCTTTCTTGCATTAAATTCACCAACCTGGGCAAGATCTTATTATGATAACTGGCAGGCTCCTCTTTTAATTTCTGTGACTGCAGGAATCATTTCAGTTTTAAGTGTGATCATTTACTGGGGAATGGACTCTTATGCTGAGAAAAATCTTAAGACAGGAATTTCAGGCAAGCAGGATAAAATTATCTTCAGAGAAATTTTTTCGTTCTCACGATCTTACTGGTTTATTGTAATGCTGTGCGTTACTTTTTATTCTGCTATGTTTCCGTTTCAGACATTTGCAATTAAATATTTTCAGGATGCACACGGAACTACGAGAGAAGTCGGCGGAAATTTATCCAGCATGCTTACTCTTGCATCAATGATATGCACTCCTTTGTTCGGATTGTTAGCTGACAGGATCGGCAAACGTTCTTTATTAATGATGTTCGGCTCGCTTTTGATAATTCCTGTTTATCTTGTTATGGCTTATAAAATTGATTTAGCTGGGGCGCTCGGGTTGCACGGCGCTTTATTAATTAATATAGATTTTGCCGGTATTCATTCCAGCATCCCATATTATTTGTTAATGCCAATGGCTGTAATGGGAATTTCATTCTCGCTCATTCCTGCTGTAATGTGGCCTTCGGTTGCAATAATTGTAAAACCTGAAAAGCTGGGGACGGCTTATGGATTAATGACTATGATACAAAATATCGGGCTGTTTACTTTTAATTTATTGGTAGGCTGGGCTAATGATATTTCGGGTGCAAGTGCATCAAATCCTGCAGGTTATAATCCCGGGATGTGGATTTTTTCGTCACTTGGATTTTTCGGATTGTTATTTGCATTTATGCTTCGCAGAGCAGAGCGCTCACCGGAAGGGCATGGACTGGAAAAGGGCGCTAAAGAAAAACTTACAGCTCAGAATTAATCTCATAAATTATCGGGGTAAATTTTTTTCATCTGCCTTTTGCATCTGTAATTACATAGTTTTTTTAGTATTTTAAAACTCAAAAATAATAAGCACACAAAGAATTTAATTGTTTATAAGGAGAACTGATGGCTCTTTTGCCAATAACTTTATACGGCGATAAAATTTTAAGGAAGAAGACAGCAAGAGTAACTGAAGTAGATGTTAAAACTGTTAAGCTGATCAAGGATATGTTTGATACTATGAAAAATGCTCCTGGTATTGGACTGGCTGCCAACCAGGTCGGCGCAGATAAACGGATTTTCATTGCCGATATTTCATCGGTTGAAGGATACGAGAATTCAAAGCCGATGGTCTTTATTAATCCGAAAATTGAAAAATTCAGTGAAGAAAAAAATACAATGGAAGAAGGCTGCCTCAGCATCCCGGAAATCCGCCTTGATATTGAAAGACCAAAACAAATTACAGTAAAATTTCAGGATACGGAATTAAATGAACATATCCTCGATGCTGACGAACTTTTAGCAAGAGTCATTCAGCACGAGTGTGACCATTTGAATGGTATACTATTTACAGATAAAATACCGGACGAGCTTAAGAAAAAATTAAAAAAAGACCTGAGCAAAATAAAACACAGAAAAATTGAAGTTGAATATCCGGTCACTCAAAATATAGACTACTGTTTAAAATGAAAATCATTTTTATGGGTACACCGGATTTTGCCGTCCCTTCCCTTAGAATTTTGATTGAGAGTAAACACGAAGTTCTTGCAGTAGTAACTGCTCCAGATAAAGAACGCGGGCGGGGACTAAAAATCAGTTTTCCACCTGTTAAAGAATTTGCAGTAGAAAACAACCTGCCAGTCCTTCAGCCTGAAAAATTAAAAGATGAACAATTCATTAACAGCTTAAAAAATTTTAATGCGGATCTTTTTGTTGTAGTGGCATTCAGGATCTTACCTAAAGAAGTATTCACAATTCCTCCCAAAGGCTCTTTTAATTTGCACGGCTCTTTGTTGCCAAGGTACAGGGGTGCGGCGCCCATACAGTGGGCATTAATTAATGGAGAGAAAGAAACCGGCTTGACCACCTTTGCGCTGGATGAAAAAGTTGACACAGGGAATATCTTTCTTCAGGAAAAAATAAAAATTGAAGATGAAGATGATTTCGGATCGCTTCACGATAAAATGAGTCTACTTGGTGCTAAACTGGTTTTAAGAACAGTTGAATTGATCGAAAGCGGAAGTTTTGAATTGAAAAAGCAGGACGGTTCTCTGGCAAGCCCTGCGCCTAAAATAACAAAAGAAACAGGAAAAATTGAGTGGAATAAAAGCGCAAAAGAAATTCATAATTTAGTCAGAGCATTATCTCCTCATCCGGGGGCTTATTTCTATTTTGGGAATAAGCAGATAAAAATTTATAAAACAAAAATAGATAATTCAGTTTCACCTGGAACGGGAAAGATAATGCAAATAAAAAATCAGTTGTTTGCCGGCTGCGGAAACGGAACTCTCGAAATACTCGAACTTCAGCAGGAAGGGAAAAAGCGGCTGAATGCTGATGAGTTTTTGAGAGGGTTTAGGTTTGATACATATTGAGCAATTATCTCATATTTAGTTCAAAAAAAAGCTAATAGGGTTAAATGTTTTTTGTCCACTTATGCTACATAAGATTATAAATACATTAATGTGTTTGATCTTTCCCGTTCCATAAAAATTATTCAGATTTTTGCTAAATTCGAACAAATTATACGATAATTTTTGCTTTAAAGCAAAATTATTAGCGTATTTTTTTGCTTACAGGCAAAATTTTTCGAATAAGAAAAAACGAGTTAAGGATGTTAAATTCTATTTCTTCCAATTAAAATTGATATAATATTTTCATACAGTCAAAACAATTCAAGCTGTGGTCCGGACTTTCTTCTGAAATGCCTGGTAGTAATTTCAATTTCCTTATTATTCAAACCATACTTCCGGCAGCTAAGTTTGAAAAGCTTTCTTATCGTTTCAACCTGCTTGCCTTCACCGGAGAATCTTTTACCGAACTCCGGCTCATTTAATTTGCCTCCGCGCATCTCCATTATTTTATTCAATATTTTTTCTTTCCTGTCGGGGAATTCCCTCTCAAGCCAATCAATGAATAAATCTTTTAATGAGTGCGGGAGTCTGAGCAGAGTAAATCCCGCAAAAACTGCCCCGCACTCAGAAGCCTGCTTTAATATTTCCGGTATTTCTTCGTCGTTCAGTCCCGGGATTATCGGGGCTGCATTCACTCCGGTTGGAATGCCGTTCTCCGAAAGTTTTTCAATTGTCATTAAACGTCTTTCGGGAGTGGAGGCTCTCGGTTCCATCTTCGAAGCTAATTCTTTATTCAAAGTTGTTACCGACAATGTTACAGTAACAATTTTAAGTTCAGCCATTTGTCTGAGAATATCAATATCTCTTAGTACAAGAGAACTCTTTGTTATCACAGAAACGGGATTGTAATATTCCAGGCAGACTTCAAGTGCGCTTCTGGTTATTCCAAGCTTTCTTTCCACAGGCTGGTAACAGTCAGTATCGCCAGAAAACATTATCAGCTTTGGTTTGTAGTTTTTCTTTTCAAATGTCTGCTTAAGAAGTTTTGCAGCATCTTCTTTGACCATGATCTTCGATTCAAAATCTATTCCTGAAGAGAATCCTAAAAATTCGTGGGTTGGTCTGGCATAACAATAAACACATCCGTGTTCGCAGCCGCGGTATGGATTGAAGGAATAATCAAAATAAATATCAGGGCTGTTATTTTTTGCGATAACAGACTTTGAATAATCTTTGTAAAATATTGTCTCTAATTTTCTTTCCTGTTCATCCCAATAATCAGTTTCATCTGTAATATCTTCAGTCTCTTCGATATGAAGCTTTTCGAATCTGTTAGGTGGATTAAGTCCTGTTCCTCTGCCGGGATATTTGATTTTGTTCATAGCCTGAAAATTTTTAATGAGTAAGGTATTATTTCGTTTAGTATCTATCAATACAAATTATTTAACTTTAATCATTCAAATCATTTGGTTATTATTACACATTGATTTTATCAGATTTTTAATGGGGCTGCATTATTTATTTCAAATCCGGCAGTCGCCGGACAATTAACGGGCTGCGCGTTTTCCTCTTATCCAGAACGGATTGAAGCGTGCGGTTAAGCAGGGAAATCTTTTATGAAATATAAAAACAACATTCTTGAAGCTGTCGGTAATACACCACTTATCAGGATTAATAAAATAAACAAAGGCTTGAAGCCGCAGATATTTGCAAAACTTGAGTCTGCAAACCCCGGCGGCAGCGTAAAAGACAGGATAGGTATTTCGATGCTTGAAGCTGCTGAAAAAAAAGGTGAGATAAAACCGGGCGGAACTATTATAGAAGCAACCAGCGGAAATACCGGCATCGGGCTTGCGCTTGCGGCTGCTGTGAAAGGTTATAAATCAATTTTTGTCGTGACAGATAAAGTAAGTTCTGAAAAAATAAATTACCTGAAAGCACTCGGCGGCGATGTAATTGTTGTTTCAAATGCAGTTAGCCAGGATCATCCCGAATATTACATAACTGTTGCTAAAAAAATTCAGAAAGAAACACCTAATTCTGTTTTTATGTATCAATATTCTAATCCTGCAAATCCTGAAATTCATTACAGAACAACGGGACCTGAAATCTGGAAAGATACTGAAGGAAAAATTACTCATTTTGTTTCAGGCATCGGAACAGGAGGAACAATAAGCGGAACAGGAAGATTCTTAAAAGAACAAAATAAAAATATTCAGGTCATCGGCGCAGATCCTTACGGTTCTATCTTTAAACATTATAAAGAAAAAGGAGAAAGAATTGCTGGTCAACCTTATTTGGTTGAAGGCATCGGGCAGGATTGCCTGCCGGAGAATGTTCACTTCCAATATATTGACAGAATTATAAACGTTACTGACCAGGATTCATTTAATTATGCGAGAAAATTATCCAGAGAGGAAGGGATCTTCTGCGGCGGAAGTACCGGCACAATCGTTTGGGCTGCTCTGGAGTTAGCAAAAGAACTTGATGCAAATGCTGTTATAGTTTTCATTGTAAGCGACACAGGTGAAAGATACCTGACTAAAATGCACAGCGAGGAATGGCTGCGTGATAAGAGATTACTTGCTAATGAATTCAGAACATTACAAGATATAATTTTATCAAAAGGGAATAACCAGTCCAAAGAATTGATTTATGTTCGTTCATCTGATAAAGTAAAAACAGCAGTTGAGCTTCTGAACTTCCGCGGTTTTTCCCAGCTTCCTGTAATTGATGATGGTGAATCTGTCGGCAGTGTAAGAGAAGCAAAACTGATGGCGAGTCTTCTTGAAAAGCCATCGCTGCTTGATGCACAGATTTCAAAGGTGATGGGACCAAGTTTACCGACTCTTGATGAACGCACTGACCTTTCGACTGTAAAAAAATATTTGAGTGATTCTCCTGCAGTTCTCGTAACTGAATATGGAAGGATAAAAGATATTGTTACTCGTTACGATATAATTGAACATTCGGAATTGAATTAAACAACAATACTTACACCTGCCTGTCGGCAGGCAGGCTTAAACTTGAACCTCTACTGTCACCTCAAATAACGTCACTGAAGTAAAAGTTTAAGTGTAAGTTTAAGTTCAAGAAAAAAAAATATAAATATAAAAGGGACTATATGGGATTTTCCACTGATGCAATTCATTCAGGGCAGCAGCCTGATCCGGTTACGGGGGCGGTGATAACACCAATCTATCAAACATCAACTTATGCTCAGGAAGAACTTGGTAAAAACAAAGGCTATGAATATGGCAGAACTCATAATCTTACGCGAGCCTCGATGGAAAAAAATATTGCAACGCTTGAAAAGGGGAAATACGGGATTGCATTCGCTTCGGGACTGGCTTCAACACACGCACTTTTAAGTCTTGTTAAAGCAGGTGATCACATTGTCTGCTCTGATAATGTTTACGGCGGAACCTATAGATTATTCGAACTAGTGATGAAAGATTATGGTTTAGAATTTTCCTGGGTAAATACAAGTGATCTTATAAATATTGAAAAGGCAATTAAAAATAATACAAAGATGATCTACGTGGAAACGCCGACTAACCCGATGCTGAACCTTACCGATCTGAAAGGTGTTTCTGAAATTGCGAAAAAGAGAAGTCTTATCTCTGTTTGTGATAATACATTTATGAGTCCCTATTTTCAAAACCCGCTGACTTTTGGAATTGATATTGTGCTTCACAGCTCCACAAAATATATAAACGGACACAGCGATGTGATCGGCGGAATACTTGTTACAAGCAGCGATAAAATTCATGAACGGTTAAGATATATTCAAAATGCAACAGGTGGAGTTCCTTCCCCTTTTGACTGCTGGCTTGTGATGCGTTCTACTAAAACATTGGCTGTTAGAATGGAGCGGCACGAAAAGAATGCTGTGCAGTTCGCAAAATTTTTGAACGACTCCGGTATCGCAAAGAAAGTTTTTTATCCCGGGCTTTCTTCCCATCCGCAGTACGAGCTTGCAAAAAAACAAATGCGCGGATTTGGCGGAATGATCTCTGCAGATTTTGGTGACGTTCAGACTGCAAAAAAAATTTTAAAGAATGTTAAAATATTCACGCTTGGAGAAAGTCTCGGCGGTGTTGAAAGTCTGATCTCCCATCCTGCAAGCATGACACACGGTTCCGTTCCGAAAGAAGACAGGGAAAAGCTGGGAATTACGGACAGCCTTGTTCGTTTTTCTGTTGGCATTGAAGATATTGAAGATTTGATTGACGATGTGAAAAATGCGTTAAAATAATTAACTGAAGTTACGCAAAAAATAATAAAGCAAGAGATGACATCTTTTCAGAAGTAAAGATATCATCTCTTTTTTTGAAAATTCGATTTACTTATGAAAAGAATTTTAGTACTCTTATTATTATCTGGAGTTTTCGCTGATGAAAGTTTAGCATTTACCTATGCCCAGGCAGGTGATTCAACTGAAATTTATCTGATCAATTCATTCGTTGCACCTGAAAAGCCGGGGATATTTAATGTTTCATTCATTACAAGCATTCCGGCAAGAACAAAATTATTTCTTGATAATAAATACGAGTTCGTGATTTCCGATACTTTAAAGGAGTCACACCAGGCTGAAATAAATTTAACAGGGTTTCAATTTACTTCTAAAGCTGTGCCATTTTATATAGTTGCCGAAGATTCGGCAGGCAATAAAACGAGGAGTGATATTTTTGAGCTGGATTTTCCCGTTAAAATTAAAGTAGAGAAAGAATCTAATTTTCTTTTGCTGGGAGTTTTTTTCGGTATCCAGTTTTTAGTTCCCACGCCGTCATTCGTGGTTACACATAACAATAATTTTTTTGCATTGACGAAAGAGATCCCGCTCATAGCATTCAGATCTTCGAATATAAACTATCCAACCGGATATTTCTCGATAGAGTATTCTCACATATTCAATGCTGACGCAAGCAATTTTTTCAGGTTAGGCTATAAACATTTTTTTGCAACGCCGTTTTTAGAATATATTTCTCCCGGCTTTACTGGCTTTACTAATTTTGACGGCTATAACGGCTACAGTGCAGAAATTTCCGTGGGACTTTTTAATATACTGAATACCTTCACTGTCTATTCACGGTACAGGTTTAATACACAGCCTTCTCATTCAGACAGGGATTTCCAGGAAATTTCTATCGGTATTTATTCTAATTTCTTTTCGTTCCATTTTTAATAAGAGTAGGAGTAAGCTTAAGAGTAAGAGTAAGAACAAGAGTAAGAGTAAGATTTTTTTTAATATGAGTATAATACTTACAGTATCAGAATTAACCAGGGAAATCAAACAAACTCTTGAAGACCAATTTGATCAGGTGTCTGTTCAGGGGGAGATTTCCAATTTTAAAGCTCACGTTTCCGGTCACTGGTATTTCAGCCTGAAAGATGCAAACGCATCAATCTCCTGCGCGATGTGGAAAGGTTTTAACAATTATGTTTTTTTCACTCCACAGGACGGGATGAAAGTTATTGTAAATGGAAAGATCACAGTTTATCCGCCAAAGGGAAATTATCAAATAGATGTCCGTTCGATGAAACCTTCCGGAGTTGGCGAACTGCAGGCTGCATTTGAAGCATTGAAACAAAAATTATCTGCCGAAGGATTATTTGATGAAGAATTCAAAAAACCAATCCCGGCATTTCCACGGAGGATAGGAATCGTCACAGCAATTGACGGTGCAGCATTTAAAGATATGATCAGTGTTGCAAAGAGGAGATTCCCTCTGGTGGAGCTTGTGATTGCTCCGACAAAAGTTCAGGGCAGCGGTTCAGCAGAAATGATAGTTAAGAGTATTGAACTGATGAACCGGCAGAAAGATATTGATGTAATGATAGTCGGGCGCGGCGGCGGTTCGATCGAAGACCTTTGGGCATTTAACGAAGAAATTGTTGCACGCGCAATTTTTAATTCTGAAATTCCGGTGATCACAGGTATCGGGCACGAAATTGATTTTACAATTGCTGATTTTGTCGCCGATCTTCGCGCTGCTACACCCTCTGCAGCAATGGAGTTAGCTACGCCGGATAAAGAAGAGTTCTTTGCCTTTATTACTGAATTTTCCTATACTTCAACACAAAATCTTGTTGAGCTTTGCAGTAAAATGCACAAAAAAATTTCAGACTTGTTAAGCTCTTATGGATTCAGAATGCCTCTTGATCTGGTTAGAAAAAATACCCAGATGTTAGATAACGCGAGTCATAAACTTCTTCAGAGTATCGACAGGAAAATGTTACAATATAATGGCAGGTTATCATTATTAGCTAAAACGATTGAAGGACACGATATAAAAAGATCGCTGAAAAAAGGGCTGGTGCTTGTGAAACAGGATTCAAAATATATTCCTCGTGCAGAAAAATTAGACAGGAAAAAATCTGCGTCGCTTGTTTTTTATGATGACCAGGTAAACGTTGAAATAAAATAATTTATACTTATGGCAAAAAAGATAATCAAAACAAATAAAGATTCCTTCGAAACCAAGCTGCACAGGCTTGAAGAAATTTCCTCACTTCTCGACAGCGAAGACATCGGGATTGAAGAGGCGATCTCTCTTTATGAGGAAGGGATAAAATTATCCAGAGAGTGTACTGCTACTTTAAAAAGTGCTGAGTTAAAAATTACAGAATTAAAATCTAAAATATCCGACCTCTCTGAAGATCGTGAAGAACTTTTCGAAGAATAAAAAGCCGGAGTCTTTTTAAAAATGGCTGATATGAGCAAATACAAAGTTTTGTCGAAAGTAAATATTCCTGCGGATGTTAAAACTCTGGATTCCCACGAGTTGAAACAGCTTTGTGCAGATATCCGCGAATATATGATTGATACAATATCTGAGATCGGGGGACACTTCGGCGGCGGTCTGGGCGCTGTTGAACTGACCGTAGCGATTCATAAAGTTTTTAATACCCCGTACGATCTTGTTGTCTGGGATACAGGGCATCAGGCGTATCCGCATAAAATTCTCACAGGCAGAAAAGAAGCTTTGAAAAGTATCAGGCAGTTGAACGGTATCAGCGGATTTTTGAAAAGAACGGAAAGTGAATACGATACTTTTGGTGCCGGGCACGCTTCAACTTCTATTTCTGCGGCGCTTGGCATGGCTGTTGCCCGCGATATGAATAAAGAAAACAGGAAAGTAGTTGCTGTAATGGGCGACGGTGCGATGACAGGCGGAATGGCTTATGAAGCAATGAATAATTCCGGCATCAGAAAGTCTGATCTTATTGTTGTGCTGAATGATAATAACATGTCTATCGCTCCAAATGTCTGGCAGATTTCAAATTACTTTACTGAAATGATTGCTCACCCCGATTACAATAAATTTAAGGGGCAGATTTGGGACCTGACCGGTAAACTTGATCAGTTCGGTGACAGGCTGAGAAAAATTGCTGCACGTCTTGAGACAGGGGTTAAAGCTGTTGTAACACCGGGAATGCTTTTCGAAGCGCTCGGCTTCAGGTATTTTGGACCAATCAACGGACACAATTTACACCAGATGATAAAAATTTTTGAACAGGTTAGAGATCTTAAGGGTCCTATTCTTGTTCATGCTATAACTCAGAAAGGGAAAGGATACAAACCGGCAGAAGGACACGAGCAGAGACTGCACGCCTCTACCCCCTTCGATAAGCTGACTGGTAAAGCTTACAAAAAAGAAGGCGCTCCGCCGGCCTTCACAAAAATTTTTGGTGAAGCCCTGGTGGAAATTATAAAGAATAATAAAAAGGTTATCGGCATTACAGGTGCAATGCCCGATGGAACCGGGCTTGACTATCTGCAAAAGGAAATCCCTGAAAATTATTTTGATGTTGGAATTGCAGAAGAGCACGCCGTAACTTTTGCTGCGGGTCTTGCTACTCAAAATATAATTCCTGTCGTAGCAATTTATTCTACTTTTCTTCAGAGAGGATTTGACCAGATAATTCATGATGTTGCTTTGCAGCATCTGCACGTTGTGTTTGTTCTTGACAGGGCGGGACTGGTTGGGGCAGACGGACCTACTCACCATGGCGCATTTGATTTAACTTACCTCAGGCTAATACCCGGCATGGTAATTATGGCGCCGAAAGATGAATCAGAGTTGCGCGATATGTTATTTACAGCCGTTGAATATAAAGATGGCCCGATAGCTCTGCGTTACCCCCGCGGCTCTGCCTTCGGAGTTCCATTGAAGAAGGGATTTGATCTGATAGAGATCGGTACTAGTGAAAAAATTCAGGATGGAGAAGATGTTGCGATGTTGGCGGTTGGCTTAATGACTAATTATTCTGTAAAGGCTGCTGATAAGCTGAAAGAGGAAGGCATCTCTTGTGAAATTATAAATATGAGATTCGTAAAACCTCTTGATACAAAGAGGCTTGATGAAATCGCAAAGAAACATTCGAAAATAATTACACTCGAAGAGAGTTCACTTATGGGCGGGTTCGGCAGCGGTGTGCTGGAATATTTTGCAGAAAAAAATTATAAGAACGATGTTATGAGAATCGGCCTGCCTGATCGTTTCGTTGATCACGGTACACAGGCTGAACTGCATAAGCTTTTAGGGATTGATCCGGACGGCATCGCTTCAAAAGTGAAAATATTTTGCGAAAGTAAAAGCATCAATCACGAGGTAGCTGTTTAATGGAGAAAACCAGGGTTGCTGTAATCGGTCTCGGAGGCGTTGCGCAATTAATCCATTTGCCAAACCTGATGAAACTTAACAGCACCGAGGTTGTAGCTGTAGCTGAGTTAAATAAAAGCAGATTGAATGCTGTAGCCGACAAATTCAATATTAAAGAACGATACAGCGATTATAAAGAACTGCTCGATAAAAGTAACGCAGAGGCTGTAATCATCGCTACCCCGACAAGCTCGCACAAAGAAATTGCCATAGCCTCATTAAAAGCTCAAAAAAATATTCTTGTAGAAAAACCCCTTGCACGTTCTTTTGCTGAAGCGAAACCTGTTGTTGAAGCTGCTAAGCGAAATAAGAAAAAGATCATGGTCGGGATGAATTTAAGATACCGCCCTGATGCAATGCTTCTGAAAAGCCTGATTAACGCCGGCGAGATCGGCGAACCCATTTATATAAAAGCAAGCTGGGTGAGAAGACAGAGCAGTTTGGAAAAATGGTTTACGCAAAAAGCTGAATCCGGCGGAGGAGTTATCCTCGATCTCGGAATTTTATTGCTCGATCTTTGTCTTTGGATTTTAGACTATTCGCCTGTGCAAACTATTTCAACACAAAATTTTAGTATAAACACAAAGACAGTGGAAGATACTTCAGTAAGTTTTTTGAGAGGTAAGAATTCAGCCTTGATTAATATTGAAACAAGCTGGTCTTTGTTAACTGAAAAAGATTTGTTCTTTGTTACTGTACATGGTTCGAAAGGCAGCGCATCAATAAATCCGTTTAAAGTATTTAAGAAAATAGAAGATAAGATAATTGAGCTGAATCCTCCTAAAGAAGAAAACCCGATGACACTTTTTCAGAAATCATATTATAACGAACTGAAAAGTTTTATAGGAGCAGTAAGGGGACTGAATCCTGTTCTTTCTACAGGGGAAGAGGGGCTAATGAGAATGAAAGTGGTTGAAGGGATGTACAAGTCAGCAAAACAGAGAGCGGAAGTTAAGTTATAATAAAAAAATGTCCAGAAGTAATTTCTATGGCTAAAACAAAAATACTTTTAGTTGATAACGAACACGATATTGTTGAGTTCCTTAAATACAACCTCGAAAAAGAAGGCTTTAATGTAATTCCGGCTTACGATGGAATTGAAGCTTTGGAGAAAATAAATCAGAAACCTGATCTTGTTATTCTTGATATAATGATGCCTAAGCTTGATGGCTTTGAAGTTTACAGGAAAATCCGTGATAACGGGGAGTACAAAAATATTCCTGTAATTTTTCTTACTGCTAAATCCGGTGAAGTTGATGAAATAAAAGGATTGGAACTTGGAGCCAGCGATTATATTCAGAAACCAATCTCGCCCCAAAAGCTGATAGCCAGGGTGAAATCAAACCTGAGAAAGGGTGATATGGTTGTTCAGAAAAATCAGCCTTCTTTTATTAAGATTGGTCCACTTTCAATTGATAAAGAGAAATACACTGTCAACCTGGATAATCAACACATTGTGTTTCCAAGAAAGGAATTTGAGATACTTTATTTCCTTGCCAATAATCCTGACAGAGTTTTCAGCAGGGATTTACTTTTAAAAGAAGTCTGGGGACCTGATGTGTATGTTGTTGACAGAACTGTTGATGTTCATATCAGGAAGATCAGGGAAAAACTTGATAAGCACTCGAGCCTGATAGAAACAATTAAAGGTGTAGGGTATAAATTCAGAAGTGTTGAATAAAATCAAATTATATCTTTTATCCTCCCGGGTTTATTTCCCCGAGACGTTTCTTTTTTGCCTGCTTCTTATTTTTATAATAACTCCACAAATTGCAGATCCTGCTGCAAAAATCCTGGTCATAATTTTATTGGTAATATTACTGTTCATTTTACTTTTGGTTATTGGTGCAAAGAGGTCGAAAGAATTAGAAAATATTAAGACTGTAATTTCGGGTATCAGGAAGAATGTATTCCGGTCACCGGAAGAAATTTTACTGCCGAAGAATCTTCTTGGTCTCCAGAATGAAATTCAGAAAATGTTTGAGAAGGAGAAGAATGACATCGAGTATCTGAAAAAGCTTGAAAGGATGAGGAAAGAATTTCTTGCAAACGTCTCACACGAACTGCGCACCCCGATCTTTACTATACAGGGATATATCGAAACACTTCTTCACGGGGCTATCAATGACCCTGCGGTGAATAAAACTTTTCTCGAGAAAGCAAATAATCACACCATCAATCTAAGTAACCTGTTAAGTGACCTGATAGATATTTCGATGATAGAATCCGGCGAGATGCGTTTGAGCTTCAGGTATTTCGACATAGTTGATTACCTCAAAAAATTATTAGATGAGATCAGACCAACAGCAGAAGAGAAAAAGATCGCTCTGAAACTGGTAGCAGAAAAAAATAAGCTAAATGTTTTTGGTGATAAGGACAAACTTCGCCAGGTATTTGTGAACCTAATACAGAATGCGATAAAATATACTGAAGCGGGAAATGTTGAAGTTATTCTGGCTGAAGAAGGAAAGCACTGCAGGATAACAGTCAAAGATACTGGGATTGGCATTCCACAGGAAGATCTGGGCAGAATTTTTGAAAGATTTTACCGCGTAGACAAAGCGCGTTCCAGGTCTGTCGGCGGCACAGGATTGGGACTCGCAATTGTAAAACACATCGTTGAAGCACACGATTCTAAAATTGAGGTAAAGAGCAAACTGAATGCAGGCTCGGAGTTTTCGTTTAGGCTGAAGATGTAAGATTATTTCTTGTTTTAAATCTACTTTCTTTTCTCTGGCAAATGATTCAGTATTGTCGTTATTAATGAACTTGACCCCGTTGTTACTATTTGATAAGTTATATATAAATGTTGCAGTAAAAAATATTTATTATGTAACAGGTCTTATCTTTTTAAAATTAGGGAGAGTGGGATTATGAAAAAATTAACCTCTTATTTTTTCAGAATATTTTTATCCTTTTTTATTCTCTGCACTGCCAGATCGCAATGGATTAGGAATGACTTAAGTGTATCAGACACAGTGTTCACTTTTGCAAAAAAAAATACAATTCTTTATGCAGGTACGTATCGGGGAGTCTTCTTATCCAGGGATAATGGTGTGCATTGGATTCTTAAAAATTCCGGTCTTAATATGCCTGTATTTGGCTTAGCTATTAACGACAGCAGTATTTTTGCTTGTACCGATCTTGGCGTATACAAATCAAATGATGATGCTGCAAGCTGGAGTTATTCCAGCAACGGGATCGGTAATCAATATGTCAGCACATTAGCGGCAGATGGAAGTACAATATATGCAGCAGCATATCAAGGTAAGATGTTTGAATCAACTAACAATGGTGATGATTGGATGGCGATAGATAGTGGAATGACAGGTGGATTAGTTTATTCTTTGCTTGTTAAAGGGAATAAAGTTTTTGCTGCAACAGGAGCCGGTATTTATATTTTTAATAAGGATAAAAAATACTGGTCCGTGGTAGACAATGGACAAAGGATTGATGGAGTTCTTGGTTTGGCAGAAAACAATACAAACATATTTGCAGGTTCAGGACAGGGTATTTATGCCTCAACTGATGAAGGGGTAAACTGGTCTATGATCAATGATACGATCAAGTACGTCAAGTCTTTTGTTTTTTGGGGTAAAGACTACTTTTATTGTACACCTAGGCATATCTTTCATTCTACAAATAATTTTACAGGATGGACTGATATTACTGATAATTTGGAAGGCGAATTTATTACTTCAATAATCTTGAGCGGAAACAATCTTGTTGTTGGTACATTCAGCTCCGGATCAGGAATATGGAACAGGCCGCTCTCTCAAGTTGTTACCTCCGTTCCCTCATCTCTCGGAAAAATTCCTGAATCATTTTTGCTGGAACAAAACTATCCGAACCCTTTTAACCCAAAAACTGAAATCGAATTCCGAATCCCCGAACACGGATTTGTTTCATTGAAAGTTTATGATGTACTAGGCAGGGAAGTTTCAACACTTGTAAATGAATTTAAACCTGCCGGCAATT